>NZ_JBFBAJ010000002.1:558613-922879 GCF_040682215.1 Actinoplanes sp. NPDC051346 | reverse complement strand
CGGTGCGCAGGGTCAAGGACCGGTTCATCCAGGCGCCGGCGGGGAACTTGTCGAGCAGGCCGCCGTACACGCCAATGACGGAGACCACGCCGCCGCTGCGGCACGACATGATGGCCTGGCGCAGCGCGTGCGGGCGATCGGTCTCCGACCGTACGGCCTGCTTGATCTTGTCGTACGCGGCGATGTGCGCGCTGCCGTGGGTAGCCTCCAGGCCGACCGCGTCGATGCACTTGTCGGGTCCGCGTCCACCGGTCAGTTCCAGCAGAGCGGACCGTACGTCGACTTCTTCGAAGTTCACCGGTGTGTGGCCCGCTCGTTCGGCCATCTGCAGCCGGTACGGCTCCTTGTCGATGGCGATGACCTTCGCAGCGCCCAGCACCCGGGCGCTGTCCATGGCGAACTGCCCGACCGGGCCGGCGCCCCACACCGCCACCACGTCGCTGGGCTGGATGTCGCACATCTCAGCGCCCATGTAGCCGGTGGGCAGAATGTCGGACAGGAACAGCGCCTGCTCGTCGCTCAGATCGGATTCGATCTTGAGCGGGCCGACGTCGGCGAACGGCACCCGCGCATACTGTGCCTGACCGCCGGCAAAGCCGCCGGTCAGGTGCGAGTAGCCGAAGATCCCGGCGACCGGGTGACCGAACATCTTCTCGGCGATCCCGGCGTTCGGGTTGGAGTTCTCGCAACAGGAGTACATTTCGGCGGCGCAGGCCGCGCAGGCGCCGCAAGCGATCGGGAACGGCACCACGACCCGGTCCCCGACCCGCAGACGACCGGAGTCGACGCCCGGGCCGACCTCGATCACCTCACCCATGAACTCGTGTCCCATGACGTCGCCGTCCTGCATGGTAGGCACATACCCGTTGACCAGGTGCAGGTCCGAGCCGCAGATCGCGGTGGAGGTGATCCGTACGATGGCATCACGCTTGTTCAGGATCTTCGGGTCCGGCACGTCACGAACCGCGACCTTGTTGCGGCCCGCCCAGGTGTTCGCCCTCATGCGTCCGCTCCCTTCGCGAGCTCGGCGTCCGACAGCGGTTGCGCCGGACGCTGCGGGAATTCCTTGCGGGCCCGCTTGCCCCACGGCGCGCCGTCGGAGCGGACCACTTCGCCGGTCTCCAGGACCTGCTTGAGCCGGCGCAGGTCGTCGTCGAGCTGTTGGTGGGGCTCCTCGCCGAAGTACTTGGCGACCGCCTTGCCGATCGCGCCGCTGGGAATGTCGTACGTCAGCGCGACGTGTACCTCGGTGCTGACACCGTCCGGGGCGGGGAGGAACCGCACCGTGCCGGTGTTCGGCACGTCGGCGTGTCCGGTCGAGCGCCACGCGATTTTCTCGCCGGGCGCCTCGTCGGTGATCTCCGCGTTCCACTCCACATTGCTGCCGAACGGGGCGCCGGCGACCCAGCGGCTGGTCCGGTCGCCTGTGGTGCGGACCTGTTCGAGGTGCGCCATGAATGTCGGGAGGTTTTCCAGATCGCGCCAGAATGCGTAGACCTCCGACGCGGGTTTGCGGATGGTTGTCGTTGCCGTCAATTCCACGGGTCCTCCTTCGCGGGTGCCCCGCGCCGTCGGCACGGAACCGGTGTCCTTCGTTCGAGTGGCCTGCAGCGGCACTACCGCCCGCGACGTCGGGGAGTCGTCCACGCCGCTGATCGAGCGCACCATGTCCGGGGCCGCCACCTGCGCCACGCCCAGACCGAGACTCATCCAGCCGAGTCCGCGGCCACGCCGCCGCATCTGGTCCTGCCGGTCTCTCACCGCTTCTCGGGTTGCCGGTCGAGTCACGGATAGCCTCCGCATCCGAATCGCGCCCGGCCACGCGTGCCGGTCGCACACCGGACCGGTGCACGGCCCATATTGCCGGGGTACCCCCAGACAACTACCTAAACCCGCCGGAGCGCCGCCAGTGTGCAGAGGACACCGCGCTGCCGTGCGTGGTGGCGGATGACACCCTGGGGGTGTCATGCTGCGATGGTGCCGGTCGTGACTCATGCCTCTGGTGACGTAGATCAGGCACGCGCGTTCCTGGGCCGCTATTACTACTCGAGTTTCGTGGACGTGCTCTCCTGGAGGCACTGCTGGCAGACTCGTTTCGATGTCACCCCGTCCGGCACTGTCACCCTCGGCGACCTGCAGTTCGGCACCGATGTGAAGATCCGGTTCGGTGAACTCGGCGCGTATCACGTCAACCTGCCGATGACGGGTTCGTTGGCCTGGCGGCAAGGCCGCGATGCGCCCCGGCAGGCCACGGCGAGAACCGCGGCGGTCTTCCAACCCGTCGGCGACACCAGCCTGGAGAGATGGGACGGCGACTGCCGGCTGCTGGCCGTGAAGATTGATCGCGCGGCGCTGGAGGAGCAACTCGCCAGCCTGCTCGACGCACCGGTCCGCTCGCCGATCAGGCTCGGCCCGACTATCGACGTCACCCGTGGACCGGGCGCCAGTTGGCTACGCCTCGTCCGGCTGATGGCCGCCGACGCCGCCCAGCCTCAAGGACTGCTGCACAACCCTGTGGCCGGGGCCCGGCTGCAGGAAGCCCTGATCGCGGGATTGTTGAGCGCCACGGATCACCCGTATCGCGACCGGATGCAGCGCCCGAGCCCGGTGACGGCGGCGCCCGGCGCGGTCCGGCGCGTCGTCGAAGCCATCCGGGCGCAGCCGGGCGAGCCGTTCACCGCCGCTGACCTCGCCGCCATCGCCGGCGTGAGCGTCCGAAGCCTGCAGGAAGGTTTCCGGCGGTATATCGGGATGCCGCCCATGACCTACCTGCGGAAGGTGCGTCTCGCTCGTGTCCACGACGACCTTCGTCACGGCGATCCGGCGCGGCACACCGTCACCGAGATCGCCTACCGCTACGGTTTCACCCACATGAGCCGCTTCGCCGCCGAATACCGCGCCCAGTACGGAGTTTCTCCCCGCAGCTCCTTGCGGAGTTAGCCACAAAGGCTCTGGTTGCAGAGCACGTCCGACCCGCTCGATGCCGATCACCCGAACCGCTGTTCTCGGTATCGGGCGAGCGATCACGCGCCAAGCGGAACCGCGCGGTTGACCGCAAGTGCAAACGGGGTAAACCGGCCGTACGCGCCCTGGGACAGGACCGCAACCGGGACAGGGCTCAGCTGCCGGAGAGGAGCCGCCGATGACCCGCAGTGACGAGCATCGTCCGGAGATCGTCGTGGGACTGGTGGCCACTCCGCCGGACCACCCGGCCCGGGTCACCGCGCGGCTCTGCCGCGAGCTGGCCGAACGGCTCGCCGACCGGGTAGGCGCCGACGTGCAGTGGAGCGTCCAGCAAGGCTGGGGTGACGTGGCGCCGCGCCGCGACAGCGGCGCCGAGGGGCTACTGGACGATCTCGCCCGGCGGCGCACCGACGACGGCTGGGACGTCGCGATCTGCCTGACCGACCTACCGCTGCACGCCGACGGGGTGCCGCTGGTCGCGCAGACCTCCGCCCAGCGCCGAGTCGCGATGGTGTCCCTACCCGCGCTCGGACTGCGCCAGCTGCACACCGTCCGCGCAGTCGTCCCGGACCTCATGAGCCGGCTGCTCACCGACACTTGCGACCAGCGACTGCCACCGGCCGAATGGAAACCGGCCGAGCTGGCGAGCCGGGTCACCGTCGTCCACCGCTTGGCCGGCGACAACGACGTCGGGGAACTGCGCTACGTCGCCTCCCCGCTGACCGGCCGGGCACGGCTGCTGACCGGGATGATTCGCGCGAACCGCCCGGGACGCGCCCTTCTGGGCCTGTCCAAGCTGCTCGTCGGCGCGTTCGGCACAGCCGCGTTCTCGCTCACCAACAGCACCATCTGGAGGATGAGCGACACACTGGGCCCGCTGCGCCTCACGGTGATCATGCTGCTCGGTCTGACCGCGTTGGTGGCCTGGCTGATCATCGCGCATGACTTGTGGGAGAAACCAGACCGGCAGACATCCGCCGAGCTTGCCCGGTTGTTCAACCTGGGCACGGTGCTCACCCTCGCCTTGGCGACCGCAGCGTCCTATGTCGTCCTCCTGGTCGGAACGGCGCTTGCCGCGGCGCTGCTGATAGACACATCCATGCTGCAACAGAGCCTGCAACGGCCGGTTCAAGCCACCGACTACCTGACGCTCGCCTGGCTCATCAGTTCCCTGGCAACCGTCGGCGGAGCGATCGGTTCCGGGATGGAAGACGAGGAAACGGTACGGGCCGCCGCCTACGGATACCATCCCGAACCCGACGGCTGGCTTGACGAAAAGGACCGCTGAACACGTCCCGCGGCTGGAGGCCGAGGCGTTCTCCCCCAACACCGCGGCCGGCGCCTGCCCACGGTGTCACGGACTGGGCGTCGTGCACGACGTCGCCGAGGACCTGCTCGTCCCGGATCCCGGCTTGAGCATCCGCGACGGCGCCATCGCGGCCTGGCCGGGCGCCAACCGTCGCCACGTGAGCATCGCATTGCTGGTCACCAGCAGCGGCCGACAGCCCGTTGCGCCGGGAACCGCTGGCTCGCCGAATTCTGCACAGACGCGGACGGTCAGCCACCAGCTACTTCCAGAATAGTCGCTGTGCCCGTGGCCGCGAAAAGCCAACGGATGTGTTCTTGTGGATTCTCGATCGAACACGTAACGCCACCGGCAGCAGCATGACGATGGGCGGCAACCAGCGCCCGTATGCCTGCGACGTCGCAGAAGTCGACTCTCGCCAGGTCGAGGACGACCCGCTTGGCGGCGTGGGCCGCCAAGGCCCTGAGAAGCGTCTCGCTGACAGTCGCACATGATTGCCGGTCGATACTCCCGCACAACCTGATGGTCACGTCGCCACGGTCTGGTGCGGCGACGACAGTAGCGGTCAAGCCCTCAACCCAGTCTTGGAAACCTATTAGCCAGAAAACGCTCACTGGTCGTCTCCTGACCTGACGCGCCCGCGCATCCAAGTTCCTCCTCCGCGGGCTGCCTCTCGTCGAGCGCAGCACTGGCATCAACCACTGGCGTCGTCCCTACCGCTGCAAAGCCCACGGTGGCACGACGCATTCGACCAACCGCCGAACATCAGGTACAGGTCTAGACGATAGGCCACTGTGTTCAGCCGCGCGGACTCGTAAACGCATCGACTATCCAGATTCCGTCAAGAATTCGGTTCGTGAGAATGGATTCGGCTACATCCTGACTCGGACAGCGGCATTCGCGTAGACACGCAGCGGAAGCGGCCGGATGACGCCGGTGTGCCACTCACGACGGACTGTACAAATAACGACGGATCTTGATCTTGAGGAGATGCGCACAGTGACCGAACCGATCGTCGACCAGGTTGACGGGCTGAGCAGCATCGGCCGCACGCAGTCGCGGGCCCGGTCGGCGACGGTCATGAGGTTCATCGACGAACACCGTGACCGCTTCGCGGTCGCGCTCCTTCTACGGGTTCTCAACATCGCCGAATCGGCCTAACACCAGTGAGTGCGCCAGGCCGAACAGCCGAGCGACCGGGACCTGGTCGACCTGGGCCTGCTGTCCAACATCCACGAGATCTGGGAAGCCCTCCGGGCACACCTACGGCGCCGACCGGGTACACCGGCAGCTGCGCCGCGACGGCATCCGGGTCGGCCGCGACGGGTCGAGCGGCTGATGAGCTGGCGGGGCTGGCAAGGGCGTTCCTGCGGCGCGGCTGGCGCGGCGGCTCAACGAAGCAGGACCCCCGGCACACGCCGGCGCCGGACCTGGTCAACCGCAACTTCACCGCGCAGGGCCTGACCGACCGCGGTATCTCTTACGTCGTGGCGACCACCTCGAGCACCACCGCCCAGCCCGGTCACGCCGACCCTGTCGAGGCCACCTATACCGGGATCGGGAAACATCCCACGCCGCGATATCCGCATCCGGCCCGCAGTATCAAGGACCTCGCCCTCGACCACGGCGCCGAGCAGGCCGTACTCGTGCACTGGCGGGAACGGCTGCCCACAGCCGACGGCACCGGTTACCGGGCCGCTGACACGCTGTCCAGGCGCTTCTTCGCCCTGCGGATCCGTCCTGCCGGCCGAGCCGTGCGAGAAGGAGGTACTGCGCCGGTCCCCTCAGGCGGGGTCGGCCACGACTCGGTTGCGGCCGCTGCGCTTGGCCGCGTACAGATTCCGGTCCGCCGCGGCGAGCAATGCCGACGGCGTGCTGGCGCCGTCCGCCACGGTCGTGACGCCGATGCTGGCGGTGACCGGCAGGTCGCCGGTGATCGGGCGCCACGCGTGCCCGGCGATCGAGCGGCGCAGCCGCTCGCAGCGCCGCACCGACTCGTCGGCGTCGACACCAGGCAGGACCAGGACGAACTCCTCGCCGCCGAGCCGGGCGACGAGTTCGTCCTCCGCCGCCGCGGCGGCGAGAAGCCGGGCGACCTCCTGGAGCACAGCGTCACCGGCCGCGTGCGCGAGCGTGTCGTTGATGCGCTTGAAGTGGTCCAGATCGACCAGGGCCGCCGACACCGGCAGCCGCTCGGCCGCCGCGCGCTCCAAGAGCTCCCCGAGCCGATCGTCCACGAAACGGCGATTGTGCAGCCCGGTGAGAGCGTCGCGCAGGGCGAGCTCCCGAAAGCGCACGCTTTCCCGGCGGGCCTCCTCGATCTCGAAGACGACCTGGAGCGCCCGGGCGCGGGCCTCTCGCTCGGCGGACTGCAGTGCCTGGGTCTCGCGGTGGAACCGCTGGAACTCTTCGTACGCCTCGCGGTACCGGTCGGTGGCCGCGTACAGGCGGGCCTGCTCCTCGCGTACCCGGGCCCGGGCCGCCGCCAGCTGGCGCTCGTCGCAGAATCGGGCCGCCCGGTCGAGGGTGGCCTGCGCCACCGCGACGGCGCCGCGCAGACGCTGGGCCTCCGCGGCGGTCAGCAGGCACTCGGCCAGTGCCTTGCCCTCGTCCAGCAGGTCGTCCCGGGCGCCCTCCAGGACGGGGCGCAGCGTGGCCTCGGCCTCGGCGTACCGGCCTCGGCTGAGCTCGACGCGGGCGATCGTGTCCAGCTCGGTGGCAGCCAGCCGGATTCCGTAAGCCCGCATCCGCTCGATCAGCTCCTGCGCCCGGTCAAGATGGCCACAGCTGTACTCGGTGTAGGCGAGGTTGTTGAGGATCTGGAGGGACAGTTCGGGATCATCGAGGGTACCGGCGACGTCGAGCGCCTCGGTGAAGCGTCGGCGCGCCTCGGCCTGCGAGCCGTTGACGTCGAGCATCACGGCCAGTGTCGACAAGTGCCTGGCGCGGACCTGCGGTGGCGCGTCCTCGCCGGTGTGCGCGACGCATTGCACTGCGTGCGCAAGCGCTTCAGCGGCGTCGCCCACGTGGTAGAAGAAAAGTGCGAGCTGGCGGTGGCTGCGCGCGACCAGGTAGGCGCCGCCATGTTCGGTGCTCCACGCGAGCGCCTCATGCGCGATCCGACCCGCCGCCGCCATGTCGCCGTCGACGGCGAGGACGTCGGCCCGGGCCAGCCGGGCACGGATCACCAGGTCCGGCCGGTCCAGCTCGGCGGCGAGCCGCTCGGCCCGGACAGCCGGTCCGGCGATCTCCCGGTACCGGGCGGGAGCGATCGTCTCCATCGCCCGCAGCGCCGCGTCGAGCCGCGCGGCAGCCTGCGGGGCCGTCGCGGACACGTCGGCCAGTGTGTCGACCGACGATTCCCCCGCCACATGAGCCCGCACTGACGCCTCCCTCCGCCGCCCACCGATCATCCAACAGCAGCGAAGATCACGCGCTCGGATACGCGGAACCCACATACCCGCGGCCAAGAGGTAGACGCCCATCGACTTGCATGGAACGGGCGCTAGCATTCAGGTCCGGGATGATCTCAAGGCCTGGCGGAAGACGAACGCCCGATCGTACTCACCGATCACGACCGCTTCGAACGGGTGATTCGACCATGCCGCCTCGCGAGCAGCGCCGCAGCATCTCGCCTGTCACCGGCCACAGAGCAGCTCACTGGCCGCGATCATCGTGTGTTTGTCTCTGGTGTTGATCCTCGGACACCAACCTGTGGCACTGGTGCCACGTATTCAGCTACTTGAACAGGTAGCTTTCACGCTCTTGCGACGCGGCCGGACTCGGCCGATTGACGTCGCGACTCCGAGCTTTCTGGCTCCCCATGTGGTGGGGTGGCTATGTTGACCGCCGGCGTGGTGAGGCCGTTGGTCCTTCCCGCCCGGCCGGGTTCCGCCGGAGTCCGCTCGGCTACGGGTTCTTCCCGGCGGGTAGCGGTTCCGCGGCTCCCGGCAGTGCGGGAAGAGTCGACCGACTATGCCGTGGCGGTTGTCGAGGGGCGCGGCCGGATCGCTCTGCAACCTGTGGTGACGACGCTTACGTGGACCTCAGGCACGCGGGTCACCGTGAAGGAACAGGGTGGCCTGGTCGTTGTCACCGCCGATGATGCGGGTTCGTGGCGGCTCGGCTGGCAGTGCCGGGTACTGGTGCCAGTCGGGATTCGCCGCTGGTGCGGGCTGACGCACGGCTCCCGGGTGCTGCTCATCGCTGATGCGCACCAGGGGCGTGTGGTGATCCATCCTCCGGCAGCGTTGGACGCGATGATCAACCGGGCGCATGCCGAGGTCTTCAGCGGTGAAGCGTCATGACTGATCTGGTGGGAAATGGCAGCCGGAGGTAGACGCCGCGCTTCTCCTCCTGGGCAAGCTCGGATTGTCGCCGGAGGATCTGATCGCCGGTGCGGTGGCGGCGCGGCCTACGGTGCCGACATTCGCCGAGTTCGTGCCGCAGGTCGCGGCGGCAACCTCGGTGGGCACGCTGAAGGCGTACGGCTCGTACTGGAATCGGGTGGTGGAGCAGTGGGGTACACGCCGGTTGGATGAGCCCACACCGTTAGAGATCACCCAACTGGGAAAGCAACTGCGGGCGGGGCGGGTCATCCGCCGCAATGGTCGCGGCGGTACCGGCGCCGAGGAGAATTACGTGGCGGCGATGCGCTGCTCGTATCGGAACGCGGTGGACAACGGATATCTGAGCGAGGCGGAGAACCCGGCAGCGAAGGTTGCCAAGCCCAAGCGGCAGGAAAGTGCCCGGCGCGCCCTGCGCGAAGACCGGCTGGCGGAGATCAACGAGGTGGCGGCGACCACTGGTAACGATCCCGCACTCGACAGCCTGCTGCTGCGCTTTCACACCGAGACGGCCTGCCGTCGCGGCGGCGCCCTGAATGTTCGGCGCTGCGATCTGGATGTCAAGCAGTGTGTGGTGTTGCTGCGCGAGAAGGGCGGCACGTTGCGCTGGCTGCCGGTGTCGCCGACGCTGATGCGCCATCTGCTGGCGCATTGGGACGAGCGCGGCGACGGTGGTCCGCGTAGCGAGGCACAGCTCTTGCGGTATGCCAATGGCAGTCCGTTGACGTACCGGCGCTACGACGGATTGTGGAAGCGGCTCGGTGAACATTTGCCGTGGGTCGCTGCACAAGGAATCAGTGCGCACTGGCTGCGGCATACCGTGATCACGTGGGTGGAGCGGACGTTCGGGTACGCGGTGGCGCGGGCCTTTGCCGGGCACAGCTCAGCGGGCGGGGATGCTGGCACCACGACCACGTATATCAAGGCCGAACTCGACGAGGTCGCGGCAGCAGTCGCCGCGTTGACCGGAGAACCACACCCGCTGGCGTCCATCAGCGGCTGACCTCGGGGATAGACGCGGGCGGGTCGACATGTGTTTGGCGCGCCCGCGTCGGGGCTTGACCCCTGATCTTGGACACGGGGTTTATTCGGTAGCGGTCAGCGTAGCCGGGGTCGCTCGGGTGGTTTCGTAGTTGATCGGGGATTGGTGTCCGAGCCGGGAGTGGCGTCGGACGGTGTTGTAGCGGTGTAGCCAGCGGAAGCTGGTGAGTCGGGCCTCGCGGTTGTCGGTGAACGCGCGGCGGCCTTGCAGGGTCTCGCGTTTGAAGGTCGCGTTGAACGATTCGGCGAGGGCGTTGTCGGCGGAGCTGCCTACCTTGCTCATCGATTGGCGCACCCCGGCCGTGGTGCAGGCGGCGGCGAACGCCTTACGTGTATTGGGTGCCGTGGTCGGCGTGGAAGACGGCGCCGTTGAGGCTGCCGCGGGTTCGCTGGGCGGCGTGGAGGGCGTCGATGACCAGGTCCGGTGCGCATGTGATCGGCGATCGCCCAGCCAGCCAACCGGCGTGAGTGCAGGTCGATGACGGTGGCCAGGTAGAGGAACCCGCGTTCGCCGACCGGTAGGTAGGTGATGTCACCGACGTAGCGCTTGTTCGGCTGCGGGGCGGTGAAGTCGCGGCCGATCAGGTCGGGTGCCTTGACCGCGCTCGGGTCGGTGACGGTGGTCTGGATGCGCCGGCGTAGCCGTAGTCCTTGCACGCCGAAACGGCGCATCACCCGGGCGACCCGCTTGTGGTTGACCCGCTGCCCAGTGTCCCGCAGTTCGGCGGTGATCCGCGGTGCCCCGTGGGTGCCGTCGAACGCGGTGTGGACCTGCCGGATCCGAGCGGCCAACACCAGGTCCGCGGTGTCGCGGGTAGCTCGCGCGGCGGCGCTTCGCTTTCTCGTCGGCACGAGAGTCTGCTCAGAACGCCAGGAAGACCGCACGGAGCGTGACGATGCGGCGGGACCTGCGTCCACCATCTGCGGCAGATCCGGATAACGGCTGGCGGTTCGGTGGCTTGGCGCGTCAGGGTGAGCCGTGATCACTATTCAACGCGTACGTGTGCGCTGGAGTGCGGCAGCCCGTTGGGCGCCGGCGGCGAATGCCCGGCGGGGTCTGTGCAGCCCAGCGTTACTGCCGCCGTCGATGCCAGCCGGTGATGTGGTCATTCACGATGTGCTTGCAGATGAGGCAGCCCGGTACGTGCCTGATGACGGCGTAGTCAGTGATGGCCTGGATCAAGCCCGTGACCTCGACCTGTGGTTGTCGGTGGAGAGCGGGACGCTGGTCGTTGACCGGTTACCGGGTTGGGCTGCCTATCCGCGGCAGAGTGGCCCGGCCCGTCTCTTCGCGCTCAAGCCCGGAGAGATCGGCCGGTATCGGGCAAACTTCCGGTTCACCGTCACCACCTGCGCCTGCAATCCCAGCTGGTACTACGAGGACTGGCTGATACATATCGCGAACGGCGAAATGAAGACTGACGCGTTCGTCTCACGCGAGCCCGACCATCATGTCGACCACCGCGTCCACCTTTACGGTGGATCGAGACGGCCAAGCCGGTAACACGGCAAGTGATTGCGAGGCTTCGGCCGACGCGCACGACCGGCGGCATGAGCGGATGTGTCGTCCTCGCATTAAGCGTGTCGATAGGACGGCCGTTGGCCTCTACCGTGCACCGTGTGTGCCGTGATCAGCCTTCATTGACAGTCCTGCACGCCTTCGGTGTCGACGGACCCGCCCGGCGGCTGGCCGGCGGGCAAGGCACCTCGTGGGCTGCGGGCGAGGTGGTGCTCAAGCCGGACGGGGGCGCCCTGCACGAATGGCTGGCCGATGCGTTCGCCGACGTGACATGTGACGGTTTCCGGCTTGCGGCGCCGGTCCGTACCCGTGACGGTGCCTGGGGCCTGCAGGGGTGGTCGGCCATGCGGTGGGTCCAGGGTGCCGAACCGGACTACTCCGCGGTATCGACGTGGCAGGAAATCCTCACGGCCGGCCGGGCGTTTCACCGGGCGGTCGCCCGTCTCCGCCGGCCGGCCTTTCTCGATACGCGCCGGGACTGGTGGGCGCAGGCGGACAGAGCGGCCTGGGCAGAACGGGCTATCCGATTCGTGCCGGAGTTCACCGCCCTGGCACGACGGCTGGAGGAAGCACTGCAGCCGTTGGGGCCACCGCAGCTCGTGCACGCCGACCTGACGAAGAACGTCCTGTTCGATCCTGGGCTCCCTCCCGCCATCATCGACATCTCGCCCTACTGGCGGCCGCCCGCGTACGCCGAGGCCATCGTGGTGGCTGACGCGCTCTGCTGGCACGACGCACCATCGTCGCTGTGGAGAACGGTGGACGTATCAGCGGCGGCGGTAGCGCGCGCACTGCTGTTCCGGATGGCTACGACAAACGAGCGCGTTCTGTCCGGCGACCAGGGAGCCGACCTGCAGGACGAAGCCCGGCGGTACGACCTCGCGGCCGCAGCCATCGGCCTGTGACACATCAAGACGTCCGCAATTCGGCATGACAAGGCACCTCTCCGCAGCCGACGACGACCCGGGCCATGCTGGTCGGCGTGGCAGCTGTAGCAGCCAAAATCGCCGTAGCACCTATCGGCGTCACCAGCGGTTCGGCCGGACGTGCCCGATTCACCGCAGGCGCGGCCGAAAATGTCGGTAGCGGCTGGCACAATCCGCTGCACGCTTCGGTGAGGGGATGTCGATGGGCTGGGTGCCGGCAGGTGCCGACTATGAGGTAAGCGTCGACCGGGGGAAGGTCGTCGCGCGGACCGCGCAGGGCAAGGCACTAAGGAGCCTGCCCAAGGTGTTGAAGGAGCACGAGGCGGTGATCGGTCTGCGGCAGCTCGTCGAGTGGCTGCGCCGGCACGAGACGACCTGCCGTGCCGAGGTGGAGCGGTGGATGACCCGTTCGCTGCCGGTGCCGTCCGCGGTGATCGCCCAGCTTTGGGCGGACGAGACGTGGCGGGCCCTGCTGCACGACACGGTGATCGTGCCGGTGAGCGCCGACGGGACCTGGGAGGTGGAAGCCGCCGGTCTGGTGCGCGACGCCGATGCGGCCCAGGGCCTAGGGGTCGTCGACCTGGACGGCGAGTCGGCCCGGCTCACCGCCGGCACGGTTGCGATCCCGCATCCGGTGCTGCTGCCCGATCTGGACGATCTGCGGGAGTTCGCCGCCGATCTCGGTGTGGAGCAGAGCCTGGTGCAGCTGTTCCGCGAGGTCTGGCGCAAGCCACCCGGCGCGGCCGAGCAGCAGCAGGAACTGCGGCGATATGCGGGGGCTCGGTTCAAGGAGCTGCGGCACGTGCAGTCTCGGGCCACCTCGGCGGGCTACCGGGTGCAGGGCGGCACAGCGGTCTGCCGGGTGTGGGAGGACGGCCGCACGATCGTGGCCTCGGTGTGGATCGGGGACGGCGACCCGTCGGTCGAGACGGAGATCTACGAGCTGGCCTTCACCGACGCCGTCGGGCAGACCGTCGCCACCGGCGAGGTGCCACCGGTGGCGTGGTCGGAGGGCATGCGTATGGCCGCCACCCTGCACGCCGGCCGCGTCGTGGAGGAGCAGGCATGAGCGAGCTGCTGCTGGAGGCCGGGGCGATCCTTCCCGGCAGGTCACGCGACACCGGGGTCGACGCGGTCACCACGCGGGCCTACGAGCATCCCGCGCTGGACGGCCGCACCGTGGTCCGGCTGGTCGGCGCCGCCATCGGCGAGGCAGAGGACCTCACCATGGAGTTCCTCGGATTCCGGCCCGCCGCCGCGCCGGTCGTCGTCGGCCACGCCCGGCGGCAGGCGCTCGGCTTCCCGGCCTGGGCCCTGGTGCACGATCCGGCCAATGGCAAGCACGCGCTCGCCCTGGTCAAGGAGATGGAGAAGCTCGCGCGGACGGCCCGCGGCAAGCCGGGCAACGCGAAAGACGGATACGAGGTGCTCGCCGCGCGGCTCGGTGCGGCGGTGCCGTCGTTCCTGCCGACCTTCTGGGAGCAGGCGGGGCGGGCGTTCCTGGCCGCGGAGAATCAGCGGATGGCCGGCACCTGCTTCACCGAGGCCCGCCGCGCCGAGCAGGTGCACGGGCTGAGCGTTGACGAGGACCGGGTGCGCGACGTGCATCTGGAGTTCGCGTTCGCTGGGGCGCTGACCGCGGCGATGCTGGCGGAGTATGCGCGTGGCGTGGTCGACCGGCGGCCGGCCGCAGAGGCGTACGAGCTGGTCAAGACGCTCGCGCTGCGGCGGGTCGCCGGTGGGCTGGCGCCGCACGCGTCGATCGCGGCTGATCTGGCACGCCTGGCCAAGGCGGCCGGGCTCGACGCCGAGCAGCAGGCCGACGAGGTCGTGACCCAGCTGCTGACCTATCCCGCGATGGCCCGGGCTACGCCCTCGGTCTGGAAGGCATACCGCAAGAGTCTGCTCCGGCTCGGCAAGCGGGACGCTGCGATCCGCGGCCGGCTGCTGGCGATCGTGCCGGAGCCGCCGGGCTACGGCACCGACATGACCGAGCAGTGGCTCGAGCTGCTGGAGGCCTCCGGGGCGGCCGCCGACCTGATCGGCGGTGCGCCCGCGGCCGGTCCGGCGAGCCGGTGGCTGGAGCGGATCCTCGCCGGCCGGCGTTCCGGCCGCGCCGGGCGCAAGCGCAGCGCGCGGCTGCTGTCGCTGGTCGAGCGGCTGCTGCCCCGGCTCGCCGCGGAGGCCGGCGTGCAGTTCGCGACCGGCTACTGGGATGTCGAGCTGGACGTGCTCGACCTGTGCCTGTCCGGCGGTGTCCGGGCCGAGGTCGGGGCGCAGCGCCGAGGCAACGGTTTCGAGATCAGCGACTGGGCGACCGACGACGGCCCAGGGCGCCGCGACCTGACCGCGATCGCCGCCGATCCGGTGCTGCGGCCGGTGCTCGCCCGCAGCGTCAGCCTCGCCTTGTTCAGGCTGCGCTCCGGCGAGGCGCTCACCAGCCCGGCGCTGCCGGAGCGGACCCTGGAGCAGGCGTTCGGCGCCGCCGGTGTCCGATCGGTGCTGGTGGAGATGCTCACCGAGCAGCTGGCACGGTCTGGCGGCGGCACGGTCACCAGCCTCGACGCCGATCTGACTGCGCTCGCCCCGCTGTGGTCAGCCGCCGGGATGGCGCTCGCCACCGACGGGTTCCGGCGGCTGCCCGAGATCGACGTGCCGGCCGTGCTGGCGCGGACCCTGCGAGCCGGTCTGCTGACCGAGCTGTCCTGGCCCGCGTACGAGGCCGCGGCGAAACAGGTGAAGAACGTCCGCATCGGTGACGCGTGGCCCGAGCTGGTGGTCTTCGACCTGCAGTCGGCATACGTCATCGCACCCGACGGGTCGCTGACCGAGCATCTGTTCCGTTATCCACCGCAGGGCCACCCGCACGCGCCGAGTCACTACTCGCAGCCGTCCTGCCTCCACACCGACCGCGACCTCCTGGTCGCGTGGAACGGGGACAGCGGCCCGGCGGCGTACTGGTCGTCGCGGCCGGACGACATCGTGGACGGCGAGTGGCGGCCGAACCGCACCGGGTGGGGTGTGTCGATGGAACCACTGCCCGTTCCGGGCGGAGGCCTCACCACCGGCGCCCGGCCCGTGCACCCGGGCGACGCCCGGGGACCCAGCGACATCTATCCGCTGGCCAGTGACGGGGAGGCGTTCTGGCGGTGCGAGTACGTGCAGGGCGACTCCGGTGAGCGGGGGTGGCGGTGGCGCGAGTTCGATCCGCGGACCGGGGACGCCGGCCGGGTCAGCGTGCCGACCTTCTTCACCCCACCGGCCGGTGACCGGCTGGTCGCCGAGGCGTGCGTGCTGCGACCGGCGCCGGAAGCGTTCGCCGGGTCACCAATGGGCTGGCACGACGGTCTCGTCGGTTGGCGCACGAAGCGGACAATGCAGGGCGCGCAGGTCGGCGAGGGTGTCGACGGCCGCCGGGTGACCCTGCCCGCGGGCGGTGTTCAGCGGCTCCAAGCTCAACATGGGGGTGACCGCCTGGTCGGTGCGGTGATGCTGCCAGGTTCGGCGGCGCCGCTGCCGGTGACCATCGAGGGCGGCTACTCGCGGGACCGGCTGCGCGTGTGGACGGCTGACGGTCAGTTCGTGCTCGCCGAGACGGCCACGACGACCGGCACGCTGCCCCCGCTGGCCTGGTGGCATGCGCTGCGGACCCGCGACGAGGCCGGGTCGGCCGCGCTGCGGGCGGTCGACGAGTCGACGGCGGCGCAGCTGCTGGCGGTCGACGACTCGGTGACCGGAACGGTCAAGGTCAGGGACGCGGTCACGGCGAATATCGAGGCGCTTCTGCCGCAGGTCACCGATGTCACCCTGCGGTCCCGGATCGCCGAGGTGGTGGCTCGGGCGGTCCAGTTGCGGCGGCGCATCGCCGAGGTTCCGCAGCACCTGGATGTCGAGGTCGCCCCGGCACAGGCGGCCGTGCCCACGGTGTCCGACGAGGCACTCCAGCAGGCGTGGAGCGGGCTGTGCGACTCCGCCCGGATGTATTACAGCGGACGCTCCGGGGCTCGCTACGACATCCTGGCGCAGGTGTCCGGGCTCGCGGCTCTGCTGGCCGGAGCGCCGGCCGACCACATCCCCGCCGCAGAGGTCGGCGGCGGGTGGACGGCCCTGCTCGGCGGCCTCGGAGCTCCCGCCCTGCGAGCCGCGTCGCCGGTCACCGGACAGGACGACCGGGAAGCCCTCGCCGTCTTCCTCGCCGCGGTCGCCGGGACGCCGCTGGCCGATCCCGCGCTGCGCCTGCTCGAGGTCACGCAGGAGCGGATGATCGTCAACGGGGAGGCGGAGGTGCAGCGTGCCGGTGCGCAGATCACGGTCCTCTTCCCGCCCTCGCAGCAGCATTTCGTCATCGGCCGTCAGCCGAGCTGGCAGCGCAGTGCCGTCCAGCTCGCACCGGAGGGCGGGTTCACTCCTCCGACCGGCGTGACGGTCCGCGAACAGGCGTACCCCAGCGGCCGTCAGACCAGCGAGCGGCTGTGGGCCTTCGGGGCCCTGCTGCGCGGGCGCGGTCCGGCGCCGTGGCGGCCGGAGGCGGCCGAGGCGCTGGCCGCCGCGACCGGCATGACCCGGGCGGAGGCCGTCCTGTTGCTGGCTGGGCTGCCCGGCATCGACACCTGGGAGGCGAATTTCCTCAGCCCTGCGCAGCGGACCCTGCTCGGGCTCAGCGCCGCCCACGCGAAGGTCGCCAAGACCGCGCTGCAGGCTCTGTCCGCACACCAGCGGGTCGCGCTGCTCGACGCGGCGATGCCGGTGAACCCTGCCGATCTGTGGGAGAGCGGGCCGGACGTGGCGGCGGTCGCCGGGGCGTGGATCCGGTTGCGGGGACGCCGGGTCTCCGTGCCGGAGGAGCTCGTCGCGGCGCTCGACCGGATCGTCGACAGCGCTCGCGCGGCCGACATCCTCCAGATCGTGGCGGCACCCCAGGCCGGTGACTGGCTGCACACCGACGGGCGCAGCACCGCCGCCGGGTATTACCACGTGGAGACCGTGGCAGACACCGGCACGCCGTTCGACCAACGGCACCTGTTCGCGATGGCGGTCGCCCTGCCCTGGCTCGGCTACCACCTGAGCTGGGACGATCCACTGCGGTCCACACTGCCCGAGGCCCTGAGGCTCGTACGCGAGCGACTGCGCAACCCCAGCCTGCTGGTCGGCCACGCGACGCACCCGCTGAGCGGTCCGCCCGAGGCCGGGCCGGCCCTGGTCGAGGGGACGGGTTACCACGACTTCATGACCTTCCACATCGCGCCGGCGAAACTGACCGGCACGGACGACGTGGCGCTCGGCTTCATCGACCACGACACCGGAGCGGCGTTGCGCACGCTGCTCTCCGGCTGGATCGACGAGGTCGTGTCCACCCCCGGTGGCGCCTCGGGCGAGCCGCACGATCCCCGGGTCAGCGTGCCGCACCTGGTCGGCGAGGTTCGCGAGAGGTTCGGGTTCGATGGAGACGCGGCGGCGTACTACCTGCAGCTGCTCGCGCTGCCGGACCCGACCGACAAGGCCGTTCAGGCGTGGAACGGTTGGAAGACCGCCCAGCTGCGCACGGCCCGGGAGGCGCTTGTGGCCGCCGAGCTGGTGGTGGCGGCCAAGCGGGAACGCGCCGGGCGCACGGTGTTCCTGCCCGGTGGGTGGCTGCCGGCCCGCGCGCCGATGCTGCCGGTCGAGGCCTGGAAACAGGAGTTCTACCTGCACACGGGCAGAGCGCGGGTGGTGACCCGCTCACTGCCGGACCTGTTCGCCGCGGCGTGGGCCCGGATCACCGCGGGCGACGTCCCCCGCTACCGCGACCTGGAGGAGAAGCCGTGACCACCGTCCGCCAGATCGACCCGCCGGAACACCGATATGCGGAGGAGCTGGAGTTTCTGGCGGCCGCCGACACCGGTCCGCGCCCGCCGGGCTGGCGTCTGACTCCCCGCGCGGTGGTCACCTTCGTCGCCGGTTCCGGTGGGCTGCCCTTCGGCGGCCGGGTCATCGCGCCGAAATTCGTCGGTGAGCGGGCGCTGGTCGAGCGGTGCGTCGTCACTCTCGCCGGGGAACGCGGTTTGCTGCTGGTCGGCGAGCCAGGCACCGCCAAGTCGATGCTCTCCGAGCTGTTCGCGGCGGCAATCTGCGGGACCAGCGCGCTGGCCGTGCAGGGCACGGCCGGCACCAGCGAGGACCAGCTGCGCTACGGGTGGAACTACGCGCTGTTGCTGGCCAAGGGCCCGACGCCGGAGTCGCTGGTGCCGTCGCCGATCCTGACCGCGATGGCGACCGGCGCGGTGGCCCGGGTCGAGGAGATCACCCGCTGCCTGCCGGAGGTGCAGGACGCTCTCGTCTCGATCATGTCGGAGCGGCGGATCAGCGTGCCGGAACTCGCCGGGACCGACGGTGCGGTCGCTCACGCCGTGCCCGGGTTCTGTTTGATCGCCACGGCGAACCTGCGCGACCGCGGGGTGTCGGAGATGTCGGCGGCTCTCAAGCGGCGGTTCAACTTCGAGGTGGTGCCGCCGATCGCCGATCTCGACGCGGAGGTCGCCCTGGTCACGAGGCAGGCGCGGGCTGCGGTCGAGCGCGGCGGGGCGGCCTTCGCGGTCGATGACGCCGTGCTGGAGACGCTGGTGACGGCCTTCCGGGACCTGCGGACCGGACTCAGCGCGGAGGGGTGGGAGGTGGAGCGGCCGTCGTCGGTGATGAGCACCGCGGAGGCGGTCGCGGTGGCGGCGTCGATCGGGCTCTCCGAGGCGTACCTGCCGGGGCCGGATCCGTTGTCGCTGCTGCCGGGGCATCTGCTCGGGGTGGTGCGCAAGGACGATCCGGGTGATGCGGCGCGGCTGCTGGCGTACTGGGACGGGGCGCTGCGACGGCGTGCGGAGGGCGGGGCGAGGATGTGGCGGCAGCTGTGGGAGCACCGGGACGTGCTCCGTGACTGATCCGCGTGAGCTGATCGGGCGGCTTGCCCGGGATGAGCGGGTGCAGCTGATCGGCGTACGGCATCACTCGCCGGTCCTGGCCGCGGCCGTCCCGGCGATGCTCGACGCGTTCGCGCCGGAGACCCTGCTGGTCGAACTGCCCGCGGAGATGCAGCCGTGGGTGCGGTGGCTGGCCGATCCGGAGACGGTGGCGCCGGTGGCTCTGGCCGCCGGCAGCGTGGCCTTCTACCCGTTCGCGGACTTCAGCCCGGAGTTGGTGGCGCTTCGGTGGGCGCGCCGGCACGGTGTGCCGGTGGTGTGCTGCGATCTTCCGCTGGCGGACCGCTCTCCGCGCGGATCCTCCACCGCCGAGCCCGGAATCGGGCCCTCGCTCGGTGCGGCGGTGCACCGGACCCTGACCGGGCGCCCCGGTGACGATCTCTGGGATCGGTGGATCGAGGCGGGGGCGCCGGGCAGCTCACCGGAGGCCGTGCGGCGGGCGGCGCTCGCAGCCGGGTGGGCATTGCGGCACGACGCCGAAACGCACGGTGTCGACCCCGTCGACCTACGGCGTGAGGCCTGCATGCGCGGGCATCTAAGGGGTACGACCGGACGGATCAGCGTGGTCGTCGGGGCGTTTCACGCGCCGGTGCTCCTCGACGGGCCGGTCCTCGATGACGCGGCCGGTGGGCCCGCGCCCGTGATCTCGCTGGTGCCGTACACGTTCGACCTGCTCGACGCACGCTCCGGCTATCCGGCGGGCATCCGGGATCCGCGCTGGCAGCAGGCCGTCCTCGACAGCGGGGGTGATGCGGAGCGGATCAGGCTCGCCACGCACACGTTCGCCGTCGAGGTCACCCGGGAGCTACGGGCACAGGGACGTCCGGCCGGGCCCGGGGAGGCGGCGGAGGTCGTACGGCTGGCGGGTGACCTGGCGGCGTTGCGTACGCTGCCCGCGCCCGGCCGCGGCGAACTGGTGGAGGCGTTGCAAACGGTCCTCGCGCAGGGCGCGCCCACCGGCATCGGCCGCGGTGTCGCTCGCGCCATGGACGCCGTCCTGATCGGACGCCGGCGGGGACGGCTGCCCGCCGGCGCACCCCGGACCGGCCTGCTGCCCGCCGTCGAGGACGAGTTGGGCCGGCTCCGGCTTCCCGGGCCGGGACAGGCCGCGCAGCGCATCCGGCTCGACCCGCTGCGCTCCCCCACCGACCGCGCCCGGGAACTCGCCATCCGCCGGCTCGGCGCGTGCGGCGCGGCCTACGGCGATCCCGGCACGGCCGGGCCGGTCCTCGGCGGCGAAGCACTGACCACGGTGTGGCGGGTGGAGTGGACGCCCTCCACGGACGCCGCGCTCGCCGCCGCCGGCATGCACGGGGTGACCCTCGCACAGGCGACGGAGGGCCTGATGGCGATGCGTCGCCGGCGGGAGGTCGAGGAGGGTGGCCCGACCGCCGAGCAGGCACTGACCGGTCTGGAGCTGGCCGCGGCGTGCGGCTTGGCGGGGCTCGCCGCACTGCGCCTCGGGGACGTACGGCAGGCGGTGTGCCACGGCGGCGGGGTCGCGCAGATCGTCGCCGGGCTGAACCTGCTCGACCGGGTCGAGCGGGGTCAGGTCACCGGGCTGCCCACGCCGCCGGACGGGATCGCCGAGGTCCGCGACGATCTGCACGCCGCCGCGGTCGGGGCGGTCAGCGGGCTCACCGGGTCGACCCGGGTCGAGGACGCCCGGGCGTTGCATGATCTTGTGCAGGCGGCCGACGAGGCGGGGCGGCTGATGCGGCTCGATCACGCCGTTCGTGGTCTGGCCCGGGACGGGACGCCGCTGATGAGCGGTGCGGCGGTGGCGGTGGGTGTACTGCTCGGGCACAGCTCACCGGAGGAGTTCGGGCGGCGGCTCGCGTCCTGGGCGGACCTGCCCGCGGCCGAGGCGACCGATCGGCTGCGCGGGGCGCTCAGCGTGGCCGGGGCGCTGCTGCAGTCGGGCGGGCCGGTTCTCGAACCGCTGCTCGATGTGGTCGACCATCTGTCCGACGACGATTTCGTACGGCGGCTGCCCGCGCTGCGTGGCGGGTTCGACGCTCTGAGCCCCGCGGATCGAGATCGTCTCCTGCACACGGTCGGTGAGCGGCACGGTGCCGTGGAGGAGCGGCTCGCGGCCGACCCGGTGACTGTCGCGGCGTGGCTGGCGGCGGATCGGGCGGGGTTGGCGGCGGTGCGGACGCTCGGGCTGATGGAGCCGGTCGCCGCCGTCGGGCCCGCACTTCCCGCAGCCCCGAGGGCGGTGGTGCCGGGTGCGATCTCGCCGGGAGAGCGGTGGCGGCTGCTGCTCGGCCGGGAGACCGACCGGCTTCCCGCTGACCAGCGGCGGCTCGCTACCGCGCTCGACGAGATCTACGGTGCGGGCCGGGGCGAAGGGGCGTACACGATCGACGGCCGCGGTGCCGGGCGTGAACCGGCCTATCCGCAGGCCCGCGACTGGCTGGAGGACCTGGAGTCGCTGTTCGGCACGGAAGTCCGCGACGAGGTCCTGGCGCGCGCCGCCGAACGCGGCCGGCTCGACGCGGTGCTCGCCGCCGACCCGCGACAGGTACGCCCGTCGGTGGACCTGCTGCACGCGGTGCTGTCGCTGGCCGGCGGGCTGCCCGAGTCCCGTCTGGCCCGGCTGCGCCCGCTCGTCGCCCGTCTCGTCGCCGAACTCACCGCGCAACTGGCCCGCCGAATCCGTCCCGCTCTCACCGGTCTGGGCACGCCCCGCCCGACCCGCCGGCACACCGGACGGCTCGATCTGGGTGCCACAGTGCGGCGCAATCTGCACACCGTACGGCCGGGGCCGGACGGGCGGGCCCGGATCCTCCCCGAGCAGCCGGTCTTCCGCAGCCTCGGCCGGCGCAGCGTCGACTGGCAGGTCGTTCTGCTGGTCGACGTCTCCGGCTCGATGGAACCGTCGACCGTGTGGGCGGCCCTGACCGCCTCGATCTTGGCCGGGGTCCCAGCGCTGCGCACCCATTTCGTCACGTTCTCGACGGAGGTCATCGACCTTACCGACCAGGTCACCGATCCGCTGTCGCTGCTGCTGGAGATCCGCGTCGGTGGCGGCACGCACATCGCCGCCGGCCTGCGCTACGCCCGCCAGATCACGGTCGTCCCGCAGCGCACCATGGTGATCGTGATCAGCGACTTCGAGGAGGGGTACGCGGTCGGCGACCTGCTCGCGGCGGTCCGGGCCCTGGCCGACGACGGAACGACCCTGCTCGGCTGCGCCAGCCTCGACGACAAGGGCCGTCCCCGCTACAGCACCGGCATCGCGGCACAGCTGGTCGGGGCCGGCATGCCGGTGGCGGCGCTGAGCCCGACCGAACTTGCCCGCTGGATCGGGGAGCAGGTGCGATGAACCTGCCTCCGGTTGCCGCTGACGTGACCGCCGAAGCGGTTGCGGCGCTGCCTACACGCCTGGCCAAACGGCTCGATGCCGTGGTCGAGCAGGCCCACGCCTGGCCCGTGTCGGGTGATGGTGGCGTGGTCACGGTGCGGGCTGATGACCAGACGATCGTCACGCTGAGCACGCCGGTCATGGCGGCCGGGGATGCTGTCTGCAGTTGCTTGCTGGCGCCCCGCTGCCTGCATCGGGCGGCGGTGCTCAGCTGCACACCCGTTCTTGCCGCCGCCGGGGGCAAAGCGATCGGCGGTGGTCATGCCGCCCAGGCTGCGATCGGCGACGCTGATCCGCGTGCCGCTGTGGAGGCCAAGCCCTCGCAGGGAGAATCACGCGGCAGCGTTGGGACCCCACAGGCCGAGCCCGGTAGCACCGGGTCGTCGCGTGGCGGCCTGGAGCACCCCGGCGGCGCCACGCCGCCCGGTGACTCCCGCGGCAGCCAGGCTTTGGCAGCCGAACCCACCAGCGCCGCGCGGGACGGACAACGGCGCGGCAGCTCCGGCGAACCGGGCACTGCTGGGTCGCCGCAGGTTCGGCCAGGTGCCCCGGCGCCGGTTGGTGCCATCGCAGACGTACGGCCGCCTGTCACGGAAGCTCAGTGCTTGGCGGCGTCTGGCCTGGTCACGGCCGCCTCCGCGGTGCTCGCCACCGGGATCCCCGGCGCCGGAGCGGTGGCACAGGCCGAACTGCTCCGCGCGGTGCATCAGGCGCGGGCCGTCAAGCTTTTCGCGCCCGCAGCGGCCGCCGTCCGGGTCGTGGAACACCTGCGCGCTGCCCGGCGGGACGATCCGACATTCCGGCTTGCTGTCCTTACCGACGATCTGCGGGAGGTGCTCGTTTCCTGCCACCGGGTGACGTCCGGGGACGCTTCCGCGGTCGGTGTCGCCCGCCGCGCTTACGAACCGGTCGGCGACCTGCGGCTGCACGGGATCTTCTGCGAGCCGGTCCGGGCGGCGACCGGTCACGCCGGAGCGGTCACCTACCTGGCGGACGCCGGGGGCCGCATCTGGGTGGTCTCCGACGTCAAGCCGGCGGACCCGGCAGCCGCTGTGTCCGCTGCCCACGCATCCGTCGAGCTTGGCGAGGTACGCCTCAGCCACCACGACCTCGCCCGCGGTGGCCTGCTCGCCGTCAACGCTCAAGCCTCCGCCACCGGCCGCCTCAGCCATGGCCGGGCCCGGCAGGCCGTGTCCGTGCCTGGTGCCGGTTGGTTCGACACCCCGCTCAACGCGCTCTGGCAGGTCGGCCTGGCCGCACAGGTGGAACGCTGGCTCACCGCCGCGGCTCTGCCCGCACAGGAGCGTTCCGCCCCGCACGACCTCGCCTTCCTCGACGGCACCATCGTCGGCGCCGACCGCCGAGGGCTGCTGCTCTCCACAGAACACGCAGGCATACTGGCGGTGACCGCCGCCCTCGATGACCCGGCGTTGCCCCATGTCACCAACCTCCGGCTGCTCGCGACCCACGCCGCCGGCCATCCGGTGCGGCTTGCCGGACGTTTCGTTGGTGCCCGGCGAGTGGCCGGGCTGGCCTTCGCCGCCCAATGGCTGCCGTCCCTGCACGGCGGCCACGCCGACCTCGGCACCGAACGGCTGACCCGCGCGGACATGCCCGGCTCCCAGCCGGTCCCGCCCTCCTCAGCCACGGAACCGCCCGCTCCTGCCCCGCTGCACCTTCTGCGCCACCAACTCGAACGAGTCGTCTCGGCGGGCCGCCCTGCGTTGTTGACCGGTGTCGCCGGTGACGCCCAGCGGTTGACCGCAGCACATCTGGGCGGGGCGGCCGCGCTCCTGGCCGCGCTCGGCTCGGCGGGCATGCGGCGCACCCGCGACGTCTTCGGCCGTCTCGACCCGCACGATGTCGAGGTGCTGGCGCAGGCATGGCTGACCGCGGCCGTCTTTGAGCAGGCGGCCGCCCGCGAGACGATCCGGGCAGCCTGGGCAGGTACGAGCAGCGGTACCGAATGACTCCGGCAGAGGACGGTGATCCCTCATCTGGACGACGTCGTGACCTCGGGACGGCTGCCCTGCCGGGGCCGGCTCCCCGGTGTCGTCGGCGCGCTGCTGCTAACTCGCGTTTTAACCGGTGCGGCGTGGTCTGGGGCTGTTCGATACAGCTGGGTGTCGACCTGCCTGCCGAGTATCGGACATTTCTCCTACAGGTCATTCGTGGAGGCACCGGGCCCGCATATGGTTCTATTTCCGCTCTGCCGTGTCGAAGGCCGTTGGCGTTGGGTGGGAGACGGCGCCAGCCTGACCAATCTGGCGACGTTGAGCCGGCCATTCCCGCACACCGAGGCGTTCAACCCGGCCGACGGCCTGCCCAAACGCCCGACGAGGACGACTTCGAATCTGAAAAGTTCAACGCGGCTGAGGGCGCCTACTGGGAGCGGCACGATGCCGTCGTATGCGCACCCGAGCACTACATCGGGATGCTCTTGCTTTTTGCCACCTCGGTTGCGCCTACCGTGACGCTCTCGTGATCAGCGGGTCTTCACGCGGTCAGCTGTGGGCGGACGACATCGCCGACGCCAGCGGGTTCCGTCCCCTGCACGAGCCGGCCGGAAGCCCGACGGGTTTGCCAGTTGGTACCGCGGATGGCTCAATCAGGCCGAGGAACAGGCTCGGTCCCAATAGCCGGGGTTCCGGACCGGCGACACTGCGCTGTGCGCGGATTGCGGCTACTTATTTACTGGTCGTACGACCGCAGCCCGGCCAGGCTTGGTCGAGGTGACCGGCGGAACGCTCTGTCGGCGGCTGTCACCGCTGTTTGGTGTGACTCTCTTTTGGCGTGCGTTCGCCGGTCACCGCGGCGCGGAGAGGCTCAGGGGTATGCCCAGCTCGAAGTAGCGCTGCCCTCCCGCCGACGCATCGTCGGAACTGGGGAGGAATGACCATAGCGCGAGTTGTCATCGGCGTGGACCCGCACAAGCGCTCCGCGACCATCGAAATCATGAACCACCGCGAGAAGGCCGTCGGCAAAGGCCGCTTCGGCACCGACCGCGACGGCTACCAGGCGATGCTCGCCGCCGGCCGCAGACACACCGACCGCGTTTGGGCGGTCGAAGGCTGCAGCGGCATCGGCCGGCACGTCGCCCAATGCCTGGTCGCCGACGGCGAAACCGTCCTCGATGTGCCCGCGAAGCTCTCGGCCCAAGCCCGGGTGTTCGCTACCGGCCAGGGCCGTAAGACCGACCCGGTCGACGCGCACAGCGTCGCCGTGGCCGCGTTGCGCACCGACAACCTGCGTCAGGTTACCGTGGACGACACCACCGTGGCGCTGCGGCTGCTCGTCGACCGCCGCGAACTGCTCGGCCGCACCCGCACCGAGACCGTCAGCCGCCTGCATCACCTACTGCTCGAGTTGGTGCCGGGCGGGGCGAAGAAGTTCCTGTCGACCCAGCAGGCCCGCGCGTTGCTCAACACCGTGCGGCCGCGTGACGTGGTCGGCAAGACTCGCCGCTGGCTGGCCTCGGAGCTGATCCACGAACTCGCCGTGATCGACAAGAAGATCAAGATCGCGGACGCGGAGCTCACCGAATTGGTGCAGACGACCGGCAGCACGCTGCAAGAACTCACCGGCATCGGCCCGTCCGGATCCGCTCGTCTGCTTGGCGATATCGGTGACATCAGCCGTTTCGCCAGCCGCGGGCACTTCGCGTCCTGGAACGGCACCCATCGACGCCTCGTCCGGCGACCAGAACCGGCACCGACTGTCGCATTTGATACGCGGCGACCGGTGGGAGGCGCTCGCCGTATCGCGGCTGTCGGCTGATAGGTGTTAACGAGCGAGGAGATTGCAGGTGGCCGAGTACTGCTGCTCTGCTCCTGGCACGAGAAGAGCTACGAACTGCTTGCCGTGCGCGCAGGGTCGGGCCACCAGCCGGCGCCTTTCGCCATCGGTGCCTCGACATGGTCGCGTCCAGGCGCCGTCGGCAGGGCCCTGATGGGTACCGGCCGTCGGTACCGCGACCAGGTCGACCGGTGGGTGATCGTCGAGAGGCAACCTAGGAGCCGAGCCGAGCGGTCGAGCCGCCAATAGACAACGAGTGATGCGGCCGGCACCGAGACCGGCGGAACCCCTTGCACGACGGTGCTCCGGAAGCGAGCCGCGCGTCAGTCCGGGATCGCGACGGGCAGGGGCACGCGAGGCCCCTCCCCCCACACCTCACCGGCTTGGTCGTCGGTGACGGTGGCGAAAGCGCCTGCAGGCACCCGGGGAAGAGTGGCCAACCGCGACGCCACCGCCAACAGTGTCTGCGCGTCGGGGCCGGTGATGAAGAAGACGTAGTGCTCGCCCCACTCCTCGCCGTCGTCGAACTCCTCGGCACCGTCGGCCGCCTCGTCGAGCTCCGCCACCATGTCCTGGACATCATCGATCCACGGGTACTGGTACTCGTCCGGACCGACTCCGGGAGCCGGCTCGAGCGGCACGTGGATCTCGACGACCGGCCTGGCCTGCTCCTCGCCCTCCGGCGCGGACCGGACCTCGACCCGTCCCCCCGCATCGCCCGGCACCGAGGCGGTGAGTACCGCCGGCATCCCGATCTTCCACCGCTGCCCGGCATCCTGGACACACGCGCGGAAGAGTTCCAGCAGGAACTCCACCGCCTCGGCCTCCGCGTCCGCATCAGCGAAGCGTTGTACCGCCACCTCCACCGGGATGGTGACCTCGTAGACGAGGCCGCCCCGTGGCTTGTACTGGATGCCCACTTTCTCGTATTCCCCGATGACGACCACGGTGTCGAGTGCGCGACCGTCCTTCCATGACGACCGCTGGGGCGCTTTCGCCAACCAGGAGTGACCGTCATAACTAGCGCAGAGGAGCTCCTCGGCCTTCGCGACACACAGCACGAACCTGGTTTTATGCCCTGGCGGGAATCGACGCCGATCGGCCTCGGAACCCGTGACGGTCAAGAACCACGGCGTTTTCACAAGTCCTCCGCTGTTGTCATCGCCTGCTCTGATACGACCCACCACCGTACGCCACCCCACCAGCCGATCGGTGGCGAAGAAGCCCGGTGAACACCGCCGGGCCGTGCGACCACACCATTTCAGGTCCGGCCGCACGGCACATGAGCATGTCCCTGACTGCGTTATCTGCAGCTGTACCGCTGGCCCGGAGGGCAGTGCCCGTGTTTTCGGAAATAGCGCTTCACCAGCGTATTTTCCACCACTTCAGCCTTATGCCGGCTGTTATATCTGCCCTGGACGTCGTAGTCCCACTTGAGGTTGGAGAACTGCCTCCGCAGTCGCCTCAACTGCACGTCCGGCCGCGATCTCCCGTTCGTGGAGATGCCGTACTTCCATACAGTTTTGTTCTTACCGAGGAAATAGTAGATCGTGTACACGATGGACGGGCCCCGGTAGTCCCGCTTCCGCTTGTTCTTGCTGGATGTCTTGGGCTTGGTCGGCCGCTTCGGCGGGACCTTCGGCGGCGTCCTCGGGGTCACACCGCGCCGAGCGGCCTGCTTGGCGAGGTGCTTGGCGAGCTGCCGGACCCCGATCCTGACGCCGATGCCGATGCCGACGACGCAGATGGGGCATCTACCGTCCAGGTCGTCGATATTGACCGGGTCCTGGAAGGAATAGTCGTAGTCGTTGGCGGAGCCGCCGGCGACAGGGTCGACGGACAGGAAGCGACCTGCCGCCGGGTTGTAGAGCCGCACGCCCATGAGCACGACGCCGGCCGGGGTGTCGCCCGCGCGCTGGTGCGCACCGAGCCACCCGTACCGGCGCGCCCCGGCCTCACCGGCACCGTTCGCGATACCGAACTCGTCGTTGTCGTACGTCGCACTGACGCCGGCCTCGTCGCCGCGCACGACCGCGACGTGGTCGCCGTGCAGGTTGCTGATCTGCCAGTCGACGCCGGTGCCGGTCCGGATACCGGCCATACCGGTGACGCCGGCGACGGGGGCGGTGAACGTGTTGTCGCCCTCGTCGGTCCAGGCCGGGCTGTCGGTGTCGTCGTCGTAGTGGTGCCGCCGGGTGACCGTGGTCCCGTCCGCACGCTTGTCGCTCCACGAGCGGACGCGGTCACCGTCGACGTCGAGGGTGTAGGTGGTGGTCCGTCCGCCCTGCGAGAGAGTCCGGACCAGGTCGGTGCTGTGGTAGCCGACGGTCAGGTCGCCCGAGGCCGGATCCGTGGTCCCGGCTGCGGGTACGACCGTAGTACGGCCCAATGCGTCGTACACGTGTCCGCCGGTGATGCGGTCGGCGGTGTCATAGGTGTAGCTGGTGGACCCGGCCGGGTTCTCGACCGTGCAGTCCCAGCCGTCCCCGCCCCGGTAGGTGTTCTTGGCGGTGCGGTTGCTGGCCGCGTCGAACTCGTACTTGTTGATGGCGCAGACGCCGTCGCGGGTGCTGGTGGTGTAGGCCAGCCGGCCGGCGGGGTCGTAGTCGTACACCTTCCACGCGAAGGTGCTCGACGCCCATCGCTTCTGGCCGTGGGTGTTGTAGCCCACCATGTCGTAGTAGACGCCGCAGTTCTCCTGCCCGCAGCCCGGACGGTCGTAGTTGACGGACCACGGCAGACCGGTTTCGTCGTAGCGGTGGGTCACGGCCAGTCCGGTGGGCCAGGTCTCGCTCACCACCGCGCCGTCCGCGTCGTAACCGGCGGTGAAGGTGCCGCCGGCGAGGGTGTCGGTGACGCTCGTGAGCAGCCCGCGCCGTTCGTCACCACCGTCGAAGGCGTACGTCCGCGAACCCTTGCCGCTGCTGGTGGCGACCACCCGGCCGAGCAGATCGTACGCCGTGGTCGACCGGTTGCCGTCGGCGTCCGTGTAGGCGACCTGCCGGCCCAGGCCGTCGTGCTCCCGGGTGATCTGCGCGGTGACTTTGCCGTCCGCGACGGACTGGGTGGCCGTCAGGGATCCCGTCTTCGCGTCGTAGACGTGGCGTTCGGTGGCGACGGGTTCCCCGGGGCCGGTGACGGTCACGTCGCGGATCCGGCCGGCGCCGTCGTAGTCCACGCGCGTGGTGCGCAGTACCGTGTCTCCGGTCTTCTCGACCTCGATCGCCGGCTTGTGGAACATGTCGTACGTCGTCACGGTCACCGGCAGTGCGGGACCGCTGTCCGGCTGGCCGCCGGGCTCGACCCGGCAGGGCAGATCCGCCCAGTGCGGCTTGTTGTCGCACTCGCCGCTGCCCGATCCGCCGCCGGCACGGTAGTACACGGTCTTCCGGGTGGACGGGGTGTTCTCACTGTCGCCACCGCGAGGAGTGGTCGTGGCGACGACCAGGCCCGCGTCGTCGTAGCGGGTACGGGTGGTCAGCTTCTTCCCGTACACCTCCACGGTCGACTTGGTCGGCAGGCGCAGGTCCCAGTCGTACTCGGTCGTGGTGACGCGGGGTTCGGCGTCGCGGATCTCGCCGTTGTCGGCGTACGACAGCGAACTCGTCACCGTGGTGGGGAGGTGGAACGGCCTTCCCTCGGCGGGCGCACCCTCGTCGTAGCGGGTCACGGTGTGGTCGCGGCCGCGCTGCGATCCACCGCCCGGGGGGACGACCTCGTGCTCCGGGCCGAAGGTCTCGCGGAGCTCCTGCCCGTCCGGGGAGTACACGTTGACCGTGGAGAGCGCGTGCGCCGCCCGGGCCTCCTGCTCGACGCCGTCGTCGCCCGCGGTGTCCAAGGCCCGGCGCAGATTGCCGGCGGTCAGCTCCCGCACGGTGTTGCCCCACTGGTCGTACCAGGTGGCGGAGGTGTGGCCGCCGGGGACGACAGTATTGACCTCGCGGCCATTGGCATCGACGTAGGTGATGTCGGCACGCTCGTACGACGTGGGCAGCTTGCCGGTGTACAAATCCCCGCCGGGGTTCTGGTCGGGGCCGAACACGGCCGTCGCCTCGACGGGCGCGACGGTCTGCCCCCAGCGGCCGGTCTGCGCCGGGGACAGGTCGTAGGGTGCGCCCGCGCCGCTGGTCGGAATGCGGTAGGCGAGCGAATACACCGCGGTTCCGGCCGCCAGGGCCGACCGCTTGATGTGATGCAGCCGGCCGACGCCCGGATCACCCGGGATGGCGCTGTAGTCGAACTGCCACGGCTCTTGCCCGGCGGGACGCAACTCCGACAGCACGCCACCCGCGCCGTCGTAGCGATAGGTGTCGCCGACATGTTCGCCGTTGCCGGAGTCCAGCCGCGGATCCCAGGCCGCACGGAGCCGGCCGGTGTTGTCGTACGCGTAGCGGGCCAGCGCCACGGTGGCCATCTTCTCGGCCGCCGGGTCGTAGGCGGTGAACGTCACCTCCCGCAACCGTCCGGCGTGATCACCCCAGCCGGCCTGGTCCGCGCCGGTGGCCGTGCTGTCGCTGGCATAGCCGAAGGTGAGTGCCCGGCAGCCCTTGACGAGAGTCGCGCCGCAGTTCACCCCGTCCGGTGCCGGGGCGATCATGCGGGTCGGGCGCATCACCACGGCCCCGTCGACGACGCTCTTCTCCCACGACAAGGTGCTGGACTGTCCCGTGGCGGACAGGTCGACCCTCGTCGGGACGTACTGCCCGGCCGGGGTGCCCGCAGGCCGGGTGAAGGTGACCGTGGTGTCGCCGAGGTCCCGCAGGACGTACCGGTCGCCGTCGGTGGAGTACTTCAGCGTCAGGTCCTCGGAACCGAGTTCCGGCGCGAAACTGGCACCGGTCTTCGTGTCCGCGTCCCGGGTGAAACCGATGCTGTCGCCGTCGGGCAGGCCCGCCTGCACCAGCGAGCCGGTCACGGTCAGCGCCGTGTACGGGGCTTCGGCGTCCTCCACGCCGACGGAGGAGGTCCAGCCGGGGCCGAACATCGCATCCGCCTTGCCCGGCTGACGGGAGGTGTAGGTCCGCGAGACAGTCAGGTCGCCGACGGCGGAGTCCACCGACACATCCGAGTCGGACACCGTGAAGTTGCCGGTGAGCAGGTTCACGGAACCGGGGCCGAGGTCCTGGCTCGCGGCCGAGGCGCGGTTGCGGTCGAAGGTGAACTTCACCGCGCTCGACGTGCCGGCTCCGGCACCGGTGAACACCGCACGGACCTGTACGGGTCCGTCCAGCGGGTCCGGGCCGGCCTCCGCCTCGTTCAGCGTCTTGGCGACGTTCCAGTTGAGCTTCGCAGGGCTACTGCCGCTGACCGGGAGCGGCCACGTCACGGCCCCGCCGCCTTCGGTGAGAGCCACGTCCGCCGGGGGCACGGACCGCCAGGTGTCGGCCTCACCGCGACGCCACTGGTATTCGACGCCGCCGGCACCGGACTTGCCCACGCCCTCGAGCGTGGTCATCCCCGCGCTGATGTCGCCGTTCTCGGGACTGGTCACCGCACCGGCGCCCACCTGGAAGGCGTAGCGCGCCATCGGCGAGCGGTTCCCCGCCCGGTCGACGGAGCGTACGACCAGGGTGTGCGGGCCGTCCGATCCGGGTGTCACGGACACGGAGGCGTTGCCACCGACGGTGGAGGCGTTGACCCGCTGCGTCGGGGTGCTGACGTCCAGCCCGTACTCGTAGGCGGCGACATCCTTGACACCCGCCGCGGCGAGGGTGAAGGCGCCGGGCTTGGTGGCCGCGCTGCCCCAGGCTCCCTGCGGGTAGTCCGGCGAGGACACCACCGGGGCCGCACCGGGCGCGGTGACATCGACGCTGAACTGGCAGAAGGACGACGCGGGACTGCTGACCGTACCGTCGTTGGCGGAGACCCGCCAGGCATAGGTGCCGTTGTCGGCCAGGGCGCCGGCGGGCACCGTGGCGGACAGGGTCGAGCCCGAGGCGGCGGTCCCGGTGCTGCTCTCACCGATCTTGCGGCCGTCCAGCACGTGCCACTCGAAGGTGGCTTTCACCTTGCTGCCGTCCGGGTCCGACACCACGGCCTTGAGCTGCGGGACGAGGCTGTTGACATACGGCCGGTCGGCCCCGGTGACACAGGGCATGCTCGGCGTCGCCGAGCGGGTGCCGATCACCGGGTACGAGTTGTAGGTGACCTTCGCGTACGGCACCTGGGCGGTGTCGTTGGCGTTCCGCGACCGGAACTCCTTCCACTGCTTCTTGTCCGCCTCGTTCGCCGCCCGGATCCCCATGTTCGCCCGGGTCTCGTTCTTGCTCGCGGCACGCTGGAAGAAGCTCTTCGCGTCGACGGACACCCAGCCGTCGCCGCAGGAGGAGTTGAAGCCCTTGGTCTGCGTGGAGGTGGCTTCCTTGGTGAGCCACTTCGGCTGGTTCGCCCAGCGGGTGTCGCCGTCGGCACCCTCGGTGGTCCAGATCTCCCACGGGGTCGCTGCGCACGTGGTGGCGTACCAGTTGAAGAAGTGCGCCGAGGCCGCGGTGATCTGCTTACCGCGCAGCGCCGTGATGTCCCAGTTGACGAAGGAACGCGACTTCTTCGGCTTCGCTTCAGTGGTGACGCCCAGGCGCAGGTAGTCCGCCCCGCCCTGATCGGCCGACGAGCCCTCGCTGACCGTGGTGTCGAACGTCGTCAGCAGCTTGTTGATCTGCGGATCGATCGTCACCGGATACTTCGTCGCCGGGTCCTTGAGCCACGTGGCGTCCGGTGTCAGCTTCAGCGCCGCCTGGCGGCCCCCCTGCGACGTCTGTCGCGCGGCCGGCTTCGGCTGCTGAGCGGTGACGTCGAGCTCGGTCATCCGCGCCGGGCTCTCCCCGTTCGAGGCGAGCTGGGCGTCCCACATCATCGGCGTCGGGACCGACGCCACCATACGCCCGGCCGAGTCCTCGACCTCCAGGCTGCCGGTGGCATCCTCGTCGATCGCGGCCACCCGCTTGCCAGAGAGCGGCACCAGCACCTCATCGAGGTGCGGCACCGCCGCCGGCGACTTGGCCACCACGAACTGCTCGAACCCCGAACGGGTCGCTTCCACCACAAGATCGGTCTGCGGGAGCACATCCGGGTACGTCGCCTTGTTGCCGTCCAGCACCGGTTCCGGCAGAGTCCCCGGCCAGCCGAGCGTCACTCTGTCCGCGCCGGTGCCGACAGACGCCAGTTCCCCGGACGACGTCGTCCGCGCGCCGGCCACCTTGAGGTTCTGCGGATGCGCAACCGGCGCCACCGAACCGTCCGCCTGCTTGCGCAGTGTCAGATCGACAGGCACCCACGTCCCGCCCCGGCGCATCCGCACCACACCCGCCGAGACCGTCGCCTCGATGCGGCCCTCCGGAAGCGCGAAGAACTCCGAAGTCTCGGAGGTCAGCCCGGAGATCCGTACCCGCTGGCCCGTCAGCCTGGCAGTGATCAGTGCGGCCGTCTCATCCGGACGCTCCAGCGGCTCGGCCGCGGCGGCCGGAGCAGCCGGCGCCGCTGACACCGGCTGAGGTTTCGGCACTCCGAGCACCGTCGCGACCAGCAGCATGACCAAAGCAGCGGACATCGTCCGCCCGGCCGGCCCCCGCAGAACCGCATCGAACCAGCGGACGCAACCCCGCCCTGTCATTGGTGGATTCACCAGCACATCTCCCCCGCTCAGATCGAACGAGAGCGCACTTTAATGATCATGAGGGCCGGAGAGACGGCGGCAGTGATCATTGGCACAACGAACGGCATAGCCCCGCTGACCCAGGGTTGGGGCTTCGAGAAACGCCGAGCCGAGCCCGCTAAGCGGTCTTGCGCAGCACCGGATCAGAGAGGGTAAGGGCCTCAGCTACGGACTCTGCCAAGGTCACCCCGGATCCGGGTCGGTCATGCGTGCGAGTCCGTCACCCGTGCACCGGGATGGACCACACGGGGCCCCCGGCCAGAAACCGGGACGTCATCGGACGGATGAAGTAATCCGGACGCGACTCTGCGCTGGTCTCCTCAGCCCCGGCGAAACTTCTCTGGCCACCGACGGAGCGATCGTTCGGTCGGCGCCGAGCTGCACGCCCGCCCGCTGCTGGAGTACTAGACCGTGGTGGGGGTTAAATGCTGTCCGCCGCTGGTTCGGGATCGTGAATCCCGGCAGCCGTAGTTGGACAGAAGCCACTCGGCGAGATCGCCGCTCCGAAGTCTCTGCGGCCACTTCGATCGATGCCGCCTCCTCCCCCATCGAATCTGTCAGGTCGCGGGCGACGCGCGGCGCAGTTTGAAGGTGGGCTGGAGAATCAGCGCCGACGTCGAGGGTGATGCTGACGGACGTGCACACGTTGGTGATCTGTCGTTGTCGCAACCGTCCGGCGAGGTCATCGAGAACCAGTGCTTGCGGGTCCAGGCCGATTAGGTGGGCAAACTGGAACGAAATTAGCGACCACACGGCTGTTCGCCCCGGAGACATGCACGAAGGCGCCTGGCGGCCGGTGCTACTTCTACTGGGCCATCCGGCTGCTGAAACCGAACACCTGGCGCAACCCGCCGTCGGTCAGCGTGCGGCCCCGCAACGGACGGAACCGCCGCGGCGAGTCGAGCCAGCGAGCGCAGTGCTGTCAGCTCGCTCAGGTAGTCGACTTCGAGCACGATCTCGACGCCCGCCGCCTACCTTCGGTGCTGCGACCGGCTCGGCCTGACGCCCGACCGCATCCTGTTCATTGACGACATCGCCGGGAACCTGGATGCCGCCCAGCGCCTCGGCCCGCGTACCCACCTGTTCACCGGCCCCGCCCGCTGCGGGCCGCGCTACGTGGACCTATTCGTGCAGGTAGAGGCGACGTTCGTCGGCGCTAAGCGGGCGGGTGACCTGGGCGTCCGCGAGCTCCAGGACGTGGTTGATCGGGCTGCAGACCGCGCATCGGGTCACTCGGACGGTGCCGTCGCCGTGGGCCGAGACGAGGGTTTCGTCGGGGCCGAACAGGGCCTGTTCGACGAAGGTGCCGTGGCCGTGGAGCGATACGACTTCGTCACCGGTGGCCGTGTCCCAAACTCGCTCGCTGCTGTCATGTCCGGCACTGACGATCTGCTGGCCATCTGGACGGAAAGCCACGCTCCAGACCGGCCCTCGGTGTCCGCGGAGGATCCGAGGCGCTTCCTTCCCGGTCGTGTTCCAGATCCTGATGTTGCCGTCGTCGCCGCCGGTGGCGATCGACCGGCCGTCCGGGGAGTACGTGACGGTCCAGACCAGGCCGGGATTCCCTCGCAGGACGACCGGATCTCCGCGGCCGTCGGCGCTCCATACCCGCACCGTGGTGTCCTGGCTCGTGCTGGCGACCTGCCGGCCGTCCGGGCTGAACGCGATCCCCCGGATGGATGCCTCGTGTCCCTTGAGCACGACGGGCGGGCCCGCACCGCCGACGTCCCAGATCCGCACCGCCTCGTCGGCGCCGCCGCTGGCCACCCGCCGCCCGTCGGGACTGAGGGCGACACCCCAGACAGTCTTCGTGTGACCTTTCAGAACGGCGATGGGGGCGCCGCTGCGGGTGTCCCACACCCGTACGGTCCGATCGCGCGAAGCGCTGGCCACCCGGGCGCCGTCGGCGGTCAACGCCACCGAGAGAACTTCGTCGCCGTGGCCTTTGAGCACCAACGGGTTGGTCCGGGACGGGCCCCGCCACACGCGGACCGTGTGGTCGGCGCCGCCGCTGGCGATGGTGTTCCCGTCGGCGCTGACCGCCACGCTCCACGCGGGCCCACGGTGACCGTCGAGGACCTGCGGATCGCCGGGGTACGTCGGATCCCAGAGCCGCAGCGTGCCGTCGCCGCTGCCGCTGAGCAGCCGGCGGCCGTCGGGGCTGAAGGCGACGCTCCACACCGGTCCGTTGTGACCGTGCAGCAGCAGGGGATCCTCGCCGTCACCGGTCGCCGCGTCCCACACCCGGATGGTGTCGCTTCCGCTGTGGCCGCTGGCGACCCGTTTGCCGTCCGGGCTGAAGGCTACGGTCTCGACGGTGCCGTCGTCGGCGCGAAGGACCACCGGCGGCCCGCCACCGGTGGTGGACCAGACCCTGATTGTCTGGTCGGCGCTCGCGCTGGCGAGCCGGCGCCCATCCGAGCTGTAAGCGAGGCTCCACACGGTGTCCTCGTGCCCTTTCAGCACCACGGGTGGCTTGGTCGTGCTCAGCTTCCAGACGACGACCGGTCCATCGCCGCCGGCGGCGGCGAGATGGACGCCATCTGGGCTGAAGGCCACCGCCCGGGCGGGACCTCCGCCGAGCGGCAGGGCCCGAACAGGTCGCGGGTTCCCGTTCGTGCGATCCCAGACCCGTACGGTGCCGTCGTTGCCGGCGCCGGCCACGAGTCGTCCGTCCGGGCTGAACGCGACAGCCGACACCTCTCCGCCGTGACCGCGCAGCACGAGCGGAGGCGCGCCGGTGGTCAGGTCCCACACGGTCACCAGACCGTCGACCCCGCTGCCCGCGAGATAGCGGCCATCCGCACTGAACACCGGGACCCGGACGTAGCCCTTGTGGTCACGCAGGATGCGAGGTGGTTCCGCGAACGTGTCCGGGCCGATCAACGTCCAGACCCGGACAGTGCCGTCCGCGCCGCTGCTGGCCACCCGCCGGCCGTCCGGGCTGTAGGCCACGCCGAAGACCTGCTGCTGTCCCGAGACGAGCCTCGCTCGCATCCGGGAGTCGACTACCGCCCGGCGGAGCACAGCGGCGGCCTCGGCGGTCGGTTTGGTGTCATAGGCCGCCCGGGCCAGCAGCACGGCCAGTTCCTGATCGACCTGCGACTGATCACGGGCGTTGGCCACCAGTTGGTGCGACAGGGCACGCTCACGCTCGTCGTTGGCCCGGTTCGCCTCCCGGAACGCGAGCACCGCGATCAGGCTCGTCACTGTCACCCCGGCAGCCAGGCTGATCAGCGCCAGCCGCACGCGTCGCTGACGCGACCGGGTCTCCCGGGCCTGCCGTTCCCGGCTGACCTCCAGGAACTCCCGTTCCGCGCCGGTCAGGTCGATGACCTCGGCCCTCGTGGCTTCCACTGTCGCCGACAACCGCAGCCCCCGGTACAGCGCGCCCTCGTCGCGACCCAGCGCCGCCCAAACCGCGGCCGCCTCGGTCAGCTGGCGGTGCAGCCGTAGCCCGGCCCGGCTCTCCTCGACCCAGCCACGCAGCCGCGGCCACCCTCGGATCAGCGCCTCGTGCGCGACCTCCACGGTGTCGCGGTCCGTGCTGACCAGCCTCGCGTCCACGAACGCCTCGACCACCGCCGCCGAATGCTCGATCGTGGCCAGCTCGGCCCGGCTCAACCGGCGACGGGTGATCAACCCGTCCTGCCCGACGTCGACCATCCGCAGCAGCACCCGCCGTGCGACGTCGCGTTCCCGCTCGGAGAGCCGCTCGTACGCCTGCTCCGCGGTGTGGGCGACCGCGCCAGCCACCCCGCCGGTCGCCTGATAACCGGTCAGCGTGACCATCGCGCCCTGACGACGGTGCCATGCCTCCCGCAACGCGTGCGCGGCCAGCGGGAGGGCACCCGGCGAGTCGGCCACCTCCGCGACGATCGTGGCCACCAGAGCGCCCTCGACGCGGGCACCGCGGGCCTCGGCCGGCTTGGTGACCGCCTCACGCAGCTCCGCCGGGCTCATCCCACCGATCAGCACCTGCGCGTCCGCCAACGCCGCCAGCAGCTGCGGAAGCTCGGTGAACCGGGCGTAATGATCGGCCCGGACGGCCAGCACCACCCGGGCCCGGCCGTCCGGCTCCCGGCACATCGCCAGCAGTGCATCGACGAAATCCGCCCGCTCGGCCGGGTCCGGGCAGCTTGCGAAGACCTCCTCGAACTGATCCACCACAACCAGAAGATCACCGTCCCCCGGTGTGCCCGGCAGGCCCTGGCGGACCATCAGGGACGCCCGGCTCGGGTCCGCGCGCAACTCGTCCAGCAGCCCGCCGGCCGGCACGCCGGCATGCCGCGCCAGGTGCACCGTCAGCTCCGCCATGGGATGCACGCCCGGCGTGAACACCACTGAGGACCCGCCCACGGCCGGCACCAGCCCTGCCCGGACCACCGATGACTTGCCCGCACCGGACGGGCCGAACACCGCCAGGAACCGCCGCTCGCCGAGGCGGCGTACCAGCTCGGCCACCAACGCGGCCCGCCCGAAGAACAACTCCGCGTCCTCGGGCTGGAACGTCGTGAGCCCCAGGTACGGCGACGTGTGACCGCCGTACGCGACCGCCGGGTCGTCGGCGGGCGCCACGCTCAGCCTTTCCGCCTCGCGCCAGCGCCGCACCCACTCCGCGCGATCACCATCGCACGCGGCCACGTACGCGAGCGTCACCTCCAGCGTCGGCAGCCGCCGGCCGGACGCCGCCGCCGACAACGTCGCCACCGAGAAGTTCACCCGCGCCGCCATCTGCCGGTAACCCGGCCGGCCGGCCTTCTCCCGCAGTTGCCGCAGCTCGGCCGCCAGCTGCACGGCCGGGCCCTCCCTCCCGTCCAACGGTCGCTCGGGTCTCGGCATCCCCGACCTCCCCCAGTCACTCCGGCGGCATCCATCGTCCATTGTCACTGCGTTGTCCAGCGTTGTTTGTCTGACGACCCCGAGCAGGGGCCAGACAACTCCCCTGTGGCTAGAAACAGAGCCCAAGACGCGGAGGGAGCAATGAACGTGACGATCAGGCCAGGGGGTATCCGCCGGCCGACGGTGGCCATCGCGGTAGTCGCGACACTTCTGATCACCGGTTGCCGCAGCCCGAAGCCGAACCCGCCGGGAGGGGCCCCGCCCTCGACGGTCGTGGGCGACCTCACCACCAGCGAATCAGATCTGCTGGATCGCGCCGAGCAACTCCTGATCCGCGACTGCATGCGACGGCGCGGGTTCGAGTACACGGCGGTCGCCCGCCCCGCGCACCTGCAGTACCGGGACTTTCCACACGTCGTCGACGACGTCGAGTGGGCGCGGAAGCACGGGTACGGCACGGATCTGCGCCGGCAGCAGGAGATGGCGGTACGAACGCAGCCCAACACGAAACGCCTGAACGGAATGCCGGAGCCGGCTCGCGCTGCCGCGCTGTCCGCGCTCAACGGCGTTCCCGGCGCACGCACCGACCTGAGCGCCGTCCTCCCGTCCGGGGTCACCACCCGGCGCAGCGCTGACAGCTGCACCTCGGAGGCGCAACGCGTGCTCTACGGCGACCTCCAGACCTGGTACCGGGTCGAACGGGTGACCGAGAACCTGGCCGATCTCCGCATTCACATGGTGCATCGCGACGCCCGCTACCAGCGCGGGGTCACCGCGTGGGGCCGGTGCATGACCGACGCGGGCCAGCCGTACGACTCCCCGGCTCAGACCCTCGGCGCGGTGCTCGCCGCGGATCCCCCGATGCCGCGGGAACGGGAAGTCGCCCTGGCGGTCACCGAGGCCACCTGCGCCGACCGGACGGGCCTGACCGCCACCGCGGCCGAGCTCGACCGCAGGTACGCCCAAGAGGTCGATGCGCGGTACGCGGCCGACATCGCCGACCGGCGACGGCTGCGGCACGACGCGCTCCCCGGCGCCAGAGCCATCGTTCTGGCCAGCTGACCGGGGACCCACGACTCCGTGGCCATCCGTCACGGTGACACACCATTCAGGAGGATCACATGAAGAGAATCCGAGGCCTCATGGCCGGCGCGGCGATCGCCGCCGGGCTGCTGGTCGGCCTTCCGACCGCGGCACACGCCCAGCCGGCCACCACACCGGCTCAGGCCGGCGCCAAGCTGCTCGGCGACGGGTACTTCTATGCCTGGGACCTGCCCTACAAGGGCGGTGCCAGCTGCCGATGGTTCAACTCGGACACCAACTGGGGCGACAACTGCGGCAACTTCCGCAACCGGGCCTCGTCGGTGCAGAACAACAGCGCGCACGGCAACTACGCCAACCTGTACTACCACCCGAACCACGGCGGCGCGTGGGCCTGCATCGCCCCCGGGGACTACTGGGACAACCTGAGCAACTACTACTTCACCTGGGGTCCCGCCGACGGCAAGTATCTGAGCACGAACAACGAGATCGCCAGCTTCCGATGGACCAGCACCCAGTGCGGGCGCTGACGCCGGTGTGAATGACCCTGACGAGGCGCCGGTTCCCGGAACCGGCGCCTCGTCAGACGCGCGGCCGAGAAGGAGCTTGCCGGTCGAGCGGCGTCCGACCAGGTCGGCGTGGGCGGCTGCGGCGTCGGCCGGCGGGCAGAACCGGCTAAGCGGGACCTCGTCACCACCACGGGCCGGGAACGCCAAACGGCGGTCCACCGATTCAGTGGACCGCCGTTCGCAGAGTGTGGATCAGAGCGGGCGGATGTTCGAGGCCTGTGGGCCCTTCTGACCCTGGGTGATGTCGAACTCGACTTTCTGGTTCTCGTCGAGGCTGCGGTAGCCGCTCGTCGCGATTGCGGAGAAGTGGGCGAAAACGTCTGCGCCGCCGTCGTCGGGGGTGATGAAGCCGAAGCCCTTGTCGGCGTTGAACCACTTCACGGTGCCTGTAGTCATGGCTGCCACGGTACATCCAGCGCCCTCATGCGCGGTAAATTATCGGCCTGGTGCGCAGGCGCGTCGACCGAAACGGCACCACAGCCGCCCGCTCATGAGGGTCTCCTACGCGTCTTCGTCAGCCCGGTCAGCCGGCTGGGCCGCTGCCTCTGCGAGCTGCCGCCGGCAGTAACCGATCTGCTCACGGGGTACTTCTCCGAGGAACTGGCCGGAGCGCGGCCGATGCTGCGCAGCAGCCTGATCAATGGCGGGCCAGAAGGCGTAGACAGGCTTCGCGTCGAGTTCCGGGAATTCCTGTCCCGACGTTCCATGACGCGCGACGAGTTCTGGAGAGCCACTTCCGCGTGGTTCGAGAGCGAGGAGGCGCTCTACGCTGCAGTGCAGGACGCGCACCGGTGCGGTCGCGGCAGAGCTGACCCAGCCAGAACGAGGTGACCGGACTCCCCGCTTCGACTGACAATGCTCTTCGGGAGCGGGCCCGTTGCGGTGTCGAGGGTAATGCTGACCGGCGTGCAGACGATCGTGATCCCCTTGGCGCGGAGTTATCGGTCCAGCTCTCGCGGCGTCAGATCTTCCGGGCCGACATCGAGCAGGTGTGCGAGTTGGACGCGGGCTTGCGCGACGATCTGGTCTTGCCGCACGTACCAAATCTTCGGCCGCTCGAGGTGGGCATCGCTCGGGCTGGTGTAGCCATGCCGGCACCGATAGCGTGCCCGGCCATGCGCCCAATGCCCTTCGGCGCGGCGCCCGCACAGTCCGCATATCACCAGACCGGTCAGCTGATACGGGTCTGTGGTGCCGTCCTCCGGCGCCGCCAGGGCGGTGACCTGCTGCGTTCGGAGATAGTCAGACTCGCTCACCAGCGCCGGGGTGCGCGCGCCCGGCGTCGTACCCACGCGCGCAGGGCGTCGCCGGGGTTGGTGCTGTAGCCGATCTGCGCGATCGCCTTGACCTTCGCCACGACCTCGGCCAGATCCGGGGCAGGCGCGCCGTGCACCCGCCGCGGCGGGTGATGACACGCCTCATGGCGTTCTGGGCGTAGTGCCCCGCCTGTGCAGAAGGTGACCTGCCGGTTCAGCTCCGGGCGAGGCGTCGTTGCATGCCGTCCGCTGGCAGGCGACCTCGTCATGTCCCCTGCCTCTGGCAACTACTTCTGACATGGGTTGATCCCGAGCGGGCTGGCGTACGTACTTCAGCCTGCATAGATGGTGAATTCACGAATGGAGATTCACGTGTTGGCCGTCCCGGGGATGTTGTCGTGGCGTCGTTGGCTCTCGGGTGCGGCGATGCTCGTCGTCGCAGCGGTCCTGCTCGATCCACAGGGCGCGCGGGCGGAGCCCGGCGTTCCCGCGCCGCCGAACGGGTTGCTGAGCGACCGCGGCAGAGGCGACCTCTCGGACGCCGACCGCGATTTCGCGACGAAGGTTCGCCTCGCCGGGTTGTGGGAGATTCCCGCGGGCGAGATGGCGCAGCAGAGGTCGGACGACCCCCGGATCCAGTCCATCGGGCGCGAAATCGCGGCTCAGCACCAGATTCTGGACAAGTTCGTACGTGATGCCGCGAAGAAGCTGGACATCGCTCTGCCGGACGAGCCCAACGCGGACCAGCAGGGGTGGCTCGACGAGATGGGCAACGCCGAGGGCACTGACTTCGACAAGATCTACATCGACCGGCTCCGCGCCGCTCACGGCAAGATCTTCCCGGCCATCGCGACGATCCGGGCGAGCACCCGCAACGACACGATCCGCAAACTGGCGCAGCGCACCAACCAGTTCGTGATGACGCATATGACCCTGTTGGAGAGCAGCGGCATCGTGAACTTCGCCGCGCTGCCGACGGCACCGCCGCCTGCAGCTGGTAACGGTGGGTCGGCGAGCGCTGTACGCGTCGCGGCGACAGACAACTCCGAGACCCCATCGCCGATAACCGGCACATCGATGCTACTGATTGTCGCCGCCGTGCTGGTCAGCGTGGCCGGAACGGTGTTCGCGATGCGACGCCTGTCGCAGGCTCCGAGGCGGCGTTACCGACGGCAACAGGGCCGGTACTTCGAGTCCTGATTCGCCTGCCCGGGTCTGCTGGGCTCCGGGCTCGGCGGTCTTGGCCATGCAGGTAGAGGCAGGACGATCTTGGACGCAATCATCCGTCCATGGCTGCACCGTCGGAACCCGGGCCCGGACTGACGGTCACGCCTACGATGTTCGAGTTCTCTCCCTCGCTGGATTTGAGTATCCACGAATCGTGCTTCGTGCGTGAAGCTGCCTGGGAAGGTGAAAAGGGAAGCCGGCCTTCCAAGTCGCCATAACCTACGATGTGCCATTCTCGTCTGGTCGTGCGCGTTCACGCGGGTGACTTGATCGGGAACGGGCGGAGATGGGGGCGAGAGATGTCGGTGCCGGAAGCGGTGAAGCGCTCGGAATCGCGCGTGCGGACGTGGACCTTTCTGACCAACCACGCCCACGTACTGCTGGCCATCGCCCGCGACCCCACCGTGCGCCTGCGCGATGTTGCCGACACGATCGGCATCACCGAACGCGCCGCGCAAGCCATCGTCACGGACCTCGAAACCGACGGATACCTTACTCGTGAGCGCGTCGGGCGCCGCAATCAGTACACCGTTAACGGCGCCGGTCGGTTCCGCCACCCCGCCGAAGCGGACCGGCACATCGGCGACCTGCTCAACCTGTTCACCGACTGATCGGGCAGATACAGCTAGCGGGTGCGCATCCGACTGGGCGGATCAGGCTTGATCTAGTTGCAGGTCCGTTCGAGCGAGCGTTGTCGATCTCACAGATCCGGACGGCGTGCGGCGGGGGCTACCCTTCGCCTCGTCACCCGGGACCACCCGCTGAGCCCGGTCCGGACGACCCTGCACAACTGGACCACGCACGCCTACACCCGGGGTGCCTGCAGCTTCGTCACGCCGGGCGTGGCCAACGCCGCGGCAGCACTCGCGCAACCGGTCGACGGCGTCGTCTTCCTCGCGGGTGAGGCGACCAGCATCACCGACCCCACCACGGTCCCCGGCGCCTACGACACCGGACGGCGGGCGGCTGGAGAAGCACTCCACGTCCTGCCGTTGACCGGCCGGCTGGGCATTGATGAGTCCCACTCGGCGTCAGTCGGCTCATAGCGGCGGACACGCGTCAGAGCATGTCGGACGGGGCTCGTTCGACGACACTGCCTAGCGGTCGGTCCCTGTCCGCCCCGACCGGCCGACTACGGCACGGCGTCGGCCGCGTAGGGTGCCCGCATGTCGCAGCCGTGCCCGTACCTGGACGCCCCGACGCCGTTGGCGTTCGCCCACCGCGGCGGGGCCGCCGCCGGCGACGAGAACACCGCCGAGGCGTTCGCCCGGGCCGTGGCGATGGGCTACCGGTACATCGAGACCGACGTGCACACCACCGCCGACGGGGTGCCGGTGGTGGTGCACGACCCCTCCCTCGCCCGCGTCGCCGGGCAGCCGGCGCGGGTGGCCGCGCTACGCATGGCGGACCTGGCCACCGTACGTGTCGGAGGCGCCGCCGCGGTGCCACGCCTCGAGGAGATCCTGGCCGCGTGGCCCGGCGTACGGTTCAACATCGACGTCAAGGCCGACGGGGCCGAGCAGGCCACCGTGCAGGTGGTGCGCCGCACGGGCGCCGAGCGACGGGTCCTGCTGACCTCGTTCGGCGACGCCCGGCTGGCACGGCTACGCGCCCTGGCCGGCCCGCAGGTGGCCACGTCGCTGGGCATGCGGGAGGTGGCCCGGCTGCGGGTGACGTCACTGACCGGCCTGCCGATGCGGGTGCCGGTGGGGGCGGTGGCCGCGCAGGTGCCGCTGCGCCACGCCGGGGTGCCGGTGGTCGACCGGCGTTTCGTGCGCGCCGCGCACCGGCTCGGCTTGCAGGTACATGTCTGGACGGTAGACGACGCCGCGACCATCCGACGGTTACTGGATCTCGGCGTGGATGGCATCATGACCGATCACCTGGAGGTGCTGCGCGACGTGTACGCCGAGCGCGGGCACTGGCCCGGCTGACCCACCGCCCCTGCCGGCCGCGCCGGCCGTCCGAAGACGAGGACCCCGCATGGCCGCGTCCATCACCGACGCCACCCCGGGCCGCAGCACCCGCGCCGAACGCACCGGCTGGTACTTCTACGACTGGGCGATGTCGGCATTCTCCACCACGGTGATCACCGTGTTCCTGGGTCCGTTCCTCACCAGCGTCGCCGAACAGGCGGCCGGCTGCCCGCTCGGCGCCGACGAATGCGCCGGATCGGTTCATCCGTTGGGCATCTCGGTGGCCGCCGGGTCGTACTTTCCCTATCTGGTGTCGCTGTCGGTGTTCCTGACCGTGTTCGTGCTGCCGATCATGGGGGCGGTCGCCGACCGGTCGCTGCACAAGAAGCGGCTGCTCGCCGTCGCGGCGTACACCGGTGCCGGGGCGACTGTGGCGATGGTGTTCGTCACCGGCGAACGGTACCTGCTGGGCGGGGCGCTGTTCGTGGTGGCGAACATCGCCTTCGGCGCCGCGGTGGTGGTGTACAACTCGTTCCTGCCCCAGCTCGGCGGCCCGAACGAGCGCGACGCCATCTCCAGCCGCGGCTGGGCGCTCGGCTACCTGGGCGGAGGGCTGCTGCTGCTGGGCAACCTGGCCGCGGTCAGCGCGTTCGCCGTGGACGGCGACGCACAGCGCACACTCGACGTGGCCCGCTGGTCGATCGTGTCGGCCGGGCTGTGGTGGGCGCTGTTCACCCTGGTGCCGCTGCGCTGGCTGCGGGAACGTCCGGGCGCGGAGGCCGCCGAGCGGCGCGATAGCGTACTGGTCGACGGGTTCCGGCAGTTGCGAGGCACCATGCGTGCGATGCGGGCGTACCCGCTGACGTTGTTCTTCCTGCTGGCGTTCCTGGTCTACAACGACGGCATCCAGACGGTGATCGCGCTGGCCAGTCAGTACGGCACCGAGGAACTGCGCCTGGACCAGACCACGCTGGTTGTCACGATCCTGCTCGTGCAGTTCCTGGCCTTCGGCGGGGCGCTGCTGCTCGGCGGGCTGGCCGCACGGATCGGGGCGCACAAGACGGTGCTGCTGAGCCTCGTGCTGTGGACGGCGGTGATCGTGGCGGCATTCCGCCTTCCGGCCGAGGCGCCGGTGCCGTTCATGGTGCTCGGCGCGGCGATCGGGCTGGTACTCGGCGGCAGCCAGGCGCTGAGCCGGTCACTGTTCGCCCAGCTGATCCCGGTCGGCAAGGAGGCCGAATACTACGGCTTCTACGAGATCAGCGACAAGGGCACCAGTTGGTTGGGGCCGCTGGCGTTCGGGCTGGTGTTCCAACTCACCGCCAGCTACCGGGTGGGCCTGGTCTCCCTGCTGATCTTCTTCGTGATCGGGTTCACCTTGTTGGCGGCGGTACCGATGCGCCGGGCCATCGTCGCCGCGGGCAACACCCCGCCACGGGTGCTCTGACAGCGCTGTCGACAATGCCCGGATGGGGGCGCGCGCTCCTGACGCCGGAGGCCCACGACCCGGACACGACACCTGATCCCCCACCACCATCGACGCCCGGCCCGACGTCGCACCTCAGTGGGTGCTGCGGGGAAGCAGTCGCGGCGATCGGAGTCGCCAAGACGTACTGCGGCTGATCGGCTGAGCGCGCCACCAAGCCGTACCGTCGTCGCCCGGTTCCGATGGGTCCAGGGCTTCTCGCAGGCACTGGCGGGCCCACCGTCGCGCAGGAGCCGACCTCTGGGTCGAAGGCAGACCGGTGACGCACGTCCGACACGTCCCGCTGTGACAGCAACCAGGCGGTCGACGCGGGCGGGCAGCAGCCTCGAGGGACCACGGCCACCGCCATCGGCCGTGCTCCCGTCGTATCGAACACGTCTCTGCCGCGGCGTCTCGACTGGTCAGTCCAGGGTCGTGGTCAGTGACGTGTCGCGGACCTCGAGGCGGAAGTCGTGGGGGCGCCCACCGACCTGGAACGTGAGTTCGGAGTGGGCGCTGGTCTTCTTCGCGACGAACTGGTACCGGTGCAGGCAGGTGTTCTGGTCCACCGACACCTCTCGGTCGTAGGAGTCCTGGTAGGCGGGCGGTCGGCTGTCTTGCACGCGGACCCGGATGGTGGTGGCGCGATCGGCGGCGGCCGCGAAGGACAGGGCGTAGGACCGGCCCTGGACCAGCGCGATGTCGCTCTTCACGATGATCACGTCGCCCGGGCGTGAGGTGCCCGCGGTGACGTCGGCGCGGAACTGGCGCCCGTCGGTGCTGAGCGCGGCGGCACGGGCTTCGTTGACCCACCAGGAGCCGGCCCGCTGCCCTGCGGGTGGTAGCTGCAGGACGTCCTGGCCCTGGGGCAGTGCCGTCGCTGGCGGCAGGCAGACGTCGGGTGCCTCGGCGCTGGGCTCGGCGACCGCCGTCCGGGTCGCTGCGGACAGCTGGAGGCGGGTCCATCCCAGGGTGCCCGCGATGCCGCCGCCCAGGCCCGCGACGAAGACCACGACCAGCAGCGTCAGCGGACGGCGCGGGGGTGACCGATCCGGCCGTCCGGCACCTGCCGGCTCGGCCAGCCTCTCCGGTGCCGCCACGGCACGCCACAACTCGCGCCACCGGGCCACCTCGGCGTTGAGGGCCGGCTCGTCCAGACCGCTCGCGCTCAGGCAGGCCGTCACGTACGACTCGACGAACTCCAGGCGGGGCAGCCGCGGAAGCCGCTTGCCGGAGAGCACCTCGGAGGTGGTACTCGGTGGTAGCGGTTCCATCCGGTTCTCACCGGGCGTATCGGTGATCCGCTTCTGAGCGATCCGGCTGAGCTGCCGAAACGACGGATCGCCGGCTTGCGTGCGCAGTCGGCGCAGCTCGGCGACGAAATCTTCCGGGGTATGTGCAGCCTGCCCGGCAGACCCAGCGCCGTGAACTGCATTCATCTTTCGGGTCACGGCAGGGACCTTAGTTTATCTTGTCGGTCCTTTGTGGAACGCGGGCTGTTCGCCCGGCACCAACGACGGCGGACTGCTGTCCGGCGCGTTCGACACTGTTCCGGACAGTACGGGCAGGATCCGGACACTACCTGGACGGCGTAGGGGCTGATCCACTGTGGCGGTCTGCATCGGAGCGTCACGTCCCGGTGCGCTGAAAGCGTTGAGAGCAACGCGCATCGGTGTACGTGCGGTTGCGTGACCCACGAACGGGGTGCCATGGCCGCCAGATCACCGTTGTTCGGACGACGAGTGCTGGGCGCGTTCGTCTCGATGTCGCTGGTCGTCAGCGGCGCCGTGCCGCTGCAAGTGGCCAGCGAACTGGAGCGCGGACCGTCGTTGCTCGCGGCGTTGGCGTCGCTGAAGGCACATCTGCGGCCTCCACCGCCGGGGGCGGATCGTCCTCAGCCCCCACTGCCGCAGCAGCGCGACGGAGGGCCGCTGCGCGCCGGTTCAGCCTCGGCTGACGCGACCCGGGTCGGCGGCGGTACCGGGCGGGCTCCGGGCAAGGGCATCGGAGCGCTGCCGCCGCACATACCCGAGCGGCGCCCGGTGAAACAGTCGACGACGCCGCGCACCGTGGCCGGCAAGAGCTTCGATGCGCGTACGAGCACGCTGCTTCCCGAGCGGGGCAGCGCCGCTAGCGAGGTGTACCGCAACCGCGACGGGTCCTACACACGCAAGGTGTTTCCCGAGTCGGTCAACGTCAAGGCCGCGGACGGCTCGTGGCGGCGTTCCGCGAACCCGCGGAAGGATCCCGCGGCGCAGGCGACCTTCGCCGGCAACGTCGCCCCGCAGATCGACGCGCAACATCCGGCCAGCGGCGCAGCCGTGCCCACGCTCACCCCCGAGCTACTGGCCACGGCTAGTGACCCGGACGGCGGACCATCGGCTATCCGGTACTCGTTCACCGTTCATGACGCCGCCGGGGCGGTCGTCGGGCAGTCCGGGGCCATCGCGGCGCGAAACTGGACGGTGCCGGCGGGCGTATTGCGCTGGGGCAAGAGCTACGTCTGGACGGTGACCGCCAGCGACGGCGCGGCCACCAGCAGCTCCCAGCAGCTCAACAGCCTCCTGCCGCGCTTCCCGCAATCGCTGGTTACTACCGATTTGTCGCAGAACGGTGGGCGTGGCTTCGATCCGACCACCCGCAACTTCACCAGGACGGTCACTGACGTCGACGTCCCGACGGTGGGCCCCTCGCTCACGCTGGACCGCTTCTACAACACCCTCGACGTGCGTCGCGACACCGCGTTCGGCGGTGGCTGGTCCAGCGTGCTGGACGCCAAGGCCACCGAGGTCCGCGACCGGGCGGGCAGTTTGCAGGGCGTGGTGGTGACCTACCCGAACGGCCAGGAGGTGGGCTTCGGCCGTAATCCGGACGGCGCATTCCTCGCACCGATCGGCCGGTTCGCCACGCTCACCGCGATCAGCGGCGGGTATCGGCTGGTCGACAAGGACGGCGCCGTCTACACGTTCGGCCTGGGCGCCGGCTCGGCGCAGTACCGGATCACCGCCATCACCGACGCGCAGGGCCGGGTGCTGACGTTGCAGTACGCCGATGGGCGCGCCGAGTCGGTGACGGCAGCGTCCGGCCGGCGGCTGTGGATCGACTGGACGCACACCGGGTCGGGTCGCTGGCACGTGCAGTACGTCAGCACCGAGCGGCTCGACCCTGACGACCCGAAGACCAGCTTCACGCACACCTACCACTACGGCCCGGACGACGAGCTGAGTCAGGTCTGCCCGCCCGGCAACGGCGACAAATGCACGGTCTACCAGCACACTTCCGCCTCGCAATACCCGTCGATCGTGGGCAACGCGGGCCCGCAGTCGTACTGGCGGCTGGCCGAGGCCTCCGGCGCCACGGCGGTCAGCGCGGTCCACACGAACCAGGGCGTCGACAACGCCGGGTACACCGACGTCGGTCTCGGGCAGCCGGGACCGCTGGTCGGCGCGACGGCCACCGCGGCCGGCTTCAACGGCTCCTCGTCGCGGGTGGAACTTCCGGCCGCGCTCGACGCCGCTACCGGCGTGCAATCGGTGGCGCTGTGGTTCAGGGCGAACCCCGGTGACCGGGGGGTCCTGTTCGGCTACTCTGCCGACCCGATCACCCAGGCCACCACCAGCAACCACTACACGCCCGCTCTCTACATCGGCGGTAGCGGACGGCTGCACGGCGGCTTCTGGACCGGAACGACCACCACGATCGCCACCACCGGCGCGGTCAACGACGGTAAGTGGCACCATGTGGCGCTGGTCGCCGGCGGCGGCAAGCAGTGGCTCTACCTCGACGGCGCCGAGGTCGGCACCAAGACCGCGGCGGTGAGCATCGCCGGACTGACCGGCAGCAGCCGGCGCTATCTCGGCGCCGGCTTCAACGGCGGCGGCTGGCCGGACCAGCCGTCGACGGCCCCCGCCCCCAGCTTCTTCAAGGGCTCGCTGGCCGAGGCCGCCCGGTTCGAGCGGCCGCTGACCGCCGACGAGATCGCCACCATGCACCGCGCGGGCACCACCGATTCGCATCCCGTGGTCAAGATCTTGCGCCCGTCCGGGAACGCCACGACGGCGATCGACTACGACCGGGCCGATGGCACGGTCAGCGCGGTCACCGACTCCAACGGCGGTGTGTGGCGGCTGGGCAAGCCCAGCGTCTCGGGCTCCAGCAAGATCTACCAGGCGTCGGTGCTGGCCGCCCGGCCCACCGACTACCTGCGGTTCGCCGAGTCCGGCACCTGGCAGCCGGTCAATCAGGTGATCGGCAACCCGTCCTGGTACAGCTCTGTGGGGCTGGGCCGCAGTGGTGGGCCGCTCGACGATCCGGTCGCCTATTTCGACGGTGAAGCGTCGCACGTCGGTCTCACCGGCGCGAATGTTCCGCAGGCTGGGCCGGTCTCGGTCGGTCTCTGGTTCAAGATGAACGCGGGCGCCAGCACCGGCGGGGTGCTGTACTCCTTCCAGTCCCACGAGATCTGGGACGCCCCGGACAAAGAGGCCGACAATTGGGTGCCGGCGCTCTACGTCGGCGCCGACGGCAAGCTGCGCGGTCAGTTCTGCTACTGCGACGGTGCCACCCCGATCACCACCGGCGGCACCGTCAACGACGGCCAGTGGCACCACGTCGCGCTCGCCGCGGGCGCCGACATGCAGACGCTCTATCTGGACGGCGCCGCGGTCGGCACCGCCAACCGCACGGTCGATGCGTCCACCGCCCTGCACGCCTACGTGGGGGCCGGTACCACGCTGAACTGGCCGTCGCCGGCCGCTGACCGCACCAACGGCTTCTTCCCCGGGCACATCGCCGAGTTCGCCTACTACCGCTCAGAGTTGTCGGCCGCGCAGGCCGCTGGACAGTTCGGCGCCCGCGCCAAGTCGACCGGGCAGCCGGTCAGGACGGTGATCACCACCGACCCGAACGGCAAGTGGCTCACCGACGTCTACGAGCTGCCCGAGGACCGCAAGGTCTCCTCGACCGACGCGCTCGGCAAGACCACCCGATACGGCTACGACACCGGCGGTTTCCTGCGCACGACCACCGACCCCAACGGCCACGTCACCACCGAGGACCACGACGTACGCGGCAATATCGTGTCCTCCACTACCTGCCAGAACCAGGCCGCCGGTAAATGCTCCACCGTCTACTACACCTACTACCCGGACGCCACCTCGACGACGTTGACCCCGGACCCCCGCAACGACGTCCTGCTCACCGTGCGCGACGGACGGTCCTCGTCGGCCACCGACGACCGCTACCTGACGACCTTGACCTACGACGCGAAAGGCAACCGGACGGCGGTCACCGATCCGCTCGGCCGCATCACCCGGATCACGTATTCCGACGGCACCGGCGCGGCGGTCGGCGGTGGCTTGGTCCCGGCCGGGCTCCCCACCGCCGTCACCACGCCGGGCGGCGCCCGCCGCAGCGCGACCTACTACCGGACCGGTGACGTCGCCGCCGTCACCGAGGCCACCGGCAAGGTGACGTCCTACGTCTACGACCGGGCCGGACGCTTGACCGCCGAGACCGCAACCACCTCGAGTTTCCCGGGCGGGCGCACCACCTCCTACGGCTACGACGCGCTGAGCCGCGTGACCGGCAAGACCGAGCCGCCAGTCACCAACAAGGTCACCGGCGTGGTGCACACCGCGTCCACCACCCTGGTCTACGACTCCGACGGCTTCGTCGTCGAGCAGAGCACTGTCGACAAGACCGGCGGCGACGCCCCCCGCACCGTCACATACGCCTACAACGAGCATGGCCAGCACTCCACCGTCACCGACAGCTCCGGCAACCAGACCCGCTACACCTACGACGTGCTCGGCCACATCCTGACCGAGACCGAACCCGACGGCGATGTGACCCGCAACGCCTACGACCTCAACGGGCAGCTGACCAGCACCACGATGGTGGGCTGGACCGGCGACCCGAATCACCCGTCGCCGGCCCGCGACCTGACCATCAGCACCAAGACGTACGACCCGGCCGGCCGGCTCGCCTCGGACGTCGACGCGATGAACTGGGTGACCGCGTACACGTACACCGACAACGGGCTCACTGCCACGATCACCCGCCGCGACCCGGCTACCGGCGCCGCCTTCGTGCAGGAACAGAACACCTACGACCCCAACGGCAACCTGACCTCGCAGAAGACCAACAATGGCGTCACGCTCACCACCCATGCCGTGGACGCCGCCGGGCGCACCACCGCATCGGCCGTGGACCCGGCCGGCGTCAACCGCATCACCCAGTACGAGTACAGCGACGACGACGCGCTGATGGCCACCAACCGCCGGGTCGGCACCGGCCCGGTCAAGGAGCGGATCTCGTACGCGTACGACGCAGCCGGCAACCAGATCTCCGAAGCACTGTGGCTCAAGGGCGCCGACCGGGCCGCCCGCTGGCGGCTCGACGGGCTCACCGACGGCCGGGCCACCGACGACGTCGGCAACGGCGCGCTCACGCCCACCGGCGGGGTCACCTTCTCCGCCGAACGCGGCGGCGCCGCCACGCTCACCGGCACTGACGCCCGGCTGACCAGCGCGGCGACCCCGGTCGACAGCAGCCGCAGCTTCACCGTCGCGGCCTGGGTGAAGCTGGACGCGACCGGCCGGACCCGCCAGGCGGTCAGCGCGGACGGCGGCAAGCAGAGCCCGTTCCAGCTGCGCTACGACGCCACCATCAACCGGTGGCAGTTCATCACCAGCCAGTTCGACTCCAGCGCGCCGACCGCGATTGCGTCCACCTCCACCTCGACGGCGGCCACCGGCACCTGGACCCACCTGGCCGGCGTCTACGACGCGAGCAGCGCCACCATGCGGCTCTACGTCAACGGCGCGCCGGAGGACACCGACACCGGTGCCCACCCGTTCGCCTCCTCCGGCGGGCTCACCGTGGGAGCCGGCCGGTGGAACGGCACCGTCACAGACTTCTGGCAGGGCCAGATCGACGACGTCCAGCTCTATCAGAAGGCCCTGACCGCTGCCGAGGTCACCGCCGCCCGCGACGGCGACGGCCCCGGCGGCGACGCCCGGGTGATCCGTACCTCCTACCGGGTGGACGAGGGCGGGCTGGTGCGTGCCGCCACCGACCCGAACGGCGACACCACCGACTACACCTACGACGAGGCGGATCGGCTCACCGTCGTGGCCGCCCCGGCCGTGCAGACCGAAACCGGTGGCGGCGCACCGGTTCGCACCCGGCCCACCACCACCACCGGCTACAACACGTTCGGCAACGCCGTCGAGGAGAAGAACCCGGCCGGCCTGATCACCGCACACACCTACGACAACGCCGACCGGGTGACCACGACCCGGCTGCCGAACTACACCGCACCCGGCGCCGACACCCCGGTGACGCCGCAGCTCACCCGTACCTATGACAAACTCGGCCAGCTGCGCACCGTGACCGACGCACTCAACCAGACCACCTCCTACGCCTACGACCAGCTCGGCCGGGTCGCATCCCGCACCGAACCGGGTGAGCGGGTCACCCGGCACACCTACGACCTGCTCGGCGACCGGCTTTCCACCACCACACCCGGCGGCAGCGTCACCGCCGCGACCTACGACTACCTCGGTCACGTCCTCACCAGCACCGCGGCGGTCCGGCAGGACGGCGCCGCACACACCACCACCTACAGCTACAACGCCGGCGGCTGGGCCGCCGCGGTGAAGTCGCCGGCCGGCGTCACCTCCTCGCAAACCCACAACGCCGTCGGGCAGGTCGTCACCAGCACCGACGCCGCGGGCAGCGTCACCAAGCTGTACTACGACGAACTCGGCCGCCAGGACGTCACGACCCTGCCCAACGGCACCGAGACGGGTGTCCTCTTCGACGCCGCCAGCCGCCCGGTCAAGACGTGGGAACTCTCCGCCACCGGCAAATACCTGGCCGACACCTTCACCGAGTACGACCTGGCAGGCCAGAGCACCGCGTCGGTCGACGAGCGGGGCACCCGCACCACCTTCACCTACGACGCCGCCGGGCAGCTCACCGCCGAACGCCAGCCGATGTCGGCCACCCAGGCCATCCAGACCAGCTTCGGCTACGACGTGCTCGGCAACCGCACCCGCTACACCAACGGGCGCGGACACGCGTTCGTCGCCACCTACAACAGCCTGAACCTGCCCGAGTCGGTGATCGAGCCGGTCACCAGCCGCTTCACCCACCCGGCCGACCGCACCTTCACCCGCAGCTACGACGCGGCCGGTCAGCTGGTCGGCGAACGCGCGCCGGGCAACGTCAACACCGCCTTCCAGTACGACCCGGCCGGCAACCTGATTCGGCAGAGCGGCACCGGCGCCGAGGTCGCCACCACCGACCGGGTCTTCGGCTATGACGCCGACAACCGGATGACCTCCGCCTCCGCGCCAGGCGGCACCAACACTTTCACCTACGACGACCGTGGCCTGCTGCGCACCACCACCGGCCCGTCCGGCGACGCCACCTTCGCCTACAACCCCGACGGCAAACCCATCTCACGTGCCGACACCGCCGGCACCACCTCCTACACCTACGACGTCGCCGGCCGCCTCGGCACGCTGGCCAACACCCAAGCGGGACTGTCCGCGACGTACGGCTACAACGCGCTGTCGCAGCCCACCGCCATCCGCTACGCCGGCGGCAACACCCGCACCTTCGAGTACGACGCCTTCCGCCGCCTCTCCCGCGACCAGATGCACACCCCCGCCGGCGCAGAGGTCGCCGCCATCGACTACCTGTACGACGTCGCCGGCAACGTGACCGACAAAACCACCACCGGCTTCGGCCGCACCACCACGGAAAACGCATACACCTACGACCTCGCCGACCAGCTCACCTCCTGGGACAACGGCGTCACCGAGGTGGCGTACGAGTACGACGCCGCCGGCAACCGCACCAGGATCGGCGACCGCACCCTCAGCTACGACGCCCGTGACCAGCTCCTGTCCTCCAGCGACGGCACCCAATACGCGTACACCGCCCGCGGCAACCTGGCCGAGACCGTCAAAGCGGGCGCTACCACGCGTACCCACGCCGACGCCTTCGGGCAGATCATCGACCAGCAGGCCGCCAACGGGCAGACCCAGGCGTACGGCTACGACGCCCTCGGCCGGGTCATGCGCGCCGGCTTCAGCTACTCCGGGCTGGGGAACACCCTCGCCTCCGACGGCGTCTCCGGCTACCTCCGCGACCCCGCCGACGACCTGTTCGGCACCGTCACCGCCGGCACGGCCCGGTACTCCTGGACCGACCAACACAGCGACCAGGTCGGCCAGTTCACGGGCACCGGTACCACCCTGACCGGCTCCACCACCTACGACCCGCTCGGGAAGGTCCTCAACAGCAGCACCATGAGCGGCTCCCTCGGCTACCAGCAAGAGTGGACCGACAGCGGCACCGGCCGCGTCAACATGCTCGCCCGCTGGTACAACCCGGACACCGGCCAGTTCGACAGCCGCGACTCGGTTGCCAACAGCCCCGTGCCCAACCCCATCTCGGCGAACCGCTTCGCCTACGCCGACAACTCACCACTGCTCACCACCGACCCGACCGGGCACTGGCCGAAGTTCGTCAAGCGGGCGTTCAAGGCGGTCACGAAGGTCTTCAAGCCGATAGTCAAGCCGGTCCTCAAGGCCGCCGTGAGGGTCAAAGCCACAGTGACCCAGGCGGTCAGCCAGGCCAAGCAGCAGGCCCAGCGAGTGTTCAGGGCGGCCGTCCGGGCCGGAGTGGTCGTGGTCGCCAACGCCACCCGGAAGGTGGTGAAAGCCACCGCTCGGATACGCGACGCAAAAGTCCCAGCGACCAGGCAAGGGACGGCGTCGATGAGCAGCGGCCGCTGCATCTTCGGCCCACTCTGCAGCGGGAGTCCGGAGCGGAGCCTCGTGGGTCCCCACAAAGACCCGGACACCGACGGCGACGGCGAGGTGACCGCTGGTGACTGGGTGGCGGACGTATTTCCCGACTGCCAGTATTGCGGCCCGCTGGGGGAATTCACGGGCAACCTCGTCGACGCCGCCGTCGAAATCACCGGCGCGGGGGATCTCCACCGATGCCTCCACGACCACGACATCTCCTCATGCGCCTGGAGCGTGGTCAACCTCGCTCTCACGGCAGTGCCCGCGCTCGGCATCTTCACCCGGGCCGGAAAGCTTCTTAAGCGCGGCTACAAGGCGCTCCGCGCCGGCCGTCCCGCCGAACGCGCGGCCGAAGTGGGGCGCGACGCCGAACGGGCCGGCCGGGTCACCTCCGCCGGGAAGCCCGCCGCCACCACGGGCGGCCCCGACCGTCCCCTTCCCCGCGGCCAGGACCCGTCCCCGGCGAAGGCCGCCCCGCCGAGACATTCCACTCCCGGTGCCGACCCACCGAGCGGCCGGACCAACTCGAGCGCCGGCAGCTCCTGTGGTGCCTGCGAGACCGATGCAGAGATCAAGAAATCGCTGACGACGATCGGGAAAGAGCGCATCAAAGCCGTCAAGGCTTCCCTCGATGACGATCAAGTGCTACCGGGCGCATTCAGCGTCGGTCGAGATCGAACGACGGGGATCGTTTACTACGGTGAGAGTGGACCCGCGGTAGGGCTGCATCCTGACGTTACCGGTCTGCTGCCGAGTAAGTCCCTGCATGCGGGAGGCCGCCCGCCGGGAGTTTGTGCCGAGGTGCGGATGTGCAGTAATGCCCGTGCCGACGGGGCCGACCTTGCCAATCTTGATATGATCACGCTGAACCCCAAGGGTGATAAGTTTCCAATGTGTCTAAACTGTGCATCCTGGGTTCCAGGCGCAGTGAATAAGGTGCTCACAGGATGACAAACGAATCGGCATCTCCCCGCGAGGCAGCGTTGAAGCGGATAGTCAGACCGCCGGCACGGATTCACTTCGGCCATGTTGACTCAGAGAGTGCGTGCCGGAAGTACGAGGCGGCCGGCTACGCAGTAACCCCTTGGCTATTAGAGTTCGTCAATCGGTACGGAGAGATAACGGTGTCATGGCCCGCGACCTATGGTGGCGATGACAACGAGCTCACCACGACTGTCGAAGATGCTCTCGAAGCACCGATCCGGAACATTCGGATCTACTCCAAGCGGCTGGGTCGTCCGTTGCTGCCTGTGGGTATGGTCTTCATGACGGAAGAGCGTGTCTTGTTGGCAGAAAACGGCGAAATACTTTTCGGCGGCGACGCCGGTCTGCAGAAGGTGGCAAACGGCTTCGAGGAAACGGTGCAAGCGCTGCTCGCCGACGATTGGGACAAAACCTTCTTCTAGAGATCAACGAAGGCGCGGATTGCGTCTTGCAGCGAGATCGGCCTGGTAGCGGGTATGGCGGGGGGCGCCGGGCCGCGCACAACGCCTCAACACCGGCATCAAAGAGCTAGCCGACGCCGTACTCGCCACAACCGCCCGCATCCGCGCCGTCGACGCCACCCGTCCCCGACCTCACCACGACCCTGTTCAAAAGCGGCTCGCCACCACGGCAGAGGCCGCCCACCACCGTGTCACCGACTCGCCGGACCCAGAACACTACCCGGCAGAGCCGGACACCGATCCAACGCTCAGCTGAGCGCCCCGGGCAGATCTTCGCCACTCCAGCGCATCAGGAAGCCCTTCAGTGGCGGTGGCTCCATCCCACGTGCGCCTGCTGCGCTGCCACAGATATGAACACCTCGCCCAAGGCCCCGACGCACTGAGCGGCCAGGGCAGCAATGGCCGGGCGTCGGGAGGTACTGCGCCGGTCCCCTCAGGCGGGGTCGGCCACGACCCGGTTGCGGCCGCTGCGCTTGGCCGCGTACAGATTCCGGTCCGCCGCGGCGAGCAATGCCGACGGCGTGCTGGCGCCGTCCGCCACGGTCGTGACGCCGATGCTGGCGGTGACCGGCAGGTCGCCGGTGATCGGGCGCCACGCGTGCCCGGCGATCGAGCGGCGCAGCCGCTCGCAGCGCCGCACCGACTCGTCGGCGTCGACACCGGGCAGGACCAGGACGAACTCCTCGCCTACCGCAGCGAGCGCTCGTCGCCGCAGGCACCGTCGGCGGCGGACCGAGCCGATTGTTCCTCTGTGGACCCCCTCCAGGGCAAGGGATACCAGCCGGATCAGAACGCATTCTCGGACTGGGCCCGGTCCGGGACGGACGCCCTGACAGCGATGGCGTGAGACCATCATGCGCCCGCGATACCGGAAACCTTTTCCAGCGTCGCGCTGCTCGACGATCAGCAGGAGCAGCTCACCGGACCGTCGCTCAACGCGCGCCCAATTCGCTGGCCAGGGCTTTGGCCTCGGCCTGGGTCAGACGAGTGGCGATCACTGCGCTGCCGCCGGTAATTCGTTCCTCGACCGTCGGATTGCTGAGCATGCGCATGCCCATGACAATGGCGAGCTGATTGCGGGGCTGGGGTAGAACGCTCAGACGCCCGGTCAGGTCGGCGAACCGGGCGGCGTCCTGGCTCGCGAAAGTCACCGCCACCGTCCAATCGTTTCCCTGGTCCGTCTCGTCGCGCACCCGCACTTGCTCCAGTTGCCGCACCGCGAACCCGCCGTCGGCCGACACTCGCGTGCATTCGCTGCCGCCGAACGCGGTGTACTCCAGCGCTGACGGGGAGGCACCGGTGGAGGCGGTGGCCCCCGTCGCTGACGTACCCCCCGGGACAGGCGTCGATGCCGGACCCGACCCGCACGGGCCCTGCCTGACGTCCTGCACCAGGTAGAAATTCAGCGGCATTCCGGCCGCCTCCGGCTTGGCCGACTGGTCATCCCGCCACGGATGGACCAGCAGCACTGCCGCTCCTATCGCCACCGCAACCGCGGCACCCACCCAGACCCACACCCGCGCCGGCCGGCGCCGCGCGGTGCGTGCCGGGCCCGGCCGGGCCGGCTCGGACCCGGGCCGCACGGTGCCCGGTTCGCGCGCCCCGACGGCAGCGGAGCGTGCCGACGCGCGCCGCGCGACCAACAGCCCCGGTGCGCCGATAATGCTCAACAAACCGCCCACCAAGCCCAGCCACGGGACCTTCCCGATCAGGCCTACCGCGGTCCCCGCGGCTCCGATGAGTACGACCACTCTCCATACCTGCACACCGCTGCCATTTCCGGACTGCGCCATGCCATCTCCCCACTTCGTCATCGGTCCGTCAACGGCGCCCGCGAACGAGGCCGCTACTGCTGAACTGCTGAACCACGTCGTCGCCGGCGACGCGCTCCTCGTCTTTACTTCATTCGACGAGTCGCACCTGCGGCCGTGTCCTACGCCAACAAGGCGGCGAGGCGGCGCACAGCAGGGTTGGTGGAATTCGTCTGGTAGGCGAGGGCGGTGTCCACTGTGGGGACAGGGGCGGCGAACCGGCGTAGGCGTACCCCCGGCATGGTCAACGCCCGGGCGCGGCCCGCCGGCACCGCCGCGATCACCTTGCCCCCGGCCACGGCCAGCAGCAGTTGTTCGTCGTCGGGCTCGTGGTGAACCAGACGGAAGCCGCCGTGCGGCCAGACCTGCGCGATGATGCGGTCGTACATTCCAGGGCCGTTCTCGCGTGGCCACATCACCGCCGGTTCATCCACGATGTCGCTGCGCTGGATGCGTCGACACGCGGCCAGGCGATGCCGCTGCGGCACGGCCAACAGCAGCTCCTCGCGGTCGACGTGCCGACAGGTCAGCGTGGGCTCCTCGATCGGGGTGCGCACGAACGCCACGTCGTAGCGCCCGACGAGCAGGCCGGCCACATTCGGTGCTGTCCAAGCCGTTTCCGCGACGAGCTCGACCTGCGGATACATCTCCCGGAACCGGGCGATCAAAGCATCGACCCGGCCCCCGCGCGCCGACCGGGTGTACGCCAGCCGCAGGCGCCCATCGAGCCCGCCGACAGCCGCCCTGATCCGGGCGGCACCCGCGTCGGCGTCGGCCAGCAGGCGCTGCGCCTCGGCGGCGACGAGGTGGCCCACCTCGGTCAGGGTGCAACCGCGGGCGTCGCGGCGCACGAGTTCGGCACCGAGCTGGCGTTCCAGCGCCCGGACCTGCTGGCTCAGCGCCGGTTGAGTCAGGTGCAGGCGGGCGGCGGCCCGGGTGAAGTGCAGTTCCTCGGCGAGGACCCGGAACGACCGCAGCCGGTCCAAATCTGCTCCGGTCATCCGCTCGTCAGCCATGCACCGACCCTATCCGCGCAGGTGGACCGCCGTGATAGCCGCTTCTTATGGGCAGTACGGCACCAGTTATTGGCCACGCAGGACGGGCCCTGCGCACGATGCGCCCATGACAGATGTGACGGTATTGGGCGGCGGGATCATCGGAATGACCGCGGCGATCCGGCTTCAGCAACGTGGGGCGCGGGTGACGGTCGTCTGTGCCGCCGACACCCTGGAGACGGTGTCGGCGGTCGCGGCTGCGGTCTGGTACCCGACCCACACCGATCCGGAACCTCGGGTGCAACGGTGGGTCGAGCGAAGCTACGCCGAGTTCCTGCGGCAGGCCGAGGCCGGGGTGCCAGGGGTGCTGCTGCGGCGTACCCGGATGCTGGTACGCGCCGCTCTGCCCTGGTGGGCGCCGCCGGATGCGACGATCTCGGCGCACGAGCTGCGCTTCACCGCACCACTGACCGAGATGGACCTGTACCTCCCGTGGTTGCGCGACCGGATCGTCTCGTCGGGTGGCCGCTTCGTGCGACGCCACGTCGAGGACCCGTCGGAACTCCTCGGGCAGTCGACGGTGGTGGTCAACGCCACCGGTCTGGCCGCGACCGATCCCGACGTCTATCCCGTACGCGGCCAACTCGTCCTGGTCGCCAATCCCGGCCTCGACGAGTCGGTGCGCGACGAAGACAACCCGGCGGGTATCACCTACGTCCACCCGCGTCGCCATGACACCGTCCTCGGTGGCACCTTCGAGCCGCACCGTACCGGCCTGGAGGCCGACCCGCGGGAACGGGCGGCGATCATCGACCGGTGCACGGCCGTGGTCCCCCAACTGCGCGGAGCGCGGGTGCTCGGCGACCGGGTCGGGCTGCGCCCCGCCCGCCGCGGCGGACCGCGGGTCGAGGCGGTCGACAGCCCGCAAGGGCGCATCGTGTACGCCTACGGACACGGAGGCGCAGGCATGACCATGTCGTGGGGCTGCGCCGACGATGTCGCCGATCTGGTCCTCGGCTGATCCCTATTCGGACCGTTCGTTGGCGACCCCCCAGCAGGGTCCGTCTTGCTCCGCGTCAGGGGGTCGTTGCCGTCCGGCCTGTCTGTGTCGAGCCCGCGTGGCGGTCGTATTCGCGTCGTTGTTGGGTGCTCTGGCGTATGTGGTCAGCGTGGTGAGAGACGGTGCTGACTTGTTGCGCGAGGGTGCCGTGGTGCGCTTGCAGGTGTTCTTGCATGGCGGCGAGCAGGGGCAGGAGCGTGGTGGGGTCGGCGGTGCCCAGAGCGTGGTGCAGCTGGTCGATGCCGGCCTGGGCCTGGGGGCCCAGGTTGGTGAGGGCGGTGACCTGGCCGGCGAGTTGACGTAGGTCGGCGCTGTTGGCGCGGGCCCATTCGGCGACGGCGCGGGTGCCGGCGCGGCGGTCGCGTTCGGCGGTGACGCGCTGGTCAGCGGTGACGCTGGCCTCATCCCGGTCGGTACGGCGGATTCGCAGGTAGCGGCGTTCAGCGGCCTGCCGGCTGGTCACCCCCATCGCGGGAGCCAGGTCGGCCCAGCTGGCCCCCGCCGCGCGGGCGGCGGCAATGAGCTCGGGTTCGCAAGCATTCAGGCGCTCCCGTAGGCGGCGCAGCGTGATCAGCGCCGCCAGCGCCACCTCGCGGTTCGGGGGCTCGGCCGCGCTGGTGGCGGCCATGATCTGGGCCAAGCCGGTCTGGCCGTCGTCGTGCTCCGACTCGCCCACACGCCACCCCGTCATCACTTCGTTGACGTCCTTCTTGTCGTCTTTCCGACGACATGGTAAAACGGTTGATAAGCGCATTGGCAACCCGTAGTAGCCGAACTTCGGAGGTAGAGCAATGTTGATGCGCACCGACCCGTTCCAGGAAATGGACCGGTTGACCCGGCAGCTGTTCGGCGATCCCCGGCCCGGCACGTGGTCACGGCCGGTCGCGATGCCGATAGACGCCTACCGCACCGACAACGAGTACATCGTGGCCTTCGACCTGCCCGGCGTGGCACCCGAGAGTATCGACGTCAACATCGAACGCAACGTGTTGACCGTCAAGGCCGAGCGGCGCCCCTTGGAGTTCGGCGGCGACGCGCAGGTTTAAGCGTCCGAGCGGCCTCTCGGGGTGTTCTCCCGGCAACTGATCCTCAGTGACGTGCTCGACAGCGAGCGCATTCAGGCCGGTTACGACAACGGCGTGCTGGTGGTGCGGATCCCCGTGGTGGAGAAGGCGAAACCGCGCAAGGTGAAGGTCGCCGTCCACGCCGGCGAGCAGGCCGCGATCAATGCCTGACCGGAGCACTCCTCTGGTCGAGTGAACTCTGCAGGAGGCTGCCATGGACACCGCAGTGACGGGCGCGGAGCCGCCAGCTGCCCCGCTGGCCGGCTCGGCGTTCATCGACCTGGTCTGCCACGACGAGCAGCTGCTCCGCGCGGAGTTCGACGAGCTGATCGCGGCATCCTGGCAAACACCACCCGGGCCTCCGCCACCGGCATCCCCGCAACGGTCCGCGCCGGCAGCCGGACACTCGTTCGCGCCCGTCATCGAAGCCGAACGGCGGCTGACGCATCGCGAGCCGGACAACGGGTGGCGGCATCAACGCTCGCCTCCGTGAGACCAGTCGACGGAAATCACCGAGCACAACAGCCCCGCGGAGCCCCTCCCTCCGCGGGGCTCCCGGCCGGTTCAAGGCCGCGTCCGGTCAGGGTTTGAGGACGACCTTCTCGCAGTTCTCTTGTTTGTTCTTGAAGATGTCGAAGCCGCGCTCGGCCTCGTCGAGTGGCAGAGTGTGGGTGATGATCCGGGTGGGATCGATCTCGCCGCGTTCGATGCGCTGCAGCAGAGGCTTCATGTAGCGCTGCACGTGGCATTGTCCGGTGCGCAGGGTCAAGGACCGGTTCATCCAGGCGCCGGCGGGGAACTTGTCGAGCAGGCCGCCGTACACGCCAATGACGGAGACCACGCCGCCGGTGCAGCACGACATGATGGCCTGGTGGACAGGGTCACCGTGACCGCGTTCCAGACGTCCCCGTCCGCGGGTCTTCAGGCCCGACGGTGCGCGAGGATGCTTCAGAAACAGGTCCCGCAGACGCCGACGGGGTTGCCGGGTCGGGTGGGTGGATGCACGGTGCCGGTGTAGGTTCCGGCGACGACCTGCTTGGTGACCAGTGGGGCGTCGGGATCGAGCGGTTCCGTCGCGGCGCGTGGAACGCCTGAGCTGTCCTTGGAGATGGTCACCCGTGCGCACGAGATGCGGGAATCGTCGCCCGCCAGGACGCAGACGCCGTACTCGCCCGTGGCCCGCCGCGGCATGGTCGCGGCACCGAAGGCGCGGGACGCGCCGGGATCCGCGGACGGGAACAACCGGACGTTGTATCCGGGCGCGGTACCGGTGGATTCGCCCGCCGGATACGTGGCGAGACGGATCCCACCACCGCTGACCACCGGTACGCACTGGACGGCGCCGCCGAATGTGACGAACCAGCTCCCGTCGGGGTCCAGTTCGGTCTCGGACAGGTGTGCGGTGGCACATGGTGCCATGGCCCAGGGCACCGGCTCCGCCTGCCGGGCAGCCGGTTGAGCAGCGGCGGGTACAGCGCCGGGGAACAGGGTGGCCAGCGCCGCGGCGATCGTGACTGCACGGTGGCGAGGATTTCGCATCAGGACTCCTGCGTGTTCCGGGTGGTCGATGGACAGACATCCGGGAGAGGTACGGCGCGGGCGGCACCGAGGACCAGGGCGAGTTGGAAGCGGTTGTCGACGCCGAGGCGATCCATCAACGCGCGCAGGGTGTAGACGACGGTGCGGCGACTCAGCCCGAGTTCGGCGGCGGCTGCCGCTTCGCTGTGACCGGCGCTGAGCCGGGACACGATGGCCTGTTCCCGGGCGCTGAGCATGATGGTGGGCACCTCGTGCTGGTAGGGGTCGCGGGCGGTACTCCAGATCTTGTAGAAGAGCTGGGTCAGGTGGCCCACGGCGTCCGGGTCGGTGAGCAGGACCGCCCCGGCTTCGAAGTTGGCCGGATCCGCGGGGAGCAGGGCGGCGCGCCGGTCGAACACCATCAGCTTCAACGGCAACGACGCGGCTTCGCGGTAATCGGCCCCGGTGGGGAGTCGTTTGCCGTGGCTGCCGTTGCGGGGTGTCAGTCCCAGCATGCGCATCCGGACCCCCCGAGACAGCAGTGACCGGTCGAGCGGGGCTGCCGCAGCGGCGGCGTCCGCGCTGATCACGTCCTCGGTGTTGATGGCCAGATGTTCGCAGCGTTCCGCGGCGACCAGTTCGGCGATGCGGGTCCGGGCGGCTGGCCTGGTCGGCAGTCGGCACACGGCAGCCGTCGGGATCCGCTCCAGGTGCAGGCTGGACACCGCGGCCACGTGTCGGCGAAGTTGCTCACTCCACGGCTGTGGGGCACGCCGTTGCTGAAGCACTGACAACACCTGGTCGGCGGCGACGGCATGCCAGTACCGCGAACGCCCCTGGACGCGGATCCGCACCGCGCCGACGGCGGCCAACTCGTCCAGCGCCCGGCTGATCCGCACCACCTCGACACCGAGGTGCCGGGCCAGAAGGCGGGAGGTACCAGGCCCGAGCAGAGCCAGTGTCCGGTACGCCAGGTCCGCGTGCGCCGACAGGCCCCACCGGCCCAGCGACGGCACGACCGCCGGACCGAAGCGCGGCTGCGTAGCCGCTCCTTGCCGCGTAGCCGGTCCTTGCGCCAACGTCACCTGCTGCCTCCCCCGTGACAACTGTGCGAACTGAACCGCGTCCGACCCTTCCGGCGCTAGTCCCCTTCGCCGTTTCCTTGCTCATTTGCGCAACGCGCGGCCGGGCGGTCCGGGCCCTCCGACGGGCCGGCCCGACATTGTCGACCATCGTTGCGCGGTTGCGCAGCCAATCTGCCCGCGGATCTCGACGGCGGCGGTACCCGGATGGCGCAATTGCCACGCCATCGAGCCGAATCGGCACCGGGACGACGAGATACACGGAGGACTTCATGGAGCGTAAGCGATCCCTGACCAGGGCCATGCGCGGCGGCGTTGTCGCCGCCGCCCTCACGGCGGGGGCTCTGGTGGCGCTGCCGGCCGCGCCGGCCCAGGCGGCCGGCGCGGCCAGTTGCTCGTTCGGACTAAACGAGTACGGGTGCAGCAGCGGAACGGTGACGGCGAACAGCAACCACCAGATCGGCATCTCGGCCATGTCGACCTGGCCCGGCAACTCGATCACCTGCCGCGCGCACGATGCCAACAACGGCGTCCAGGTCGGCTCGGTCACCTCCAGCACCCCGTGGTGGCGGACGTCCAAGCACATCAGCGGCGTGTACGGCAGCTACTTCCTGGTCTGCACAGGCTCTGCCGATAGTCGCGGCGAGGGATCGATCAGCGGCTAGGCAGGCCCACGACGACCGACGACCGCGTAAGCGATCCATCACAGCAAAGGAGAACGATTATGGGTAAGAAGGCACGACGGGTGATCGGCCTCTCGCTCGCGACCCTGACCGGCGCCGCCGTCATCAGCGTGGGGGCCTCACCGGCATTCGCCTCCAGTGGGTGCTCGATTCAGAGTATGAGCTGCACCACCGGTCACGTCACGGCCGGTAGGGACAATGCGGTGACCGTCACCGCCCGGCCGGGTTCGGGCAAGGTCACATGCCGGGTTTACGACTCATACAACGGCATCGAAGTGGGTAGTGTGACGGCCAACTTCTGGAGTGACTTCGAGTCGAAGAGCAAGGCAATCGAGGGGCTGAGCAGCATGTACTTCGCCGTCTGCCTGCAGTCCTCGGGCAGCGGAGGCGGCGGCTCGCTGGCCTGATCCCGCGCGCCGATGACGAGGGGGACCGTGCGCCGGCACGGACCCCCTCCGTTCTTTCAGAGGCCGGTGAGGATCGTGGCCGTGTTTCATGCCGGGTCCCGCCAGGACGGTGTGCTGGTGCCGGTCAGCCGGCGGATGAGATTGGCTGCCGAGGCCCAGAGCGTGCGTGACACCGAGGACTCCGGACGGCTCTCGTACTCGCGGACCAGGCGGCGGTGCAGCATCAATGTGCCGTTGGACCTGCTCGAGCACCCACCGCTTGGCGATCGGTACGAACCCCGGCTTCGTGTCGCTGCGCTTGACCACCTCCACCTCCACGTCGATACCGAGGACGGCACCGTGGATCGCCAAGTCGTGCTTGAACCCGGCGTCGACCCAGGCCCGCGTAACGGTCGCAGTGTGCTCGGCCACCTTGTTCCGCAGGCGCACGCCGATCACGGTGTCGGTGACCGATGCCGCGGTCACCACTACCGCGATGATCAGCCCGAGCGTGTCCACGGCCAAGCCCACCAGAACGTCACAACCGGCCTCTGAGGTGGGCCGCCGCTGCACGCCGTACGGCCGAACGCCTCCACGCCCGGCGTGGAGGCGTTCGCAGCTCGTACCGGATTAGTCGCTGCGCTGGACGTGGAGGACGGTGTTGTCGATCTCACCGGTCAGCATCGCGTTGCCTAGCAGGTCGACCGCCATCCATTCGACCGTCACGACGTGCGCACCGGCTCCGAGCCGCTTGCACGTTTGCAGCGCGTTGGACTGCCCGGCGTCGGTGGTCAGGATGTGGTCGGTCACCACGACCGCACCGTCGATCAGGATCTGGATGGCGACATGGTCGCCGGGCCAGTTGTAGCCAGCGTCCTGGTTGTCCAGGATCGTCTCGGAGCTGACCTGGATCAGGAAGTGGTCCGAGTCGCCGTTCGGCACGTTGAAGTTGACCTGCATGCCGGGCAGCGGGGCCCACGCGCCGTTCTCTACGACCGGCGTCGGGGCGTTGTTGATCTGTACGAGCACCTGCTCCTGCGCGCCACCGTTACAGGAGACGATGTCGTCGGAGAGGACCTCGCTCGAAATCTTCAACGGCTGACTGGCCCGCGACTGCCCGGCGCTGAGCACGCCCAGCAGCAGCACGCCGACCGCCGCGATGATCCAGCGCCGCGGGCTGGAAAGGGCCATGGCTTCCTCCTCGTTGCTGAGCCGCTTCCTGCGGCCGTGAGAAGGCTGGCACTGCGGCGTCACGGTCCCGTCAGTGTCGGGTCAGTGACCGGCGACCATGAAAGCCTCTCCTGACCTCGACACCGGCCCATGCGCCACCCGTCAGCGGTTCTGAGCTGCAACGTCAGGTTGAAACGGCTCACTGTACGAAATCAGCCAGCGCGTATGGCTCAACGCCAGCGCCGCAGGCCTGTACGCCCGCATGTGGCAGCACGCCGGCCTGCCGCCAGCCGCGCTCGCCGACGCCAGCGTTCGCTAAGAGGCACTCGAAGGTCGACCGCGACCACCTACCGGAGTGACGTCCTTCGCCCTACATGACCGTTGGGACGGACGAAGACTCGCTGCTGTTCGGGTGACGGTGGCCGTCCCGATGGCGCCCTGTCCGCCAGATCCGCTCCCAGGCCGCGGAGAAGGCACGGCCAATGCCGTCCAGCCGCCGTCCAGTTCCCGTCCAAGCCCCCCTCACAGACTGGTCACACCTACCAGGGAGGAAACATGCACCGACCGAAATCCCTCGTGACCATGGCGCTCGCCGCAGTTGCCGCAGCCTGCTTCCTGATCGGCACACCGGCCACCGCCGTCGCGGGTCCGCGACAGGCCGCGCCCGCCCTCGCCGCCGCCAAACTCGGCTTCGGCAAGGCGCCGGCCACCACCACTGGCAAGGGCATCCCGATGTCCGGCTTCCAGACCAACCTCGTTCAGGGAAGCTGCAACGTCTTCATCCCACCAGGACCCGTCTACTACGTCGACTTCGTCTGCAACATCACCGCCGGCGCCGTCCGACTGTTCATCGTCTGCAACGATAACGTCACCTACTGGAGCCCCGTCGTCACCGGCCAGCAGGACCTGCGCGGCATCTGCGGCCCGCCCGGCACCGTCATCCAGTACGGCGGCCGGGAGGTCATCGTCTAAGACCTGACCAGACCGTCCAGCGCGCGGTTGGTGCGGTTCGCCCGCACCGCCGCGCGCGTCTGCGCCGCCGTCACCTCGATGTAGTTCTGCGACGTCGTCGACGACCGATGCCCCAGCGATCGCCTGATCTCCGACGCGTTCGCCCCATCCTCCGCCAACCGCGTCGCGGACGTTTGCCGCAACGCGTGCAACTGAGCACCCCAAGGCACCCGGTCACAGCGCGGCTCGGTTGATCTCCCTGGAGCGGGTGTCACCTGCCCGGCGCGGGTCAGGATCCGGTTGATCCAGCCTTGCGAGACGCCGCTGGTGCGGGCGAAGTCGGACTGCGACGTGCCGGCCAGGACTGCGGTGATGCCGAGGTGACGTTTCGACACGCCGCACCCGCCGGCAGGTCAGCGGGTCGGCTACGGCGCCATGCCGATACCCGAGACACCCATTGCGATGTCCTGAGCCAGCACACTGCCAGCCCGACGAAGTACCGTCGATGACCTGCGCAAACGCAGGCGGCGGTTGAACTGGGCGCGGATCCTCGGTCTCATGATCGGCTTGGTCGACTTGGTCCAACAATGACGCAGTTTCTCATTGTCGATACGCCTGTTGGGTGCCGTCGCGGAGGCCGTGTTCAAGGAGTGGGTTGCTGGGCCAGCGGAGATTGGCCGGGGATCCTGTCAGGTGCAGGGGACGCTGTTGACGGTGAACGCGGCTGGCCGGGTGGCTTGGCCGGAGGCCTGGTAGGAGACGGTGACCGTACCGCCGGGGCGGACGGTCGCGTTCGTGACGATGTCGTGCGCGACGATCGCGCCCGAGGTTGTCTCCAGGGAGGCGCCCTTGATCAGCAGGATCGTCTGCCCGGACGGCAGTGTGAAGCGCAGCGTCCAGCCCTCGAGCGGCTCGGTGCCGGTGTTGGTGATCATCAACATTGCAAGATGGACCGATGCGTCCACCTGCCGCCCCTGGTAGTCGACGGAACAACCCACCGCCGCAGTTGCCACGACGGCTGGGGCCGGCAGGGCGGCTGGCAGGGTGATCGCCGGGCCCAGTAGCCCCGCGGCCAGTAACCGAAAGATTCGCGACATACCCGTTCCCCTCTGCGTTCGTGCTCTCCATGCTCGATAGCAGACGATGACGGTCGCCACTGGACAACGACTGGATGGAGACTGGTGCTACGGATACAGGTTCTCGGCCTGACCCGGGCCTGGGTCGGCGGGGAACCGGCCGATCTCGGCCCGGCCGGGCAGCGGGCCGTCCTGGGGCTGCTGCTTCTCGCCGAGGGGCAGCCGGTGAGCCGGTCCGCACTGGTCCAGGCCCTGTGGGCGGACGAGCCGCCGGACAGCGCGGTCAACATCCTGCAGACCCGGGTGAAGCACCTGCGCCGCCACCTGGAACCGCGGCGCTCGGCCAGGCAGCCCAGCGAGCTGATCCCGCGGGCCGGGGACGGGTACCGGCTGAACGCCCCGCCGGGCAGTGTCGATCTGGCCGAGTTCCGGCGGCTGGTCCGACTGGCCGGGCAGGAGCACGACGACCGTCGGCTCGGCGAGGCGCTGCTGCTGTGGCAGCACAGCGAGCCGTTCGCCGACGTGCCGGTGCTCAGCCACCATCCGGCGGTGATCGCGCTCGCCGAAGAGCGGAGGACGGCGCTGACCCGGTACGCCGCGGCGATGCTGGCCGACGGGCGCACCGACCGGGCGGTCCGGCTGTTCGCCGAGGCGGCCGCCGCCCGCCCATTGGACGAGACCGGTCAGGCCCGGCTGATCCGCGCTTACCAGGCGGCGGGCCGACGGGCCCAGGCGTTCGACACCTACCAGACGGTACGCAGACAACTGGCCGAGGAACTGGGCGTAGACCCCGGGCCGGAACTCACCGCGGCGCACGAAGCCCTGTTGGCCGAGGAGCCGGTGCGCCGGACGATGTCAGCATCGACCGGCCGGCCGGTCGCCGTACCCCCGCATCCGCCGGAGGCGCGGACGGCGCCGCCGCCCGCCGAACTGCCGCCCGACACCGGGGGTTTCACCGGCCGTCAGGCCGAACTCGACGAGCTGGACCGGCTCGTGGACGACCCCGGCGAGGCGCTACGGATCATCGTGCTGTCCGGGACCGCCGGGGTCGGCAAGACAAGCCTCGCGGTGCACTGGGGACACCGCGCGCGGGACCGGTTCGTGGACGGACAGCTCTATGTCAACCTGCGGGGATACCACCCGGAGCAGCCGGTCGCCGCCGGTGACGCGCTGGCCGGGCTGCTCCGCTCGCTCGGGCTGCCCGCCGACTCGGTGCCGGCCGACCTCGCCGAACGGTCCGCCCGGCTCCGCAGCTTGCTCGCCGACCGACGGGTACTGCTGCTGCTGGACAACGCGGCCACGGTCGAGCAGGTCCGCCCACTGCTGCCCGGCACCGGATCGTGTGTGGTGCTGGTGACCAGCCGGGACTCGCTGGCCGGGCTGGTCGCCAGGCAGGGCGCCGACCGCCTTGAACTGGACCTGCTGCCGCTCGCCGACGCGGTCGCGCTGGCCGGCCGGCTGCTACGGTCACGAACCGACGGCGAACCGGATGCGGTGGCCGCTCTCGCCGTCCAGTGCGCCCGCCTGCCGCTGGCCCTACGGATCGCGGCCGAGCTGGCCCTGATGCGCCGCACCGCGCCGCTGGCCGCGCTGGTCGACGAACTGTCCGACCGGCACCGGCGCCTGGACCTGCTGGCCACCGGGTCGGACCCGCAGACCGACGTCGGGGTGGTGCTTTCCTGGTCGTACGGCCACCTGCCACCGGCGACAGCCCGGGTGTTCCGGCTGCTCGGGCTGCATCCCGGCCCGGACATCGACGGCCACGCCCTGGCCGCGCTCTGCGGCGGGGAACCGGCCGTCACCCGGCGGGCGGTGGACGAGCTGACCCGGGCGCACCTGATCCGGCGCCACGACGACGACCGGTTCGTGCTGCACGACCTGCTGCAGGCCTACGCCGCCCGGCTCGCCGCCGACGACGACGAACGGGACACCGCCCTGGACCGGCTGCTGCACTACTACCGGCACACCGCGCAGACCGCCGTCGAGACCATGTACCCGGCTGAACGGCACCGCCTCGTTGCCGGCACAGCCCCGGAAACACCGGGGCCGTCGCTGGACACCGCCGCCCGCAGCCTCGCCTGGCTGAACGCGGAACGGGCCAACCTGGTCGCGGTCGCCGTGCACGCCGAACGACACGGGCTGCCCGCGCACACCACCGCACTGACCCTGGTACTGCTGCGCTACGTGGAGGCCGGCGGGCACCACGACGAGGCCACCACCCTGCACACGCACGCGCTGCGGGCCGCCGAACAGCTCGGCGACACCCGCCAGCAGGCGCACCTGGAGACCAACTTCGCCGTCATCCTCGCCCAACAGGGGCGGTACCCGCAGGCGGAACTCCGGCTGCGGCACGCCGCCGATCTGGCCGCGAAGATCTCCGACCCGGTCGCGCAGGCCCGCGCGCTCGGCAACCTCGGCCACCTGCACGAGCGGCAGGGCCGGTACGCCGAGGCGGCCGACCGGCTCGACGAGGCGATCATCTTGTGCCGGGCGGCCGGCGACGGCACCGGCGAGGCCCGCGCCCTCGGCAACCTCGGCCAGGTGCTGCTGCGGCGCGGGCTGCCCGGCCCGGCCGAGGAGCGGCTGCGCGCGGCGCTCACCATCAACAGGCGCACCGGCGACGCGGTCGGCGAGGCGTACGCGCTGATCAGCCTGGGGCACATCGCGCTGCGGCAGGGCGACCACGACCGGGCCGCCGAACTGTGCGGGACGGCCCTGAAACTGTGCCGCAACAACAACGAGCCGGCCGGCGAGGGGTACGCGCTCGACGCGCTCGGCCTGGCCCGGCTCGGTGCCGGTGACCACGCCGCCGCGCTGGACCTGCTGCGGGAGTCGCTGGTTACCTTCAGCCGCCTCGGTGAGCGGGCTGGTGAGGCGAACGCCGGCAACAGCCTCGGTGAGGCGCTGGCCGCCTCGGGGCATGTGCAACAGGCGCGGGCATACCACGAGGCGGCGCTCACCCTGGCCGCCGAGATCGGCGACCACCACCAGCGGGAGCGAGCCGTCCGCGGGCTGTCCAGCACCGGCCCGCCGGCGTCCAGTGCCTGACCAGCGCTCCGTCCTACGTTCCGTCCCGGCACATCGACCGATGACCAGGAGGGACAGAACAAATGCGACGAGCGATCCTTCGTACGCTGGCGATCGCCACGGCCGCCGGAATGCTGGCCTTCGCCGGGGCCACCCCGGCGATGGCGGACTCCGACCTGCCGAACTTCCAGCTCGGCATCCAGCTCATCGACAACGGCAGCGAGGTCGGGCAGATGCAGATGACCCCGTTCGCCACCTTCGGCGGCGGCTGCTCCGAGTGGGCCGGCGACCCGAACGCGTTCGACCCGGACGGCGCCCGCGTGCAGCTCATGCCGGCCCCGCGCGGCCGGCTCGGCGACCGTGACCTGCGGTTCGGCATCCAGGTCGAGGACCGCAACGGCAGCGAGCGCGGGCCGGTGCAGTGGACCAGGTGGGCGAGCGAGGGCGGCAGCATGAGCCCGGACGCGTTCGACGCCAACTTCTTCGACCCCGACCGGGTCCGGGTCTGCCTGGAGACCCGGACAATGCCGGCCGGTATCGACCTCTACGACATCCGAGCCTCCATCAAGACCGTCGACCTCGGTGGGCGGGACCAGAACGGACTCCGGCAGTTCACGCCGTGGCTGTACGACGGCGGCGGGTTCAGCGGATGGGCATACGACTCGAACGCCTACGACCCGGACGGCTTCTCCATCGGTCTGGAGGTCTACTGAGATAGGCATGCCCGCTGCCTCAGGTGCCGCGGCAATGCGGTGTGGGCGCCGGCGCGAATGGAACGTCCTGCGTCATGGCCGCCGCTCTCCTCACCTCGTCATCCCCTCCCCAGGGTGGAGTGCCCCTTGCGACACCACCCCGAGCGACGTCCACCAGCTACGTTGCTCGCATGAAACGGAGCAAGCGTCTTACCCGGCGCCGCTTCGTCGACTTTCTCCGGGTGTGCACCTGCACCTGTTGAGTCCGCCGGCGAAGCGCAGCACACCCGCGTCCTGACCGAGCGTCAGGCTCCGGTCGCTTCCCACGGACCGATCCAGCCGTGCAACGGTGCCGTCCGGTCAGCCCGTCCCGCCGCGACCGAACCTCCACGGACCCGACCCGCGGATCTGGCTGCGTTCCGGTAACGCCGACTCCGCCATCTGCCGGCAGCGCCTCGGGTGATCCGAGAGCGACCTCTGAGCACCGTACGCCGAGCGCGCCCGCGTTCACCCACGACTGTGCCTTCGCTGGACGAGCACGCCTGCCGAGTCTCCGCACGCACCAGAGCCGCCGCTTGCGCAGCGATGGCCACCGTCCACGAGCGACCGCCAGCCCGACTGGCCGCTGTCACCCGACCACGAGGAGAGTTCCGATGAGATTCCACAGATCCGCCCTGGCGGCCGTCCTCGCAAGCGCCCTGCTCGTCGCGTCGGCTCTCGCCGGTTGCGGAAAGGCCAGTAGCGCCGCCGACGGCAAACAGGTGACCGAGCTGCGGTATCAAGGCTGGGTGGGGCAGGTGACGCTGCCGGAGCTGGCCGCGGATCTCGGTTACCTGGGCGATGTCAAGCTCGAGTGGATCGGCAACACGATCAGCGGCCCGCAGGACATCCAGGCGGCCACGACCGGCGACGTCGACTTCGGCGGCGCCTTCAACGGCGCCGTCGTCAAGCTCGCCGCCTCGAAGGCCCCGATCAAAGCGGTGATCGGCTACTACGGCGCGAACAAGGACACGTTCAACGGGTTCTACGTTCTGGACGACAGCCCGATCAGGAATGCCCGAGACCTGATCGGCAAGAAGATCGGCGTCAACACCCTGGGCGCGCACGCCGAGGCGATCACCAAAACCTACCTGACCCGCAACGGCCTGACCGATGCCGAGATCAAGCAGGTCGAGCTGGTCGTCGTGCCGCCGGTGAACACCGATCAGTCGTTGCGGCAGGGCAGATCGACGTGGCCGCGCTCAGCGGGGTGCTGCGCGACAAGGCGGTCGCCCGCGGCGGGGTGCGGGCCCTGTACACCGACTACGACCTGCTCGGCGAGTTCAGCGCCGGCAGCTACGTGTTTCGGCAGGACTTCATCAAGAAGAACCCGGACACGGTACGCGCGTTCGTCGCCGGTGTGGCCAAGGCCATCGAGTGGTCGCGGAGCACGCCGCGCTCGGAGGTCATCGCCCGGTTCGAGAAAATCATCAATGCGCACGGTCGCAACGAGGACACCAGCACCCTGCGGTACTTCAAGAGCTTCGGGGTCGCCGGGCAGGGCGGTCTGATCAGCGACAAGGAGTTCAGTACCTGGATCGACTGGCTGGACCGGTCCGGTGAGCTGAAGGGCAAGCAGGTCAGCGCCGCGAATGTCTACACCAACGAGTTCAATCCGTTCGCCGCCGGGGCGGCGAAGTGACCACCAAAATCGAGCTGATCGTGAACCAGCTCCTCGTCCTCACCGAACGCCGCTCCTCGACCTGGCGCACGACCAACTAGAAGGGACCCTCACCGTGACCCTCGCACCCAGCATCCCGGACGTCCGCCGCATCGGCGGTCGCCTCGGCGCCGAGATCGTCGGCCTCGACCTCGCCCGGCCACTCGACGACGGCACGATCCGCGCGCTGAACACCGCCCTCGTCGAGCACAAGGTGCTCGTCCTGCGCGGCCAACAGCTCGACGACGACGCCCACGTCCGGTTCGCGTCCGCATTCGGACCGCTCACCACCGCGCACCCCACCGTGCCGTCCGTCGAGGGCAACGCCAACGTGCTCAACGTGGAGGGCGGCGAGGGCGCCCGCGCCAACGCCTGGCACACCGACGTCACGTTCGTGGTGGCCCCGCCCAAGGCCACCACGCTGCGCAGCCTGGTCATCCCCCCGTACGGCGGGGACACGCTGTTCGCCAACACCGCCGCCGCGTACGCCGACCTCCCGGAGCACCTACGGATCCTGGCCGACCGGCTGTGGGCGGTGCACACCAACGAGCACGACTATGCGCCGCACCCGCAGTTCCGCACGGATGAGGCCGAGCAGTACCACAAGGTCTTCGTCTCCCAGCGCTACCGCACCGCGCACCCGGTGGTCCGCATCCATCCCGAGTCCGGCCTGCCGAACCTGTTCATCGGCGGCTTCGCCAGCAGCATCCTCGGGCTGTCGGCCACGGAGTCCCGCGACCTGTTGCGGCTGCTCCAGGCGTACGTGACCCGGCCGGAGAACACCCTGCGCCACCGCTGGGCCGTCGGCGACGTGGTCATCTTCGACAACCGGACCACCCAGCACTACGCCGCCGACGACTACGGCGATCTGCCCCGCAAGCTGCACCGGGTGACCGTGGCCGGTGACGTGCCGGTCGGCTCGGACGGCGCCCGGAGCTACGTCATCGAAGGCGACGAGGCCGGGCACTACACCCCGCAGGCGGACGCCGCATGAGCCGGCCGGGACAGCTGCACCTCAACGCGTTCCTCATGGGGGTCGGGCACCACGAGGCCGCCTGGCGCCTGCCGCAGAGCGACCCGTACGCCCATGTGAACGTCGCGCACTACCGGAACCTGGCCCGGATCGCGGAGCGCGGCAAGCTCGACTCGCTCTTCCTCGCCGACGGCCCGGTGCTGTGGGACCAGGTGGAACGGCGTCCGTCCGGGACTCTGGAGCCGACCGTCCTGCTCACCGCGCTGGCCGCGGCCACGGAACGGATCGGGCTGATCGCCACGGCCTCCACCACGTACAACGAGCCGTACAACCTGGCCCGGCGGTTCGCGTCGCTGGACCTGATCAGCGATGGCAGGGCCGGGTGGAACATCGTCACCACCGCCGGTCTGGACGCGGCGCGCAACTTCAACCTGGACCATCTGCCCGCGCACGCCGAGCGCTACGAGCGGGCCGCCGAGTTCGTCGACGTCTCGCTCAAGCTATGGGACTCCTGGGACGACGAGGCGATCCTCGCGGACAAGGAGCGCGGGGTCTGGGGCGACAGCGACCGGATCTACCCGCCGGCGCACGCGGGCAGGTTCTACCGGGTCGCGGGCGCGCTCAACGTGCCCCGTTCCGCGCAGGGCCACCCCCTGCTGGTCCAGGCCGGCTCGTCGCAGAACGGCCGTACCTTCGCGGCGAAGTACGCGGAGGCCGTGTTCACCGCACACCAGACGCTGGCGGACGCACAGCAGTTCTACGACGACCTCAAGCGGCGCGCCACCGAACACGGCCGCGACCCGCACCACGTCAAGATCCTGCCGGGGATCGTGCCCGTCATCGGCGACACCGAGGCGCAGGCGCGGGAGCTCGACGCCGAACTCAACCGGCTGATCCGCCCGGAGTTCGCCCTGCCCGGCCTCGCGGAACTGCTCGGCGTGGACGTTGCCGACCTGCGCCTGGACGCCGAGCTCCCGGCGCACCTGCCGGAGGAGGACGAGCTCGAGGGGGCCAAGAGCCGCCGCACGCTCGTGGTCAACCTGGGCCGCCGCGAACGGCTCACCGTCCGCGAGATCATCGCCTGGCTCGGCGGCGGCCGCGGCCACCTGACCTTCACAGGCACCCCCGAGCAGGTCGCGGACGCCATCACCGGCTGGTACGACGCGGGCGCCGCCGACGGCTTCAACATCATGCCGCCGGTGCTGCCCGACGGCCTCGAGCAGTTCGTCGACCGGGTGGTGCCGATCCTGCAGGAGCGCGGCCGGTTCCGCACCGACTACACCGGCCACACCCTGCGGGACCACTACGGGCTGCCCCGGCCCGCGAACCGCAACACCGCCGCCCGACAGCCGACGGCTGCCCGGCCGTGACAGACGATCTGCGGCTCGACGCGGACGTCCTGGTCCTCGGCGGCGGCCCGGCGGGCACCTGGGCCGCCGTCGCCGCCGCCGTCGCCGCCGCCGGGGCCGCCGCCGGGGCCGACGCCCGGATGGTGCTCGCCGACAAGGGCTACTGCGGCACCAGCGGCGCGGCCGCCGCGGGCGGCAACAACGTCTGGTACGTACCGCGCGACCCGGCCGCCCGGGATCACTCCGTGGCTAAGCGTGAGGCGCGCGCCGGACACCTCACCGATCGCGGCTGGATGCTCCGCACGGTCGACGAGGCCTATCGGCGCCTCGCCGACCTCGCGGCCTGGGGGTACCCGTACCCGGTCGACGAAGCGGGGCGGCAGCGCCGGGGCAGTCTGCAAGGTCCGCAGTACCTGCGCACCATGCGGCATCGGGTGAAACGGGCCGGGGTGCGCATCCTGGACCACAGCCCGGCGCTGGAACTGCTCACCGACCCCGACGGCGGCGTCGGCGGCGGCGCCGGGCAACGGCGGCGCACCTGGGCGATCGGTTGGCTCGCCGCCGCACGCGCGCAAACCGGCGCCCGCTCACTGCCCTATCAGCGCGCCGCCCTCGCCGGCGCCGTGCACCGGACCCTCGTCACGCTGATCCCGGCACAGGCCGCCGCCGCCAACGCCACACTGGCCGCCGATCTCACCACCATCCCGGACACGCCCCCCGGGACAGCGGCCTCGCCGCCGGCCGCGCAGCCGCGGACGAGCTCCTCGCCGCACGCTCCGGCGACGGACTCGGCCCCACCTCGGTCAACGCCGCCTTCCCGGTCCCCGCCGCCACGCCCGGTGTCTGGCAGCCCACGCCGCCCACCTACGCCCCGGCCATTCAGTACGGCAACCGCCTCGCCCGGCCCTTCCTGCTGCGCCGCGCCGACCGGTTCCGGCCCGCTCCCCCACCAGCCCTCGGCTCGCCGCGCTACCGGGCCGGCCTGCGCCTGGGCCGCAATGTCGCCGGGCACACCCTCGCACACGCCGCCGAGCTCCTGCGCTGAACCTCCCCGTCCAGCCGGCCTGGCTGCCGGCTGGACGGGTGACTCCGAGCAGCCCGACCCGGATGAGGTCGTGGTCAGCGTGATGGCAGGCCCAAGCGCTCGAGCGTCGCGCGCAGGGCATGCCGGCCGAACATGGACTCCGGACCACGCTGCCGCGCCAGCACCCGGTCCGACCAGTTCCCCTCAAGACCGAATCGGCTGTTGTACGCCGACAGCCGGTTGTCGTATTCGGCGATGTGCTCGTCGGCCGCGGCGTCGTACCGCTCGTGATGCAGTACCGCCTCTTGAGGCGGCGCCCTGGGGCTTGGACCGCAGCGACCAGCGCAACCTGCCACTCAACCAGAGCTACACGTACGGCCCGAGCGCCGGCGTGACCGTCTACGTGATCGACACCGGCGTCACGATCACCCATCAGGAATTCGGGAATCGCGCCTCCTACGGCTGCGACGCCGTCGAGGGCGACAACATCGCCCAGGACGGCAACGGACACGGAACCTTCGTCGCCGGAGTAGCGGCCGGCTCCACCTACGGCATCGCCAAGAATGCCCAGATCATCGGGGTCCGGCTCCGTGCTGGATCTGTTCGCACCCGGCGTCAGCATCACCTCCGCGTGGCGGACCAACAACACCGCGACCTACACCGGCAGCGGCACGTCGTTCTCGGCGCCGCACGTCGCCGGCGCGGTCGCGCTTTACCTGGCCGCCCACCGCGGGATGATAGTGACCAGCGTCAACACGGCGACCGTCGGGGCCGCCACGAGCGGCGGGGTCACCAACCGGGGTAGCGGCTCCCCGAACCGCCTGCTCCACACCGCCACACTCGCCAGCTGACCCGTGTCACACCGCTCCACGGCCCGGCCGGGCATACCCCGCGCCGGGCCGCCTGTCGTGGCCCAAGTCCGGGTCAACGCCACATCTGGATGCCGTGCTCGTCTAACAACGGCATTAGATCTTCGAGCTGCCCGGCGCAGAGCGCTCGTTCGAACTCCCCGACCACGAGCGCATCAAACGGCCGAGCCGGGTCCGCGGTGGGCTGCCGCCTTTCGTCGCGCGAGCCTGCGACTTGCCAGCGGCCAGCGTGTCGCCCGAGCGGCGTACCGTAGGCGTGACGCACGCGACGGGAGATTCGGCATGGAGATGGTCTCGATCGGTGCCGGGTCCGACGCGGTGGTGGATGTGGTGTTGCGCGGGGTGGTCGACTTCTCCAACGCAGGCCCGGCTGCCGTGACGGTCAAGGCGGCGATCGCTGAGCGGCGACCGGCCGTGGTCCGAGTCGATCTGAGTGCGGTGACGTTCCTGGATTCATCTGGGCTCGGCCTGTTGGTGCAGGCGATGAAGGCGGCTGATGCGGTGGGAGCGGCTTTCCGGGTGGAGCACGCCGGCGAGAAGGTGTTCGATACGCTGCGGATGACTGGGTTGCTGGAGGCGTTCGGAATGGTGCAGCCACCCGCCGCCGAGTGACCTCCTGCTGTGCGGGGGACGCTCCGCCCGCGCGGCCGGCTGTGGGTGAGGCTTTCGGGTGACGTCCGGGATTGCGGGACTACACTTCGACGGCATAGGGCTGGCGGCCCCCGCGGCGCCTGTCGCAGGGCCTATCAGCAGGGCCGGGGGCGTCGATGGAGCAGGACCAGGGTTATCGGCAACGTCTCGCTGAACTCGACGCCAAGATCGGCCGGGCGTACCTGGGCGCCGATGTGGTGGGTGAGCGGGCAGCCGGGTTGTTGGCCGGGCGGATCGGGTGCCGGGTCGACGAGGCACACGCTTATCTGCGGCAGCTGGCCGCCGAGCAGAGCCGTGACGTTCAGGTGGTGGCCGCCGAGGTCGTCGCCACTTTGGAGACGCTCGGTGGTCCTTTGCCGGCGGATCGGTTGCGCTCCGCGGCCGACGAGGCCCTGAACCGTCCACCCCGCACGGCGCCGCACCATCGACGACGTCCGCCCGAGCCTGCGTTTCGCGGCCAGCAATGGGCTCGTGGCGTGCCGGACTGGGCGGGCATCGTGCAGCAGGTGTTGGACACCGTGCCGGGCCAGCACATCGCGGTGATGCCGCAGCGCGACCCGGCCGGGGAAATCGTCGATTACCGGTTCGTCGCGGTCAGCCCGACAGTGGTGGATCTGTCCGGACGCCGCGGCGCGCAGCTGCTCAGCCGCCGGGTGGGTGAGGTGTACCCGTCGATCGTTGACGGGCCGGTCTGGGATGCGTGGCGCGATACGCTCATCGACGGCGTGGCCCGTGAGGTGGGGCCTTTTGCGTACGTGGGCGGCTCGGACGGGTCGCCGACCGAGTTGATGCTGACGGTGCGTACGCAGCCGGTCGGGCCGGGGCTGCTCAACACCTGGGTCCGTGAGGACGAGCAGACCCGCCTGGCCGAGCGCATGGCGCAGACCGAGCGGCTCGGCAGCCTCGGCTGGGGAGAGTGGGACCTGGTCACCGACGCCACCGTGTGGTCCGACGAGCTGTACCGCATCTACGAACGCGACCCCGCCGACGGGCCCATGCCGCGCGAGGAGTCCGAGGCCCTCGCCCTGCCCGACGACGAGCCGGTACGCCGGCAGGCGGCCGAGGCGTTCGGCCGCGGTGAGACTGTCGAGCTGACCTACCGGGTCCGGGTCAATGATCGGATCAAGTACCTGCGGGCCGTGGTCGACGCGGTCCGTGACGTCGACGGGCGGCCGGTGAAGATCTACGGCATCGTGCAGGACGTCACCGCCCGCGAGACCAGCCGGGCCAAGCTGGCCGAGGTCGAACGGCAGCTGAGCGAGCACCGGGCAAGCCTGGCCGCCGAGCACCGTCTCGCGGCCCAGCTGCAGCAGATCGTGCTGCCCATCCCCGACACACCCTTCGACCTGCCGGGACTGCAGGCCGCCGTGCGCTACCTTCCGGCCGAGCAGGCCAGCCGGGTCGGGGGCGACTGGTACCACGCCGCCGTCGCTCACGACGGCGCCGTCATCCTGGCCGTCGGTGACGTCGCCGGCCACGGCGTGCACGCCGCGGCCACCATGGCCCAGCTGCGGCACGCCCTCGCCGCCCTGACCCTGACCACCACCACCCACCCGGCCGAACTGCTCGCACAGCTCAACAAGCTGCTCCAGGCCAGCGACGCCGCAGCCGGCACGGCCACCGCGATCATCGCCCGCTACGAGCCCACCACCCACCAGCTGGCCTGGGCGCAGGCCGGGCACCCCGCCCCGCTGCACACCAAAGCCGGCATCACCGTCGAACTGCCGCGCCCGCACGGGCCCCTTCTGGGCGCGCTGCACCAGGCCGCGTACGCCACCGCCAGCACCACCCTCGACGCCGGCGACCTGCTACTGCTCTACACCGACGGGCTCATCGAACACCGCTCCCACAGCCTCGAAGAAGGCCTCGCCCCCGTGATCGCCACGCTCGATCGTGTGTCAACCGGACCCGGCCCGCACCCGCTCGATCATCTGCTTGGCGAACTGCGCACCGCCAACCCCGACGACGACACCTGCATCCTCGCCGCCCGACGCCCGGCCGGGTAGGCGGCACCCGAGCCGCGCCATCCGGGCATCACCGGACCCGAGCCGGGGCACTGCAGGGTGCATGCGGCTCCCGAGCTCTCGCGCGGACATCACGATCGGTCACCGACGGGTGTACGCCCTGGCGTCGCACCCACTGACGGTGCAAGATAGGGAACCCGGCGGCCGAACCGGCGGCTGCCCACGAGGCGAGAGCGGGGCGAGACGTGGATTGGCTTCTCGCTCCCCCCACAGGCGCCGCGGCGCAGGCATTGCGCGACGAACTGACCATGTTCCTGTCTCGGCACGCCGCCGAACCCGCCCAGGTATCCAATGCCGCACTGGTTGCCTCGGAGTTGATCGGCAACGCCGTCGAGCACGCCGGCGGACCGATCTGGGTCACCCTCGACTGGAGCGCCACCCGGCCCGTGCTGGCCGTGCACGACCTGGGCCCCAGCTTCGAACTCGGGCCTCTGACGCTGCCCGAAGCGACCAGCGAACGAGGCCGCGGCCTGTGGCTGGCCTCGCAACTGGCCAAAGACCTCACCGTCGCCGCCAAACGGGACACCGGCAAACGCGTACAGGTCGTGCTGGCTCTGACCCGACGTACGGAATCCTCGTTCGACCCTGCCCGCCGCATCACCAACCCCCTGCCGGCCGCCGACGAGGCCGGCCCGCACGGCTTCGGCCGCGAACCCTTCCTGCGCGCTCTGGTCGTCGAGCTCGCGCGCACTGCCGAGACCACACACGGTCCTAGCGCTGCCGAACACTTGGTCGCGCAGGTCGGCGCGACCGTCGGTGCGCAGATGGAAGACGAGTACCGCCGCGCCCGCACGGTGTTCGACCGCCTGACCCCCGAGCAGATCGCCGAATCCTACGTCCGGCTCAAGGCCGCCATCGACGGCGACTTCTACATCATCTCCGTCACCGACGAAAAGATCGAACTCGGCAACCGCCGCTGCCCCTTCGGCGACACCGTGCGTCAGGCACCGACGCTGTGTCGCATGACCTCCAGCGTCTTCGGCGGTATCGCCGCCCGCAACCACCACGCCGCCGTCGTCCTGCTCGACGAACGCATCGCCGTCGGCGACCCCGAATGCCGCGTCACCGTCCTACTCGGCCCCGCCGCCCAGCACACCACGGGCGGTCACCACTACCACGCGCCACCTCCTTAGAGAGCCGTCTCTCGGATCCAGGTGGTGCGGTGACCGACGAGCCGGTCCGTTGGTGGTTGTCGGGTCGTCTCTATGGGGCTGACACGCTGATCGCGTAGGGACCCGGTCGTGTACGACGTGAGCGGCGCGGGTATGACCGGCATCGCGATCGCCGGCAAATCGACAACGCCGACGGGCCCCGCCTTGACGCCCGGTACCGCCTGACCGAGGGCGACGGCCGTCGCGACAACCTCTGGCCGCAGATTCTTGATCAACTCGGGTGCACGTGCCTCGTAGTGGACGCGATGACCAGTCCAACGGAAACGTCTGGTAGCCATCAGTGAGGTGCTGCTGCCCGTTGCCGATCCGGTCGGTCATGCGGCCCCTGCACGCACGCGGTGGTGGACGTGCTCGGGCGGCTGGCCGATGGGCGACCTCACCGCGCGGGTCCGACTCGATCGCTGCGACGAGCTGGAAACCCTCGCCGCGGCCGCAGCACATCAGCGTTGCAGAGCGCCGTACGCCGCGGACAGCGTGCTGCGCAAACTTGAGATCGGTCGTCACCAGCAGCGAGGAAGTCGGCAGCGCCATCGCCCGGATCGCCACCAGCGCCGACGCGGGCCGCCGGAGAGACGGTGGGCACCACCCGCGACACCGGGGCGACCGTCGGCCGCCTCGGCGAGACATCCGCCGAGATCAACACCATCGTCAGCCTCATCAACGGCATCGCCGAACAGACCAAGTGCTGGCCCTGAACGCCACCAAGAAGGCGGCCCGCGCCGGCGAGCACGGCAAGGGCTTCCCGGTCATGGGGTCGCGGATCGCTGTTCAGGGATTCTGCGTGCCGGACGACGGAACATCTTGCAGTCGCAGCATCTCGGCGGCGACAGCGGTCAGTTGCCGTGGCATGACGGGTTTGCTCAGGAGCCGGTCGACGTGGACCGTCATCTCGTCCGGCTGTCTGGCAGTGATCATCAGGATGGGCGTTGCCGCCGTGGTCGGATGCGCCCGTAGGGCCGAGACCACGTCCGCCCCCGTCAGACCGGGCATGCAGTGATCCAGAACAACGAGGTCAGGCTCCAGGTCCTGGATCAGCTGAAGCGCCCATGCCCCGTCCAGTACCGTCCGAACCGTGTGACCCGCTCGCTCGAAGGCGTAGGCAATAAGGTCAGCGACGTCCGCGTCGTCGTCCGCGACCACGATCGTAGCCATGACACCTCTTCTCCGGGGAGAACCAACCATGACTGACCCGGGTTGCCACCCGGTGCCCGCCGAAGAGCAGCCAAGGTTCTTCCCACGCAGGAGAAGGCGCCATGGCCACCATCGGCGCGGGTAGAGAGCTTCTGGACCGCTCCCGCGTGCTCGCCGACCGCACCGCTGCCGGCCGAACCGCCGCCGTCGTCGTCTGAGCTACCGCCTCGCCGACGGCAGCGCCCAGCGGGTCGCCGCCCACGGAATCACCGCGCTCACGATCGAACGCCTCCACCGCACCCTGGCCGACGCCTTCGCCAAGTTGCCGGCGGGGTGTGGCGCGGCAGGTGTCCACGGTGAAGCGGCGAACTCTGCAATGGCGATGCTCTGCGGGGCTTTCCATCTGTCCACGCATTCAATGGTCCGTGGACAGAATTCCCACGCGAGCTGCTCGCCGCAGTCACAAGGGAACCTGCTGTGCGCGGACGTCCGCGCACAGCAGGTCGGAGGAGGCGGGTGTACCACTGCCCGGCGCCGCCGAAGGGTGAGATGCGCTGCCAAACCGCGGACCGTTTCCTCCCCACCCGTCCACCGATCCCCCACCCAGTCTGCACCGCCCGAGGTGCCCGGCCACCCCGTTCGGCGATCGTGAGAGGCTCGGAGACCCGCCTCGCTCCAAGCGGTGACAAAACAGCGTCCCCGCGCACGCCGGCTGTCAGGGAAGACACACCTCGGAAGCTCAAGAGTCTCTGCGGCGGCCGATAGTCCGGCGATGACCGGAGGTTAGGCCGGGAACTCCCAGGGGATCGTGCCGGCTCTGCCCGCCGGCAGGGCGGGCCGGCACGAGCACCCCGGGCAGCCCAAGGGTCCGGCAGTCGCAGATCAGCAGGTCACCGGACTGCCGCGGCCGTCCGACCGTCTCGACGCCCTCGCCGCTCAAGCCGCGCAGGAACAGCCCGGCGCCGTCGCGGCTGTCGCCGATCGGCGTCCTCAACCGCTGACCCGGCCGAAGGAACCAACCGGAGGGATGCGCAGCCACCGTTGTCGGTTGAACACCAGCATCTGCCGGACCACCACGAGAGCAGCGAGGATCTCCGCAGCTCGATCTCGCACCAGGCCACGAACTGCTACTGGCGAATAGGACTCGGTCGCATCCGGGCGTTGCTATCCATAGGTGGTGAGCCGTCAGATGCCGTCGCGTTCGGAGCGCGCTGCCGCGGGCGCGGGGGTGCACCGCTGGTACCTCGGTGTGGGTGCGGTGGCGCTGGTAGGTGGTTCGCTGTGTCCCCCGTCGGTGCGAGCTTGGGTGTATGTCGCGGTGGCAGCCTCGGTGATCGCTGCGATCGCGGTGGGCGTGCGCCGGTATCGGCCGGTCTGGTCGGCGCCGTGGTGGTTGCTGGCGGCGGCGGTGGGCATGTCGCTGCTGGCCAACGTGGGCTGGGCGCTGGCGATGGACGAGAGCGGGACGCCGCGGTTCCCTTCCGCCGGCGATGCCTGCTACGCCACTGCGTTGGTGTTCCTGACGGTCAGTATCTACCGGTGGGTGCGACCGGCTCGACAGCGTAGTGGCGCGGTCGACGCCGCCATCGCCGCTGTCGGCGCCGGCGCGGCGCAGTGGGTGGTGGTGGTCGCGCCACTGTTGTTCGACAGCCCGTACTCCGGGCTCCGCTTGGGCAGCTACCTGTTCTACGCGGGCATGAACCTCATGATCCTGGTCCTGAGCGTGCGAGTCGTGGTGATATCCCGGGTGCGCACTCCCGCCTACCGGATGATGGTCACCGCGGCCGTCCTGCTGGTGCTGACGGATACCTGCTTTCAGGTACTGCAATTGGCCGGCGACGGCCGTGAACAGCTCACCGCGGTCGGCTATCTGGGTTCGTACTTGCTCATCGGAGTTGCGGCGCTGCACCCGTCGATGGCGCGCAGCACGGGAAGCGTGCCGGGCAACCCGTCGCCGGTGTCGCGGCGCCGGCTCGCGGCGTACGTGTCACTGACCGCCGGCATCAGCGCGCTGAGCATCGTCAGCCTCGTCACGACGGTGTCCCACGACCAGGTGCCGCGGCTGATCGTGCTGGAAATCCTGGGCGCCGCGATGTCCGCGCTGCTGATCGTACGGCTGTCGCAGCTCGCCACGCTGCTCAACCGCCGTGTGCAACTGGATACGCTGACCGGCCTGGGCAACCGGGTCATGCTGCAGGAACGGCTGGACCAGCCGCGCCGCCGTGACGGCGTGCTGCTGCTGGTCGATCTCGACGGTTTCCGGGACTTCAACGACACCTTCGGCCAGGAGGCCGGCGACGCCATCCTGATCGAGACCGGTGAACGGATCCGCGCCGCCGTGCCGAGCGCCGCCACCGTCGTACGCCTGGGAGCCGACGAGTTCGCCGTGTATACCGACGGTGACGACGACGGTCTAGCCCAGCAGGTCCTCGCCGCCGTGCACCGCCCCTACCGGCTGCGCGGGCTGGCCGCGCGGCGCTTCGGAGTCAGCATCGGTGCCCTCGGCGTACCGATCGGACAGCCCGGCTCCCAGGCCCTGCGGGACGCGGACCTGGCGCGACGCACCGCCCAGACCCGCGGCGGCGACCAGGTCGCGGTCTTCGACCCGGCCGTGCACGCCGAACGCCTGGCCAACACCGAACTCGTGGCACAGATTCAGCCCGCTTTGGACGCCGGCGAGTTCGAGGTGCACTACCAACCGATCGTCGACCTGGCCACCGGAGACGTGCCGGCCGCAGAAGCGCTGCTGCGCTGGACGCGTCCGGACGGCACCCGCATCCCCCCGGACCGTTTCATTCCGCTGGCCGAGCAGAGCGGCGCCATCACCGCCCTCGGCGACTGGGTTCTGCAGCAGGTCAGCACGGAACTTCGCCGGCTCTGGCCCGCGCACCGGGTCGCCGTCACCGTCAACGTCTCCGCCCATCAGCTGCGCGACCCGCTGTTCGCGACCCGGCTGCTGCACCTGCTGCACACCAGCGACGTACCCGGCCCGGCGCTGATCGTCGAGATCACCGAGACCGTGCTGGTCACGTCCATCACCGACACGGCCACCGTCACCGCTCAACTGCAGGAACTCCGCGAGCAGGGCGTACGCATCGCGGTCGACGACTTCGGCACCGGCTACTCTTCCCTGTCCTACCTGCGCGAACTGCCGGTGGACATCCTCAAGATGGACGGCTCCTTCACCGCGCGGCAGATCGAGAACGGGGGCGACCGCGAGCTCGCGTTCATCCGCGCCATCGTGGAACTCGGGCGCAGCCTCGACCTCACCACGATCGCCGAGGCCGTGGAGACCCCCACTCAAGCCGAACGGCTCCGCGCCCTGCACTGCGATCTCGCCCAGGGCTACCTCTACGCCAGACCCGCCCCCGTGAGCGACCTGTACGAATACCTCCACCAGTGCAGCGCTGCCAGCACGCGCACGCCGGTAGGCCCCCTCACGAGCGCGATGCCTACGCGGACACCGCCCACACCGTCCTGACCCGGCTCGCGGTATCCAGGTCCGGTATGTCATCGAGCTGGATCCGCGGCTGCGCTGTTTTACAGCTCGATGCCGGCCGTGTCGACCGCCAGCGTGAGTCGCACGGCCAGGCAGGTGACGAATGCGTTTTCCGCGGCCTTCTCGAGCGCGGAGACAATGCGCCTCGTGAAAGTGATGACCACCGCATTCTCGGGCTCCTCCTCGGCTACAGCAAGCACCACGCCGCGTACGTCAAGGGCAGCAACGACACCCTCGACCAGCTCGCCGAGGCCCGCGACAAGGGCGACTACTCGGCCCTGGTCGGCCTGGAGAAAACCCTGGCGTTCAACCTGTCCGGCCACGTCCTGCACTCCATCTTCTGGAACAACCTGTCCCCGGACGGCGGCGACCGCCCCGACGGCGAGCTGTCGGCGGCCATCAGCGAACCTGGGAGCACGCCTACTACTTGCAGTACAAGAACGTGCGCCCGGACTACGTCGACCGGCTGTGGAACCTGGTCAACTGGGCCGACGTGACCGAGCGGTTCGACGCCGCCCGCGCGGCCGGCGACCCGATCATCGTTGCCCCCTGACCCGACCGCGCTCGACGCGTTCCGCGACGCCCAACGCGCCGCTGGGGTCATCGCGGCCAAGCACCGCGGTGACCTCGACGGCGCCCAGGCACTACTCGCAGAGTTCACCGACGAGACCTGCCGCACCCGCGGCTTCCACCTGCTCGCCGAGCTAACGCTGACCATTCTGCGCGCACAGACCGGCGAAACGATGGACGAGCTCGTGCAACACCTGAGCCTGCACATCGCCGCCGTCGCGGGCAACAGACCCGCCGACAGCTCCTGAACCCAGTGCTGGAAACGATGGGTGTTGCCCATGTCGGTCGAGTGGAACTCCTGGCGCCGAAACAATCAGCGGCGCCGGGAATTCCACATCGGCGCTCCGGCCCGCATGCGGTCACGAATTCCCGGCATCGGGCCGCCCAGCAACCGGCCACGCGCCACCCGGGCTCAGGCGTGCGCCGCAACGACGCCCCTGTCAACTGTGTAGATCAGCCACTCGCCGTTAGGGGTAAGTACGGACAGCCCGGCCACGGCGTCGGTGTCGTCACGCTCCACCCGTACGCTCGGGCAGCCCTCGCTGGGGTGATGCCAGCCGCCGTCCGGATCGCGCACGACGGAATGACGGCAGTGTTGCTCGTCCACATAGCCCCACGCGAGGAGAACCTCCTGACCGCCGAGCCAGTAGCGACCTACGCTCGCGACGCGGTCGCCGTAGGGGCGTCGGTAGAACTCGGCGTGCAGGCCCGGTACCGCCACCCTTCGAGCGCAGCGTCGGCGTCGATGCGGTGCAGCTGATAGCCGGCCAGGTCGGGCGGAGCGGATCCGGACAAGGCGACGATCTCCTCAACTGTGGACGACGGCTGGTTGGTCGTCACAGGCGAGCATCGAGGTTCCCACCGAGGGGCGGCTCTTTCGGGTGAAGCAGCGCGGGAACCGCCCGGCGGCCATGGGCGACCAGCCTGATGAGTCATCGCCGATCAGCCCGGAGATCCCATGCCCACCATCAATGCGCCCGGCGCCATCACCGGCGGCTGAGCATGGACTCCGACACCCTCGAGGTAGGCCGATCTCTCACGTTCGTCACCCGCGTAAGCGCACCCGAGGGGCGCTACGATCGCGCACGGTGATCCGGCATGCTGGCGAGCCCGTGATGAGCGGCTGAACCCTTCGGCCTCGGCGGTGCGTATCTGCACAGCGGTCATCTCGACGGGCGGGATGACACCGCGAGGTGGGATGGATGTGCGGCGTCCAGCCGAGAACTGCACTCGGCGCGAGAGTGCCTCGCATTTGGTCCAGTGGCCCCCTACCGTCGTGAAGGCCGGAGCGCTACGGCTCCGGCCTTCACGACGTGTCGGCCTATGTCAGGCGCGGACTGCTGCCGTCAGGGCGGTGGCGTTCGTGCGGAACACGGCGAGCAGGTCGAGGTCTTTTCCGGGGTAGTTGACGATGTCGACGCGAGTGGCGCCTTCGATGTCGGGGTTGGCGCCGGGCAGGTGAGCGTTGGTGAGCACGAAGCCAGGCTTCTTCGCGGCCAGTTCCTGTAGCTGGCTAGGGCTGACGGGCTGAGGGCCGTAGGTGCCGGTGACCGGCAGTCCGGCGAAGTCGGCCCAGTAGGCCATGAACACGTGCGTGACAGCGATGGGTGCCGGCCTCGGCAGTGCGGCTTTGACGTCGCCGGAGAGCTTGGCGTACTCGGTGGTGAAGGTGGCCAGCCAGGTCGTGGCCGCGGTGCTGGTGCCGAAGAGCGTGCCGAGGCGGGTCACCTCGGATGTGATCTTGGAGGGGGTGTTCTCCAGTTGCACCGGGACGAGCTTGCCGTTGCCGCCGGCCGCTTCCTTGATTTTGGCGGCGAAGCCGTCGAACTCGGCGAACACGATGTAGTCGGCGCCGGCGACGGAGGTGAGGTCGCTGGGCTTGGGGTCGTAGTCCGGCGGGTGCTGCGCGCCGGCCGGTGCGATGACGGTGACATTAGTGGCGCCGGCTGCTTTGGCGAGTGCGCCGACCCAGGTGGTGGAGGCGACCACCTTGGGCCCGGTGGCCGCCGAGGAGGCGGTGGACGAGGCCTTCGTGTCGTCGTCAGTGCTGGTACAGCCGGTCAAGGTCAGCATCGTCACGGTTAGTGCGGCCGCGGCGGCGCGCAATGATCGCATCGCGTACTCCTTCGGGGATCAGGTAGGTGAGCAGGGTGAGGCTTCCGGCGACGAGCACGAGCACGGGTCCGGGCGGCTGGTCGAAGGCCAGTGCGACGGTGAGGCCGGCGGTATTGCCGACGACACCGAACCCGACCGCGAGCGCGACCATCGAGGTCAGGGAGCGGCAGAGGTTGCGGGCGGCCAGGGCGGGCAGGATGGTGAGCGCGTCGACCAGCAGTGCGCCGGTCAGCCGGATCGAGGCGCCGATGGCGACGGCGACGACGACGAGCAGGGCCAGCATGAGCGGGCCGGCGTTCACCCCGGAGCACAAGGCGAGCTCGCGGTCGAACAGCAGCAGGGTGAGCTGTCGGCGGTGGCGCCAGAACAGCACGTGGACGGCCACGGTGAGCGCGGCGAGCACGATCAGGTCGATGGTGCGGGTGGCCAGGATGGAGCCCCACAGCAGTTCGAAGGCGCCGGTGGCGTTGACCCCGGAGGCGGACAGCACCAGCAGGGCACCGGCGATAGCGAAGGTCATCAGCAGTCCCATGGCGCCGGAGAGTCCGGCCGGGCGCCGCGACAGGGGGGCGACGCCGGCGCCGGCGAGTGCGCAGGCGATCAGGCCGCAGACGGTGGGGTCCAGGCCGGTGAGCAGGCCGACGGCGATGCCGAGCAGCGCTACGTGCATGATCGCGAATCGGACGGCGATGATGTCCAGGCCGATGATGAACACGCCGACGATCGGAAGACCGACCGCGGCGATGGCCAGGCCGATGGCGGAGCGCTGCACGGCGGGCAGGGTGAGCAGGTCGAGGAACTGGTCCACGGTGGTCAGATCACCCGCAGCCGGCCGGCGGCCATCTCGGCGACCCGGTCGCAGGCGCCGGTCATGGCCCGGTCGTGCGACACCACGATCACCGTGACCGGCAAGGCGGTGAGCAGCGCGGCGACCTGCTCCTGACCGGCGAAGTCGAGTGCTGCGGTCGGTTCGTCGGCGAACAACGCTGTCGCGCCGGCTTCGACCGCGCCGACGGCCCGGGCCAGGAAGACACGCTGCAGTTGGCCGCCGGACAGCGTGTGCAGGGGCCGGTCGTGCAGGCTGGCCACGCCGAGCCTGGCGGCGGCGTGGTCGGCGGCTTGGCGGTGGCCGCTGGAGTGCAGCAGTTCGTCGACCAGCAGCGGGAACCGTCCGGGGGTGAGCCGCTGCGGCATCCAGGCGATGGTGCGGCGCCGGTGTGCCCACTGTGCGGCGCTGCCGGCGGTCGACCCGCCGACGGTGATGGTCCCGGCGCTGATCGGGTGCAGGCCCAGCGCGGCGCGCAGCAGGGTGGTCTTGCCGGAGCCGTTGGCGCCGGTCAGGGCCACCCGTTCGCCGGGGCGTACGGACAGGTCGACGGCGTCGACGGCGGTGCGCCGCCCGTAGCGGCAGGTGGTGGCGGTGAAGGTGATGGCGGCGCCGGTCACGTCGCTGGCCGGGTGAGGTGTTCGCGCAGCCATCGTTTGTCGATTTTTCCGGCGGCGGACAGGGGCAGCTCCGGCAGCAGGGCGAGGTGTTCGGGCAGCTTCGCGGGTTCCAGGCCGTGCGCGTCGGTCAGGTAGGCGCAGAGCTCGGTCAGTGTGGGGGTGTCCGCTCCGTCGCGGACGACGATGCAGGCGGCCATGCGTTCGCCCATCAGCCGGTCGGGTACGCCGACGCAGGCCACCTGCCGGACGGCGGGGTGCTGGGCGAGCAGCAGCTCGACCTCGACGGGTGACAGGTTGCGGCCGCCGCGGATGACGACGTCGTTGCGCCGGCCGACGACGTGCAGGAAGCCGTCGGCGTCGAGGCGGCCGAGGTCTCCGGTGCGGGTCCAGCCGCCGTCGGTGCGGTAGCGGCCGTCGAACTCGGCGTCGACGTAGCAGAGCGGGCTCATCGGGCCCAGGCCCCAGATCTCGCCGACCTCGCCGGCGGGCACGTCCTGGTCGTCGTCGCCGACGATGCGGATCGCGGCGACCGCGTGGTTGGGCCGTCCGACGGCTTCGTACACCTTCTCCGGCGGATCGGCGGGGTCGGTGGTGCAGTTGACGCCGTCGCCGGAGCCGTAGCAGTTGACGAAGGCGCATCCGAAGCGCTCACGGATCGCCTCGACAGTGCTGCGGTCGATGCGCGAGCCGCCGGCGACCACGGCGTGCAGCGAGGAGGTGTCCACGTCGGCCATGCGGGGATGGTCGAGCATCATCGCGAACATCGTCGGTACGCCGAAGACCAGGTGCGGGCCGTGCCGGTCGATCAGGTCCAGTGCCCGGCCGGGGTCGAACTTCGCGGTCACGATCAGGGTGCCGCCGTGTCGGGCCAGGGTGACGGCGGTGCCGGACGAGCCGAAGGAGGAGGCGAGCGGCACGAGAAACAGATTGCGCATCGGCCGGGCCGTGTCGTGCAGGGTGGCGATGAACGCGCCTCTTCCTCCGGTCAGGGCGTCATGCGAATAGACGATCATTTTGGGGGCGGCCTCCGACCCGGAGGAAACCAGGATGCGGGCCGGTCCCGCCGCATCGACGTCGGGTAGCCGGTGCAGCGGGCGGGTGGCGGCCAGTGCTTCCAGGCTGTCCGGCCCGGCGCCGCCGGCGACGATGACGGTCCGCAGGGCGGGTAGCTGGTCGCGGAGCTCGTCGAGGATGTCGGCGTAGGCGGTGTCGCCGACCTTGGCCGCCACGACCGCGACCGCCGCGTGTGACCGGCTGAGCAGGGCGAGCGTGTCGCGGCGGCCGCGGCCCAGCGGATAGGGCAGCACCACCGCGCCGAGCGCGGCGGCGGCGAGATCGACGGCGACGGCTTGGCGTCCGCTGGGCAGCTGGGTGGCGATCACCTCGCCGGGCCGCAGGCCGGCGGCGTGCAGTCCGGCGGCGAGCCGCAGGACGAGCTTCTTGAGCTGGGCGTAGCTGATTTCGCCGTCGTCGTCGACGACCGCGGCCCGGTCGGGCACGGCGTCCGCGTGGCGGGCGAACAGGTCGTACATGCTGGCGCCCGGGTAGTGGCCGGCATGCGTCCACCAGCGGCGCAGCTCCGCGGGCACGAGATCACGGGTGGCCAGGACGGTCACGGGTCGAACCTCCACGGTGAGCGGACGAAGGCGCAGCCGTCGATGTCGAGCAGCGGCCGTACCTGTGGGTCGCGCACGAGTTCGCCGGGATCGGGGCAGACCCGCACCGCGCTGATGCCGTCGCTGCGGAGCCCAGCCACGGCCTGCGCGGTGGGCAGCCGCCGCAGCGCGGTGGGATCGACGAGCCCGGGTGGGGTGCCGCTGGGCACGACGAGGTGCCCGTCGGCGGTCGGCACCGGTACGTCGAGCGGCCCCCACACCGGCTGGGCCGGACGGTGACCGCTCCGCTGCAACGCCTGCAATAGCGAGGCGGACGACAGTAGGCTGCTGTCCACCCGCCGGCCCCGGCCGTCGCGCAGCCGGCCGACGAGGGCGGCCAGCACGCCTTGCGCGCAGACCAGGCCGCCGAGCACGTCCAGCAGGGTCATCAACGATCCGGCCGCCGGGTGGCCGGCGGGTCGCAGGTGCTCGCCGAGACCGGCGTACGCCTGCACGGTGAAGTCGGTACCGGGTGGGGCGTCCGGACCGCGCCGCGCACCCCAGCCCGACGCGTATGCGTACACGAGTCCGGGGTTGATCTTGATCAGGTCGTCGCTGTCGAGGCCCAGCTCGCTCGCCTTGCCAGGCGCCCAGTTGTGCAGGAACACGTCCGCGCCGGCGGCCAGCTCCCGGACCGATTCCCGCCCGGAGGCGCTGCGCAGGTTCGCTTGCACGACCTGTTTGCCGCGGTTGAGCGCGAGGAACCGGGCCGAGCAGTCACCGACCATCGGTGGCATGCCGCGCAGCGGGTCGCCGCCCGCCGGTTCGATGCGGGTGACCGAGGCGCCGAGCAGACCCAGCAGGTGCGCGGCCAGCGGGCCCTGGATGCGGCGTCCCGCCTCGAGGACGGTGAGCCCGGCCAGCGGCAGGCCGCCGGGATGTGCGGCGGGGCGGCGCGTCGCGGGTCCGCCGGTGGCGGTGACGGTCCACGGCGGGCCGTCGAGGCCGTCACCGAGCCGGTCGGCGTGGCTGCGCACCGGTTGCACGGCGACGCCGGTCTTCGTGGCGGCGGTGAACAGTTCGAGCAGCGACAGCGCGGCGATCGCGATGTGCAGTTCGTCCGGCAACGGTGCCGAGGCGGTCGCGTAGCGGGGCACGAAGGCGCGCCAGCCACGGTCCACCACCGCGGGCGCGAGGCCGAGCCCGGTCCAGAAACGGCGCCACGGTTCGGGATCCAGGGTCTCCAGTTCCACCCGGTGGCCGTCGCGGGTGGTGAAGGGCGGCGGCGTACCCGGCCGGTCGTAGCGTTCGACGTGGTCGGGGTCGCCGGCGCTGCCGGCGGCCAGGTACTGCGAGACGGTCAGCAGCGCGACCGAGGGCCGGGCGGTGTGGACCCGCGACACTGCCCGTCCGCGCAGCTTCGAGATCGTGGCGGCGAGCCGGCCCGAGGCGGCGGCCACGCCGGTTGCGGCGCTGACGAAGTCCACGCCGATGCGCGTCGGGCGCCCGGCGGCACGGCCGTGCACCGCCATCAGTCCGTAGACGGCCTGGTCCACAGCCTCGTCGGCCTCGTCCCGGGTTGACAAAACTGATCTACTTACAGCGCTTTCGGTGCCCACATAGTCATCAGTCGCGGGGAACGCGGTCGCGGTTCCCGGCACTCGCCGAAGGACATCCACTGTGGAATACCTGACAGAACGCTTGCGGAACTTCCTGCACGAACACGTCCTGCCCGTGGAGAACCAGTTGATCAGCGGACGCGACGACGGGACGCTGCGCGCGCTGCAACTGCGGGCCCGCGACGCGGGCCTGTGGGCGCTGCCGCTTCCCGAACACCTCGGCGGCGCCGGTCTGAGCCTCACCGAGTACGCCGAACTCGCGGTCCTCGAAGGCCACAGCGACGCAGGTCCCGCCGTCTTCGGCTCCGACCTGCTGCTGGACGCCACCATGCTGGACCTTCACGGCGGCCCGTCCGTGCACGCCCGGTACCTACGCCCGATGGTCGCCGGTGACGCACCGCCCAGCTTCGCCATGACCGAACCCGGCCGCGCCGGTTCCGACCCGGCGTCGATGGCCACGACCGCGGTCCGTGACGGCGGCGCATGGGTGCTCACCGGCCGCAAATGGTTCGTCAGCCGGGCCGCGACCGCCGCGTTCACCACGGTGGCGTGCCGGACACCGTCCGGCATCTCCTTGATCGTTGTCCCGTCCGGAGCGCCCGGATGGCGCATCGTGCGGGAGGTGCCGGTGCTCGGCGCGGGTGGACAGTACGAGCTCGCCCTCGAGCGCGTCCGGGTGCCCGTCGACCATCTGCTCGGCGCGGAGGGAGAGGGGCTGGCCGTGGCCGGTGAGCGGTTGGCGCTCGGCCGTACGCTGCGCTGCCTGCGCTGGCTCGGGCAGGCTCAGCGGGCCTTCGACCTCATGCTGGAGCGGATGCGCGGCCGGCACGTCCGCGGCGGCGTCCTCGCCGACCGGCAGCTGTTGCACCGCTATGTCTTCGACAGCCACGCCGATCTGCTGGCCGCCGCTTCCGCTACCCGGCTGGCGGTGGACGCCCTGGCCCGGGGCACTGATCCTCGGACCGCGGTTGGCACCGCCAAGGTGCTTACCGCCCGGGCGTTCGACGCCGTCGTCGACCGGGCCATCCAGATCCACGGCGCCGAAGGTCTCAGTGACGACACCCCGCTCGCGATGCTGCATCGCAGCGCCCGGGCCGCCCGCATTCTCGACGGCCCCGACGAAACGCACGTCACCGCGGTCGCCCGGCGGCTGCTCGCCGTCACCAGCCCGCCGCCGGCACCCGGGCCTGGCTGACCGCCAGCAACGCGGCCAGGAAGTAGGTTCCCCAGATCAGCTCGTGCGCGCAGGCCACCCCGCCGGCCAGGTCATAGCAGCCGCCGGTCAGCGTCCCGTCCGCGTCCAGATGATCGGTCACCACCCGGTCCACGATCCGTTGCGCCGCCGCGGTGTCGCCCAGTGTCCACAGACCGGCGGCGGCGATCACCGCCGCCGACGTGTCCACCGGCGACTCCGGCAGGCCGAACATCGCCGGTGGCACACCGGTCCCGGCCAGCGCGAGCCAACGGTCAGCCACCCGGGCGGCCACGGTCGCGAACTCGCCGCCGAGGCGGTCCGCGGCCACCGCGAAACCGAGCAGACCCCATGCCTGCCCGCGCGCCCACACCGGACCCGGCCCGGCAGAGATCGTCGCGTCCGCGCCGACCAGGGTGGCGGCCACCCCGCGCGCGTGCGCCGCGGCGGCCTGCGGCATGCCCGCGTCGTCGAGCAGCGCCACCACCGCGGCGAACGCGTCGATCGCGATCCGCCGCGGGTCGCCGCCGAACGCGGTGCCGGCCGGGATCATCCCGGAACCGGGCAACGCCGAGGCCGCGAGCGCCCGGGCGCCGCTCATCGCCACCTCGGCGGCCCCGGGGTCGCCCGTCCAGCGGTGACCGGTGCCCGCCCCGTACCAGAACGTCATCGCCCGGGTATCGGTGTCGTCGCCGGCACGCGGCAGCAACCGCCGCGACCACGACCGTGCGGCCTCCAGGTCGCGTCCGCCGCCGGTGACCGCGGCCCGCAGCCACAGCAGTCCCGCCCAGAACCCGCCGGTCCACGAACCGCGCCGCGTCGTCGTCCACCCGCCGGCCGGATCGGCGAACAGGGGAAACCGGTCCCCCACGGCGGCCTCGATCACCGCGATGCGGTGGATCAGCGCCGCCAGCGCACCGCTGCTCACGACACCGTGGCGCGGTCACGCACCAGCAGCGCGGTCAGCGCCGACGCCACAAACACCGCCGCCACCACCGACCAGGCCCACCCGTAACCAGCGGCGTCGGCCAGCAGCCCGAACCCGGCCGGCCCCACGACGAAACCGGCGAAGAAACCCAACGACACCAGCGCGGACGCATGCCCGGTCGGCCCCGCGCGCCGGACCACCGCCAGCATCGACACCGCGTTCGCGGCGGTCGCCGACCCTCCGATCCCTATCGCGCCCAGCCACACCAGCGGCGACCACAACGGCGCGGCGAGGCAGACCAGCACGACGAAACCGGCGGCCGCCAGCGAGAGCCACCGCAACGCCACCGTCACCTCCGCCAGCCGGTCGGCGACCCGGGCCCAGCCCACCCGGGCCACGAGTCCGGACACCCCGAACGCGGCCAGCACCGCCCCGGCCGCACCGGGGCCGAGGCCCAGGCTCTGCGCCGCGTACAGCGGCAGGTAGGTGTTCACCGTCGCCAGGGCGGTCCCCAGCAGCAGCGAGTACACCATCAGCCGGCTCAGCCAGGGCGACGGCCGCGGCCACCGCCACCACGACCCGCCACCAGCGGCGGGCTGCCCCGGGACCACCCACCACACCGCGACCACCAGGGCGACCGGCAGGACCATCGACCAGCGCAGCGCCGCCTGCCAGCCGACCGCGGCGCCCAGTACCGGCAGGACCAGGCCGGCCCCGAACGCGGCCAGCTGCACCCCCGCCTGTTTGACCCCGATCGCGGTCCCCCGGTGCCCGGCCGGGACGGTGCGCCCGATCTGCAGGTTCGTCGCCGGATTGGCCAGCGCCTGCGCCACCCCGGCCACCGCCAGCGCCGCCAGCAAGCTGGCGTAGTCGCGGGCGAACGACGCCCCGGCCAGCGCCACCGTGACGATGACACCGAGCGCCAGCAGCGAGCGGCGGGGACCGCTCTGATCGACGATCCGGCCCGCGATTAACGACACCGCCGCGGCCACCGCGAACGTCGCGGTCACCAGCAGACCCACTGCGGCGCGGTCCAGCCCCAGATCGGCGGTGAACAGCGGGGCCAGCGCGCTCAGCGCGTACAGCACGAGCATCGACGCCGTCATCGCGGCCGTCGCCACCGCCGTGCCGGCCCGCCATCGTTGCTGCGTCACACCCTCGGAATCCACCATCGCTCTCTCCACGTCAAGACGCTCTCGTACGCACGGCCGGCCCGTCATCGCGCATGGCGACGATCAGATCGTCGCGAGCCCTGGCGACCCGCGAACGCACCGTCCCGATCGGACAGCCGAGTGCTGCGGCGGCTTCGGCATAGGACAGGCCGGCGACCTGGGTCAGCAGGAACGCGTCGCGCCGCTGCGGTGGCAGGCAGCGAACCAGGTCGGCAAGCGCGTGATGTTCCTTGAAACACGATGCGGACGGGCCCACCGCCGACTCGGCGCTCGTCTGCCAGTCAGGTAATGCGGCCACCCGGGGCCGGCAGGCCGCCCGCCGGGCGTGGTCGGCGGCGACCCGGCGCGCGATCGCGAACAACCAGGTCCGTACCGACGAGCGGCCGGCGAAGCCGGGCAGCGCCCGCACCACCCGCAGGAACGTCTCCTGAGTGAGATCCTCAGCGTCCACCGCCGGCGCCAGCGATCGCAGAAACCGCATGACATCACGTTCGGTGGCACGCACGAGCGCCGCGACCGCGTCGCTGCTGCCGCGCTGGGCGGCCTCCACCAGGGGGGCGAGGACATCAACGTGGACGGTCGGGTCAGGGCGACCGGAATCCGGTCGTTGCACTGTCACGCGGGCGCCGCATCAGGATCGGCTGCGACTTCGACCTGCGGCGGTGCCGTCGAGGTGAGATACACAACGCTACAGTCGCCGGGAACGCCGATGCAGTTCCCGTCCTCGTCCTAGCTTGCCGGCGCTCAGGCGCGCGCACCGTCGGCCGCATAGGTCAACCACCGCCCGTGGGGGTGCGTACGGACAGCCCGGTCACGGCGTCGGCATGGTCGCGGTCCACCCCGCACGGTGGAGCAGCGCACGGCGGAATGGCGGCAGTGTTCTTCGTCCACATAGCCCCAAACCAGCAGGACCTCCCGATCGTCTGCGGTGCAGCCGGCAGCCGGCCAGTCGGGCAGGGCGGATTCGGACACAGCGGCGATCTCATCGACTGAGTACGACGGCTGGTTGCGGCCTCACCATGGTGGAGATCTGCGGTCGTGTGACGGCTTCGTTCGGTCCCACCTGGGCCGGCGGCGAGAGCCCAGTTCTGTAACTGGGCGTTAGCACCGTTGGGGGTTGTACTGTTTGCTGATCATTCGGTGGTGGAGTGTTTCCAGACCTTGATCGATGACAGCAGGAGCAGGGTGGCCAGGCCCGGGATCAGGATCGCTTCGGGGACTGCGCCGAGCAGCAGGCCGCCGGCGATGGTGCCGATGATCGAGCCCAGCGCGAGGGTGATGACGAGGCGGCCGTGCTGGCGTAGGACGCTGAAGCTGCCGTCGCGGCTGTAGCGGGCGAACGCGACGAGCATCGTGGGTAGTGACACCGCGAGCGACAGGCTACCGGCGGTCTTGATGTCAGCGCCGAACAACAGCACGATCGTCGGGATCAACAGCTCGCCGCCGGCAACCCCCATGATGGCGGCGACCACGCCGATGAAGAACCCGGCCACGACGCCGGAGACGATGACCACGGCCGGGGCCAGCACGACGTGGTGCAGGGTGCCGACATGGTTGGCGATCAGTGCTGCGGCGATGAGCACGAGCATGGCGGCGAGGACCCGATAGAGGGTGGCCGAACGCATTCGGGTGGCCCAGGTCGCGCCGGCCCAGGCGCCGACGAGGCTGCCGGCGAGCAGGTTGACGACCACGTCCCAATGCGGCGTGAGCGCGGAGACCGGCACGGCCGCGAGCCGGGCGGGCAGGGCGGTGAGCACGACGATCAGGCTCAGTGCCTTGTTGACGATGACGGCCTGCAACGCGGCGAACCCGAACAGCATGATGAGCAGGGGCAGGCGGAACTCGGCGCCGCCGAGGCCGATCATGCCGCCGAGAACCCCGACGGCGGCGCCGCCGGTGAAGGCCAGCGGGAGCGAACCGTGCAGACGGCGGGCGGGGATGGTCTGCGGCGCGTTCACGCCGGTGACCCTACGGCTCTGCGCTGCCGGTTTCCTGGCCCTCCTTCCGGCCACACCCCGTCAATCGTGGTTTTGATTGCCCAGGTGGGGCCAAACCGATCTGGCCTTGACGGCTGTCCCGGCGTCACCGGGGGCAGCCTGTCGACCTGACGATCACCGTCGCCGTCGAGGCAGGCCGGTCCCTCGCCTTCGTCACCCGTATGGGCGCCAGCTGACGACCAGCTCATCGAAGGCTCCGTCTGTCCCGGTCGGGGGCCTCGACCCCGAGCTGCTCGCATCCGGCATACTGGCGAACCCTGCGGTGAGCTGCTGAACCCTTCGGCCCGACCATGCGTATCTGCGGGAGATGCCGAGGAGGAAGGCCGACGATGCCGGAGCGGGAGCTGGGCGCGCTGGCAGCCGCGGCCGCCGGCGGCGACCGTGATGCGCTCACCCAGTTGATCCGTCTCACCCAGCACGACCTGGTGCGTTTCCTCGCGCCGCTGTGCGGTCCCGGTGAGGCCGAGGACCTGGCCCAGGAGACCTACCTGCGCGCTATCCGGGCGCTGCCGGAGTTCGAAGCCCGATCATCGGTACGGACGTGGCTGTTCGCCATTGGCCGCCGTGTCGCCGCCGACGCCGTGCGCAAGGCGACCCGCCGGCCCCGGATCGCTTCGCTGGCCGACTGGCGGACCGCCGCCGACACCGCGGCCGAGCATGACCGCTTCGAGGAGCAGCACGCGCTGGGCGACCTGCTCGCCGCGCTCGCGCCTGAGCGGCGGGAGGCGTTCGTCGCCACCCAGATCAGCGGCTTGTCCTACGCTGAGGCCGCGCAGGTCTGCGGCTGCCCGGTTGGCACCGTCCGTTCCCGCGTGGCCCGCGCCCGCGAGGACCTGGTCGCCGCGATGCACGGCGACGGCTGGCACCGGTCCGCTACTGGCTGACGGGCGCCGAGCACCTCGGACCCCTGCCTACGGTGTCGACTCCAGGCCGTGCCGCGCTACCGCGGACGCCCGGGAGGCGACGCGTCGATCCTCGGGACTCGGCGTCTCATCATCCGCGGGCGGACGACGGTGGCCGCCCGCCTACCGAGGGCGGTAGACGGGCGGCGGGTCGTCAGCCGGCCGGGGCCGGCGAAACCGGCGTGTCCGCCTGCCGGCGCTTGCGCAGGCCGCCGATGACGGCGTCGACGACCAGGAACGCCGCGAGAGGGATGCCCAACATCGGCAACGCCCAGCCGATGGCGAACACGACGGGCACGCCGACGGCGATGCCCCAGGCGGGCAGCCCCTGCCAGGCACCCCGTGCCGGCGCGGCACCGACCAGCGAGCGCCGGTCGGCGCGGGTCGGGCGCCGCTGCCACCACATCCGGTAGCCCCACACGATGACGCAGATCAGGCCCACGGCGAGCGCGGCGAGCAGGATCTGGTTGGTCAGGCCGAACAGGCTGCCCATGTGGGCGTAGATGCCCCACTGGGTGAGCTTGGCCATCACCGGCCAGTCGGCGAACCTGACGTGGTCGACGACCTTGCCAGTCGCGGCGTCAACCGCGACGCTGTCCCGGCCGACGGGCCACTGGCTGCGGTTCTGCTGCACGGTCCACGCGGTGCTGTCGTCGGCGGGCACGGTGACGGCCACCGGCCCGGTGATGCCGTTGTCGCGGGCCACCTTCAGCACCGAGTCGACCACGACGGGATCCACCGTCTCGGTGACCGGGCCTGCGGCACCGCCGTGATGCCCGCCCGCGGCCGGCGCGGCGGCGGACTCGTCCAGGGAGGTGGACACCGCGGGGCGGCTGCCCTTGAGCGCGTCGACCGCGATGCTGAAGTTGCCGCCGGCGTAACGCGACCAGGTCAGACCGGTCGCGGACAGCAGGAGCAGGCCGACAGTCAGCCACACGCCGGTGGCGGCGTGCCAGCCACGCGTGCGCCGGACGCCCTTCTTCGCGGACAGGTCCGGGGTCAGCAGCCTGCGGGCGGTGCGGTTGCCGCGCAGGCGCCGCCACCACAGGATCAGCCCACCGAGGGTGATCACCCACAGCCAGCTCGCCGCGAATTCCGAGTAGTGCCGCCCGAGGTCACCCAGGTGCAGGTTGCGGTGCAGATCGTCCAGCCAGGTGGTGAACGGGTTGTCGCGAACCAGGTGGTCAGCTGGCCGGTCACCTTGGCCGTGTAAGGGTTCACGTACACGGTGTGCTGGTGCTCCTCGTCCAGCTCGGGCGAGGAGAAGTCGATCTGAGTGGTGGCCTCGCCGTCACCGGGCCGCACCGAGAGCAACGCGCCCTCGGGGTGCGTGGCCCGAGCCGCGGCGATCTGCTGCGCCACCGGAACCGTCTGCCCGCCCGGGTCCGCGACCACCAACTCGTCGGCGTAGACGACACGTTCCATCTGCGGCGCGAACACGTACGCCAGTCCGGTCAGCGCCGCCACCAGCAGGAACGGCGCGACGAGGATCCCCGCGTAGAAGTGCAGCCGCAGCAACAGCGCGCCGAACGCGGACGGCTGCCGAGCGGCACGTGCCGGCTCGGCGGTGGATATGAGGGTGGTGACCTCGGGGGTTACGGCCATCGGTTGTCCTCGTCGTGGGGGGCGGCGGGCGACGCAAGGGGGTTGCGCCGTCAGCCGGATGTGATCGACGCGCCGGGTCGTGACCGGTTGCGGCGTCGTGAGCGGCGCCGCTTCGATGGCGCAGTTCACGGCCTTAGTCGTTCGGCTACCGGGCTTCAGTACCCAGAAATCTGCCGTAGCGGGTCCGACAGGGAGATCGTCTGGGTTGTGCCCTTTACGACCTGCTCACCGATCCGTACCGGTGGCACGAACCGTTATGGTTCCGAAACTCTGGGAGGTCACCATGCGTCGCGCCACCGCCCTCGCCGCCCTTGTCCTCGCTACCCTCTGGATCGCCGCGCCCGCGCAGGCGTTCGCGCACAACGCCGTACACAACAGCACCCTGCACGCGGTCCTCGACGGCCTCACCCTCGCCGTCGCCACCGCCCCGATCTGGACCGCCCTGCTCTGGCGCGGGCGCCGCCGCTGGCGGCTCGCCGCACTGGTCACTCTCGTGCAGCTACCCGTGGCCGTGATCGGCTTCCTGCCGATCCTCACCCGTGGCTGCACCTGAGCCTGTCCGTCCTCGCGCTCGCCCTGACCGGCGCTTCCCTGTACCTGGTACGCCGCGACCCCCACCCGGCCCGAACCACTCGAGCTTCTTGGGATCTGGACGGTGGAATCGATACCGACCTCGGCATGGCTTCGACGGTGGGAGTTGATCGTGTCCGCGGGTGCGCTGCCGGCCGAGCCGACCTTTACCTAGTCGCCGGCGAGGTGAGCGTGTTGGACGCGGTCCGCCCTGAGGGAAGTGTTCGGTACTAGCGTCGCACCGCGACAACGGTGGGGGCGGCGTTAACACGGCGCTGGTGACGGGCTCTCAGGCTTGCAGATCGCGGCGGTGGTAGCCGGCCGCGCCGATCGTCACACATGCGGCGGCTACCGCGGTCATGACCGCCGCTGCGGGCAGGTTGGGGGCGGTGGCCGGGACCCCATCGAGGTGCGCGAACGGTGACAGTGCGCCGATCCAGGAGGGTGCGTTGATGCTGTCGGCGATGACCTGCCACAGGAAACCGCCTGCGGCGGGCAGGGCACCGATGCCTGCGACGGCGCGCGGGGTCCAGCCGAGGGCCAGGACGGCGGCGCCGAGGCAGAGCAGCACGACCGGTACGACGTTGAACGCGCCGGCGAGGGCGTCGACGAGCGTAAGACCGGCGCCGACCGTGGTCGTGCCGGCCCAGACGGCGACGGCTGCCACGGTGACGAGGATGAGGGCGGCGCCGCTGGCGGCGACGGCCTCGGCGGCCAACAGCCGTACGCGGGTGACCGGGGCCGCGAACAGCAGCGTCAGCCGCCGGGCGTTCTCATCGGCAGCGACGGCCGCGAGCAGCACGGCGACGAACACTCCGACCGCGACGGCGAGCAACGCGAACAGGGTGGCCACGTAGCCCTCGACCGTGCCGAGCGCAAAGCCGGCTTGGGCTGCCGACTTCGCGAACTGCGGGTTGGTGGTGAGGAAGTCGGTCATGGAGCGGGCGATCAGTCCGATGAGCAGGAAGTATGCGGCGATGCCGGCCACCCATCCGGCGAGTGGCCGCAGGGTGCGCCGTGCGGCGAAGGCATGGACAGAGCCGAGCAGGGTCGTGCGTGCCGGGCGGCCACCGGCGGTGGCGAGGACGGCGTCGCCGACGTCGCGGCGGGCGGCGAGCCGGCCGGTTAACGCCAGCAGGATCACCGCGGCGCATGCGAGTACCGCCACGGGAAGCACTCGGTTGGTGTCGAACGCTCGGATCAATGCCACCAGCCCGAACGGCGACAGCCAGCGCAGCCATGCCAGAGCGGGCACGCCGTCGCCGACCATCCGGGTGAGCAGGCCGAGAACCAGCACGGCGGCTGCGGCGCCGTTGGCGGCCGACCGGCCGGGAAACAGTTGCGCGGTGAGCCCACCGACGGCGACGAAGAAGAACCCGGCCATGGCCAGGCCGGCGCCGTGCAGCAGCGATCCGGTGACACCCGCGCCGGCGGCGATCATCGCGGCAGCGGTCGCCGCGCCGGCCACGAGCGGGACGACCGCGAGGACTTCGAGGTGACGGCGGACGGTGTCGGTGAGGGTGGTGCGGCCGGACAGCAGCAGGTGCCAGCGGCCGGCGTCCTCCTCGCCGCGGGTGATCCTGGTGGCGGCCAGGCTCGACCACACGCCGAGGAGGACAGTCAGGACGGCGCCGGTACGCCACACGGTGAAGCCGCCCGCCTCATCCAGCGCGACGGGTTCGCCGAACAGGGTACGGATCGCCGGGTTGCGCGCCAGCGCTACGAGTGCGGTCGGGTCCAGCGCCTGGGCAGAGTACATGGCCACGACCAGCGCGGACATGCCGGCGCAGATGGCGGTGACGACCAGCGCGCCCCGGACGATCTGCCGCGCCGCGAGCGCGGCCAGCACGCGGCCCGGGACCGCCTCGGTGGTGGTGGCGCTCATCGGGCGTCCTGGCCGTAGTAGGCGAGGAAGATCTCCTCCAGGCTGGGCTCACGGACCGCGATCGCCACCGCGTCAGCGTCGGCGAGCGCGCGCAACGCCGCCGCGGGCGAGCCGTTCAGGGTGAACCGCACGCTGGCCGCGCCGTCAGGGTGGTACCCGGCGACGCCCGCGACGCCGGACAGGTCCGGTGGCGTGCCGGCGAAGGTGGCGGTCACCTCGGTGCGGTGCAGCCGGCGCAGCGCCGCCACCGATGCCACCTCGATCAGCGTGCCAGCGCGCAGGATAGCGACGCGGTCGCAGACGGCCTCAACCTCGGCGAGCTGGTGGGAGGAGAGGAACACGGTCTGCCCGTTGTCGCGCGCGGCGGTAACCGCGCGCCGGAACTCGAGTTCCATCAGCGGATCCAGGCCGCTGGTCGGCTCGTCGAGCACCAGCAGCGGCGCCCGGGTGGCGAACGCCGCGACCAGGGCCACCTTCTGCCGGTTGCCGGTGGAGTACGTACCGGCTGGCTTGGACACGTCCAGCGCGAACCGTTCCACAAGTTCGTCGCGGTAGGCCGCGTCGATGCCGGGGCCGACACGGGCGAGCAGGTCGAGGACCTCAGCGCCGGTCATCCGCGGCCACAGCGCCACATCCGCTGGCACATAAGCCAACCGGCGGTGCGCGACGCCAACATCCGCGGCGTCGGTGTCGAAGATCCACGCCCGGCCGGTGGTGGGTCGGGCCAGGCCGAGCAGTAACCGGATCGTGGTCGACTTCCCGGCGCCGTTCGGGCCCAGGAAGCCGAATACCTCGCCCGCGGCTACGTGCAGGGTGAGGTCGTCGACGGCGCACAGGCGCCCGTATCGCTTGGACAAGTTTTCGGTGCGCACCGCGGCAACGCCCATCGCCAGCCTCCAGGAACGGACAGCACGGATAGAACTGCCGACCAGACTTCCCGGCGCACCTGAGCTGACCGTACTCCCGACCGCCACCGCGCGGAAGACATTCCTGCCCGCGATCCCGGCTGGGCAAGGACACGGACGCGAAGCGTTCAGCGGTCGCGGTCGGCTTCGTACACGTCGGGGATGCCGTCGCGGTCGGCGTCGACGCTCTCGGCGGCGTGGATACGCCGGTACACCGCGTTGCGCAGGCGCAGCACGATGCTGGCCAGCAGCGCGGCCAGCAGGGAGCCGGTCAGCACGGCGACCTTGACATGGTCCTCGCGGGGACTGCCGGTGCCGAACGCGAGCTCGCCGATGAGCAGGGAGACGGTGAAGCCGAGACCGCCGAGCATGGCTAGGCCGATGACGTCGGCCCAGGACAGTCCCTCGTCGAGGTTGGCGCGGGTGAACCGGGCCACCAGCCACGTCGCCGCGGTGATCCCGATGGTCTTACCCACGACCAGACCGGCCATGATGCCAACCGCCACCGAGTCGGTGAGAGATGCGCCGAGGCCGCTGAACCCACCGATGGTCACCCCAGCGGACAACAGCGCGAACACCGGCACAGCAAAGCCGGACGACAACGGCCGGAACCGGTGCTCGAAATGCTCGGCCAATCCCGGCCCGGCGTCCGGACCACCCGACTTCTCACTACGCACGACCGGCACGGTAAACGCCAGCAACACGCCCGCGACGGTGGCGTGCACGCCGGAGGCGTGCATCAACACCCACGTCGCGGCGGCCAGCGGCAGCAACAACCACCAGGAACGGACCCGCCGCTGCACCAACACGCCGAACACGGCCAGCGGCAGCAACATCCCCAGCAGAGGCAGCACCGACAACTGCGCCGTATAGAACACCGCGATGATCAAAATGGCGATCAGGTCATCCACCACGGCCAGGGTCAGCAGGAACGTGCGCAGCGCCGCGGGCAGGTGCCGGCCGACCACGGCCAAGACAGCGAGCGCGAAGGCGATGTCGGTGGCGGTCGGGATGGCCCAGCCGCGTAAAGCGCCGTCGCCGGTGCCGAGGTTGAGCGCCGTGTAGATCAACGCCGGGACGATCACTCCTCCGACGGCGGCGGCGACCGGGACGGCCGCTCGTCGCGGGTCGCGGAGGTCTCCGGCGACGAACTCGCGCTTGAGTTCCAGTCCCGCCACGAAGAAGAAGATCGCCAGCAGCCCGTCGGCGGCCCACGTCGCCAAACTCAAATCCAAGTGCCAGGCCGCTGGCCCGACCTTGAAATCCCGCAGCGCCTCATACCCCGACGCCCACGGCGAATTCGCCCACACCAGCGCCGCCACCGCCGCCGCCAGCAGCAACGCACCGCCGATGGTCTCCTGACGCAGCACCGCCGCGATGCGCCGCGCCTCCAGCCACGAACCACGCCGGAACAGGGACGTGCGGGAACCGTCAGTCACTTCGGTGCTCACTTTCGGAGTCGGGCCAGCCACTGCCGACCAGACTTCCCGGCGCACCTGACCCCACCCTAACCCAGCACCAACGACCCACCCGGTTAATGACGTGCGTGGTAGCTGATGCCGGGGCACTCCTTCTTGACCGGCGACTGGCCTGGCGGAAGTAGAACTGCGACCGTAGGCTCCGTCGTGCCTTGCCACAGGGGCAGCAATTTGAGGCGGCAACTTCCTACTCCCGAACCTCCATGGCGGCTTGTCATTAGTTGTCAGAACCTCTTCTTGCCGACCCACACCCTCCCGGACTTGTCATTGATCTCGAAACTGGGCACGATCCTCGGCGCGAGAACTGGGGTGCCCCGGTCGGTAGGTCGAGGACCGAAGTCGTCTGCTGACGGCCCCGCCGTTCGGTGGGGCCATCAGCGTGTTGCGCGGGTTGAGCCTCTGGTCTTGTCGGTAAGTGTTGGGGCCACGTGTCTGCGAATCGGACGCCACGGCTTCTCGGCCGTTCTCGTCGTCCGTGAAATTCGGACCACCGTCAGTGGGGCGTCTCAGATGGTCGCGTGGCGCCAAACCTTGACCGACGACAGGACGAGAAGGAGGGCCAGTCCGGGTATGAGGATGGCCTCGGGAACGACGCCGAGCAGCAACCCGCCGAGCACGGTTCCGGCGATGGAGCCGAGCGCGAGGACGATGCCGAGGCGGGCGTGGCGCTGCAGCACGGTAAAGCTGCCGTCGCGGCTGTAGCGGGCGAACGCGACCAGCATGGTGGGTAGCGACACGGCGAGCGAGAGACTACCGGCGACTTTGATGTCGACGCCGAAGAGCAGCACGATCGTCGGAATGAGCAGCTCACCGCCGGCGACGCCCATGATCGCGGCGACAACGCCGATGAAGAACCCGGTGGCAACTCCGGCTATGAGGGTCGCGGCGGTGGGCATGTCGACGTGGTGCAGGGTGCCGACGTGGTTGGCGATCAGTGCGGCAGCGATGAGCACGAGCAGCACGGCCAGCACGCTGTAGAGGGTGGAGGAACGCATCCGGGTGGCCCAAGACGCGACGTTGCTGCGATCGTGTCACAGTCGGTGGAATGCGTGCTCGAGCGGGTCAGATCCGGTCATCACCAGGACCTGGTGGTCACGCCGTCCAGTTCGCGGATCGCGTTGCGGTTCTCGGTGGCCAGGATCGTGAGCATTCGTTCGGCCTCGTCGAGGCTGGCGTGCTTGCCGACCGAGGCGGACTCGGCCACGAACGGCGACTCCAGCCACAGCTTTCCGTTCTCCCAGCGCATCTGCACGATGCCGGCTTCGTGCATGGCTGACAGCCACGAGTCCGTCCGGGTGGGCAGCCGCCGCACGACGGCGAGTATCTCAGGCAAGCTCATCGGCCGTCCGGCGATCTGCTGCGGGCCGGTCGGCATGCACTGGTAGGTGACCTCGATCAACCCCGTCTCGCCGGGCACCTCACCTTCGTCTTCCGCACCTTCGTCTTCCGCGCCGAGAAGCCGCAAACCCTCGAAGCGGCCCGCCTCCCGGCCATCGTCGCTGATCAGACGGTGCCTCTCCCGCCGGATCGTCACGGTCCGTTCACCGTCGTCGACCCGCACGCTCGTATCGTCGGGCAGCCAGGGCAGCTCGATCGCGGCGAGCGCCCCCACCGACATCGGCGGAAAGACCATGTGCCGGTCAGGAACGAACTGCACTTCCACGGTAGGGCCGGGCTCAGCGCCCACCGGGAAGGCGGCCATCCGGCCGTACCGGCGTTTCGCCCAGCGCAGCCGGACGTGAATGCGCTGGGCGGCGTCGCCGCTCCAGTCCACCTCCAAGCCTTCTGCGCGCAGGGCGGCCACGACCTCCTCGCCGACCTGCGCGTCACCGATCTGCTTGTCGAAGGAGCCGTACGCCAGCCACAGGCTCCCGCCCTGAGCGGCCCGTTCGGCGTCCTGTCCGTGGTAGAAGACGTATCCGCGAGCCGGCGTCCCTTTACCGACCTCGTCGCGGATCTCGCTGTGCCCGCATGACTGACAGCAGGCGAAATCCTCCCGGGCGACGATCCCCGCCATGTCGAGCGCGCGGAACGCGTCCGTGAGCCGGTCGCTGTCGGTCCGCGCAGGCCACCCCGCCTGGGCATCGAGGTGCGCGGCGAACTCGCGCGGCACGATCTCCCAGGCCAGCGCGTACAGGTCGGCGGGCTCACCCTCACCGTGCAGGTACTCCGCCGTGCCGGACACGATCATCCCGCACGTCATCAGGCCGCGGGCCACCTCACCACGCGCATACTCGGTCGCGGACTGCCGAAGGTCATCGGGTTGCATCGCGGCAAGATACCAACGTCCCAGCCAGGCCGCTCCGAAGCCGGTGCAGCTCTCCGCGCTCGGGGGCGCGTACCTGAACGAACCGAAGATTGTTCTCCTTGCGCTGGCCCCCGGTGAGCCAGAACAGTCCTCCCGCGCCGGTGCCACGCAGCTTGAGGATGCCGGCTTGCCGAGCCCCACGCTGAACGTCCGCTCCTCGGCGGATCTGGCTACTCAGGCGGCAGGACTCCACTCGCGGGGTGTGACGCCAGCGTTGCTCGGCGCGCACGGACGGCAGCAGATGAATGCGCCCACGTCGGGTAATCGGTACCCAACTGGGCTGGACCCGCTTTCATGGCGCTGGCGCAAGCCGGTGAGCTGCGTAAACAGGGAGCTGTGGGCTACCGTGTGGCGCGCCGGCGAGGCCGTCGACGGACGCATGCCGCTACGCCGGGGGTGAACACGTGGCGGCAGTCATTGTTTCCGCGTTATCGGGGACGGACCGCAACGACATCGGGAGCGACTATGGCCGGCCGGGCAGCGACATTGGTTATCGGCCTTGCGTTGGTGCTGGCCGCCAGCGGCTGCGCCGGCACGGTAGTGGGTGATGGTCCGGTGGGGTCGCAGCGGTCCTCGGGGGCGCTGACCGTTCACTCACGCTGGGAGTCATGCGCCGCTGCCACCCCGGCGGACGGTTCTGACGGCGATGGCGGCCAGGATGCACTGGCGCTGCCTCGCATGGACGAGGGGTTCGAGCCGGTGGCCGCGGTCGTCTGCCGGGCCGGGCCGCAACAGCGGCCGAGCGGCGGCTTGGACCTGGTCGCTGTGGAGGACCGGGCGGATGACGTGACGGCACTGGTGAACGCCCTGCGACTGCCGGACGATAAGCCGACAGAGGGCGCTTGCACCCTGGATTTGCCGTTCGTTCCGTGGCTCGCGCTCCTGGATGGGAAGGGTAGGTGGGTGCGTCCCGGTGTTCCGATCGACGCTTGCCGCAAGCCACGTCACGAGTTCCGGACCGCGTACGAACAGCTGCGGACCAAACGCGTCACCACGCGCGTGCTGCGCGAAATTGAGTCGGACAAGGCCGCGGCCAGCGGGTGCAGCCAGGCATGGGCGGACATGGTGTGGGTGGCAGGTCAGTCAGGCGGCCATCAGGACAACACCCCTGGTCCCCTTCCGGCCGACGAGACGCAGGTGGGCGTCTGCGTCTATCGGGTTCCCCCGAGCGAGCAGGGCAGCGGGAAGCCCGCCGGTACGTTCCAGTCGGGTGGCAGGCTCACCGCGGGGCGATGGGCTGCGGTTAAGCGCGTGTTGACGGGCGCTGGTGTGGCCTCCGCATGCACCACGCCGAGCAGCCGCTTCGCCGTGCTGCACCTGCCCGCCGGGCTGATCTACGTGGAAGCCGACGGCTGCCGCCGGGTGCTGATCGAAGGCGGCACCGGCTCCGGCGTCATGCGCCAGGGCACGGCGGAACTGACGTCTCTGCTCTTCGATCAGTAAAACGGCCGATACCAGCAGCGCCGGACGCACCAGCGACCGCACATCCGTCGATGTTCCGCACCTCCGGACCGGTTCCGGACCTTGACGAGACCCACCTAAACAGAATGGGACGACCACACGACGTGAAGTCCTCTTAGGATTCATCCGGCGATCTGTTTGCGGGCTGCGATGGTGGCGGCAAGCATCATCTCATCGGCGCGCATCTCGGCGTCGTCGTCGCCGATGTTCACCCGGAGCCGGTGCCGGGAGGCGGCGAACCGATCCAGCCGGTCGAGGATCGGCCGTGCGTGCGAGCCCATGGCGGCCAAGACCGGTAGCGCTTTGCGTCCGTACAGGTCGTCGGACAGGTACTGCGGGAGTGCCTCGAGTAGTTCATCGGCTGCCGCCGGGCCTTCGTTGATCCACAGTGCGCCGGCCGTTTCCAGCTGCCCGAATCCGGGCTGCCGGAACAGGCTCCGCAGCTGTTTGTGTTGGCGGACGGTGAGCCCGCCGTGCTCGGCGAGCCAGGTCAGCAGCGTCGGTGCGATGCCTCCGCGGCGAAACTCCTCTGGCCGTTCGGCGAGGTACTGGTCGGCGACGGCCCGGTCCGACGTGATTCGGAGAAGGGCGAGCGTGGCGCCTTGCGTCGGGTACTGCCGCAGGAGCGGGACCGCGGCAGCGGCGGCCGGGCCGATCCGTCCCAGGACGTAGATCGCGCAGTCCGGAGTGTCGTTCTCGGCCCCTTCGAGCCGGGCGATGAGCTCCGGCACCGCGGCGGCTGCGGCCGGACCGAACGCGGCCAGCACCCGCATCGGCAGGCCCGGCGCGCACGAATCCGGCAGCGCGGCTAAGACTTGTCGGGCGGCGGCCACCGGCGCCTGCGGATCGGCGCCCGCTCGGGCAACCGCCCGGAACGCCTCAGCCAGGCGGGGTTCGTCGCCGCCCGCGAGCATCAGCCGGACCAGATGCGGCACCGCTCGGTGGTCGCCGACGCTGCCCAGCGCGGTGGCCGCCACCGCGCCGAGCTCAGCGTCGTCCAGCACGGTCGCGAGTCCGTCGGAGGCCAGCCGGGACGCCGTCAACGACGCCGCCACCGCGCGCAGCGCCGCGGACCGTAGCTCGGAAGGCTCCTCCCTCAGCAAAGCGGTCAGCATCGGCGTCAACCGGCCGGGCGCGGCGCGCCACTGACGCATCGCCGCGACCGCCATCCGTACGCCTTCGCGCCGGATCTGCGGGCTCTCGGCCGGGTCCACCAGCCGTTGCACCCAGGAGCAGCACTCCTCCTCCCGGTCGAGGCCGGTCAACACCCCCGCCCAGCGCTCACCCGCGGTCAGCAGAGGAGATCCTGGCGCGTCGAGGACACCGACGCAGGCTTCGAGATCGGCGTGGACCGCGGCGTCCAGCGTCGGCCAGGCCGCCGGGTCGTCTCTGCTGAAGACCGCGATGGTGGCCAACAGCCGGATGGCCGGGACGGAATCCGAGCGCAGGCGTTCCAGGACGGCTCGATGCCACGACGCCGGGGGTCGGATCAGAGCATCCACCAGGGCGATCCGGGCAACCGGATCGGACGAGGCGTTCAACGCCGCTATGGCGCGATCAGGTTCGGCGGTGTTCACCAGCAACGTCGCCGCGGTCCGTCGCACCTGCGGATCGACGTCTCTCAGCGCCAGCTCGGCGGCGTCTGCCACCAGAGGCCAGTCAGAGATCTGGAAGCTCAACTGGTGAAGTAACTCGAAAATCGTCCGCCGCGCCGAGAGACGGGGATCGGTGGTGAAGGTCAACAGGCGGCGGGTAAGCAGCCCGTCCCGATCGGCCTCGACCCAGTGGAAGATGTGTGACCGCACATCGCTACCGGGGACCAGGACGTCGCCCGAGACGATGCTCGCTTCCAACCAGCCCCAGTCGCCCAGAGGCAACACCAACGCTGGGCCGTTCACTCTGCGAGGCGCGAGGCGCCCTTTCCGAACGTCATGAACCTGATCATCGCTCACCACCATCCCGGCGCGCAACGTGATCAGGCATCCGCATCTCGGCAAGAGTTCACATCGGCGAGCCGAAAGGGAACACACGGCGCGTCACCTGGTACGACAGCCGGCGCGCCCGGACAGCGGCAGAGCGTGGTCGTTGAAAGGCGATACGTCATAGCCCATCGGTCGTATATTCCCGCCAAATGCTTGACCGCGTCATGCCTTCGGTCGGCAATGCAGGGGCCAAATCGTCATTCCCGGGTGCTGTGCAGTTGCCAGCGGACTGTCGTGGCGGTTGTGCCGGACAAATGCGTCGCATGGCGCCAACTACCCCCGCTCAATCTGCGGCGAGCCAATCCGGAGAGGTGCCATGAGATCCAGTAAAGCCCTGTTACTCGCCGCAGGCATGGTCACCGTTGCCGTACCGGGCGCCCTCGCGGCCATCCGTTACCAGCCTAACCAGGAGATCACGTCAACCGCCACCGTGGAAGACCGGTACGGGGCCGTCTACTACGACCTCAAGACGCGCCGCTGGGCCATCCTGAGCAACGCCACCCACCGCGGCCGGGGCCTCTCCGCAGTGTCCTGCTCTTCGCAGACCGGCATCCTCACCGTGGCGTTCACCCCGCTTGCGGCCGTCGGCACCTACACGGTCGATGAAGACGACGCGTACGCCGGCCGCTACGCCGCCGGCGCTGTGGCAGGTACCCGCAGCCTGGCGATCACCTTCCGGAAGGTGGGGTCGGGCTCACTCGTGCCCTGCGGCAGCGCCGCGCTGCGGATCGTCGATAGCAGCCTGCAAGTCTGGATCCGGGGCACAATCGCCAGCTCATCCGCCGCTCCGGCGCCGTCATCGGTTCCACCGGTGATCGTCGAGCCGTCGAGTCCGCCGGAGGTCGAACCACCCCCGCCGACCCCACCCTCGCTCCCTTCAAGCAGCAGGCCACCCGTGAATGGCTCGGTGCCCCCATCAATAGTCAGCCCGGAACCAGTTGACGAAGACGAGCCGCCTGGCACCTTCGGCTGACTCTGGAACCGCGAGGCCGCCGAATTGTTCGCGCAGCTGATCACGGGCGGTGTCCCTGTTCCTCGATGGTGACCGCGTGGCGGGGCGCCCCTGCCCGCCGACACGAGACGGACTGCGCCGCCATCCGCCACGACGTACCCGTTCCCGCAGAACTCGGGTGGTGGACATGGCGGCGTGCTGCTGGCCTTGGCCACCGCCAAAACCAGCCACTACGCCCGACAAGCACTCACATAACCCTGGAACCGTTGTCCCGCTAAAGCGCGAGCGCGTTGACACATTGACGGCTCAACATGCATAAGCTGTAATGATCCAACCTCCGGGACCAACCGTCGATGGTCGAATTTCTGCAGACCGCCACGGGCGGCGTCCAATCAGCTGTGCTGAGGTCGGAATAGGTCTCGATGATAGTGGTCCGGTCCCGCGAGAATTCTGTTAATCATCGCCCAGTGAAAGAAGACGGCAAGTGACCAAGAATACGCGTTCGACCGCACGCTTCCGACGGCTGCACTCGGCAGGGCTTACGCTGCTGCTGAGTGCCGTCGGGGCAGTGGCCGGCATGCCGAGACCCGCCGCCGCGGCCACCGCGACCTGCTCCTTTGTCCGCACGGTCTGCCTGTGGAGCCAGGCCGGCTACGGGGGTGATCGATTCACGGTTCAGGCCGCCGACCCCGCTACGGGAATCTGCGTCAATCTGACCAGTCATGGTTGGGGCGATGGACGGGGCAAGTCCGCCCGCAATACCGGTAACCAGATCGCCCGGCTCTACCGCACTCCAGACTGCACGTCGACGCCCTACCAGCTGATGCCGGGTGGTTCCTACAGCACCATCGATTTCGCCTCGAACAGCATCTTCGTCTACTAGACGAAAAGGTCTCCGGTAAAGGGTTCATCGACGAAGACGGACCCGAATACCGGAGACCTCGTGGCCACTTTAGCGGTAACGAGGCGGTTCGGCAGTTGATCGACAGGGTCAGCGTGGACTCCACCATCGCCCGGGCTCTCCCGAGCAAGACCGCAGGATGCCCGTCGTCTGGCCACAGGCTCTCGCGGCGGGCACCTACCCGCCTTCGCCCCTGATCTACCGGCAACGTCACGCCGTCAAGGGCGGCACCAGCCGCCTCGAACGACGCCGAGCCATGGCCACCAGGTTCGACAAACAGGGCCCGGGGGCCAGCCAGCGCCCGACCTCGAGATCCGGTCTCCCGGTGTCCACACCCGCGGGGACGTCCGGACCCGGTGTTGCGGAACCGCGCCGGCCATACGCCGGACTTCGGCTCCAATCGGATGATTTCTGTTCCGGAACAGGCGCGGCAGCGACCCATGACGATCCGATCTGAGCAGGGACTTCAATGATCGAATGGGCCGCTCCGCGGCGGTTGCTACCGTCGAGGGACCCGGTCGGCCGGCTTGACAGACTGTCAATAAACCAAGACCGTAACGAGGCGACTGCGGACGTCAGGCGGCATTCCGCGCGATTCTTCAGGCGAGGACATTACGGGTGCGCGGCCGTCGGCATTTCGGCGGGGGACGCATCGAGCGAGGCTCTGCGCGCCCTGTCGCCAGCGATGGAAACCTCTGCACGCACACCCGTCGGCGCACATTCAAAACGGCATCCGGCACGTCGGCAAGAAGCCCGACACTACGCCCGTAATACCTTGGCATGATCCATGGCTCATGGTTCGATGGATCAACTTCACCAATGCCCGGCCGCCCTTGCCGGTTGCTGAGTCGGCGCGCGCGTCAGCAACCGGTACGGCACCGTGAGAAGCCGAAGTACAACGGGGAGAAAGACGTCCATGAGCCGTTCCAGCGCCGTATCCAAGATCCTTAGAGAGATCGACGACGGTTCACCCGTCGCCATGCTGCCAGTGACGATGCTCGTCATCACCGACTCACCGCGACTTGACGGTGTGAATGATGATCATGCTCGCACCTTGGCGGAGATTCTCAGTGAGCTTCCGCCGATTGTCGTCCAACGCGGCTCCATGCGCGTGATCGACGGCTTACACCGGCTGCGTGCCGCCCAGTTCAATGGTGACGCCAGCATCGCTGCCCGGCTCGTCGACGACGACGACCACTCCGCGTACGTCCGTAGCGTGGTGTCGAACGTCAACCACGGCCTGCCGCTGTCTCTGGCCGACCGGCAGGCCGCCGCGGGTCGCATGATCACCATGTTTCCCGACTGGTCGGACCGGTTTCTCGGCCGGGTTACCGGCCTGTCCGGCAAGACGATCGGCGCCCTGCGCCGACGGCTCGGGCTGGCGGTCGCGCCGCAACGCACCGGTCAGGACGGGCGGGTCCGTCCGAGCCGTCCGGGTACGCACCACCAAGCGGTCAGCGAGATGCTGGCGCGCCGGCCCGAGGCGTCGTTGCGCGAGGTCGCCCGCGCCGTCGGCGTCTCGCCGAACACGGTGCGCAAGGTCCGAGAGCGGACCAGCCCGTCCCAGCCCGTCAACCACCGGCTCGGGGACAGTCCCGGTGTCCCGGCCGTCCCGGCGGCGCGGCAGGAGCCGGTGCTCGCCACCGTCGTCCACGACGAGGATCTGCTGGCGAACCTCAGCCGTGACCCTTCGCTGCGCTACACCGACGCCGGCCGGCGGCTTCTGCGGCTGCTGCACCACGAGTTCGGGACGGGCGTCGACGAAGGCGTGCTCGAAGCGCTGCCTCCGCACTGCCTGCCGGGGCTGGCACGGCTGGCTCGCAGCGCGGCCAGCCGCTGGGCCAGTCTGGCCGACATGGTGGAGGGTCACAGGCAGGTGCGGGCGCTGTGACCAGGCTGACGCGAGGTGGCGGGACCCTGGGCGAGCCCAGCGCCGCAGGGCCGATCGATCGCACAATCGCCGCTTCGCAAGGCCGGCGCGTGCGTCACGTCCCGACTCGCAAGACGGTCACCGCATCGTCGTCGTGGATGACGGCCGTGGGCCAGCGGGGTGCGAGCATGTCGCGGACATAGTCGGCATCTGCGACCAGGCCGATCCGTCGTTCGTTGTCGCCCACGACGTTTCTGGACATCGCCAGGAGAAGGGTGCCGGCAACCCGCAGGCTCTCCATCGCGAAGCGCGACAGGTCCACCGGATTGAGCACACGCCATAGGTCCATCCCGACGACGGTGGACAAGGACCCGTCCGGGTACGGGAGGAAGGTCCCCAGCAGGTGCAGGTTGTCGTCGCCGTGCGGCAGGCCATGGTCGAACACGACACGTCGGTGCCCGGAGTCGCGCACCGAGTCGATACCGCAGCCGATCCAGAGGTCCTCTCCGGAAGCCGGGATCAGGTCGGAGACGACTTTGGCCGCCGCATGGTCATACCGCTGCCCCAGATAGGCGATCGCTCGCTCGTAGTACGGCAGGGTCTGCGCTACCCGCAAATGGTTCGGGGGATGCTCCAGCAGTTCGACGTCGAAATGCCGGTGCTTTTCCTTGATATAAGCCAGCACCGCCTCGGTGCCGGCCCACTCCCGGTGCCAGTCGCGGAAGTGGGGCAAGTGGTAGCAGACGAGCTCGGGAGCGTACCGGAAGTGTCCCGGTTGCCGGTCGAAGTGCCGAAACGCCCGGTAGGCGAATTCATTGTCCTCGTATCCCCAGCCGACCAACGCCTCGTCAAAACCGCCGAGTTCGGCGAAGAGTCCGGCCGGCAGGGAGGTGTTGTGGGTGCACAGATACAGCCACGGGGTACGGGCGTAGAAGTCGTTGCCGGAATCAGTCAGTCCCCGGCAGTCGCGCTGGTCCTCCTCGAATGACAACGGTTCGGTGATCGGCTCGCCCCGGCTGAGGCGGGCGAAGTTCCACCAGCCCGTCTCGATGCGCCGACCGATGACCACGTCGTCGGAACGCTCGGCGAACCGACGGCGATGACCCGCCAGCAGGTCCGGTGGCGAATACGAGTCGGCGTCGAGGAAGAGGAGCTGCTCACCGCGGGCCAGCGCCGCACCCCTGTTGCGGGTGTACGCACGGCCGCGGTTCACCTCGTTGACGACCACTGTGACCGGCAGCCGCCCGGTGAAGGACCGCGCCACCGAGGCGGTGTGGTCGGTCGATCCGTCGTCGACCACGATGACCTCGAACTCGGCGGCGTCGAGGGTCTGCCGGATCAGCGACTCCAGCGTCCAGCGCAGACATGCCGGCTGATTGCGCACGGGAATGACTACGGAGAGATTCAAGAATATTCCTTTCCCTTGACGGGATCGCGCGGCGGATATCAGGTCAGATATCGGCTGGCGAAGACGGAATCGTATCGACCGACATTTTTTACCGTCAAGATTTGCCAACCGGCAAGTTATTTGCCGATGGCCGAAACGCCACAGGCATCTCGGCGCCGATCCAAGTAAAGCCGCTCGACCTGCGGCTAAACCTCTGTGCAACTGCGAAGATCTCCCAGTTGCACAGAGCTGCAGTAGACATCAACTGCCTGTTACCCTCCCGCCGGCACATCATTACCCACACGATCCCACGCCCATTCGCCAGCGCCGGAAAATCCGACTTCCACGTCGGTCCGACTCGTACGCCGCCGGCCGAGCAGGGAGAACAATGGAACTTGGAAACAGCCTTGCCACACTCCGGCGGATACGAGGCTGGACTCAGGAGGAACTAGCCGAGCGGTGCGGCCTCAGCGTTCGTACCATCCGCAACGTCGAACTTGGCCGAGTGGGCAGTCCCCGGCGTTCGTCGGTCTACCTGCTCCTGCGGGCACTCGATTTGAACGGCACGGAACGACGCTTCGACTCCCCCGCGGAGCCGCGCCGGTGGCGCGGATTACCACCGCCCCAGCACTCCGTCGTCGGTTTGAGCACCGAGCTGGAGGATCTGGCCCGGACTCTGCTGACCAGCCGGATCACCACGTTCTTCGGCCCGGGCGGGGTCGGTAAGACCAGGGTCGCCCTCGGCGTGGCCGCCGAGGTCGGGGCGTCGTTTCGCGACGGGGTCGCCGTGGTGGAACTCGGCGGCCTGCCGGCGGAATCCTCGGGAAGCGCCGCATCGATCGCCGCGGTCGTCGACCAGGTGTGGCCCATGTTCGACGCAGGGGTCGACGCCGCTCTGCCCCGCATGGACCGACACGCCCTGCTGATCCTGGACAACGCCGAGCATCTGCCCGCGGCGACAGCGGCGGCCGCCAAGGAATTGGTGAGCCGGTACCCGTCCCTGCACATTCTGATAACCAGCCGCCGCCCCCTCGCCGGGCGCCTGGGGATGAGCCGGGAGATCCGCCCGCTCGCCGTCGATGCGCTGGACGGCGACGACCCGGCCAGGGGACCCGCCGTGGAACTGCTGCTGCGCTGCGCCAGCGCCCACCCCGTGGCCGCCGCGAACGTCGCCGGCGAGCTGCCCGCGGTCATCGAGCTGTGCCGCCGCGCCGCTGGGCTCCCCCGCGTGATCGAGTTCTGCGCCGAGCGCCTGCGCACCATTCCGATCCGTTCACTGCTCGCCGCCGGACCCACCCTCGGGATGCTGCGGACCAGTGACCATTCGCTGTTGCCGCACCAGCGCTCGCTCGCCGCCAGCATCCGCTGGAGCATCGCACTGCTCACCGACCAGAACCGGGGGCTGCTGAGGCGCCTCGCCGACCTGCCGCCCACCCGCTTCGGGATCGACGACGTCCTGGCGGCCGGTGACACCCCGGCCGGTGAAGACCCGGCGTCGACGATGTGCCTGTTCTCCGATCTCGTGGACAGCGGCCTTCTCACCGCGTTCACCGACCGCCTCCACGAATACCGACTGCTGCCCTACGTACGAGAGGTCCTTCGTGCTGATTCCACGCCACAGCCCGAGTTGTCCCGGTAGATCGTCCATGTCTTCCCAGCGACCGATGGAGGCTCGGCTCCAGTGACTCCGACCGCTCGCCGCCATCTCTTGTCCCTGGCCGACCTGACCGCTGAGGAGCTGACCGGGCTGGTGCACCGGTCGACGTACCACGCCACCCACGAACGGCCTGCCGGGGTGGGACCACTCGCCGGCGCCGTAGCCGGTATCTACTTCCGCAAGACCTCGACGCGTACCCGAACCGCGTTCACCGTGGCCGCCCACCGGCTGGGCGCCCAGGTGATCTCTTTCGGCCCGAACGATCTACAGCTGACCACGGGCGAGTCGATCGCCGACACCGGGAAGGTGCTGTCCTCGATGCTGGATGCTCTGGTCGCGCGCACCGCGGGTGACCCCCTCGAACTGCGCACCATCGCCGCACAGGACTCCATGTCGGTTATCAACGCCATGACCAGCGACGAACATCCCACCCAGGCGATCGCCGACTTGTCGACGATGCTGACCGTCCGCGGCAGCCTCGACGGGCTTCGGGTCTGCTACCTCGGTGAGGGCAACAACACCGCCGCCGCGCTCGCGCTGGCCCTCGCCAAGCTGCCCGGGTCCGTTCTCCACCTGCGCACACCGCCCGGATACGGCGTACCCGCGGCAACGATCGCGGCGGCCCGGCGGCAAGCGGCACTTACCGGCGCTGTGATCGAGGAACGGCACGACGCCACCGCACTGCCCGCGAACGCCGACATCCTGTACACCACCCGGTGGCAGACCACCGGCACCACCAAACCCGATCCGGATTGGCGTGGGGTCTTCGAGCCGTTCCGGGTGACCGCCGCGATGCTCAAGGGCATGCCGGACGCGGTGTTCATGCATGACCTGCCGGCACACCGAGGTGAAGAGGTGGACGCCGAGGTGCTCGACGGCGAGCGGAGCATCGCCTTCGTGCAGGCGAGACATAAGCTGCACAGCGCCATGGCTGTGCTGGAGTGGGCCGTCCGCGGGGTGCGGTGAGCGGCGATGTTGCTGGAGAGAAGTGGCCTACCGGAAGCTCTGCTCAGCCTGGCGCACACCAACACCCCGCTGCAAAAGGTCCGCGTCGAGATCGCCGGCAGGCAACAGGCCTTCTGGCTCAAGCTGGAGATGCACAACCCCACCGGCTCGATCAAGTTCCGCACCGCGCTCGCTCTGCTTGACGCTCTGCACCGCGCTCGCCCTCTCACCACCGCCGACGTGGTGATCGAGTCGTCGTCGGGCAACCTCGGCGTGGCGCTGGCCGACATCGCCGACCGGGGTGGATGGCGCTTCATCGCGGTCGTGGACCCCAAAACGCCGCCGGAGCTGCGACACCGCATGGTGCAGAACCACGCCGAGATCGTCATGGTGGACACGCACGACGTGCACGGCGGCTATCTGCTGAACCGGCTCAAGACCATCCGCGGGATGCTTCGGGCGGACCCGGCGCTGCGGTGGACGGACCAGTATCACAACACCGCGGCGGCGGCGGTGCACCAGTCGTACACCGCACCCGAGTTGCTGCGGCAGACCGAGGGCAGGGTCGACACGCTGTTCGCGGCGGTGAGCACCGGAGGGACTCTGGCCGGGGTCGGCGACGGCCTGCGCGAGCAAGTCCCGGCTGTACAGGTCTACGCCGTCGACGTGGCCGGTTCGATGGCGGTCGGCGGCACTGGGCATCCGCATTTGCTCAGCGGGATCGGTGCCAGCCGTCGCTCCGTCCTGGCCGGCTCGTCGCACTACACCGACGTGATCCGGGTGACCGATGTGGAGGCGATCGCGATGTGCCGGCTGTTCCGGCAGCGCACCGGTCTGGGCCTCGGCGCGTCCAGCGGCGCCGTTCTCGCCGGCCTCGTACGGGCAGTCTCCGACGGACTGCGCCCCAGACTGCCCGTGCTGATCAGCCCCGACGGTGAAGACCGCTATCTGCAGACGGTGTACGCGGACGAGTGGCTCGCCGAGCGCGGCGTCAGCGCCCAGGTACGCGCCGCCGAGGAGCGCGCGGCCACCGACGGGATGAACTTCACCCTGTGCGAGGAGACGTCATGAACGCTCGTACCGAGACTGATCTGTGTTACCTGCCCCGCTCGGAGGTGGTCGCGCTCTGCCGGGAGCTCGATGTCGTCGGGCTAGTCACCCGGGTACTGAAGGCGCACAGCGAGGGCGCGACGACGCTACCGGAGGAGGCCTATCTGCCGTGGTACGCCGGAGACGGATCGTTCGCCCGTAGCCTGGCGCTGCCCGGCGCGGCCCGGCTCGATCGTCCGGCGCTGGGCATCAAGATCATCAATAGTTGTCTCGGCAATCCGGATCGGGGACTGCCTCGGGCCCAGGGCCTGACGCTGGTGTTCGACCCCGACCGGGCGCATCCGGTCGGCCTCATGGAGGCTGCCCACATCAGCGCGATGCGTACCGCCGCCTACACGGTGGCCAGCGCGCGGGTACTAGCCGTTGCCGCCCCGACGCGGATGGCGGTCATCGGCGCGGGGGCACTGGGCGAGGAACATGTCCGGGCGCTGGCCGCCGAGTGGCCCGCGGCCGAGTTCACCCTCTTCGACCTGCACGCGCAACGGGTTCGAGAGCTCGGCGACCGGCTCCGGGCGGACGGGTTCACCGTCTCCGAGGCGGACAACGCCCAGGCCGCGGTCCGGGCGGCGCAAATCGTGGTCACGGCGACCACCACGACCGCTTCCTACCTGCCGTACGCCTGGCTGTCCCCCGGCGCGCTGGTGGCGCACGTGTCGCTGGACGATGTGTTCCCCGACGTGGTGGAACGGGCCGACCTGGTTCTCGTCGACGACTGGAACCTGGTGGCGGCCGACGACCGACGGCTGCTGGGACGCATGTACCGTGCCGGTACGGCGGCGGCGCCCGGTACGGCGGCGTCCGCGGGCGGTGCCCGTGTCGTCGACGGAAGTCTCGGCGACATATTGGTGGGCCGCCACCGCGGACGTACCGACGACGCGCAGATCATCCTCAGCAACCCGTTCGGCATGGGCATCCTTGACATCGTCATCGCCGAGGAGGTCCTGCACCGGGCCCGTGCGGTGGGCGCCGGTCTGCGGTTGCCGGTCTGAGGCCCCCGACGCGACGACCGAGCGAGGGGTCAGCTGAGGACAGCGCCGTTGCCGTCGCGCCGCTCGCGGCCGCGCCGGTTGTCGAGATGGACGAAGATGCGGTGCAGCCAGCGGTCCGCACCGTCGTATCTCGGGGTGAAGCCGCTGCGCCCGTGCACCACGATCCGGTTGTCCAGAAAGACCATCTGGCCGGGCACGAGGACCACGCTCGACTTGACCGCCATCATCGCGTCCCGCAACCGTCGCAAGGCCTGCCGGGCTTCGTCGTCCACCGCGGTGGTGGCGTTGAAGTCGACCCGCAGGTCCGGGTCGTCGGCGGCACCGCTCAGGATGGCGTGAGCGGAAGCCGGAGCTCCGGATCGGAAGGAGGGCGGTGACGCCGTGACGAACCGCGGCTCCGCCAACGTGGTCAGATCTGGCTCCTCCAGCACCGCCAGCGCACGGCGGATGCTGCACACCAGCGTGCCGACGTCGTCGGACGCGCCGCGCAGGCAGAGCAGACCGACGTAGTCGGGACGGTTCGGATGGAAGGCGTTCTCGGTATGCAGTTCGAGCGGGACCGATCCGCCGTTGCTCTGCGAGGCGGCCAGCGACGGGACCGGCACCACGTCCTGCACCAGGGCGCCCTGCTTCTCTTCGCGGTAGGCGATCACCTCGCCCAGGTGCAGGCCGAGGAGCAGGGCGACAGCCGCGGGTACGGTGCCGGCGCGCTGCACCGAGTCAGCGACAGCCGGGGTGGGCGGCAGGACCGTGCCGTCGATCGGCAGGTTGGTGATCGACAGCAGCCCTTCGGCCCCGGGATCGTGCCGGAACTGGCGCAGGCCCTCGCCCAGCGCGGGCGGCAGGGAGCAACTCATCCGGCGAGCCGCGGCGAGCCAGTCGAGGTCATCGACCATGGACGGTGCGGTGGCACTCAGGTTCTCCGCGAGCACGCCGACGGCGAGCCGGTCGGTGTCCGACAGCGACACGTGCGGGCAATCGCGACTCGGAGGCGAATGGATCTCGGTGGACGAAGCAGTCACAGGTATGCCTTTCGATCGGCAGGGCCAGCTGGTCAGAGGAGACGCAGAAGTGCGCCAGGATCGACTTTTCCGTTGACCGTGAGCGGGATGTCGTCGATGACCACGTACTGCGCGGGCACCATGTAGTCAGGCAGGGCGAGGACGAGGTATTCCCGCAGCCGGGTGGCGTCGGCGCGAGCACCCGCGGCGGCGACGACGAACGCCACCAGGCCGCCGGCCCGCCCGCGCTCGTCGCGGGCCAGGACCACGGCGTCCCGTACGTCGGGATGGTCGCGCAGGCAGGCCCGGATCTCGCCGAGTTCCACCCGGTAACCGCGGACCTTCACCTGATGGTCGGCGCGCCCCAGGAACTCCAGTGCGCCGTCCGGCAGCCACCGCCCGCGGTCCCCGGTGCGATAGAGCCGGGCGGAGGGGGCACCGAATGGATCCGGCCGGAAACGGTCCGCGGTGAGCGCCGGATCACCGAGATAGCCCCAGGCGACACCCGCGCCACCGATGACGATCTCTCCCTCCACACCGGTCGGCACCGGTTGCAAGTCGTCGGTGAGTACGTACATCGTGGTGTTGGGAATCGGTGCGCCGAGCGGGATCAGTTCGGTACCCGGCGGTCGCGTGATGATCTCCCCGGAGTTGCCCACGGTGATCTCGGTGGGTCCGTACTCGGTGGCGACGGCGGTGCCGTCGGGACCGGCGAGTTCGCGCCATCGGGCGGCCAGGTCGGCGGTGAAGCTGTCTCCGGCAGCGATCACCACTCCGGCCAGGCCGGCAGCCTGCTCGGCGGTGAGGTCGAGGCTGAGGAGATTGAGGTGGCCCGGCGTCATCTTGATGAAGCTGTACGGCGCTCCCGCGACGAGCAGGTCACCCAGATCGGCGATCGGCAGCGGGTCCGGGAGTAGATCGACGGCCTGCCCGGTGATCAGGGGTGTGAAAAGGCTGGGAACCCCGAGGTCGAAGGACAACGGGGTGAAAAACGGTGATCCGCCGTCGCCGCGTCCGGCGTACTCCACTGCCGTCCACAACAGGTAGTTCGCCAAGCCGCCGTGATGCACCATGACGCCCTTGGGCTGTCCCGTCGATCCGGAGGTGAAGATCACGTACGCCAGGTCCGCCGGACCGACGCGGACGGCGGGGACGGTCGCCGGCGCAGCCGCGATCGCCGCCCGGTGCTCGTCGAGCAGCACGAAGCGGCGGTGCGGGGTCCCGGTGAGCCGGGAGCGATGCTCGACGTCGGTAACGACCAGCTGGCAGCAGGCCCGGCCGAGCATGCCACGCAGCCGCTCGACGGGCAGATCCGGATCGAGCGGGAGATAGCCGGCGCCGGACTTCCAGATTCCCAGCAGCGTGGGCAGCAGGTCCAGGCCGCGCCGCAGGCAGACGCCGACCAGGGTGCCGGGCCCGGCGCCCAGGGCGCTGAGATGGTGGGCGACCCGGTTGCCGCGCTCGTCAAGATCCCGGTAGGTGAGCGACGATCCGGCGTACCGCACCGCGGTGGCACCCGGGGTCCGCAGCGCCTGTGCGCCGATCAGCTCGACGACAGTCGCGGTGCCCCGGTTGACGGTCCCACCGTCGGCCCACCGGTGCAGAACCGCGTCGAGCTCCGCCGGCGGCAGGCAGGCAGCTGACGCGTCCGTCCCGGGCTTCCCGGCCATCGTGATCAGCACGCTCCGGTAGATGGCGGCGAGCCGGTCCAGATGATCACCGCCGATCGCGCCGCCGTGGCCGTACAGCTCTAGAATTCCGTCGGCTGCCACCACCCGCAGGCCGTATCCGGTGCCGGGCGAGGCCTCCGCCAGTTCGAAGAGCACGGCCCCCGCCGAGGGCCGCGGGTCCGCGGGAGGCGCTGTGGTCAGCGCGGCGCCGGTACGGCGTACCAGCTCGGTCCAGGTGCCCACGCCACGGTCGACGGCGAGCCGCCGGATGACGCCGTCACCCCCACGGACATCAGTGCCCGGTCCGTCCTCGTCGGTGATCATGCTCAGGACCTTGAGATGGACGGCGAGCAGAACCACACCGAGATCGGTCTGCCCCGTCGACGCTCGCAGCGTGGGTCGCAGATCGGTGAACGACACCTGAGCCGGCTCACCGGCGGCCGGCTCGCACCGCCAAGCGGAGGGGAGCTCGAACGAGGTGGTCACGACCGCTCCAGGAGCCGGCGGGTCAGGTCGGCGAGCAGCGGACCGGCGTCCGGCAACAGGAAATGTCCGGCGTCGATGAGATGCAGGGTGAAGTCGCGCGTCGTCTCCTGGGCCCAGTCCGCCATCGCCCCCCGGTCGACGAACGGGTCGTGCCGTCCGCCGATCACCGTGACAGGCACGTCCAGCGGGGGCTCCGGCACATACCGGGCCAGCTCGGTGATCCGGTAGTCCGCGCGGATGATGCGCTCGAAGACCGCCATCAGGTCGGCGTCGTCGAGCACGGCCGGCGCCATCCCGCCGAAGTCCGCAACCCGGCGCAGCAGGGCCTCCTGCGGCAGCAGGTGCAGATCCGCAACCTTGCGGCGTCGCGGCGCGTCCGCGGCCGACACCACCAGCATCGCCGGCTGCGGAGCGCCCCGCGCCCGCAGCCGGCGCGCAAGCTCGAAGGCGATGACGCTGCCCGAAGAGTGGCCCACCAGCACGAAGGGCCGGTCGAGCACCGGGCGCAGGGCCGGTTCCAGAAGCTCGAGCAGGGTTTCCAGGTCCTCCACCGGCGGCTCGCTCAACCGGTTCTCCCGGCCGGGCAGGCGCACCGCACACAGCTCCACGCCGGGCGGCAACTGGTCGCGCCACACGTTGAACGCGGCGCCACCGCCACCCACATGCGGAATGGCGATCACGCGGAGCGCGGGGTCGGGCACCGGGCGGGGCCGGGCCAGCCAACGGTCGCCGGGGAGCCTGCCGGTGGTCGTGGAGGTGCTCATCGTGCGATCTCCTGTCGCAGGAGGCGGCCCACGCCGGCATCACCGAGCGCAGCGCCCGGGTCAGCCAGACCGTGGTCGAGCAGGTGAACGCGGGAGCTGCCGAGGACAGCGCGCCACTGGTCGACGGCTTCCCGGGCGGCGGCATCGTGGATCAGCACGCAACCAGCGCCCGGCAACGGCGCGGGTTCGTACCGCCTGATTGTTTGCGCGGCTCGCGCCCACGCCAGTTGCAACCCGGCCAGGTCCTCGGCGCGAGCCTCCTCGTACCAGCCGGCGGCCCGCATCCGCGATCCCACCTCGGTGAGGCTCTCGTCACCGGTCAGGGCGAACCGCCGGGCGAGGTTCGTGAGTCGCTGCTCGTGAAGGACGGCGGTCTCGACGGGTGTCCCCGCGACGGCACCGGCGACCGGGGGCTGGACGAGGGCCAGCAGCTCCGCCTCGCGGCCGGTGGCCCGCAATCGCCGGGCCGTCTCGACGGCGAGCACCGCGCCGGATCCGAAGCCCAGCAGCCGGTACGCCCTCGCGGGTGCGTCGGCCACGACCGCCTGGGTGGACCGGACAGCTGCGGCTGCCACGTCACCGGCATCCGACAGCAGCCGATCCGAACCGGCGGCGCCGACGGCAAGCACCGGCCATGGACCCGAGCAGGCTCGCACCGCCGCCAACTCCGCGGCCAGATGGCTGCTGGACGGGAACACCACGAGGGGCTGACCCGGCCCCGGCGCGAGCGCCGTCACGGTCACCGGCGCACCGGGGTCCGATCCGGCCGACGTGCGCAGTTCCCGGGGCGGCAGGATTTTCCGTCCGGTGACGGTACGGGCGCTGCCGACGGTGAGATGCTCGGCCAGGCGAGCCGGCGTGGGATGGCGCAGAGCGTCCGAGGCGCGCAGCGCGACGCCGAGCCGGCGCATCTCGGCGACCGTGTCGATGATGGACAGCGAGTCCCCGCCGAGTTCGAAAAAGTCGTCACCGGGCGCGACGTCGCGAGCGAACGTCCGGCTCCACACGGATCGGATCACCCGCTCGAGGCCACGGCACGACAGGTCGGCAACGCCGTCGTGCGCCGGGGATGGGTTCACCACGGGCAGCACACCTCCTTCCGGGCCGCACGGCACACCGCACGGCGCCGTCCGATCGTTTCCGAGGGGCTCCGGCGGAGCCAGGCAGGACACAGGCAACTTGCCCGCCCGTAGTTGCCTGCTTCGTTCCTGTTCATCGCCGTCGCGTCAATGAGCTACTGGAACAGAGGTGAATCATGATCAAAACTGAGGTTCTGCTGCGGACACCGGTACCGGCCGGACTGAGCGAAGAACTCGAACGACGCATCCTCTTCATCTCCCCGGATATCGCGTCCTTCGAGCTGGTCACGGACGACGGCGTGATCGGGGCGGTGCGGCTGTTCAGCACCGTGGCTCCGGACAGCGACGGGCTGTCCGCCAAGCTCAACTCTCTGGTGGAGAGCGATCTGGCGCCTGTGCCTGCCGTACCGGCGAAGGTGGTGTGGGAATCGGCGCACCGTGCGTCTTTCCACGATGCCTGGTCGGCGCTGTCGAAGACCGGCGCCGTGAGCGCACGCGGCGAGGGGCAGGTGGTGGTCGGCGGGCCGGTCATCACCCTGTTGGAAGGGCTGGACCGGCGAATCCGCCGGATCGCCACGGAGACCTTCGGCGCGGTGGAATACCGTTATCCCACTCTGCTGTCGGCCCGGGTGCTGGACACCGCGTGCTATCCCGCCACGTTCCCCCAGTTCCTGATGTTCGTCACGCGACTGCACGAAGACCTGGACACGTACCGGGAGTTCCAGGCGTCCTACAAGGAGCGCGGCCAACTCGACGCCTCCTTCCTCGAGTACTGCCGCAATTTGGACTACTGCCTACCGCCGGCGATGTGCTATCACGCGTTCGACCACCACCGCGACCGGGTCCTGCCCCGGGGCGAGATGCAGGTGGTGACGCTGCAGGGCAGGTCCTTCCGCCACGAGTCCCGATACGCCACCACCTTGGAGCGGCTGTGGGACTTCACCATGCGGGAGATCGTCTTCCTCGGCGAACGCGGCGATGTGCTGGACGCCCGCGACAAGTTCATGCAACTGCTGTTCGGTCTCACCGACGAGTGGGGGCTCGACGGTTACTGCGAACCGGCCAACGACCCGTTCTTCGCCGGTGGCGACCCGGCGTCCCGGGCCTGGTCCCAACGGCTGCTGGAGTTGAAGTACGAACTGCGGTTGCGCCTGGCGGCCGGACGTGACGTGGCGGTCGGCTCCTTCAACTTCCACGATGACTTCTTCGGCAAGGCCTTCAACATTCGGCACGCCGACGCCAGCGCGGTGGTGAGCGGCTGTACCGCCTTCGGCCTGGAGCGCTTCGTCTACGCCCTGCTGTGCCAGCACGGCACCGATCCGGATCGCTGGCCGGCTGCGGTCCGCGAGCTGGCCGAGGGATAGGCGGTGGAAGGAAACATGGTGACCGCCAACTACCTGGTCGTGGTCAACGACGAGGGGCAGTACTCGATCTGGCCGCAACACCGCGACCTTCCGGAAGGCTGGTATGCCGAGGGAACCTCGGGCTTACAGGATGTGTGCCTGGCACGCGTGGCGGCCGTGTGGACCGACATGCGGCCGGCCAGCGTGCGGACCGGCACGGTGCACCCGTGACCGTCCTGCTCCCCGAAATCGTATGGCGCCAGGTCCGGTATTGTCCCCACGCGCCCGCGATCATCAGCGGAGACACGGTGCTCAGCTACCGCGAGCTCGGTGAACGGGCCAGTCGGATCGCGTACGGCCTGCAGGGTCGCGGCATCGGGCCGGAGACGGTCGTCGGCGTCCTCATGCGGCCCGGTCCCGATCTGGTGCCCGCCCTGCTCGGCGTGTGGTTGAGCGGAGCGGCATACCTGCCGCTGGATCCGCTGCATCCGTCTGAGCGTCTGCGACGGATCGTGGCGCTGGCCGGCCCCGACGCGGTGCTCGCCGATCCGGGATGGTCGGCGAGCGATCTGGCAGTGGCCCCGGGGACCTGGGTCGGTACGGCCGGCGACCTGGCGCGGGAGCGGCATCCCGCGATACCGCCCGCAATCACGACAGCGGCCCGGCAGGCGGCGTACCTGATATTCACCTCCGGTTCCACCGGCGAGCCCAAAGGTGTCGTCATCGAACACGCGTCGCTGGCTAACCGGGTGCTCTGGGCGGTGCGCACGCTGGGCTTGTCGCCACAGGACCGGCTGCTGCAGAAGACCGCCCTCACCTTCGACGCGGCCCAGTGGGAGATCTTCGCACCCCTGGCCTGCGGAGCGCCGGTCGTCCTAGCCGACATCCAGGCCGCGCGGGACGCCGGGTCCCTGGTGCGGGCGATCCAGCGGGAGCGGGCAACGGTAGTGCAGGTCGTCCCCTCGATGCTGCGCTTGCTGGCGGCGGAGTCGGACCTCGGTTCGTGCGACAGCCTGCGCATGATCTGTGCCGGCGGCGAGCCGTTACGGGCGGAGCTCTGCCAGCAAGTTCTCCGCCTGGTGAATGTCGACATCTGGAACACCTACGGGCCGACCGAGTGCACCATCGACGTGACCGCGGCCCGTTTCGACCGGGCCCAGACCACCGGCGGCGTCCCGATCGGGCAGCCGATCGACGGCAACACCTGCCTGCTGTTGGGGCCTGACGGCGCGCCGGCCGAGCCCGGAGCGGTTGCCGAGCTTCATGTCGGCGGAATCGGGGTCGGGCGGGGCTACCACCGCAATCCGGCGCTGACCGCGGACCGGTTCCGGCCCGACCCGTCAGGCCCGCCCGGCGCCCGGATGTATCGCACTGGCGACCTGGTCCGACGGCGCGCCGACGGCGTCCTGGAGTACGCCGGCCGGGTGGACGCCCAGATGAAGATCAACGGAGTCCGGATCGAGCCCGCCGAGGTCGAGGCGGCCGTCCTGGAACACCAGCATGTGGTGGACGCGGCGGTCCGCTCGGCCACCGATCCCCGGGGCGCCGCCCGGCTCGTGGCGTTTGTGGTCGTCGACCTGCCCGGCGGCGCCGACGACCTGCTCGCCTTCCTGCGGCGCCGGCTGCCCGCGGCGCTCGTGCCGAGCCTGGTCCAGGAGACCACAGCCCTGCCCCGCACCACGAGCGGCAAACTCGACCGGACCCGGCTGCCGGAACCGGACTGGTCCGTCGCGTCCCACGCTGCGTCCACCGAACCGGAAAGCGCTGAGCAGCGGGTCGTCCGGGAGGTATGGCGGGAGTTGCTGGGGCTCGAGGACATCGGTCTGGACGACGATTTCTTCCGCATCGGCGGGCACTCGCTGCTGATGACCCGGCTGGCACCCCGGCTCACCCAGTACACGGGCCTGTCCGTGGACCTGCGGCAGCTCTACCAGTCGATGACTGTACGGACACAGGCCGCGCTGTTGAGCGCCAGCATGGCGGACCGGCCGGTCCCCCGCCGTCCCGTGGGCACCCGCGGCATCCCCGGCCCCGTCCAGGAACGGTTCTGGTTGATGGACCGGTTGCGACCCGGCGGGCCGGAGTACCTGCTGCCAGCGGTCATACGCCTACCGGCCGAGACATCGACGGATACCGTCGACCGGGCGCTGACCGCCCTCGTGGAGCGCCACGAGTTGCTGCGCTCCCGGTACCTGATGGATGACGCGGGACTGCGGGTGGTCGTCGATCCGCCCGCGCCGGTGAGCCTCGGCACCGTGCGGGCCGCGCCCGAAAGCGTGGGCAAGGTCCTCGCCGGCGAGCTCGCAGACGGCTTCGACCTAGCGGTCGGCCCACCCTGGCGGGCGACCCTCGTGCGCACGGGCGGGCCCGACCTGCTCCTGCTGATCGTCTGTCACCACATCGTCTCGGACGGCTGGTCGACCGGGATCCTGCACCGCGACATCCGGGAACTCGTCGCCGCGGACATCGGCGGCCGGTCGCCCCGGCTGCCCGATCTGCAATTGAGCTACCTGGACCTGGTCGCCTGGCAACGGGAACAGGACCACGGGAGCTCGTACGCCGGTCAGCTGGCGTACTGGTCGCGTCACCTGGCCGACCTGCCACCGCTGGAGCTGCCGGCCGCACGGCCCCGGCCGTCGCACCGGGATATCGCCGGCTCCACGGTCGACTTCGCGCTTCCCGCGGCGACCTGGGCGGTCCTGTCCGAGGTGGGGCGGCGCCTCGGAGCGACACCGTTCATGACCCTGCTGACCCTCTGGAAGCTGACCCTCGGACGTGCCGCCGGGCAGTGGGACTTCGGCGTCGGCACCCCCTACGCCGGTCGAGGCCGCCCGGAGTCGCACCATATCGTCGGTCCGCTGCTCAACACCATCGTCATCCGGGCACGGCTCAATCCCGGTCTCACCTTCGCCGAGGCGGTCACGGCGGTGCAGCGCACCTGCCTCGAGGCCTTCGCGAACCAGTCGGTGCCCTTCGACGCCGTCGTCGAGGCGAGCGGTGTCGGCCGCGACCCATCCCGGACCCCGTTGTTCCAGACCCTGTTCACCGTCGTCGACGGGCTGCTCGGCGCGGAGCCGCATGACGACGATGTCGCCTTGCTGCGGCAAGCGTGGTCGGTGGCTCGCACCGACCTCGCCCTGACCATGTGGCGGCACCCGGACGGCCGGTTCGGCGGTGCCCTGGAATACGCCTCCGCTCTCTACCAACCGGCCGCCATGAAGGAGTTGTCGATGCAGTTCCAGCAGCTCGCCCACGACTGCGCTGACCAACCGGACACCCCGGTCGGCGACCTGGGTACAGCCCGATACCAGGACGTGATCCTCGGCATGATGAATGATCTGCTCACCGACGGACAGGTCGGGCCGACGCAAAACTTCTTCGAGAGCGGCGGCAACTCCCTCGGTGCCGCCCGCCTGTTGTGGAACGTGCAGAACACATTCGGCGTCGAGGTGCCGATGCGCGCAATGTTCGACAACCCCACTGCGGCCGGCCTGGCCGCCGCCGTCACGGACCTGATGCCGGGGCCCGCCATGGGCGAGGAGAACCGATGACGATCGAAGACCTGCGGCAGGCCCTTGCGCCGGCCGCGCCCGTACTCGCGCCGTTGTCGGTCGGTCAGCGGCAGATGTGGGTGGTCCACCAGATTGATCCCGCGGCGACCGCGTATCTGATGTCCTGGACGGCACGAATCACCGGCCGGTTGGACGCCGAGGCCCTGCGCGCCGCGTGGGAGCAGGTGGTCAGCCGGTACGAGATCCTGCGTACCCGTTACGCGGTGGTCGACGAGACGCCCATGCAGGTGATCGACCCACCGGGCCGCTTCGAGCTCGACCTGACCGACCTGTCCGAGGTCACCTCCGGCGAGCGCGAGGAGACGGCCGTGCTCCTGGCCGGCCAGGAGCGGCGGCGGCCCTTCGATCTGGCCGTCGACCATCCACTGCGGGCCCGCTTGCTCCGGTTGTCCACCGAGACACACCTGTTCGTCGTCACCATGCACCACATCGCGGGCGACGCGGAGTCGTACCAGCGCATCACCACCGAGGTCGGCGCGTTCTACCGGGAACAGGTCGCTGGTGTCCCGGCGGCACTGCCCGATGTGACCATGCAGTACGCCGACTATGCAGCCTGGGAACGTGACCGCATCGCGGGCGGTTCCCTGGCTCGTCACCTGCGGTATTGGCAGCAGAACTTGGCGAACCTCTCCGACATCGAGCTGCCCACGGACCGGCCTCGACAGTCACGCCCGGACTGGCGTGGCGGCGCGGTCGACATCGGCGTCGGCACGGAGTTGGCCGACCGCATCCGGCGCCTCGCCCTGCGCAGCCGAGCCACTCCCTACCTCGTCTTGCTGAGCGCTTACCACGTCATGGTGGCGCAGTTGTCCGGCTCCGCCGACGTGGCCGTGGGCACTCCGGTGACGCTACGCACTCGGCCCGAGCTCGACGGACTCGTCGGGTACGGCATCAATACGGTCGTGGTGCGGGCGCGGTGCTCCGACGACCTCGCCTTCTCGGACGTGCTGGCGCAGGTTCGCGACGAGGCGCTGGCGGCGCTGGATCACCGCGAGGCACCCTTCGGCCTGGTCGTGGCGCAGGTACGGCCCCAGCGGGAGGCCGCGGCCAACCCACTGTTCCAGGTGGCTTTCGACTGGGACGCCGCCGCCGTCGGGGCCCTGGATCTCGCCGGTGTCCGGACCGAGCCGATCCCACCCGACGACACCTGGGAGGTCGCGAAGTTCGATCTGACAATGCATGCCGGGCAGACGCCAGACGGACACCTGGCCGTGTCGCTGGAGTTCGCTCGGGCGCTGTTCGACGAGCGGACGGCGCAGGACTGGGCGGAGCACTACCGCCGGCTGCTGACGTTGGTCGTCGCCGATCCCGGCACGCCGATGAGCCGGTTGCCCACGCCGCCACGACCCCGGAGGCAGCCGGCCGGTGTCGCCCGCGACGATGCCGTGGGGCCGGGCGACGTGGACATCGCCGTCGCCGTGCCGGAAATCCTGCGGCAGGCCTGGAGGGAAGTCCTGGACATCGACGAGGTCGATCCGGCGGACAACTTCTTCGAGGTCGGCGGCGACTCGTTGCGAGCGGTCTCCCTGGCCGGTCGGCTGCGCGTCGCAGGGCTCGACGTGTCCGCAGCGGACATCTTCGCTCATCAGAGTGTCGCCGAACTGGCCAAGATCCTCGCGACCCGGGTTGGACGGGCGGCGCCGGTCATCGGCACGGCACCGTTCGCGTTGATCGACGACACGGTCCGCGCATCGCTGCCACCCGGCCTGGCCGACGCCTACCCGGTGGGCACCGCCCAGCTCGGAATGATCATCGAGATGCTGAGCCGGCCGGACGGCAGCCGGTATCAGGACACCACTTCGTTCCTTGTCCGCGACGACCACAACGGGCTCGACAGCGCCGCCCTGCGCGCCGCCGCCCAGCTCGTCGTCGACCGGCACGAGACCCTCCGGACCACCTTCGATCTGCACAGCTTCACGATGCCGCTGCAACTGGTGCACCGGACGGCCACCATCGACGTCGGCGTGACCGATCACGGCCCGTTGGGGCCGCAGGGATGGCAATCCGGCCTCCTGGCCTACGCCGCCGAGCAACGCGCCATCCGAATGGATCTGAGCCGGGCCCCGTTGCTGCGGGTGCACGCACACACGGCAGCCGGCACCTCCCAGTGGTGGCTATCGATCACCGAATGCCACGCCGTGCTGGAGGGATGGAGCTTCCACTCCCTGCTCATGGAGATCGTCTCGCTCTATCGGGAGATCCGGGAGGGCCGGACGCCGGCGCCACCTGACCCGGTGCCGTTCCGGTATGCCGACCACATCGCCGCCGAGCTGCGGGCTCTGCAGTCGCAAGAGGACCGCGACTACTGGCGGGAGGTCATCGGCGGTCGGGTGCCGGTTACCCTTCCGTCCGCCTGGCGCGGCAGCCGCGACGAGCCCGAGGAGCGTTATCAGCACACTGTCGCCTTCCACGACCTGGAAGACGCGCTGCGCCGCCTCGCCACGCAGACGCAGACGTCGCTGAAGGCCGTCCTGTTGGCGGCGCATCTGACGGTGATGAGTGCGGTCAGCGAGAGCCAGGCATTCCACACCGGCCTGGTCTGCGACGCCCGGCCGGAGATGGTCGGCGCCGAGCGGGTGCCGGGCATGTACCTCAACACCCTTCCCTTCGCCCTGCCCATCGGTGCCGGCACGTGGGCCGAGCTGATCCGGAAGGTGTACGACGAGCTCACCGTGATGTGGCCGCACCGACGGCTGCCGATGCAGGTCATCCAGCAGGAACTCGCCCAGGGCACCCGCCTGATCGAGGTGATGTTCAACTACCTCGACTTCCACCAGGTGGACAAGGACGCGATCGGCTGGGAGGCGACGGTCACGGAGACCGACAACGAGTTCGCACTCCATGTCTTCACGCTGTCCGGACTGATCCGCCTCAACTCCACCACGCATGTGCTGAGCCGCCCGGCTGGCGAACGACTCGGTGCCATGTACCGGACCGTCTTGGAGGCCATGGCCGCCGGGGCACACGGCGACGCGTACTCGGTGATGCTGCCGGACGACCATCTCGCCTGGCTGCGGCAGCACGGCACCGGCACGGAGCTCGCGGGTCCGGCGACCGCTGTACTGGACGCGTTCGCGGCGCAGGTGCGGGCCCGCCCGGACGCAGTCGCGACGCAGGACGCCGAGCGCACCCTGACCTACGCCGAACTCGACGCCCACGCCACGGAGCTGGCCGCCCGACTGAAGGCGGTCGGGGTGGCCGCCGGCGATCTGACCGCCCTGGCGCCCGACGCGGAACCGACCCTGCTACTCGGGGTCTGGAGAGCCGGTGCCGCCGCGATGCCGCTGCCGACCGCATCCCCAGCGGAGCGGTCCGGTGCGGCCGTGCTGCTCACCGGCACGGCCGCCGAGCCTCGGATCGAGACGGTCGAGCGCGACACGCTGCCCGCCGGATCACCGGACGTCGCTTGCGTCCTGCCCGCAACGGGGCCGATCACTCACGCGGCCCTCGCGGCCGCGTTGCGCAGCGCCGCCGCCGGCCTTACCAGCATCGGCGCTGCGACCAGCCCGGAGTCGTCCTGGCGTCGCACCGCCGCGCTGTCCTCGATCGACGGGCTGATCGAGCTGCTGCTGCCGCTGACCAGCGGCGGCCGGACGGTTACCGGGCCGGCGAGTCACATGCAGGGCCCGGCCGCCGTTACCGAGGCCTGGGACGAGCCCGGCGCCAATGTGATCGTGGTGACGGACCCTGTGCTGGGCTCACCGACGCCCGGACCGGCGCGGGCGGGGCGCACGGTCACCGCGACCGTCGCGGGCGCGGTGCCCGGCTGGCTCACCCTCGACGGCCGGCCCGTGCCCGGCGTGCGGCTACGAGTTCTGGACGCACGGCAGCACCCCGCGCCGGTGGGTGCGCGAGGCGAGTTGTGCGTCTCCGGCGCCGCCGTACCCGGGGGCAACCTGGTCCCCGATCCTCTGGACGGGCAGAGCCCCGGTCTGCTGCGCACCGGCCAACTCGCCCGGTTCCGCGCCGACGGCACGCTCGAGGTCCTCGGTCCCCGCGAGCTGCACACCGCCCCGGAGGGCGCACCGGTCGATCTGACACAGGTCCGGGAGGCTCTGCTCGATCAGCCCGGCGTACGGCAGGTGGGTGTGGTCTTCCGGCCGAACCCGGGCGGTGGCAGCCGGGTGGTGGGTTACGTCGGGCTGGAACCGGAGGCCCCGTTCGACCCGGCCGCGACGCGCCGGGCCCTGGGACAACGGCTGCCACGGCAGCTGGTCCCTGACGTTCTCGTCCCGGTGAGCCGGTGGCCGCTCACGGCCGACGGCCGGGTGGACCCGGACGCGCTGCCGGAACCGGTCGAGCGGGCCGCGGCCACGAGCCGGTCCCGGCCGTGGGATGCCCGGTTCGAGACGATCCTGCGGGCGGCGCTGCCGTTCCTCGCCGAGGACGACGAGCTGACCGAGGATCTGGAACTGGTCGGCGCCGGTCTCGACTCCCTGACCACCGTGGAGCTTCTGGTGTCGCTGGAGCACGAGTACGACATTGTCATCCCCGACCGTCTGCTGGTGCTTCAGCTGTTCGAGACGCCCACCACCCTGTGGCGTGAGATCAGCGCGCTGTTCACCCGGCAGGACGACGGTGAACCGCAATGATCGCCGGAAAAGAGACGCTCTTCGGTCTGCTGGTACAGGTGGCCGCTCTCGATCCGCATGCGCCGGCGGTCCGTGACGCCCATGGCGTGTGGTCCTACCAGGAACTGGTGGACACCGCTCTGGACATCGCGGCCTGGCTCCGGCGCCAGGGTGTGAGCCGCGGCGACCGCGTCATGGTGGCGCTGCCCAACTCGCGTCATCTCGTCGCGCTGCTGTACGGCGGGTTCGCCGCCGGCGCGGCCGTGGTGCCGGTCGGGGCCGGGGCACGGCCGTACCAGGTCGCCGCCATCGCCGCCAGCGCCGAACCCCGGCTGCTGGTGGCCGAAACCACCGAACGGTTCGCGGAGCTGCCCCCGGCCGGCGGGAACCGCCGGACCGCCACACTGGACGGGATGCTCGCGGAGCTGACCTCCGACGGGCTCACGAGCGACGTGGAGCCGGACGACATCGCCCTGCTCATCTACACCTCCGGCTCCACCGCCGGGCCAAAAGGGGTCGTCTCGCGGCACCGCCAGGCGGTCTTCGCGGTCCGGGCGATCGCCGAGCGGCTCGGGTACCGGCCCGGCGACGTGGTGGGCTGCCGCCTGCCGTTCTCCTTCGACTACGGGCTCTACCAGACCTTCCTTTGCGCCGAGGCGGGCGCCGAGCTGGCCCTGATCGACGGGCGCGACGAGTTGTCGGCCTTCCGCGCCATGATTACCGCCCGGCCGACCGTGCTGCCCCTGGTGCCGCCGGTGGCACAGACCTTGATCCGGCTGGCCGCCCGCGGCGATGTGGAGCTGCCGGTCCGGCTCATCACCAACACCGGCGCGGAACTGACCGCGGACACCGCCCAGGGGCTGCGCCGGGTCTTCCCCCAGGCCGCCCTGGTGCCCATGTACGGCATGACGGAGTGCAAACGGATCAGCATCGCCGCGCCGGACGCGGATCTCGTCAAGCCGGGCACCGTCGGCAGGGCGCTGACCGGCACCGACGTGGCGATCGTCGGCGACGACGACGAGGTGCTGCCGGCGGGTCAGGTCGGTGAGATCGTGGTCAGCGGCCCGCACGTCATGGACGGGTACTGGCGGGATCCGGAGGCGTCCGCCGGGCGCTTCCGGCTCGACCCTCACACGGGGCGGACCCGCCTCTACACCGGCGACTTCGGCTGGATGGACCCCGACGGGGAACTGCGCATCGTCGGGCGTCGCGACGATGTGTTCAAGCGGCGCGGGGTCCGTACCAGCGTGAACGAGATCGAGGCCGCCGCGCTCGATATCGCCGAGGTGGAGGAGGCCGCGGCGGCCCTGGTCGGCCCGGACCGCCGGTGTGTCCTATGGGTGCGGGCGGCGATCCCGCCCGAGCACGTCCTGAAAGGCATCAGCGAGCGCCTCGAGCCGGCGCGGACCCCGGACCACTGCCTGATCGTGGCGGACCTGCCCCGCCTGCCCAGCGGAAAAGTCGACAAGAACCGGCTCAAGGCCGAGTACGTGGGGAACCGATGAGACAACTCGCCGAGCGCTACGGAACGCCGCTGTACGTGTACCAGCTCGCCGAGGTGCGGGCCGCCGCCGCCGCTCTGCGTGCCGCCGTACCCGAGGAGGCACGCCTCTTCTACTCGCTGAAGGCGAATCCGCATCCGGCGGTCGTGGGCGAGCTGGTACGGGCCGGGTTGTCCAGTGAGGTCAGTTCCACCGCCGAGCTCGCCGCGGCGCTGACCGCCGGACAGTCGCCAGCCGACTGCATCATGACCGGCCCGGGCAAGACCGTTGCGGAGGTGGACGACGCACTCATCCGGGGCGTGCGCACCTTCTCGCTGGAGTCCGAGGTCGACTATGCCCGCCTGGCGGATTCGGCCCGGCGGCACGCGATGACGGCCGACATTCTCCTGCGCTTGAACGCCGGCTCGGCAGCCGGTCGCGGCACCGGTCTGCGGATGACCGGGGCAGCCACCCAGTTCGGCATGCCGGTGCGGACCGCCCTGGACATCATCGAGCAGGCCCGCGGCGGCGGCCCCCTGACCCCCATCGGGCTTCACCTCTTTCCCGCCACCAACCTACAGACCGAGGCGGACCTGCTCGCGGAGTTCACTTTGAGCATCGACACGGCCGCGAACCTGCTGTACCGCGCCCGCCTGTCCGCTGGTCTGGTCGACATCGGTGGTGGTTTCGCCGCTCCGTTCGCCCGCCCCGGCGCCCGCGCGGACTACAGCGGCCTGCGCGAGCGGCTCGGCGGGGTGCTGGACGAGCGGTTGCCGGGGTGGCGCTCCGGACAACCGCGGGTGGCCTTCGAATCCGGCCGGTACCTGACGGCCACCTGCGGCACCCTGCTGACGACGGTGCTGGACGTGAAGACCAGCGGCGGCATTACCTACGTCGTGTTGGACGCCGGAGTCAACGCCCTGGGCGGCATGTCGGGGCTGGGCCGCATCCTGGCGCCGTCCGTGCAGCCGGCGGGCGGCCCGGCAACGGGGAGGGCGCCCAACGGCGGGAACCGGATCAGCCTGGTCGGCACCCTGTGCACCCCGCTGGACGTACTCAGCCGGTCGGCGGACATCGAGGTACCGCGGATCGGCGACGTCCTGGAGATCCCGAACGTCGGCGCCTACGGCGTCACCGCGAGCCTCATGGGCTTCCTGAGCAAGCCGGTGCCGGCCGAAGTGGTCGTGGAGCGGGACGGCTCGGTAGTCGGCGCGCGCCGGCTGAAGCTGCTCGAAGTCAATCTCGACCCGGACGGCGCCGACCGGCCCGCCCGAAACACCGCCCTCGTCTGACTTCCTGGAGGTCACCATGTCCATCACCCACGTCAACCCCGCCCTACGCGACGAGATCCGCGACGTCCTCGCCGACATCCTCGAGGTGGAGGTCGGTGACATCATGCCGACCAGCCACTTCCAGGACGACCACGGCGGCGACTCGATGAAGGGCATCGAGGTGCTCGCCGCTCTTGAACGTCGCTTCGGCATCACCCTCGACCAGTCCGAGCTGCCGCGGATGACCAATCTAGAGCAGACGTACGAGGTCGTGGCCGAAGCACTCGCCCAGCAGAAGAACGCGTAGGCGGGGAGAGTGATGCCGGGCCCGCCCGCACGACGACGAGTCATGATCACCGGTCTCGGTGTGATCAGCAGTATCGGAACCGGCGCACCGGCGTTCGCCGACGCGCTGCACCACGGCAGGTCCGGAGTCTCGCCGATCACGGCGTTCGATACCCGCGGCCTGGAGTACACCAACGCCTGCGAGGTCGCCGACTTCGATCCTGAAGCATCGGCCTCGGACACGGGCCCGGCGGCTCGGGGGCGGGCCACCCAGCTGGCCGTGTCATCGGCCCGGATGGCGGTCCGCGACGGCGGGCTCAGCCCGGCGACCCTGCGCGGGCAGGCGGTCCTCGTCTCGGTCGGCACGACCAACGGCGAGGCTCGCGAGTTGGACGGCATCACCGAGCGACAGGTCCGTAACGGCACGGATGCGGTGGACCCCGCGGCCGCCCACCGGGGCCGGACCAGCCGGTTGTCCTCGGAGATCGCCCGGGACCTGGAGCTGAGCCGGGCCGAGGTGATGACGGTGCCGACGGCCTGTGCCGCCGGCAACTATGCGATCGGGTACGGATTCGACGCGGTGGCCGCCGGCGATGTCGACGTGGCCATCTGCGGCGGCGTCGATGCGCTGGTGCGCAGCACGTTCCTCAGCTTCTACCGGCTGGGCACCATCGCCCCAGAGCGCTGCCAGCCCTTCGACCGTAACCGGCAGGGGATCCTGACCGGCGAGGGCAGCGGCATGCTGGTTCTGGAGAGTTACGATTCGGCCCTGGCGCGTGGCGCCCGCATCTACGCGGAAGTGCTGGGATACGGCCTCAGCTGCGACGCCTCCCACCCGGTGGCGCCGGAGCGCGACAGTGTGGCTGCGTGCATGTCACGGGCACACGCCAACGCGGGTGTCGCGGCCGGCGACATCGACCTCATCTCGGCTCACGGCACCGGGACCAGGGCCAATGACCTCACCGAGGTCGCCGCCATCCGCCGGGTCTTCGACGACGCACCCCCGCCGACCATCTCGGTGAAGTCGATGCTGGGACACACCATGGGAGCGGCCAGCGCGCTCGCGGCGATCGCCTCCGTGATGGCTCTCACCGAGGGCTTCATACCGCCCACAGTGGGCTTCGAGGAACCCGACCCGGAGGTTGAGATCGATTGTGTGCCCAATGAGGCGCGCACGGCGGATCTGCGCATCGTGCAGAACAACGCGATGGCCTTCGGTGGCAACAACGCCGTGCTGATCCTGGGGGCCCGACCATGACCGCACCCACGGTAGTCATCTCGGCGTGGGAGACCATCTCCCCGCTTGGCTGGAACGCCGAGGAGCACGCCCGCAACCTGCGCAAGCCGGCAGCGGGTGAGCCGGGACCGCGGACCGTGGCGGGATTCGACGTGCGGCAGGTGCTCGGGCCGCGCGGCACCCGGGCCATGTGCCGCGGGACAGGTCTGGCCGTGGCGACCACGGGACAGCTGCTGGCGAGAGTCGGCCTGGACAAGGAGCGCCGGCCGGCCGGGTCCGATGACTGGATCGGGGTGGTGCTGGCCACCAGCGACATGGTTCAGCCACTGTCGTCGTTCAACACCGACAGTTGGACCCGGGGCCGGCCGTACGACGTCGATCCGGCGCAAGCGCCGAGTCTGCTGATGAACGTGCACTCCGGCCACTCGGCCATCTGGCACCGCCTGAGGGGACCGAACTCAACGATCTGCGGCAGCCACCTGGGGTCGTTGCTGGCGCTCAGCTACGCACGCAGGCTGCTGCACGGCGGCCATGCCCGGGCAGTGCTCTGCGGCGCCGTCGAGGAACACAGCGAGGTCCGGGCCGCGTACACCGCGGCTCGGGCCGGGGCCGAAGCGGCGACGGCGCTGGGCGAGGGCTGTGTGGCCTTCCTGCTGGAGTCCGCGGCGACGGCGAAACGGCCGCCGTTGGCCGAGGTGGTGGCCCTGAACTTCGGGTTCGCCGCGGATCCGGACGACACCGGGACCGCGCTGACCGCGGCGTTGCACCGGGCTCTGGAGACCGCCGGTGCCCAGGCGGCGGAGGTTTCGGCGGTGGCGCTGGGGCCGGGCGGTGCGGACACCGAGGTCGCGGCGATCCGGCACACGTTCGGCGACGTGCGGCTGCTGTCGGCCTCGGCGGACGCCGTCGGTGACACCGAGTCGGTGTCTGGAGCGTTCCAGATCGCCGAGATCCTCGCGGATCCGCGGTGCGCGCAGTCACTGGTCGCGGCGACCTCGACCGATTCCGAAGGGCGGGTGGGATGCGCACTGTTGCGAGTGTTCTGAGGGCATTCGACTGGCATTTCACCCTGACCGGCCAGAACGAGGCGGTCATCGTCCTGGACCGGGCGCTGCCTGTCTTCGACGGCCACTTCCCGGACCGGCCGGTACTGCCGGGTGTGTGCCTGGTGGATTTGGCGGACCGGGCCGCGCAGGTGCTCGGCCTGGTGACCGGGACTCCGCTGGTGGTGGAGCGCGCCCGTTTCACCGGTGCGGCGCTCCCGGGCGACCGGCTGCGGCTGCACTTCACTCGGGACCGCAACTCACTGCTCGTCGAGATCACCGCGGACGACGGCGACCGGTGCCGACTGCGGCTGGGATACGGGGCGTCGGCATGGACCTGACCACGATCCTGCCGCATCGGCCTCCGATGCTGCTCGTCGAGGAGGTCACCGACGTGGTGCCCGGCCTACGGCTGACCGGACGGTTCGAGGTGCGCCACAACCGGCCCTGGTGTACCGGCGGACTGCCGACCTATCTGGTCCTGGAGTCGTGGTTGCAGTCCGCCGCGGTGCTGGTCGGGTGGGCCCTGCCAGCGCCCGCCGGGAGACTCACCCTGGTGGCGGGCATGCGCGACGTCCGGTTGGGGCGCTCGGCGCAGCGGGGCGAGACGGTCGAGCACCACGTCGAGATCGTCCGCTCGGTAGAAACCACGGCCATCTGCACCGGCGTCGGGGTGGTCGGCGACGAACCGATCCTGCGGGTCGGACAGGTCACGGTGACGTTCGCTGGAGGAGACGAATGACGCGGCAACGGCCCATCGCATTAGTCAGCGGAGGCTCGCGCGGCATCGGCCGTGCGGTGGTCCTCAGGCTGGCCGAGGCCGGTCACGACGTGAGCTTCTGTTACCGCTCGGACGGCGCGGCCGCCGCCGAGGTGACAGAACTGGTCAAGGAACGAGGCGGACGGGCCCACGCCCAGCAAGTCGACGTGGGCGATCCCGCCGCGGTGTCGGCGTACGTGCGCGCCACCGAGGAGCTGCTCGGCCCCATCGACGCCGTCGTCACCTCGGCCGGGATTACCCGGGACGCCCCCACCGTCCTGCTCACCGATGCGGCCTGGCGCGAGGTGCTGCACACCAACCTCGGCGGGACGTTCCACGTGTGCCGGGCGGCGGCCTTCGGCATGGTCAAACGCCGGCGCGGCGCGATCGTCACGTTGTCCTCGATCTCCGGCGTGTACGGCCATGCGGGGCAGCCCAACTACTCTGCCGCCAAGGCCGGCATCTGCGGATTCACCCGGGCGCTGGCCAAGGAGGTGGCCGGGCGCGGCGTGCGGGTCAATGCCGTCGCACCCGGCTTCATCGACACCGACATGACGGCGGCGCTGCCCCCGGCGGCCCTGCGGAGCGCGACGGAGCGGATCCCGATGGGCCGGACCGGACGGGCGGAGGAGGTGGCCGATCTGGTGGAGTTCCTGCTGTCGGACCGCGCCTCGTACATCACCGCGCAGGTATTCGGCGTCGACGGCGGGTTGGTGATCTGATGAACCCGCACCCGCGCCTCGGTGCAGCGTCGGTCGCCGTGCCGTTGTCACCGGCGCAGGCCGGCATGTGGTACGGCCACCACCTCGATCCGACCGGCCGTCGCCACACGGTGGCCGAATGTCTCGAGATCCGCGGACCCCTGGACATCAAGGCGCTGCTCGCCGCGTTCCGGCTGATGGTGGCCGAGACCGACGCGTACCGGGTGGTGTCGGTCGGCGGCGTCGCCGGTGTCGACCAGCTGGTCTCCGACGATCCGGACGTCTTCCCCCTGCACGTACGCGACCTCACCCCCACTGCTGAACCGGAGCTCGCCGCCGCGGCCGCGATGCGGGCCGACCTTGCGGCGCCGATCGATCTGGGCAGCGGGCCGCTGACGCACAGCACGCTGTTCAAGGTCGGCACGGACCGGTTCCGGTGGTACCTGCGGGGCCACCATCTGACCTGTGACGCGTACGGCAACCGGCTCACCTGCCGACGGGTGGCCGAGGTGTACTCGGCAACGACGTCGGGCCGGCCGGTCCCGCCACGCACCTTCGGCACCCTCGGCGACCTGCTGGCCGAGGACGGCGCGTACCGGGCGTCGGCGGACTGGACCGCCGACCGCGAGTACTGGCGGCGGCAGCTCGACGGTTGTCCCCCGCCGGTGCGGCTCGGCGCGGTGGAGCAGGCACCCCGGCCGGAGGTGGTGCGCAGCACTACCCAGGTGGCGACCTCGACCGCCGCACGGCTGCGGGGCACCGCGGCGGCGACTCGCACACCGTGGCCGGTGTGGATGGTCGCGGCCACCGCCGCCTATCTGCACCGTACGACCGGCCAGCGTGACATCGTGCTCGGCATGCTGGTCAGCGGGCGCCGGACCCGGCTGGCGCGGCACACGCCGGGCATGACGGCCAACGTTCTGCCGGTGCGCATCCGCATCGAACCGGGCCGGCCGCTGGCGCAGATGGTACCGCCGGTGTGGGCCGCGATGAGCGAGGCGCTCAAGCATCAGCGCTACCGCTACGAGGACATGCGCCGCGACCTCGGGCTGTCGGCGGCCGATCCCGGCATCCTCGGCCCGCTGATCAATGTGCTGACCTATGACACTCCCCTGGACTTCGGCGCCCTGCGCAGCACCGTGCACAACCTCGCGGTCGGACCGACAGACGATCTGTCGATCATCGTGTACGACCGCGACGACCGGCTACGGGTGGGTCTCGATGGCAATGCCGGATGGTATGGCCAGGGCGACCTCCTCAACCACCGCGACGGGCTCCTGACCTTTCTCGACATGGCGTTACGGGATCCGGCCGGCCCACTGAGCAAGCCGGCCGCGCACGACCCGGCGGATGTGCGGTGAAGGCGCCTATCGACGTGGCCGCCGTCGCCGTCACCGTCAGCGGCTGCCGTTGGGGCCAGGCTCCCGCCACCTGGGGTCAGGCCAACATCCTGCGTATCCTGGCGATGCTGCGCGAACGGGCGCACTCGGCGAACCTCAGCGAGTGTGTGCCGCTGCCACCGGGCACATCGGTCGCCGCGGCGACGGCATGGATCCGGAAACTGCTGATCACCTTCGAGGCGCTTCGGACTCGGTACGTCGAACGCGACGGCGGGTGGGAGCAGATCCTCGACGGTGCCGGTTCGCTCGAGGTCGAGCTGGTGACGACCGACGGGCAGGACGTGATGGCCGCGGCCGAGGCCGAGATCGCGAGGTTGCGGGCCACTCCCTTCGACCTCGCACGGCGCTGGCCGGTGCGCTTCTCGCTGCTGCTGCGCGACGGCTACGCCGCCGGGCTGACCTTCGCCTGCTCCCATGCGGTTTCGGACGCGTGGGGTGTCCGGGCGCTGCGCACCGCGCTGGCCATGCCGGGCGGTCCGGTCGATCCGGGGGTGCAACCACTGGACCAGGCCGGGTTCGAGACCTCTCCGGCCGGGCTGCGGCTGGACGAGCGTGCCGCGGAGTATTGGCGGACCCAGTTGACCGCGATGCCTCGTACCCTGTTCCCGAAGCCGGGACGGTCGGCGCACGAGGGTGTGCGCTTCTGGTACGCGAAGTTCGACTCGCCGGTACTCTCGGCGGCCCTGCCGTATCTGGCGCGGCGCTTCCGGACCAACACGTCGGTGGTGCTCTACGGCGCGTTCGCCGCAGCCCTGGCCGCGAATGCCGGCGTCGACGGGTGCCCGATCGGGTTGGTTGCGGCGAACCGGTCGAGGCCCGGAACGCGGACCGCGCTCGCCCCGTACTCACAGCTGGTGCCGGCCGTCGTCCCGGTCTCCGGCCGGGACTGGGGTGCGATCATCACCGGCGCGGCCGGCGCGGCGCTGACCGCTTTCCGCTACAGCGCCTCCCATCCGCGGACTGCCGCTGCGGTCACCGCGGAGGTGGCGCAGTCCCGCGGTGTCCACCTGGACCTGTCCCTGTGGTTCAACGACACCCGTGCCACGTATGCGGCGGCGGACGGTGGCTTCGATCCTGCCCGGCCGCCGACCGCCGGTGTGGCCGATTGGCACGACCGCACCGATCGCGGTGACTCGACGGTCTTCGTCTATGTCCACGGAGACGCCGCACACCCCACCCTGAACGTCATGGTCGACACGGTCCGGCTGTCCCGCCCCGACGCGGAACGGCTGTTGGCCGACGTGGAGCAGGGGTTGCTCGACGCCGCCGGCACCCGCTCCGCCGGCAGCCTCCCGGCGTCCGTGCGGTGGCGACCGAGCGGGTCCGGCTGGGTACGGGTCGACGGCTCCTGGGTGAATCTGCCCGCAGTCGAGGGGCTGGTTCGTGACTGCGGCGACTGGTCGGATGTGCGGGTCCGGCTGGACGGGCAGCGACTCATCGCCGACGTGACACCGCGGGGTGGCGTGCCGGATCTGGAAGCGGTGCGTCGTGCCGGCCTGGCCCGGTTGCCGCTCATGCCGGAAGCGATCGTCCCTCATCAATTCGCCCTGCTCCGGCGATAGCAAAGATCTCTTTGCAGAGGTATCTTTGCGGTATGGCGGACGCCGACAACCTGATCTCACTCACCCCGCACGCGCTGCGCGGGCTGGCCCATCCGTTACGGGTACGGATGCTCAACGAGCTACGCGAACGCGGCCCGTCCACCGCGACGCTGCTGGCCGCCCGGCTCGGCGAGTCCAGCGGCTCCACCAGCTACCACCTGCGTCAGCTGGCGTCCCATGGCTTCGTCGTCGAGGACACCACTCGGGGCGACGGCCGCGAACGGTGGTGGCGGCCGGCGCATCGCGGAACCGAGCTCAATGCCGCCAATGCCCGCGCGGCACCCGGCAACGCCGAGGCCTACCTGCGGGCGGTAGCGACTGCGGACTTCCAGCGGGTCGACGAGTTTCTGGGTGCGTTGACCAGCGTGCCCGAGGCCTGGCAGGACGTCACCACGATCAGCTCCACCGGTCTACGCCTGACAGCCGCGCAGGCCGCCGACCTAAGGGCCCGGATCGAGGCGGTGATCGCAGAGTTCCCCGTGGACGATCCGGAAGAGCCCGCCGCCGGGGGCACCGACCGGGTGTGCCTGCAGTGGCAACTGTTCCCCCAATTGCCCGACCTCCCCCCGCGAAGCATGGAGGCACCGTGATCCGACGGCCCATCATCAGCCTGCTCATCGCCGAGGCGGTGTCGATGACCGGCAGCCGCGTGTCCGTCGTCGCCGTACCGTGGCTAGTACTGATCACCACCGACTCGCCGACCCGGGTCGGTGTCGTCACGTTCGCCCAGGCGCTGCCCTTCGTCTTCGCCAGCCTGCTCGGCGGGCCCCTGGTCGACCGGCTCGGCGCACGGCGTACCGCGATCGCCGCCGACTCGGCCAGCGCGGTGACGATCGCGATTGTTCCGCTGCTGTACGCCCAGGGTGCCCTCTCGTTCGGCTGGCTGCTGGCCGTGGTGACGGTCAGCGGCGCACTGGGTGGCTGCGGGGAGACCGCCAAACGGGCCTTGCTCCCGCGGGTGATCGAGGCGTCCGGAATGACGATGTCTCGTGGCACCGCCCTGTACGACGGCGTCAATCGCAGCGCCACCCTTCTCGGCCTGCCGCTGGCCGGAGTCCTGATCGCGGCGATGGGTGCCGCCCCGGTGCTCATCGTCGACGCCGCATCGTTCGCGCTGGGCGTCGTCGTGCTGGTCGCCGGCATCCGGCCGAGCGAGGCCACCGTCGAGGGGGAACGGCCGCACGAGCCGTACGGCGCCGCACTCAAGGCCGGGCTGAGCTACTTCCGCAAGGACGGCCTGGTCGCCGCCATCCTGGTGATGCTCTTCGTCACCAACCTTCTCGACCAGGCGTACAACGCGATCTTCGTGCCGGTCTGGGTCCGGGACGCAGGCGCCGAACCGATCTGGCTCGGCCTGCTCGGCGGCGCGTTCGGGCTCGGCGCGGTGCTCGGCAACATCGTCTACACCGCCCTGGCGAATCGGCTGCCACGACACATGACGTTCGCCGTCTGTTTCCTGCTCGCCGGGTCTCCGCGGTTTTTCGCGATGAACCTGTCTGACTCGACGTGGCTGGTGCTGCTGGTCGCCTTCGGTGCCGGCCTGGCCATCGCCGCGGTCAACCCGATCCTGTTCGCCGTCGGATACGAGCGCATTCCCCCACACATGCAGGGCCGGGTGTTCGGTGCCATCGGCGCGCTGGCCTGGGCCGGCATCCCGCTGGGCAGTCTCGCCGGCGGCATCGCGGTCGACACCGCGGGCCTGCGGATCACCTTGCTGGTCGCCGCCGGTCTCTACCTCGCGATGACCCTCGTCCCGTTCCTGGTGCCGCGCTGGCGCGAACTGGACCAGAAACCGGAGAACACGCCGGCCGAGGCCGTGACAGCGTGACCGTGAGGCGCCGCCTTTGCAACGCAGTTTCGCCGCGGCCGTCACCTACCCGCACGCGACACGGCACTACCCGTGGGTACGCCGGAATGGCCCGAGCCCGAGGCGACCGTCCGGCGGGTGCGCCAGGCACTCGGGTCGGACACCGCCGGGGCGTCCGCGCACACGACGAACCGGTGCGGAACCATTGCCGTACGGCGACCGGCGAGCGCCGCCTGGCACGAGTCGCGAAGCCGGACGAGGTCGACAGGCGCGTCGGCGGCCAGGTACGCCACCAGCTCGGTGCCGTCCACGAACACGTCGACCCGCTGCACGGCGCCGGCAGACCGCACGACATCGGCGACCGCGTGCAGGTCGATCCACGATGAGTCCACCAGCCGCCATCGGGAACCCCGCGACGGCGGTACGACGTCGACCCAGGGTGACAGCTCGGCGAGCGGCAGTTCGGTCACCGCCGCGCGGCAGAGCAGACGCTCGACCGACCGCAGCCACGCAGCTGCCTCCTCAACCGGGATGACCGTGGTGTCGACGAGGAACCTGAGGTCGAACGCAAACCCGTTGTCGAGGGCGTGCAGCAGGTAGGCACAGCCGGCGCTGTTGTCGCCGTCGATCCACTGCCATGTCGTCCGCAAAGCCGCCGCCGCGAGCGCCGCGGCAGTCGGTCGGTCGGTGGTCACGCCGCCCCTGGCCCGGTTGACGTAATTCAGCGAACCGCCGGGATGGCTCACGCGGACGCCGCGCTCGCGTTCGACGGCCCGTACCAGCTCGGCGCGCTCGGGCACCGGGAAGGTGCCGAAGCGATCCGCGCACAGGATCGTGCGTGCGGACCGGCGGATGACCTCGTCCATGTCGGCGTCCGCCAGGTCGACGAGCGCGAATGCCTCCTGCGAGTACGAACCGACAGCGTGGTGCGTCTCCTCGCGCAGCCGGCCCGCCGCGATGAGCTGGAGGAACGAGCGGGTCAACCCGTTCGCGTACCCCGCCACGGTGGTCAGCCCGGCGTAGATTACCGCCGCCCGGGAGCTGAGGCGATGTCGTGCGGCAAGGGCGTTCGCGGCGAGAGCCAGCGCTTCGGAGCGTACGTGCAGGTACCGAAAGCGGGGCTCCTCGTACGACACCGGCTCCCGGGGAAGCATCGTCTGCGGCATGGCGCGCAGGATCGACTGGGCGTACCGCAAGGAGCGCTCGGCGGTGCGTACGCCTGCCGGTGACTCCTCGAACGCTGCCTGCTCCAGTGGTTGGTGGACCCGTTCGGGCGGCGGTCTGCCGTGGGAAGCGGCCGATACCGCAGCGAGCTCGGACCGCACGACGTCAACGGCGATCGCGTCGCAGGCGAGGTGGCAGAAGACGACCGTCAGGTGGCGCGGTTCGCCGCCGCTGGTCAGCAGGCACGAGCGCAGCGCGGGCTCCCGGTCGAGCTCGAACGGGCCGGTGGCCAGCCGTTCCCGGACATCTCGTCGCAGTTCGTCGGTGACGGCCGGCGCGTCCAGCACCGAGAGCACGATCGTCCCGGACCGGATGACCTCCTGCCGTACGCCGTCGGAGGTGGACCGGTAGATGGTGCGCAGCGCCTCGTGCCGCTCGACAAGAGTGCGCAGGGCATCCGCGACGTCGGACTGCCGCAGTCCCTCGCGCAGCGGGACGTCGACGACGACATTCATGCCGCTGCTCTCGGGGTACAGGTCGTTGAGGATCTGGTACATGTGTTGCTGGCCCCAGGTGAGCGGGCCGGTCCCACCGCGGCTGCCGTGGAACGGCAAGGCGACGTCGCGGGTGGATGGTGGCGTCCCCATGCTTCTCCCTGTGCTGGTGTCTGCGGCCCGGCCGCTCGTGGTCTCAGCGGATGCCGAGGGCTCGGCTCAGGGTGCGGAACAGGTCGGTCTGGTCCGTCACGCCGAGTACGTTGGCCGCCTGCGGACCGGACGCGCCGATCCGTACCTGGGTGCCGGTATGCTGCTGGGCCTCGGTCAGCGCAGCGGTGGCGTAGCTGATGGTCATGTCGACGTCGTCCTTCGTTCGCAGCGTGACGGTGCCTCCGGGGGTCGTGCTGCCAGCCTCGACGATCTGGCTGGTGTGTCCGTGGTCCGCGGTGACCACCACCAACGTGTCGGGATTGCGCTTCTGGAACCGCAGCGCGGCCGCCACGGCCTCGTCGAACGTGATCGTGGCGCCGATCTGGCCGCAGGGGTACGCGCCGTGGCCACCGTTGTCGATCAGTGCGCCCTCGACCTGCAGGAAGAAGCCCTTGTTGTGGTCTCGCGACTGCCGTTCCAGGAGGTTCATCGCGGTCGTCGCCATGTCCGCGAGCCGAGGCTGACGCGGGTCGCGGTCGGGGTTCGCCGTGCAGCGTGACGGCGCGGTGCCGGTCGGTGTGGGGGTCGGACCGACCATGTCCCAGTGGAAGTCGTTGGTGGCGAACACGCCGAGCAGCGGGACGTTCCGGTTCGTGGAGCCGATGGAGGCGAGACCGGCGGCGTCCGTGACGACGTGGTAGCCGGCGGCGGTCGCCTCCCGCATGACAGGCTGTCCGGCGTACGGGCCGGCCTGCAGGATCTGGTCGAAGTACCGCTGGCCGCCGCCCAGCATGACGTCCGGCCGCGTGGCGATCGACTGCTCGACGATCGAACCGGCGCCACCGTTCTCGCGGGCGTTCGTCGGGCACGCGCTCATCGACTCCGGACCCTTGCAGTGCCGGAACGTCACGTGGGACATCAGCACCGCCGGGGTGGCCCCCTGCAACTCCGCCGTGGTGACGTTGCCCGTGCGGTAGCCTGCGCGCTTGGCGAGCTCCAGAATGGTCGGCGCGGGCGTGCCGTCGGGCAGGACGGAGACGGCTCCATCGTACGTCTTGCGCCCGGTGGCCCAAGCGGTGCCGGTTGCCGCCGAGTCGGCGACGTAGTCGGGAAGGTGGGGCTTGTCGCGCTGCACCGAGTACGTCGTGTAGGCGCCGGTCAGCGGCAGCGAGTCCATCGACAGCCGTCCGGCAGCGCCGACGTGGTAGTTCCGCGCGATGGTGATCTCACTGTCGCCCATCCCGTCGCCGACGAGCAGGATGACATTACGTGCCTTACCACCGGTCAGAGAAGCCCGCACGGCCGACGTCCGGTCGCCGTCATGGGCCGAAGCCGAAGCGGCCGACGTCGCGACGAGCACAACGACCCCGAGCAAGGCGATGCCACGCCGGGCGAAGCTGAATCCGCTCTTCATCAATTCCCCGTCTCTCACTGTCCACATGGGTACACGGCTGAGGGCGCCGGGCGGCTAGCATACGTGCGGGCGCCCGCCGAGGAGGCCCCGAAGTACATATAGGACGGACTGCGCCATCGCGCAGATCGCCGCCTCTGATCACGCAGAACAGGGGAAAAGCGTGCATCCACAAACGACTCGTCGGTTGAACGCCAAGGAGTTCGCCGACATCAAGCACTCGGTGCGGATCCGCTCCGGCGCGCGCCGGAGTCAGCTCAGCGACCCGGGGTACGCAGCTCCCCTGCCGCAGGAGGTCAGCCTTCAACTCACCTATCGCTGCAACCTGCGCTGCACCCACTGCTATCAGTGGAACGATCAAGGGTTCTTCCGGGACTTCTCGGTCGACCGTCAGCGGACCGAGCTCGACCTGGGCGTGGTGGAGGACGTGCTTCGCACGACGGCGCCGATCAAGTCGAAGCTGTTCCTGTGGGGCGGCGAGCCGCTGATGCACACCCGGTTCGGCGAGGTCGCCAAGCTGATCGAGAGGTATCCGCGGACCGTCAACATGTGCACGAACGGGTTGCTGTTCAAGCGCAAGCTCGACGACCTGTTGCGTATCGGCGAGAACCTCAACCTTCTCGTCAGCCTGGACGGCCTCGGTGAGGACCATGAGGCGTTGCGCGGCAAGGGCACCTTCCGCCGCACCCACGACGCGATCACGATGATGCTCGACCTCAAGCGTGCGGGTCGGTTCGACGGCGAGATCTCGCTGTCCTGCATGGTCACGCACGCCACCGTCTACAAGATGTTCGAGTTCATGGAGTGGGCCGAGGAACTCGGCGTCAACACGGTGTATTTCCAGTTCCCCTGGTACATCAGTCCCGAGGTAGCCCACGCCATGGACGAGCTCTACGAACAGTCCTTCGCCTGGCTGGAGCCGAGCACCGGCACCAAGCGCCCGACCTGGCATTCGTACACGTACCAGCTTCCGCCCGAGTTACTGCCGGTCCTCAAGGAGTCGATGCGCCGCCTGGCCGAGCGCAGGTGGAACGTCCGGGTGCGCTACCAGCCGCAATTGGAGGCCGACGAGGTCGAGGATTTCATCCTCGGTACGTCGCGCCCGGCGCAGCGCCGCAGCAGGTGCCTCGCCGTCTCCAATCGGATGGAGGTCCACGCGGACGGCGCGGTCAGCTCGTGCAAGTTCTTCCCGGAGTTCGTCGTCGGCAACCTGTACGACTCGCCCGTCGAGGAGCTATGGCAGAGCGAGAAGTTCCGTCGGGTCCGCCAAACGCTCGCCGAGTCCGGCATGATGCCGGTCTGCTCCAAGTGCATTCTTCTCTACCTGAACGGAGTCTGACGTGGACGTCGTCGAGACCAAGATCAGCCAGGTTCTCGCCCGCGTGCTGGCCAATGGTGTGACGTCGAAGGAGCTGGATCTCGACGCGGACCTCGTCGACGACTACGGTATCGACTCGCTGCAGATGATCTCGTTACTTCTCGGCATCGAGGACGAGTTCGACCTGGAACTCGACTACGAGTCGCTGCAGCTCGACGACCTCCGTTCGGTGCGGCACTTCGCCAAGTACGTGCGCGAACTGCGCGGCGCGGCACCGGAGTAGAACTTGTTCAGCACCGTACACCTGGGCACGTTCGACGCAGAGCGCTGGTGGCGGCCCGCTGACCTCGCGGAACTCCCGGCCGTCGGCATGTCCGACGGTCGGTCCGTCGCGTCGATGGACGAGCTGCTGGCGGCGTTCTGCGCCCCGGGCGACCTGCTGATCACCCGTGCGCCGATGGCGGCCGGCCTGACCGCCAGCCTCGCAGCGGCCGGGATTGACTTCACCCACCACTACCTGGGCCCCGACGTCGACGCGGAGGGCGACACCGCGGAGGCACTCGTCCGCCGTGACCCGGCGCTCTGCTCCGACCTGCGATCGTGTCGGTCTCTCGCGCCGTACGCGGTGTTACCGGACACCTCGGCGCTGGCGGGCTACGTCGGCCACGCCCAGCAGTTGCCCGCCGCCGGGACGGCCGCCGAGGTCAACTCGAAGGTGTGGTCGAACGCGGTGGCGACCGACCTGGGCGTCGCCGGGACCGCCACGGTCGTACGCTCCACGTCCGAGCTGATCGCGGAAGTGTCGGCGCGGGACGGCGCGGCCGTCGTGAAGGACCCGTTCGGGGTGTCGGGCAAGGGCATGCTCGAGATCGACAACGCTCGCCGGCTGCAGCGGATCGGTGCTGCTCTCGACCGGCAGTGTGCCGACGGGCGCAGGATCGAGCTGCTGGTGCAGGACCGGTACGAATGCCGTACGAACTTCTCCACCCAGTTGACGGTCGGCTCGGACGGCACCGTGGACGTGCTCGGCGTACAGGTCATGCGGAACGTCGGCTTCCGGTACGCCGGCTCGGCGCCAGCCAGCGCCGGGTTCGTCCGCGAGCTGACGAAACGCGGGTACTTCGAGACTGTCGCCGCCGTCGGCGAGCGGCTCGTCACCGCCGGATATCGGGGACCGGTCGGGATCGACTCGGCGTTACTCGTCGACGACACGTTGATCCCGGTGTTCGAAGTCAACGCCCGGCGGTCGATGGGCCTGCTCTGTCTGACGTTGGACCGACGGTTCGGCGAGTTCGGCCTGACGTGCCGGCTCGTCGACCGGACGCTGCGGGTGGCACCAGGACTCGGTATCGACGATGTGGTGGATGCACTGCACCGTCATGGGCTCGAGTACGACGGCGGTGACACCCCCGGGGTCCTCGTGCTGGCCGGCAGCACGCTTTCCGCGCCGAGCGGACGGGTCCACATGGCCCTGCTCGACCGTCGCGACGCGGACCCCGCCGATCTGTCCGTGCGGGTCACCGCAGCACTCGCTACACGCGGGTTTACCACTCCGGGGGTCCAGCGTGCCGTATGACATCGGGCTCGTCGGCGCCACCGGGATCGCGGCACGGGCCGTCATCGCGCCGAGCCGGCGCACCCCGGACTTCCGCGTGGTGGCTGTGGCGGCGAGCGATCCGGACCGGGCCGCCGTCTACGCGCGGGAGCACGACATCCCGCGGGTGCACGCCGGCTACTCCGCGCTCGTCGAGGATCCAGACGTCGACGTCGTGTATGTGTCGCTGCACAACTCCGCCCACCACCGGTGGGCGCTAGCGGCCGCACGCGCCGGCAAGCACGTCGTCGTGGAGAAGCCGATCTGCCTCACGCCCGCCGAGGCGGAAGACCTGCGTGACGCCGGCCACGCGGCCGGCGTCGCGGTCGTGGAAGCGGTGCCGACAGCGGGACATCCGTGGCAGGACACGGTACGGGCGATGGCCGCCGACGGGCCATTCGGATCGCTGCGCCACATCCGTACCCGGATGCGCTTCGCCCCGCCACGACCCGGCGGTTACCGCGACCGCGTCGACCTCGGCGGCGGCATCTTCCTGGACACGGCCAGCTACTGGCTGCAGGCCGTACAGGCGGTCGTCGGACTCGAGCCGGCGAGGGGCACGGGAGCCTCCGCGTTCGACGGCCCGAACGGCGTGGACCGCGAGTTTCGCGCGACGCTAGCCGTCGGCAACGGAGTCACCGCGGTACTGCAGGCGCAGGTCGGCGAGCCTCATGTCGCGGAACACGAGTTCGTCTTCGACGACGCGGCGGTCCGGTTGCGTCACTTCCTGCGCCCGACCGCGGGCGCGTTGCCGTTGAACCTGGCGATCCGGTTCGCCGACGGGACCCGGCAGGTCCGGTCGTTCCCGCCGGTCGCGTACTACGACCGGCAACTCGCGAACGTGCGGAAGTTGCTGGCCGGCGGTCCGGTGGACGCGTCCGCCGCCGCAAACCAGTTCGGTGCGCGGATCACTTCGATGGCAGCCATCTACCAGGACGCCCGGCGCGTCCGCGTGAAGGAGCGGGCATGAGTCTGACCCCGGAAGCCCTGTCGAGGATCCTCGCCGACGCGGGGCTCGACGCGCCCGACGGCGTCGGCGCGGAGCCGCTGACCGGCGGCACGTACAACGCGGCATACCGGATCCGGCGCCGCGAGGGCGACGACTTGGTCCTCAAGATCGCTCCCGAACCGTCGGCACCGCGCCTGAGCTACGAGGCCGGCATCATGGCGACGGAGGAGGGTTTCTACCGGGCCTGCGCGGGTCGACTGCCGGTGCCGGCGGTCGTCCACGCGGACTACTCCCGGACGGTCGTCGACCGCGACCTGCTGCTGATGACGCACCGCCCAGGCACCGACTGGCACACCCTCAGCGGGGAGTTGAGCACCGCCGACAACGGGCGGCTGCGGTCCGAGCTCGGGGCTCACGTGGGGGCACTGCACGCGGTGACCGGCGACGGCTTCGGATACCCGCAGCGCGGCCTGTCGCCGACGTGGCGGACCGCGTTCGAGGCGATGACGGCCGGGCTCCTCGCGGACGCGGAGACCTTCCAGCCGGCCCTCCCGCGGTCTGTCGAGCAGATCCGGGAACTGTTCGCAGGATGCACCGCGGTGCTCGATGACGTGACCGATCCCGTGCTCGTCCACTTCGACCTGTGGCCCGGCAATGTCCTGGTCGATCACACCGAGGACGGCTACCGGATCGGCGGGATCATTGACGGTGAGCGCTCGTTCTGGGGAGATCCGGTCGCCGAGATGGTGTCGCTGGCGCTGTTCGCGGACATCGCCAGCGACACGGAGTTCCTCGCCGGGTACGCCCACGCCGGCGGTCGGCTCACCTTTGACGACAGCACCCGGACGCGCCTTGCTCTGTACCGGGCATACCTTTACCTGATCATGCTCGTGGAGATGGTCCCGCGCGGCGTACCGGACCCGGAGCGGGACCCGTTCACGAAGGTGATCGCCGAGCACCTCGTGACCGCGTTGACGGAGCTGGACCAGCGGTGATCGCGATCCTCACGTCCGGGGTGGCGCTCGGTGTCCACGTGCCCGGGCTGCTGCTGGCCGACCGACTGCGTGAGCGCGGCATGCGTGCCCGGGTGGACGTGCTAGAACGGCTGTTGCCCCCGGAAAAGCTGGCCACCACGGACCGCATGAAGTGGGCGTTCCACCGTGCGTTCCGCACCGCGCTGACCGGCCAGAAGCTCGCCTCGAACCCGGCGGATGCGGCGTCGCAGGCGAGCGTCGAGGCGCTGTTCGCGCGGTGGCGGGCACAGGACGTCAGACGGTTCGTGGTGTTCTCGGGGTTCTGGCTGGACGTGCTGGCCCGCTACTCGCGGACGTCGTCGCAGCCACTGGCCGTCGACGTGTGCCACGTTGACAGTGTGCTGTCGCCGTCGACGTCGCACCGGGTGGAGGGCATCCCCGTACGGCACGTGTGGCTCGCCGATGCGCAGACCGGGAGGTTGCCGTGCACGATCCCGGTCACACACGAGCCGGTGGTCGCCTGGTCGGCGCGTTCCCGCTTGCTCCTGCACGGTGGGGGCTGGGGCATCGGAACATACCGCGATCAGGTGGCGACGCTGCGCGATGCCGGGTTCGAGCTCGACGTCGTCGCGTACGAGTCGCGAGACGTGAGCGCGGACGACCCGGGAATCCGGCACTGGATGATCGACCCGGCTTGGCATCCGTGGCTGGACGACGGGTACCCGCCGTTCGGGCGGCTCGCGCCCGACGGATCGGTGAGTTATCGGCGCGGCACCGGTCGTCACGCTTCCTTCGAGGTGACCCGGCACGCGGTGGCGACGGTGAGCAAGCCCGGCGGGGGTACGCTGCTCGACTCCCTCTGGTCCGCCACGCCGGCGATCTTCCTCGATCCGTTCGGCGGGCACGAGCAACGCAACGCGGAGCTGTGGCAGCACCTCGGGTTCGGTCTGACGCTTGACGCGTGGCGCCAGTCCGGCTACGCGCTGGAGCCGCTACATCGGATGCACCTGGCGTTGCGGGCTGCCCGAGACGCCGTGGACGACTACAGCGAGCACGTGGCCGGACTCGCGGGTCAGGCGGCTGACGCCCACTCCCGCAGCAGCTGACCGAGGCACTCACCGGCGACGGTTTGACAAGCGACGTTGCTCACCGATAGGCCGAGCTCTGCAACGAAAACAGTTCCGCATACGTTCCGCCCAGCGTCATCAACTCTTGGTGGCTTCCCGACTCCGCGATGCGACCATCGCTCACGACGAGGATGAGATCCGCCATGCGCACAGCGGACAGCCGATGCGAGATGAGCACGGTGATGCCGCCATACCGGCCACCCAGTGCACGCGCGGAGGCGGCATAGCGTTCGAGGATCGCATGCTCGGCCAATGGGTCCAACGCCGACGACGGTTCGTCGAGCAGCAGCAACAGGGGCCCCTCGCGCATCATCGCCCGGCTCAGCGCGATCCTCTGCCATTGACCGCCCGACAGTTCGATACCTTCCTCGTACGCCTGCCCGAGGTGCGTGTCCAGCCCGTCAGGGAGCCCGTCGACAATGGCGTCGGCGTCGGCGCGGCGCACCGCGGCACGCACCGCCGTGTCGTCGTCGGCGCGAGGCAGATCGCCGAGTCCCACACTGCGGCGAGCGGGCGCGTCGAATCTCACGAAGTCCTGGAAGCCGGCGGCGAGGCGAGCGCGCCATAGTTGTGGATCGATCGCGGACAGCGGTACGCCGTCCACCATGATCTGGCCGGACGTCGGCTCGTAAAACCGGCACAGCAGCTTGACGAGCGTCGACTTGCCGGCACCGTTGTCGCCCACCACGGCGACGGCCGATCCGGCCGGGATGTGCACGGTCACGTCGCGCAGCACGTCGCGATGTGCGTTCGGGTACCGGAACGCCACCTCCAGCAGGTCGATCCCCCGGCGCATCGTAGGCGGCGGGGACAGCTCCCCCGACACGGCACCACCGCTTTCCGCCTCCGTGCGCAGCCATCGCAACCAACTCATCGTGCGCCCGTTGCGTTGCAGGTCCTTCGCGATCGCGACCGCACTGGCCGCCTGCGCGTTCGTCTGCACCGCCAGCGTGATCACGAGGACGACGTCGCCCACGGACTGCTGGCCGGTGATCGCGGTCCGGACGACCAGCACCACCGCGCCGACGTACCCCACGGCGAACGCGAGCTGCCCGCCGAGGCGTAGCAGCAGCGCCCAGGTCTCGGCGCGGTGCAGCCGGCGTTCGACGCCGCGGCGGGCAGAGGCTTGGCGTTGCCGCAGCGTCGCCTGAAGCCCGAACAGCCGCACCTCCTTGGCCGCCGTCGGACTGACGGCCAGCTCGGTGAGGTGCCAGCCGAGCCGGGCCTGCTCGGACGCGGCGAGCTCGGCGCGCTCCCGGAGCCGGTCCGCCCAACGCCCGGCAACGAGCGGTGGTGCGGCGAACGCGGGCAGGAGCAGCAACCAAGGCTCGACCCGGGCGAGCAGGACGGCCGTCAGCGTGATCTGCACCAGCAGTGTGCCCGTACTGAGCACTGTCTGCACGGCCTGCCCGATCGAGCCGCCCTCCTTGCGCACGAGCTCCAGCCGGTCCGCGAAGTCCCGCCGCTCGTGCTGCTGCAGACCGAGCGTGCCCTGCGCCAGGTCCCCGATCTCCTGCTCTACCCGCAGTGTGTGCATGTCCTTCAGCTCGAAGAAGAAGATGTGGGCGAAGTGGTCCATCGTGAGCGCGCAGAGCGCGGTCAGAGCGACCGCCCCGGCCGCCAGCACGGCGAGGCGGAGGTCGTGCCGCTGGATCGCGTTGGTGCTTGCTGCCAGAAACAGCGCCACGAGCGGACCACTGATGCTGCCGACGGCCATCAGCACCGCGGACACGAGAAGCCGGCGACGGCTCGCCCGCCAGCTCGAGGCGAGGACATCCCACATGCCCGACAGGAGCCCGCTCATCGTCGTACCCCCTCTGCCTGCTCGCACGTTGTCGGCTCGTCATCGTCGCTGAACCGGTCCGCCTGATGGGTGAAGAGGTCCGCGTACCGGCCGCCCATCGCCATCAGCTCGTCGTGTGAGCCGCACTCGACGACCCGCCCGCTCTCGAGTACGGCGATACGGTGCGCCCGGCGTACGGCCGAGAAGCGGTGCGAGATCACGATGCTCGCCACTCCTTTGGTCAGGGCAAGGAACTGCTCGAAGAAACCCGCCTCCGCCCGGACGTCCAGGTTTGCGGTCGGTTCGTCCAGCACGAGGACGCGGGCCCCGGCGTCGACCGCGAGCAGCGCGCGGCTGATCGCGATGCGTTGCCACTGACCACCTGACAGGTCGACGCCACCCTCGTACTGCCGGGACAGCACCGTGTCGAGCTGCCGGGGTAGCTGCCGGACGGTGTCACCGACGCCCGCCCGGTCCAACGACCGCCAGATCGCCGCGTCGAACGAGGCCCCGTCGCCGGCGAGATCCACCGCGCCGAACCCGACGTTGTCGCGTACCGACAGCTCGAAGTGGACGAAGTCCTGGAAGATCGCGGCCAGCTGGCGCTGCCACGCGCCGACGGCGAACGACCGGATGTCCACGCCGTCCACCAGGATCGCGCCGCCGGTCGGTTCATAGAGCCGCGCGAGGAGCTTCACCAGCGTCGTCTTACCGGCACCGTTGAGCCCTACGATGGCCAACGACTCCCCCGCCCGAATCGTGAGGTCAAGGCCGTCCAGAACGTCCGGGCCATCCGGGGTGTACCGGAACGAGACGTCGCAGAACTGGATCTCCCTGCCAGGTCGGCCGGCCGGGTCGCCGGCGGCGCCGACGAACCGCGTCGCCGCGTCGGCTGCCGTCGTGATCTCCTCGAACCGTCGTACCCGGTGGTAGCTCAGCGTGCCCAGGTCGGTCTGGGTATCCGCCTCGGCGATGAAGCCTCCAATCCGGATCGCCGACAGCGCCGCCTGCGTGACGACCATGAACGCGCCGATCGTGACCGAGCCCGCCGCGGACGCGCCCGCGACCAGCGCCAGCGTCGCGGTCAACGCGACGCACGCCACGAGCGTGTACACGACGTACGGTCCGTAGAAGATCTGCCGGCGCGCCTGCCACACGGGCCGTGCGTTCGACATCGTCGCGGCGGTGTAGCTATCCTGCGCCCAGGCGAGCAATCCAAACAGGCGGATCTCCTTCGCCGCCGGGGGCCGCGTCAGCAGATCGCGGAAGTACCAGCGACGGCGCCGCGCCCGCGCCTGCGAGCGGTAGATGCGCCCGAACGCGGTCAGGCCGAGCCGGTACCCGAACCGCAGCACGAGGGCGGCGCCGAGCAGGAGGACCCCTGCCCACCAGGCGGAAGCGACCGCTCCGGCGACCGCGGCCAGGATCACCTGCACGTACCGGGACACCAGGGCGACGGAGCCCGCGACGGCCGCGCCCGGCGTGAACTCCGCGATGCGCAGCAGGTTGACCGCGTCGACGATCTCGTCGAGTGCCTCCGGGTCCTCGAGGACCGCCACCCCGCCCCCGGTGAACGACGCGGCCATCAGCCGGTCATGGACGTGATTGTCTACCCGGTACGCGACACGTTCCCCAAGATGAGCCTGAACCGGCAGCAGCAGCTGGATGCCGAAGAAGACGACCGCCGTGACGACGAGGTGCTCCCGCAGCACGTCCCAGGAGGCCGAGTCGACGCCGTCGACGACAGCCGCCGGGACGGACGCCACCAGTTGTGCCGTCACTAAGATGAACAGCACCGGTAGAACGCCGGCGACGAGCTGCACACACAGCGCTAGGCTGACCAACACCGGGCCGCCGCGCGGCATGAGACGGAGCACGTGCCACCGCTGCGCCACGCCCTCCCGCATGCCGTCCGACAGTTCCGCCCACACAGAGCGCTCAGCCGATCTCATCAGGCGTCGGCGATCGAATCCAGGGAGCCGTGCTGGCTCGCGTGCGTGAGCGCGTCGACGGCCGTGATCTCGTGCCACGGGAAGTGCCGACCGGTGTAGTGGACGAAGTTGACGCCGACGAACCCGGCTCCGCCGGCAACGGGCAGGCGAGTCATGCTCTGTATCTTGGCAGCAGCGTCGGAATGCCGCTGCCCCGTGCCACCGCGCGCCGGTGCTGCCGACCGTTGTGCGCCGCTGTCTGGTGTGGCCGGTAGGAGGCGCGCCCTTGCGCACCACGGCGCTCGAACGCGATCCACGGCGCAGTCTCGGCGAAGATCTCCGACCGTGCCGGTCGTCATGTCATCGCGGCTCGAGGTCGCAGGAGTCGCAGGACGACGAGGGCGATCAGCGCGGAGGCGAGCTCACCGATGGCGAGGCCGGCCCAGACGCCGTTGGGTCCGACGTGGCTGAGGGCGATGACCAAAGGGGCTTTGACGGCGACCAGCGTGCCGACCGAGATGACATACGACGGGGTCACGTGTCCGAGCGCTTGGAAGAAGGCCGAGACCAGAGGCGCTACACCGGCGACGGCGATTCCGAGCGCCATGATGCGCAGTGCGTGCCGGGCGGTGGTGGCGGCAGATCCGTCCTCGATGAAGATCCCGACGAGATCCTCGGCGAGCAGAACGGCGGCACCGGCGACGGAGATGCCGTAGAGCAGAGTGGCGCGCAAGGAGAGCGCCTCAGCGCGTCGTACTCGGTCGTGCCGGCGGCGTCCGGCGTTGTAGCCGACGATGGGTTGCAGGCCCTGGCTGATGCCGAGCTGAGGCATCATGACGAACGTCTGGATGCGGGCGCAGACGGCGTATGCGGCAAGGGCGACCACTCCGCCGACGTGCGCGAGGCTGTTGTTGACGAGCGCCGCGAGCAGTGTGGCGCCCAAGCCGGCCAGACACGACGGGGCGCCGACTTTGCACAGGGCGCGGACCGTAGGGCCGTGGTAACGCAGCTCGGCCTTGCTGATGTAGTACGGTCTGCGGCGCTGGCGGAAGAAGAACCAGACGCTCATGGTGGCGGAGACGGCCTGACCGCCGACGGTACCGAGGGCCGCACCGCGCACGCCCAAGTCGAAGCCGAAGATCAGCAGCGGGTCGAGGGTGATCTGGACGAGGACCGGGACGACCCAGAGCATCGTGGAGAACCGCATGCGTCCCTCGGCACGGACTAGGCTGGAGAATCCGGTGGAGACGAGCGCGCCCGCGAAGATGATGACCGCATAGTCGCGGGCGTCTGAACGGGTGCTCCCGTCGGCGCCCAGCACGGTCAGCAGCGGCCCGATGGCGAGCGTTCCCGACACCGTGATCAGGACCGCGGTGGCCCAGAATACCGCGAAGGCGTTGCCGGCCGATCGGGCAGCGCTCGCAGGATCTCCCGCACCGAGGTGACGGGACACCAGCGACGCGCCGCCGACGCCAACGCTGGTCGAGACAGCGCCGAGCAGGAGCAGGACGGGAGCGACGAGGTTGACGGCCGCCATCGCGTCGGGGCCGACGCCGCGGGCGACGAACCAGGCGTTGGTAAGCGCGTAAATCCCGTAGACGCCGACCGACAGGGTGGTCTGGGTGCAGGCATGCCACAGAAGCCGCCCGACGGGCCGGGTGCCAAGGGCGGCGGCGTGGTCGATCGGGTCGCCTGTCGGTGGTGTGGCGTTCAGCGCGATCTCCCGAACCGGACCATCATTGCGAGCGTCGTGCGAATCGGGCCATGTCATTCGGCATAGCAGACCCCAGCCGATCATGTCGCGTGTAGCGCGCCTACGAGTCCCCGTCGGACGGCTCATCGCGCCGGCGCCACCAACCCTCATCGTCATGGTCGAGCACGGCGCAGCAGACACAAATTCGATGGATCCGTTCGGCGGAGCGTGCAACGATCCGTATCGGGCCGTTAGCTCAAGGGGCAGAGCATCTGACTGAATAGCAATTCCGCTTCCCGCCTGCGCGGTCATGGAAATGCTTCCTTCTTCATTTTGTAATCAGAGGGTTCGGGGTTCGAGTCCCCGGCGGCCCACGACAAGAAATCGAGCCGGCAGAGACGGAGGAGCGCGTGTTCGAAAAGCTGATTGTCACCCGGACGCTGCGCGTGCCGGCGAGCACCGGGACGGCGGGCGATGGTTCGACGGTGGCTCGACAGCTGGACGCGGCGCTGCTCAGCGTCGGGTTTTCGGCGGAGAGCGCGCTGCTCGCTCACGTCGGCGGGCTGGCGATCGGGCCGGCGATGGACCTCGCGGCGACGGTGGTGGCGGGCGTACGGGAACTCGTCGGTGACCACGTCCGGCACAACGCGTACTTCATCGGGTTCCCGCACGACGTGCCGGACACCATGGAGTTTTGGCTGGACCGCCTGCGGGAGGCGGTGCTCGCCGGCGGCGACACGGCCGGAGTACGGCTGCCAGACGGCGGTCTGAACCTTCTCGAACTGCCCGGCTACGGCACCTACCAGCACACGTACGCCGAGCTGCTGGCCGCGCACGACGAACTGGTCGCCAAGGCCGGCGACCGGGTGACGCTACTTTGCCTCGGTGACAGCGCCGAGGCCGAGACCGAGCGGCTCTATCTGGCCCTGGCCGGGAGCGTGACTCCGCTCGGCGAGGCGGACCTGGCGATCCTCGGCGAGCTCGCCGCCGCGTGCGCCGACGGCGCGCAGCCGGACGTGATCCCGGTTCGGGAGAACCGTGCCGTGCTCAACGGCGTCCGGCTGAGCCTCGGCCGGCCGCTGCTGGCCGTGGACACCACGACCGACGTGCTACGCCTGGCCTGTGGGGTCTCCGGCGGCGACGCCACGCTGCGGACGCCGACGAAGTTCCGGTCGTTCCGGCGCCCGGAGCGCCGCGTGCTGCTGGCCGCCCTCGACGAGGTCGTGGGCGCGAACGCGGGGAAGCTCGGCGACGTCGCCCGCTACGCGGAGCCGTGGAAGCGGCTCGGCGAGCGGCTGCACCCGCACGAGTTCCCGAACTGGCCGCACGCGCGCGCGGTGTTCGAGGTGGCCCGCCGCGAGCGACGGGTGCTGAGCATCGCGGGTCGCGCCGAGGTGGCGTTCCGAGACGGCGCCACGCAGAAGGCGGCCACGGTGCTGTCGGCCTCGCCCGGCCTGCTGCTGCGCTCGGCGGACCGGCTGCTGAGGCAGGCACCGGCAGCCGAACGCGCCGCCGTGGTGGACGCGGTGACCGGCGCGCTTCCCACGGCCTCGGGACGGGTGCTGCTGTCGCTGCGCGAGCACGTCGGCAACCGGCTGACGCCCGCGTCGGCCCGCATGTACGCAAGCCGCTCGCGCAACTCGTGGATCGGCCCGGACACCCGGGCACCGCTGCCGCCCGAACTGGTCGGCGAGCTGTCGGCGCTACTGGACGAGGAGATCGGCGGGCGGCTGCCGCCTTTCGAGCACCCGCTGCTGGTGGACCCGGCAGTGCTCGACGTGGCGCTGCCGCTGAGCGGGACGGCGTCCGAGGGCGGGTTCGCGGTGCTGCCGCGAGGCTCGCGGGCGTCCGTCGAGGGCGAGCTGCTGCGGTTCTTCATGTACTGGCGGCAGACGGCGAAGCGTACCGACTACGACCTGTCTGTGTTGCTGCTCGACGATGAGTTCCGCACAACCGGTCAGGTGTCGTTCACGAACTACCACCACGATGGGGTCGTGCACTCCGGCGATGTCACCGAAGCGAAGGAGGGCGCTACGGAGTTCATCGACGTGCCGCTCTCGCTGCGCGGGCGCTACGTGGTTCCGCAGGTCAACATCTACGCGGGCGAGTCGTTCGACGACGTCGCCGAGTCGATGTTCGGCTACCAGATCCGTGAGAAGAGTCAGCGCGGAGCCCCGTTCGACGCACGGACCGTGCGGGCTCGCTCGACGATGCGTGGCCCGGGCCGCGTGGCGCTGCCGGTGGTGTTCGCCAAGGGCGAGCGCGGCTGGCAGGCCGTATGGCTGCACCTGTACCTGCGGGGCACACCGACGTTCAACCAGGTGGAAACGAACCAGTTCACCACCTTGGACCGGGTACGCGCGCTGATGGAGCGGCACTATCTGACCATGGCCTACCTGATCCGCCTGTGGCGCACCCGCGCCGAGGTGACGATGTGGGACGGCCGGCTGCCCGACTGGCCGGTCACGTTCGTGGGCCTCGAGGCGCCCGGCGGCCTGCCGGACGGCTCGGAGGTCTTCACGCTGGACCGGCTCGGCGAGCTGATCCCCGAATAGGCTTGACGGCCGAGGCCATGCGGGCGCTTCCTGCTATGCGTTCGATTCGCGTACGCCGCGCAAGCGGTGACGGTTATCAGCGCCCGCGCTCTCCTCGGCCGTCATGGTCAGCCATCGCGGCAATCCACGCGCAACGCGAGTGCCTTCGCGCGTCCTTCGACCCACACCTGCTACCCGCAGACCCGGTTCATTCGCGCCAGTGCGCACGGCGGCGGGAGGCGCCTCCCGCAGTGACACGGGCACCCACGACTGGCCGCGGTCAGCGATTCAGGGCGCTCGCTGTTGGCGCCCATGGAATCCGGCCTGTTCCGGCGCGGTGAGCCCTCGGCCAAGAACGGTTCGCGGTCGGCGGCAGGGCGGGTGGACGCCCGGCACGACGTCACGGGGGGATGTCACGTCGTGCCGGGCGCGATCGGGCGGGCCGGGCACCCCCGTTCGCGCGGCTGGCGGGCCGCAGGGTCCTGACTAGCCCCCGCATCCCGAGCCACTGACCCGCACCGCCCGCTGGATCGAGACCCGGGCCCCGTGGACAGACCGGCAGCGCCCATCCCAGAGGGACTCGGCGCTAGCCGGACGTGAGACCATTTCGGACGATGCCCGCGATCTCGAAGCGCGTCGATCATACGCACACTGTTGGTGATAGTGTCAACCCGCATAGACATCAGCGAGCAGCGCTGTAAACGCCCGCGACCCTTTCACGCGCCTCCGCCAGGAGCTCCTATGGACGAGAGTTCTCCACAGCAGCCCGAATCGTCGCTCGCCGACCGGCTGAACGCCCTGTTCGACAAGGTGCGCAAATCCGACGGGACGCCGTACTCCCTGCGGGAGGTCGCGGACGCGGTCACCGCCGCGGGCGACCCCATCTCCCATGCCTACGTCGGGCACCTACGCTCGGGCCGCAGCACCGACCCGACCCTGCGCCACATGAAGGGCTTGGCCAGGTTCTTCGGCGTCCCGGTCGAATACTTCACCTCCGAGGCCATGGCCACCGAGGTGGACAAGGAGCTGCTGCTGGCGGCCGCCCTGCAGCAGGTCCGTGCCCGTACGGTGGCCCTGCGCCAGTCCGTCGTCCCCCAAGCGCGAGAACAGATCGGCGCCATCACCGAGCTCCTGCGCGTGATCGCCGACCTGGAACAGCGTCGCGACACACCCAGCGAACAAGCTTGAACGCAGATCCAACGATGGATCTCCATCGACCATGAAGGTGAGGAACGCGTGTCACTGAAGCAGGTACGGCGGCGCTGCGAGCACCTGGCTCGTCGCATCGAGGTGCCCGACCCATTCGACATCGAGCTCCTGCTCGCCGACCTCGGCACCCGGCGCGGACGCCCGATCGTCCTGCTGCCGTTCGCCCTACCAGTCGGGGCGCCGTCCGGGCTGTGCGTGGCCGCGGCCACCGCGGACTACCTCGTAGTGACATCGTCGGCCACCGGAGCACAACGCGACCACATCGTGCTGCACGAGCTGGCGCACCTGCTGCTTGGGCACCGGCTGCAGGCCCTCGAGCCCGACGCCGGCGGGCAGCTGTTCCAGCACCTCGATCCCGCCGTCATCCGCGCGATGCTGGGCCGCACCACTTACAGCACCGTCGAGGAGCAGGAAGCCGAGATCCTCGCTTCCCTGCTTGGCCAACGTGCCCACCCGTGGGCCTCGCCCGCCCCCGACAGCGGGAGCGACCCGGTCGTCGAGCAGCTCGGCCGCTCGCTGGAACACGGATAGAGCGGGCACAGCATGGACGCGACCTCCACCGTTTTCCTGTTCTGCGCCACCGCGGCGTGGATCGCAGTCGGCTACAAGATGCTTGCCCTGCGGCGCGACCCCCGCAACGCGGCGCTGTGGGTTCTGACCGCCTCCATCGCGCTGCCCGCCACCGGTTTCACGGTCGCCGCGCCGATCATCTACCCGCACCTCGGTCGGGTCTCCGGCATCCCCGATCTGGCCACCCTGATCGTCTACGGCTGCATCATGGGCTACGGCATCGTGGTCTCCATCATGCTGTTGCTCTGGTACAAGCCGGCGCGGCAGGCCCGCCGGGCTGGCGCCGCCCTTCTGGCGTTGTACGGCGCCGCCCTAGCCGCCATGGTGGCCCTGTTCGTCAGTATCGACACCCACGCCGAGCACCCGACCGACTTCGACGAGACCTACGGGCCCACCGCCGCCGGCGGCGCGTTCCTGCTCGTCTACGTGAGCCTGCACGCCACCGGCCTGACCGCCACCGCAGTCCGCAGCCACCAGTTCGCCCGCCACGTCACCCGCACCGGCGGGCACCCCTGGCTGCGGCGCGGGCTGCGCACGGTCGCGGTGGGCTCCTGGGCCGGCCTCGGCTACGCCGTCTGCAAGTCCATCTTCGTGGTGTCCGCGTGGTCCGGGGTGTACCTGCCGCAGGTGAGCAAGCTCGGTGTGCTGTTCGCCTGCCTGGCGTCCCCGCCGCTGGCCGCCGGGCTGACCATGCCCTCCTGGGGGCCGAAGCTGACCGCCGGCACCGCCTGGATCCGCAAGCAGCGCCAGTACCGCCAGCTGCGTCCGCTGTGGAACGTGATGTACCGCGCGGTCCCGGGCATCGCGCTCGAGCAGCCGACCGCCGGCTGGGCGGCGCTCCGCGACCTCGACTTCCGCCTGTACCGGCGCCTGGTCGAAATCAGGGACGGCCGGCTGGCCCTGGCGCCCCACCTGCCGGAAACGGTGGACGGCGCGGAACAGCTGGCCGCCACACAGCAGCTGCCCGTCGAGGTCGTACGCGAGGCGCTCCGGCTGCGCGCCGCTGCCGACCGGGTCCGGGCCGCCGAACTGGCCCGGCCGGTGCCGCCCGGCACCGGAGTCACACCCGCACCCGATCGCAGCGACGACGTCGACTGGCTGATTCAGCTCGCCACTGCCCTCGACCGGATTCCCGCCGCCCGGCCCGAGACCCGCGTGCCGGCCACCGACCAAGGATGACGTTCATGCTGCACCGTCGCGGACGCTACGACCGCCTCGCCGACATCCGCCGCCGTGACCCCGTCGCTGACTACCACGTCATCTACCAGGCCACCGCGCTGTACGAGTTCCCCTTCGACACCCGGATGGGGCTGCTGCTGGCGTTCTGGCGCACCTTCGCCGTGCCCTCCATCGCCGAGGTCCTGGCGAAAACCGGCGAAACCATCCACCGCACCGACCGCCGCGCCGACGACACCGGCATCCTCATGTACACCCTGATCAAGTACGGGCTCGACCATCCGTACGGACGCACCGCCACCCGTCGGCTCAACCAGATCCACCGGCTGTTCACCATCAGCAACGACGACTACCGGTACGTGCTGGGCACCTTCCTCTTCGCGCCCGCACGATGGATCGACCAGCACGGCTGGCGGCCGCTGTGCTGTCACGAACGCGCTGCCATGCTGACCTTCTACACGACGCTGGGCCGGCGCATGAACATCACCGACATCCCAACGACGTGGGACGCCTACGAGACCTTCTACGACACCTATGAGGCGCAGCGGTTCGCATACACCCCGGCCGCGGCGCAACTGATGGCGGCGACCGAGGGTCTGCTTGGTGCTTCGTCCCGTGCCTTGACACCCCTGTCCGGCGGCATCATTCGGACACTGCTGGACCCGCCGCTGCGCCACTCCACCGGAGTCGCCGCGCCACCCCGATGGGCCAGGGCGCTCCTGACCGCCGCACTGGGTGGTCGGGCCGCATGGCTGCGACACGGTGCGCGGCCCCGCAGCCGCGGCTGGCTGGACGAGGGAATCACGGCCAAGACCTACCCCGACGGCTACGATCTGGCCGCGCTGGGACCCAGCGGGCCGCAGCGGACCGGCTGACGCCGGTCAGCCTCGGCGCCAAGGATGATCTTGGGTCCAGCGGTCCCCGGCTGATCCACCAGCAGACCGGCGAGGTGTGGTGGTTCCCGGACACCGGCGTGACCTGGCTCGACGACGTCCAGGACTGACCATCGCCCGCCGATGACGAGCCACCACCCACCGCACGAAAGCGCCGATGAGCGGGCACTTGCAAGGCTCTGTGAGAATCTCCGGGTGCATCCATCGCCGGATACCTCGCGGGCCGCAGCCGCAGTGGCGCATGTACGCAACCTGGCCATGGGTGAGCCGGTCGACCCGTCCTGGCGGGTAACAGTGCACTTCCATCCCGACCGCCTCTTCGGCGACGTACCGATCCTGCGCGCGATGGCCACCGATGGTCGCTACTGCTCACAGTTCGAGACCGCTACCAGCAACGGCGGGCTGAGCTGCCACCCCGGCGGAGACCGCTGGCGCTGGGAAAGCCGCCTCTTCGGCGGTGTCTACGACGACGCCTCACCGGCGGCGCGCCCGGTCTACGGCTCCTTGAACCACCGCCACCGGCCAGCCGGCGGATCACCGCGGTTCGGCTCAGCACACCTGCGCCTGAACGCGGCCACCCTGGCCCGCACCACCTTCTGCTATCCCGACAGCGTCTTCGAGCCCGCCGCGCTGGGCACCAGCGACCGCTGCGCCTTGGCCGAACTCGCCGACGCCGACGACAAGGAGCCCTTGGACGACTACGTCGAGGCGCACGTACACGGCGGGGTCTGCTTCGCCCGCGACGTCGAGGCGCTCGTGCTGGATCCGTGCTTCCGAGGCACCGAGGTCGAGGCCGACGCACACCAGCTCGGCGTGCCCGTGCAATGGCACCACGGCTTCCGCGCCCACATCGAGGACATCGCCGCCCACCCCAGATACCGCGGCCCGGACATCGTCGCGGCCGCCGCCCGCATCGCCCGTCAGGGCGTCCTGGATCCCTTCATCGTTGGTTCGGCGGTCCGTAAAGGGCTCTTCGACGGGCAAACCCTCAAGCGCGTATGGCATTGCACCGCCCACTTCGGGCACCCCAACCCCTTGACGACCACACGCTCACGCCGCCCGGGACGACCAGCAGACCCCTCCTCTTGAGGCTCCCGCTCGCTCTTCCCGAAACGTTCGCCGCATCGACGCGCGTATGTAGATGTTCGGGATTTGGGCCATATAATCCGGGCGTGGACGACCGGCATGAGGCAGGCGACAGGACCTTGGCAGCCGTGTCCGGCTGGGAGCGACTGTTCGTCGACTACAACCAGTACAACGTGTACACCGTGCCTGGTGCGTCCCGCCTGGACATCTACTGGCTCGGCGATGATCTGCTGCACGTCGGCGGGCCGAGCCTGCTTACCGGCTTCTGCGGCGAGCACACCGGCTGGATCCAGGCACGCGTCCGGGTCCTGCCCGCCCCTGCGACACGGGTCGACGACGGTTGGGACGCGGTCAGTGAGGCGACTCTGTGGTGTCCCAGCGGCCGGCTGTTCATCACCGGCTTGCTGGGCGGCAGCACAGACGCCCTCACCGACCTCGCCGTCCCGCGCGGCTTGATCCGGGTACGCCTCCACGCACGCAATCGGATCCACGAGAGCGTACGCACCGACGGCGACCCTCCCGAACAGCATGAGATCCACGCCTGGGCGGTGTCCGCTGAGACGTCCTGGCGCACCGTGCTCGCCGACCCGAACGCCCGCGCCTGGCAGCAGCAGCCCACCAAAGCCGCCGAGTGGGCAATGCTGTCGCTGGTGCCGCGGCCCTCCGAGCGCCCGGACATCCTGCCGCCGCTGCCGATCGATCCGTTCGACGACGACACCGGTCTGTCCCGGGTGACCGTGGTCCGGCACCTGCCCGCACCGGTCGAGCTGCCGACCGGCGTGCTGCCCGCCGGCGACCTGCAGGTCCGGCTGGAACGCCTCGATGGTCAGACCGTGACGTGGTCGTGGGAGCGCGCCAACGAGCCGATCTTCCCGAAACCGCTGACCATGCTCCCCGACGAGCAGCCGAGCACAGTCCGGCTGACGTCCGGCCCCGACGGCTTCACACTGTGGCACGAGGGTGTGCGCGGCCGGCACGCCGCGGCCCTCGGCATGCTCTGGGATCATCTGCTCGACGCCCCCGGCTCGTTCCCATGGATGGACACGCTGCGCGCACAGGCAGCCGAGGCGACCAAACTGGCCGAGAAGTACCGCCGCTTGCAGGCCGAACGCGACGCCGAGACCTGGGGCGGGCCACCACCGCCAGAGCACCTCCGCAGGACCTACTGCCGGGCACAACAGCTGGCCCGGATCGACCGCCCACTGCTCGACCGCATCGACGCGCTGCCCGCCGCCCGCCAGCGCGAGGTGGCCCGCTGGGCTGCCCGCCGCGCGCTTCGGGTCGCGGGGCTGGAGCAGATTGGATGGATCGCCGAGGCAATCACCGCCGCCGACGCCGACCGCCCGCTGCCCCCACCCTTCACCGACCACAGCGCGGCCTTCCAGCGACTCATGTCCGATCCCGAGGTGCCGCATACCACCGTCGCGCTGGACACCGACCCGAACACGATCGGCGTGCCACCCGGCGGGATCAACATACTTCAGCAGTCTGTCGCGTTCGCCGCTCTGACCGCCCTGGCCAATGGCAATCCGCTAGCCTCGGCCCTTCAGTAAGGGCGGCCGGCAGCGGTGGCAGGGAACGCGAAAGTGCCTTCTGGTCTGGAACGATGGGACTTGTCTAGGGTTCCATCTGTCCGTCTCGGAAGGCACTTCCAGGGTGGAGAGTACCGGCACGCGTCCGAAGGTTGTCGTCACTGGTGGGGCTCGGGGTGTGGTCGGTCATGCCGGCACCCGCCTGCTCGCTGATCTGGCCGACAAGACCGGATTGACCAGGGGTTTCGTTCAAGCGTTGGGGTTAGATCGGGTGCGCCGGTCGGCGCATGAGCCGGGCCGGGTCGCGGTCGATCTGGCCGTGTTGCTGGCTGACGGCGGCGAGGCGATCGGGGATCTGGCGGTATTGCGGCAGCAGCCGGGCCTGTTCGGGGCGGTAGCCTCCGACGCCACTGCTTGGCGGGTCCTCAACAGCATCGACGAGTCGGCCTTGCAGCGGCTGCGGGCCGCTCGCGCCGCCGCCAGGGAACTGGCCTGGGCCCAGCTGGTCGAGACCCGCCGGTCGTTGCCGGCCACGACAATTCTGGGCCAGCTGCTTGCGGGGTTCGTCCTGGACATCGACGCGACGATCGTGCTGTCGCATTCGGAGAAGGAAGCGGCGGCGCCGACGTGGAAGCACACGTTCGGTTTCCATCCGCTGCTGTGTTTCCTCGACGCGACCGGGGAGGCTTTGGCCGGGATGCTGCGGCCCGGTAACGCCGGATCGAATACCGCCGCCGATCACGTCACCGTCCTCGACCAGGCACTCGAACAGATCCCGGAGCAGCATCGTTACGGCACTGCGATCCTTGTTCGCTGCGATTCGGCGGGCAGCAGCCACGCGTTCCTGGCCCATATCCGCGGCCTGCGCGAGCATGGCCTGGATACCGAGTTCTCCGTCGGTGTCGCGATCGGCGAGCAGGTGCGCACGGCGATCACCGCCGCCCGGGTCTGGATCCCCGCTCTGGACGGCGATGGCAGCCTGCGCGACGAGGCACAGGTCGCGGAGCTGACTGGCTTGCTCGACCCCGCCGTGCTGGCCGGGTTCCCAGCCGGCACGAGGCTGATCTGCCGACGCGAGGTCCCGCACCCCGGCGCTCAGCTGTCGCTGTTCGACCAGATCAACGGGATGCGGCACCAGGTTTTCGCCACCGACACACCACACGGCGCCGGCCTGTCGATCCAGTTCCTGGAGGTCCGCCACCGCACGCACGCCCGGGTCGAGGACCGCATCCGCTGCGGCAAGAGCACCGGGTTCGGCCGATTCCCGTCCCGGCAGTTCGCGATCAACCAGGCCTGGCTCGAGCTTGCCCTGACCGGCGTCGACCTGCTCGCCTGGACCCGGCACCTGCTGCTGGACGGAGCCCTCGCCCTGGCCGAGCCGAAGAAACTACGCTACCGGCTGCTGCACGTCGCCGCGAAGATCAGCCGCACCGCCCGGACCACCACCCTGCGCATCGCCGAAGGCTGGCCCTGGACCGAACAGCTCCTCCGGGCGTTCCAGCGACTCGGTGAACTACCTGAACCCGTTACCTGACAACGAAATCCGCCGCACCGACGACCAGGACCCACGGAGCAACCCGGCCTACGGCCGGGCGACCACCGCTGCCCGCCGCCGCCATCGGTAATCCCGGACAACCATGATCACCATCCACACCGAGCCGCGCCGCTTAATGAAAGGCGGAGGCTAGTCGCCGCGATCGACGCCGTCTACAACGCAACGATCGCCCACGACGACAACCGTGAACGATTCCTCGCCGAAGCCCACCACACCGCAGGATGAGGCTCCGACACGACGGCGGAGTCGGCGGCGCTGGTGGGCACATCAGTCACGCCAACATCGCCACCGCGGGCTCAGCGCTTGCAGGACCATCATATCGACAGTCCAATGAGGTGGGTGCGTTGTGACAGGATGGCGGCATGAACAAAACCATCGTTTACCGGCGGGAAGCGGACAACAGCACCGACAGCATCACTGTGATGGCGTACCTCGGCGCCGACGACAACAGCAAAGACGAAATACGAGTCATCCATGCTTCCGGCGGTGAAGTGACCAGCGACTCGATCGCGTTCTGCGACTACGGCGGCGAGCAGTGGCTGAACGACCGTGACGAGGAATGGCTTCGTCAAGGATTCCGGCTTACTACCGTCGAGAATGAATGAGCTCTTCGGCAAATCACCGATCACGTGCACGCGGCCAGCAGCGGAAGCCGCGGGGAGCGAACTTAAACAGCGGTGGCAGGAATGCCAACAGGAGGATCAGAGCCACCAGAAGCGCAGGTCCTCAGTCCATGAAGTCGAACAGCGCATCGTCCTCTATCCCGGTGGGATCGATGTTGTCACCGGGATTGCCGGCTGCGTAGGCGTACCGATTGCTCACCGGGGCCGTGGCCGGGCAGCCCGAACCCGCGTAGGCGAGGAACGACGGATCTGCATTGCAGATCCGTCGGTCCTTTCGGCCCTCGCCAGCTATCCTTTAAAAGGTTGCACACAAATATTGAGAATTGTCTAGAATTTCGAGAGATATCCTCACCTCTGTGATCATCTCCGCCAGCGCCATAGCCGCAGGAAGATAAACATCAGAATCGTCAGTCAGGCCGCTCTCCCGGTCAAGAAAGCCAGCCTCAACCAACATGCTTCCCATCTGACCTGCGCGCGCCCCGGCAATATCCCAGTGTGATTGCAGCTCAAATTCGGCTTGCACGACTCCATCCTCGGCCCAGATGAATCTTGTATCCCCGTTGATGGTGCTCACGTGCGAGACCAACACAGTTCCCTTTGAGATTCCTTCTGCGACTTCGCGAGTTGCCCCGCGCCACCCATGGGGTTCAAATAGGAGAACATGATTGCCCACCGCAGCCACAGCAACGACGCTGGTCGGGTCTTCGACCTCTTGCGTCTCCTGCCATACTGCGACCATGTCTGACATTTCGCGTACGCCATCGGCGCCGAGGCGACGAAGAACCTCACTCTGCGAGCAATTCCTGACGATCGTTAAACAATAGGTATTACTTTCATAGTCAGCGAACCATGCGTACTTTTCTGCGAGACCTGTCACCGACCTAGGGTCTCAAAATCGCGGGGTTTCCGCGTCTAGGTCGACCAAACAGACTCCGACACGGCCGCAGCCGGCCGCACCCCACTCGGGCGAAGCAGAGCGCAGGCTACGAGGTCCGGGGCGTCGCCGATCCACCGGGCGTAGATCAGGTGCAGCAGCGACGGCAACTAAGACACGATCGTTCGCCGGGGTGACTACCTCGGCAATCATTGTTTCTGGGCCCGGTTGGTAGGTCAGCCGTAGGCCGATCCGGCTGTACAGCTCTGCCCTGTCGCGCGGGTCCGCTTCCCGCCGAGAAGGCGACCCGCGCCTGTACCCCACCGTACGCGCCCGATGCGGTCACCCGAGAGAACAGCTGTTCGCTAGGTCACCGACGGCGGGGCGGGGCAGCGTGCTCGAGGCGGGTGGCGGCGTACCGTCCTCGACCCAGCCGGTCAGCGAGGTGAAGGCGCCGCGGAAGCACGGCAGGATCGGACGCAGCCGGTCCGGGTACGTGTCGTAGAGCCCGTCGACGTGATTGCCGTCCTCGACGCGGTAGTAGCGGAAGATGCGGTCCCGGTGGCGTGAACGCACCATCTCCGCGTACACGTCGGAGTCCTGGGTGATCGGCAGCAGCGTGTCGAGCGTGCCGTGCAGGGTGATCATCGGTCGCTGGATCCGCCCGGTCAGGGCGATGCGCGCGATCGCCGCGCGCACCGACGGCGGCCGCAGCTCGTAGTCGTAGTCGGCGTCGCAGGCTGGCGTGCCGGGGGCGCAGAACGGCGTGCCGGCCTCGGTGGCGCCGTCGTAGCCCGGGTCCAGTTCCTCGCGATAGATGCGCTGGGTGAGATCCCAGTAGACCTGGTGGTGGTACTCCCAGAGGAATTCGGAGCCGGGTGCGAAACCGGCGGCCAGGATCGCCGCATGGTCCGGGTACGCACGCAGCGTCGGCGGCAGGAATGTCAACAGGCTCGGACGATCGGGATGCCACAGCGTGCCCTCCCAGTCGACGCCGCCGTCGTACAGCTCAGGGTGGTTCTCCAGCTGCCAGCGCACGAGGTAGCCGCCGTTGGACAGTCCAGCCGCATAGGTGCGCCGGGGCGGCCGCCCGTAGTTCCGTGCGGCCGCCGCCCGGGCCGCGCGGGTCAGCTGGGTGACGCGGTGGTTCCACTCGACGATGGCGTCGCCGGGGCGCTTGCCGTCACGGTAGAAGCCGGTGCCGACGTTGCCCTTGTCGGTGGCGGCGAACGCGTATCCCTGGGCGAGCACCCAGTCGGAGATGGCGACGTCGTTGGCGTACTGCTCGCGGACGCCCGGGGAGCCGGCCACCACCAGGCCGCCGTTCCAGCGGTCGGGCAGCCGCAGCACGAACTGGGAGTCGTGGTTCCAGCCGTGCGTGGCGTTCGTCGTCGAGGTGTCCGGGAAGTAGCCGTCGATCTGCACTCCCGGCACGCCGGTGGGGTTGCGGGTCGCGGCGGAGGTGAGGCCGGCCCAGTCGGCCGGGTCAGTGTGACCGCTCGCCACTGTTCCGGCGGTGGTCAGGTCGGCCAGGCACGCCACCGTCTGGTACGCGGCACCTGGGACGAGCGGGCCGGGGGTACAAGCCGGCGCGGTGGGGGCGGGGATCGGGCCGGCGACGAGGGCGGCGGCCAGGGCCATGGTGACGGGGAGCACGACGGTTCCTCCGGTGACTAGGGTTGCCCGTTCTGCAGGCGGTGCAGGCGCAGGGCGAGCTGGAGTTCGAGGCCGCGGTCGGGGCGGTGCCAGTCGGCGCCGAGGACCTGGCCGATCCGGGCGATGCGCTGGGTGATGGTGTTGACGTGGACGTGCAGCGCCTCCGCGGCCCGGACGGCGCTGGCACCGGACTCGAAGTAGGACTCGAGGGTGCGGACGAGGGCCGTGCCGCGCCTGCGGTCGTACTCCAGCAGCGGGCCGAGGGTGTCGTTGACGAACGCGCCGACGTCCCGGTCCGTGCCGACCAGCAGGCCGACGAAGCCCAGCTCGGCCGCGCTGGCGGCGTCGCCGGTGCGGCCCAGCGCGGTGAGGGCCGAGGCGCAGCGCTGCGCCTCCGCGTACGCCGACGGCACGTCCTGCGGTCCGGTGAGCGGGCCGGCGCCACCGCCCGTCACCGGGGAACCCAGGTACGCCCCGAGCTCGCGCACCATCCGGCGGGCGGCGTCGCCGGGATGCTCGCCGACGACGAGCAAGGTCACGTTGCCGTCGCGCTGGGCGGCCAGCCCGCCGCAGGCCGCCGCGTGGGCGGCGCTCCACTGGGCGGCCCGGTCCCGCTGGCGAGGCGGGCAGGCCAGCACCACCAGCACGTGCGCGACGTCGAGGTCGACGCCGAGCCGGCGGGCCCGCTGCCGGACCCGGACCGGGTCGTCGACCCGGCGGCTGAGCAGATCCTCCAGCAGCTCGCCGCGGACCCGGCTCTCGGCCTGCGCGAGGCTGCGCCGGAACAGCAGCAGCAGGGCGGTGACGACACCCGCGCGTTCGAGGATGCGGGTGTCGGTCTCGCTCAGCTCCTTGGGCGCGTGCAGCACCAGCGTGCACAGCGCCTCGCTGCCGGCGCCCGCGGCGAGCACCCAGTGGTCGCCGGAGCGGGTGGCCCGACCCAGGCTGCTCCCGGCGGTGGCGCCGGTGAGCGAATCCAGGTCGGCGATGACGCCCACCGCGGTCAGGCAGTGCCCGTCGGCGTCGAGTATCGCCAGCTCGCCGCCGAGCACCTCGGCGACGACGGCGGCGAGGTCGTCCAGGTCGCCGCCGCGCAGGATCACGTCCGCCATCCGGTCGTGGGCCTCGGCCGCCCGCTCCAGGGACTCGCTGTGCCGGCGGACGACGGTGTTGACCGCGCCCAGTTCCTCCAGGGCGGCCCGGGTCTCGCCGAGCAGGCGGGTGTTGTCCAGCGCCACTGAGGCGTGCGCAGCCAGCGATCCCAGCAGCGTCACCTCCTCCCTGGTGAACGGCCGGGCGCTGCGGTTCGCGGCGAAGAGCACGCCGAGTCCCCGGGTGCCCAGCCGCATCGGGACGCCGAGGATGGCGACCAGCCCCTCCTCGGCGACCGCGTCGTCGATCTCGCCGGTGTGCTGGAACCGGGCGTCGGCCGCGTAGTCGGCGGTGACGTAGGGTGCCGCGGTCTGTGCGACCAGGCCGCCGAGGCCCGCGCCGGGCGCCAGCCGCAGCTGCTGGAAGCGGGCGGACACCGAGCCGTGCGTCACCCGCATGTACGTGTCGCCGCGCTCCTCGTCATTGAGCGTCATGTACGCCAGGTCGGCGTCGAGCAGCTCGCGGGCACGGCGGACGATCGCGGCCAGCACGGCGTCGAGATCGCGCAGGGTGGCCAGGTCCCCGACGGTGTCCACGAGCGCGCTGAGCTCGGCCTCCCGGCGGCGCCGGCGCTCCAGCAGCGCCCGTACCCGCAGGGCTGCCGTCTTCAGCCGCTCCAGCTCGGCCAGCGTCTCCGGCGGCGCGCCGTCGGCCCGTGCGGCCAGCAGCGGACGCTCGAACTCGATCGGCGCGGCCTCGCGCAGCAGCAGCTCGAGGAACGCCGCCGCGGTCAGTGTGCCGTCCATCCGCCGTCCATCACGAGAGACGCGCCGGTGACGAAGGACGCGTGCGGTGAACAGAGGTACGCGACCAGCTCGCCCACCTCGGCCGGCTCGAGGAGGCGCTTAATGGCCGCCGGGGCGAGCATCACCTGCTCGATAACCTCCTGCTCGGGCAGGCCGTGACTGGCCGCCTGCGCGGAGATCTGCGCCTCGACCAGCGCGGTACGCACGTACGCCGGGTTCACGCAGTTGGACGTGACCCCACGCTCGGCACCCTCCAGCGCGATGACCTTCGACAGCCCCTCCAGCCCGTGCTTGGCCGCCACGTACGCCGCCTTGTACGGCGACGCGCGCAGCCCGTGCACCGACGACACGTTGACCACGCGGCCCCAGCCCTGGGCGTACATGTGCGGCAGGCAGCGGCGCACCAGCCGGAAGGGCGCCTCCAGCATGAGCCGCAGCATGAGGGAGAACGTCTCGGGCGGGAACTCGTGCAGCGGCGCGACGTGCTGGAAGCCGGCGTTGTTGACGACGATGTCCACGGCCGGGTCCAGCTGGTCGACGGCGTCCAGATCGGACATGTCGACAGTACGGGCGCTGCCGCCGATGGCCTCGGCCACCCGGGCGGCCGCGTCGCCGTCGCGGTCGAGCACGACGACGCTGGCCCCGGCCCGCGCGAGCCGTTCGGCGCAGGCCCGCCCGATCCCGCCGCCCCCGCCGGTCACGAGCGCTGTCCGGCCGACGAGCTCTTTCTCCGTTTCCATGAACCCTCCACGATGTTGTTGATCGGGCGCGGGGCGGTCCGGATCGGGGGCTTCAGGCGGCGGGCGGCGCCCCACAGTCCTTGGCGGAACAGGAGCACGACGAGGACGAAGACAGTGCCCGTGACGATGCCGATGCCGTCGAAGCCGGAGGTGGAGAGATAGTCCTCGAGCTGTACGACCAGGGCGGCGCCGAGCGCGCCGCCCCACAGCGTGCCGATGCCTCCGAGGACGACCATCATCACGGCCTTGCCGGAGGTGGTCCAGTAGACCTCCTGCAGCGACGCGAAGCCGTGGCTGATCGCGAACAGGGCGCCGGCCAGGCCCGACAGCCCCGCCGACAGCACGAACGCGAGCAGCTTGTACCGCTCGACGGGATACCCGATGGCCCGGGCGCGGGCCGGGTTGTCGCGGATCGCGACGAGCACGTGCCCGAACGGCGAGTGGACGATGCGCCACAGGCAGAACAGTCCGAACAGGATGATCGGCAGCCCGGCGTAGTAGAAGACGAACGGGTCGCTGAGGTCGAGGCCGAACAGCTCGCGCGGGATGCCCTGCAAGCCGTTCTCGCCGCCGGTGAGGCCGCGCCACTGGTTGGCCACGAAGTAGACCATCTGCGCGAACGCCAGCGTCACCATCGCGAAGTAGATGCCGGTGTTGCGGACGCTCAGGTAGCCGATCGGCAGCGCCAGCGCGGCCGCGACGACGCCGCCGCCCAGCACCGCCACCGGGAACGGTAGTCCGCTGTGGATCGCGATCAGCCCGGAGGCGTATGCGGCGCTGCCCCAGAAGGCGGCGTGGCCGAACGACAGCAGGCCGGTGTAGCCGAGTAGCAGGTCGACCGCCGCCGCGAACAGCGCCCAGGTCATGATGTCCATCGCCACCGGCGGGTAGATCAGCCACGGCAGCGCCAGTGCGACCAGCAGGCCGGCGGCGAGCAGCAGGCGGCGGCCGGTCGCCGGGGTGTGCCGCAGCAGGTGGCGGATCACGCGGGGGCCTCCTCGCGGCCGAAGAGCCCGGCGGGGCGCCACAGCAGCACGCCGGCCATGATGATGAAGATGAGGGTCTGCGACAGCGCCGGCACGTACAGGTTGCCGAGCGCCTGGACCAGGCCGATCGCGAAGCCGGCCAGCACCGACCCGAACACCGAGCCGAGGCCGCCGATCACCACCACGGCGAACACCGCGATGATCAGGTCGGCGCCCATCAGCGGGTTGACCGCTCGCATCGGCGCCGCCAGCACCCCGGCCAGTCCGGCGAGCGCGACCCCGAAGGCGAAGACCGGGGTCACCCAGCGGCCCACGTTCACGCCCAGGGCCCGGCTCAGCTCCGGTCGCTCGGTCGCGGCCCGGACCACCATGCCGACCCGGGTACGGGTGAGCACCAGCCACACCGCCGCGCACAGCACGACCGCGGCGGCGAGCACGAACACCTGGTAGGCCGGGTAGTCGAACAGGCCTAGGTTCACCGATCCGGACAGCTCCGCCGGGCGCGGGTACGGCTGCGACTGCACGCCGTACTCGCGCTTGACGGCGTCCTGGAGCACCAGCGTGAGCCCGAAGGTGAGCAGGAAGTTGTAGAGCGGGTCGAGCGGCGCCAGGTGGCGAATCAGCGTGCGCTCCAGCACGGCCCCGGCCACGAACAACATCGCGGGTACGGCGACCAGCGCCGCCCAGAACGGCACGCCCACCCCGGTCAGCAGCACGTACGCGCCGAAGGCGCCCAGCATGAAGAAGGCGCCGTGGGCAAAGTTGACCACTCCCAGCATGCCGAAGATGACGGCGAGGCCCAGCGCCAGCAGCGCGTAGAAGGCGCCGCCGACCAGCCCGTTGAAGCACTGCTGCAGGAAGCTCGTCATCAGAGCGCGCAGCCGCCGGCGGTCTCCGGTCGGAACGCCTGGTCCGCCGGGATGGTCTTCAGGATCTTCTCGTAGTCCCACTCGGTGGTGACCTGGCTCTTGGGCTTGACCTCGGCCAGGTACACGTCGTGGATCACCCGGTGGTCCTTGGCGCGGATGGTGGCGTTGCGGGCGAACACGTCGTCGTACTGGTAACCATCCAGCTTGGACACCACGTCGTCGGACTTGTCGGTGCCGGCCCGCTGGACCGCCTCGAGGTACTGCGTCGCGGCCGAGTAGTTGGCCGCGTGGGCGAACGACGGCCGGGTCCGCGTCTGCGCGGTGAACCGGTCGGCCCACTGCCGGTTGCGGTCGTCGAAGTTCCAGTACCAGGCGTCGGTGAAGGTGGTGCCGGCGAAGGAGTCCGGGCCGAGCGAGTGGATGTCGGTGATGAACATCAGGCCGACGGAGAGTTTGATGCCCTTGTCCCGTAGCCGGAACTCGTTGTATTGCTTGACCAGGTTGACCAGGTCGCCGCCGGCCTGCATGGTGCCGAGCACGTCGGGCTTCGGGCTGAGGCCGGGCGCCTTCAGCAGGAACGTGGAGAAGTTGTCGTTCGGGAACGGCGTGGGGTCCTTGGCGATCACCGTGCCGCCCGAGGCGCCGATCGCGGTGCTGAACGACTTCTCCATGTCCTGCCCGAACGCGTAGTCCGGGTAGACGATGTACCAGTTCTTGCCGCCCTGCTGGGTCACCGCCGACCCGGTGCCGTTGGCCAGCATGTACGTGTCGTACGCGTAGTGGAAGGTGTACTTGTTGCACTGCTTGCCGGTCAGCTCGGTGGTGGCCGCGCCGATGTTGAAATAGAGCTTCTTCTTCGCCTTGGCCACGCCGGCCACCGCCAGGGCGGCCGAGGACGTGGGGACGTCCAGGATCACATCCGCCTGCTGGCGGTCGTACAGTTCCTGGGCCTTGGAATTGGCGATGTCGGGCTTGTTCTGATGGTCCGCGGTGACCACCTCGATGGCCGAACTGACGGCCTTGTCGCCGTATTTGGCCTTGAAGTCGGCGACTGCCATCCGCACCGCCTCGACGCTGTTCTTGCCGGAGAGATCGGCGTAGACGCCGGACTGGTCGTTGAGGACGGCGAGCACGATCTTGTCGCCGCTCACCTTCTCGTCGCTGCCGGCGCCGGGGCCGCCGCGGCCGCATCCGGCGACGAGCAGGGTGCCGGCGGTCAGCGCGGCACCCAGCGCTCTGGTGGTCTTTCGCATGGGGGATCTCCTATATGCCGAGGTACGCGAGCAGCTCGTGTTCCCGCTGCCGGACGGCGCCGTTGTCGAGCGTCTCGACCACCCGGCCCTCGGCCAGCAGGTGATGGCGGTCGGCCACGGTGGTGGCGAAGTGCAGGTTCTGTTCGATGAGCAGCACGGTCACACCGGCCGCCTTGATCTCCAGCAGGATGTCGCCGATCTGGCGCACCAGCAGCGGGGACAGCCCCTCGGTCGGCTCGTCGCAGAGCAGCAGCCGGGCGCCGCTGCGCAGGACCCGGGCGAGGGCGAGCATCTGCTGCTCGCCGCCGGACAGGTGGGTGCCGGCGAACCGGCGCCGCTCGCGCAGCACGGGGAACGTGGCGTAGACCCGTTCCAGCGGCCATGGATCCCGGCCGACGACCGGGGGGAGCAGGAGGTTCTCCTCAACGCTCAACGTGGCGAAGATGCCGCGGTCGTCGGGGACGTAGCCGAGTCCGGCCCGGGCGCGCCGGTGGGCCGGCCGGCCGGCGAACGCGCTGTCGCCGAGGAACGTGATGCGGCCCGCGCACTGGGCGTGCAGCCCCATGAGGCACCGCAGCAGGGTGGTCTTGCCGGCGCCGTTGCGGCCCACCAGGGTGACGATCTCGCCCTCGGCGACCTCGAGGCTGACGTCGCGCAGCACCTGTGCCTCGCCGTACCAGGCGCTGAGGCTCTCAATGGTCAGCACGGGACTCTCCCAGGTACGCGGTGATCACTCGGGGGTCGGCGCGGACCTCGGCGTACCCGCCCTCGACCAGCACGCTGCCGTGCTGCAGGACGGTGACCCGGTCGGCGAGGCTGGCCACGACCGTCATGTTGTGCTCGACGAGCACGACCGTGCGTCCTTCGCGCACCCGGGCGATCAGGTCGACGGTGCGCTCGACGTCCTCGCCGCCCATTCCGGCGGTGGGCTCGTCGAGCAGGAGCACGCGCGGGTCGAGGGCCAGCGCGACGGCGAGTTCCAGGGCGCGTTTGCGGCCGTACGCCAGGGCGGCGGCGGGCACCTCCGCCTCGTCGGCCAGCCCGACGGCGTCGAGCAGGTCCATGGCGCGGTCGCGGAACCGCTCGAGCCGCCGTTCGGTGCGCCAGAACCGCCAGCCGAGGCCGGTCCGCGCCTGGAGGCCCAACTCCACGTGCTCCCGGGCGGTCACCTGCGGGAAGAGGGTGGTGATCTGGAAGGACCGGGCCATCCCGAGCCGGGCCACCCGGTCGCTCGGCAGCCCGGTGATGTCCCGGCCGTCGAGGGTGATGCGTCCCTGCGAGGGGCGCAGGAAGCCGGTCAGGAGGTGGAACAGCGTGGTCTTGCCCGCGCCGTTGGGGCCGACCAGCGCGTGCACGCTGCCCTGCGCGATGTCGAGGTCGACCCGGTCGACGGCCCGGAATCCCCGGAACTGCTTGCCGAGGCCGCGGGCCTGAAGGATCGGCTGCTGCATCTGCCCTCCCAGCGGTGTCGTGCATCACCCTGTGACGCGCAACACTATGGGGCCGCCTTGCTCTCACGCCATGTGTGTCGAACCCATAGGACAGTCCGCTATGTATGGCTGCGGTCCACACCGAAAAACACAGCGTCGTGGTACGCCGAGCAGATGGTGTCGAGGAAGTACAGGGCCGCGGAGCCGCACTGATCGGCGTCCGCGCCGGGATCGACCGGAAGGCCGTGCCCCATGCCGGTGACCTGGTAGAGGCGGACCTGGTCGGCGCCGTAGACCTCCAGCTTCGTGCCGGCGGGCAGGGACGACACGGCGGCCGGCCGCGGGGGGACACCCAGCACGTCGGTGAACTGGTCCCGCAGTTCCCGCCCGTTGGCCGGCGCCACCGTGAAATCGGACTGACCGTGCCAGATCGCTACCCGCGGCCGCGGCCCGGTGTACTCCGGATAGGCGGCACGCACGAGGTCACCCCATTGCCGCGGCGTGCGCTCAGGGGGCGCGTACTGGCACAGGCTCGCCTGGCTCAGCGAGGCGGCACACCGGTACGGCAGCCCGGCCGCGACGGAACCGGCGGCGAAGACATCCGGGTACGCGGCCAGCATCACCAGGCGGTGGCGGGCGGAGACCGCTCCCGCCGCCTTCTCCCCTGTCACGAGGCAGTATCAGCCGGGGCGGTGCAGCACCGTTTCCGTACGCGCGAAGCCCTCATCCTCGGCGCTTTGGAACACATGTTCGAGGAGCGGGATGCCCCGCCGGACCCGGACTCCGGCTGGTCGACCCAGCTCGCCGCGGCCCTGGCGGCCGCGGATGCGGCGCCGTCGCGCCGAGTCGGCGGGAAACCATTGAGTCGACCCGGCAGCGCCCGATAAAGGCCTCGGCTGGCACACCGATTGTGATCGGCCAGCGCCGTTACGTGATCGCGGGATGGATCAGACATGACTTCGAAGCACCTGCCGACCGTCAAGGTGCGCGCCGCCGTGGTCGCGGCCGTGGCCGCCGCTGTGGGCCTGTCCGGCGTCGCTCCCGCCGTCGCGGCGCAGCGCGCTGTGGCGTCCAGCGGTCACGCGTGCACCGTGGTGGGCACCGCCGGCAACGACCGGATCAAGGGCACCCACGGCAACGACGTGATCTGCGGGCGCGGCGGCAACGACGTGATCACCAGCGGCGGCGGCAACGACATCCTCGACGGCGGCGCCGGCAACGACATCCTCGACGGCGGCGCCGGCCGGGACGTGCTCGATGGTGGTACCGGCAACGACCGGCTCGACGGCGGCGCCGGCAACGACACCGAGGACGGCGACAAGGGCAACGACACCGTCGTCGGCGGGCCCGGCGACGACCGGCTGACCGGCGGCGACGGCAACGACCGCGAGCGCGGCGACCACGGCGACGACGTCCTCGACGGCGGCACCGGCCGGGACGTGCTCGATGGTGGTACCGGCAACGACCGGCTCGACGGCGGCGCCGGCAACGACACCGAGGACGGCGACAAGGGCAACGACCGCGTCGATGGCGGTCCGGGCGACGACCGGCTCGACGGTGGACCCGGGCGCGATCACTTGGACGGCGGCACCGGCGTGAACTCCTGCGTACGGGACTCGTCCGACACCTCCCCGCGCAGCGCCTGCACCGACGTCGCCCGCCCGGTCGTCGACCTCGGGTCGGCCGCCTGGGTCGGCTCGTCGACGGTCGACAACAGCGCCGCCCGCACGATCCGGCTGCGGATGCGACTCACCGACGACCGCAGCGGCGTCGACTTCGCCGCGGTGTTCCTCAAGGCACCCGACGGCGCCCAGGTCGACATGCAGAATCCCGAGCTGGTCTCCGGCACCGTCAACGACGGCGTGTGGGAGTTCATCGGCACGATGCCCGCGTACGCGCCGACCGGCGAGTGGATCGTCGACCAGCTGCACGTCGAGGATCGCGTCAAGCACGTCACCCGGCTTCGCCTCCCCGACGTTCCCGCCCTGACGGTGACCGGCGAGGCCGACGAAGCCGCACCGGTCGTGGACCTGGCGTCCGGACAGTGGACGGACGCCGCGACGATCGACAACAGCGCCGAGCGCACTGTCCGGCTGCGGGTACGGATCACCGACGACCGCAGCGGCGTCGGCTTCACCGCGGTCTTCCTGAAGGCCCCCGACGGCGCGATGTTCGACATGCAGAACGCCGAGCTCGTCTCCGGCACCGTCAACGACGGCGTGTGGGAGTTCGCCGGCAGGATGCCCGCGTACGCGCCGACCGGCGAATGGGTCGTCGACCAGCTGCACGTCGAGGACGGCGCCAAGCACGTCACCCGCCTGCGCCTGCCGAACCTTCCCGCCCTGACGGTGACCGGGGTGGCGGACGAGAAGGCACCGGTCGTGGACCTGGCGTCCGGGCAGTGGATCGGCTCGGCCACCATCGACAACAGCATCGCCCGCACGATCCGGTTCCGGGTACGGATCACCGACGACCGCAGCGGCGTCGGCTTCACCGCACTGTTCCTGAAGGCCCCCGACGGCGCGATGTTCGACATGCAGAACGCCGAGCTCGTCTCCGGCACCGTCAACGACGGCGTGTGGGAGTTCGCCGGCAGGATGCCCGCCCACGCGCCGACCGGCGAATGGGTGGTGGATCAGATGCAGGTCGAGGACCAGGTCCGACACGCCACCCACCTGCGCCTGCCCAACCTCCCCGCCCTCACGGTGACCGCGGGATAGCCGCGGCCCTAGGCTCGGGGCCATTGAGCGCCGATTCCCGCCGTACCTGGCTCAGATCGGGTGCCGGCGGACGGATGCTCACTGCCGGCCGTCTCACTTATGTGGGGCAGGTGGGGGGTTTGGTGGGTAGATGGATGACGAAGGTGGTGCCGGGTGCGTTGGTGTCGGCGACGGTGATGGTGCCGTGGTGGCGTTCGATGATGGTGCGGATGATGACCAGGCCGAGGCCGGTGCCGGGGATGCGTCGGTCGAGGGCGGTGGAGGCGCGGTAGAAGCGGCGGAACAGCCGGGAGCGCTCCTCGTGCGGTATGCCGATTCCGGTGTCGGAGACTGTCCAGGAGATCTGGTCGTCGTTCTCGGTGAGGGTCACGGTGATGCGGCCCCCGGCCGGGGTGTATTTGATCGCGTTGGTCAGCAGGTTGTCGGCCACCTGACGCAGCCGATCCGGGTCCGCGTACAGGTCCAAGCGCGCGGGTGCGTCCACGGTGATTGTGAGGCCCTTGTCCGCGGCGTCGTGTTCCAAGGCGTGAGTGGCGTCGCCGACGATCGCGCACAGGTCGGTGCCGATGGGTTGGATGGCGAGGTTTCCGGACTCCAGACGGGCGAGGTCGAGCAGGTCCTCGGCCATCACCGATAGGCGCTGTGCGCTGCGGGAGATCGTGGCCAGGTACTCGCGCTGGTCGCTCGGCGAGACGCTGTCGAGTTCCTCCTCGAACAGCGACGTGGTGCTGGTGATGACCGACAGCGGGTTGCGCAGTTCGTGGGTGACCAACGCGAGGAACTCGTCCTTGGTGCGGGCGAGCTCGACGGTGAGTTCCTCGGCGCGGCGTCGTTCCAGGTACTGCCCGACCTGGGCGGCGACCCCGGCCAGCAAGGCGATGAGTACGTCCTCGGGATCTTCGGCGCGGTCGCCGTAGACGCAGAGGGCGCCGAGGGTGTGCCCGCCGGTGCACAGGGGCACGCCGACGGCGACGTGCAGGCCGATGCGAGCGGCGGCGCGGCTGCGGACGCTGCGGGTGTCGGCGGCCAGGTCCGGGATCCATTGGGGCCGGGCTTGGGCGTAGACGCGTCCGGGCAGCCAGGTGCCGGGCTCGACTTCGTTGATCGCGAATCGGCCCAGCCGCCGGCCGGCCGCGGCGTGCCGGGCCGTGCAGGACAGCACCTGCCGTGTTTCGTCGGCGAGCCACAGTTCGGCGACCGGCCAGCCCATTTTCACGCCGAGGGCTTCGACGACCCGGGCAGCGGCGGCGGTGCTGGAGGCGGCTTCGACCAGGCCGCGGGAGACGGCGGCCTCGACGTCGGTGAAGCGGCTGGCCCGGTGCGCGGTGGTGATGTCGTGGGCGAAGGCGTGGAAGATCCGCCCGGTGGGTTCCTCGGTGGCGGTCAGGGTCATCTCGATCGGGAACTCGTGCCCGTCGGCGTGCTGGGCGAGCATCCGCCGGCGGTGCCCGAGGATCCCGCCGAGCTCACCGGCGGCCAGGCGCGCCAGGCCGGCGCGGTATGCGGCCCGGAACCGGTCCGGGATGATCAGCTGGTCGACGGGCTGTCCGCAGGTCTGCTCGTGGGTGTGCCCGAAGGTCTTTTCCGCAGCCGGGTTCCAGCCCACCACCCGACCGGCGGTGTTGATCGACACGTAGGCTTCCGCCGCGACCGCCAGCACGGCCTGCGGCTCGTGCAACACGCCCTCGCTGCAACTCACCGTCTGCCCGGCGGACTGCGCTTGCGAAATCGCCTGGGTCACCACGTCCCCCGATCCCGCCTCGTGATGATCTCGGACGGCGACACCTCGGGGGCCTGAGGCGCACTGTATGTGCTCGCAGCCTAGCCATGGTGCCCGCCCGCTGAACCTCCTACGGACACAACGACCCGGCTGTCCGGTAACCGCCCGGCCTCGACGTTCCGAGGTTGCTCGCCCCTTGGTCCAGCGTCTATCGGGCACCCGCGGGCAGGGTTCGGTTCGGGGCTGATCACGGCGAGCATCGCGCATGCTGCGAGGCTGTCGGCGACCCGTCCGGACAGGACGGATCATCCTTCGTTGAGCGGACGAGAGTCGACGCCGTGAATCTGACGCAGGCCTTTGTCGCCGGCCGGCCTGCCGCCAAGGTCGTTCGTTCTTCGGTACGGGCACGCGGTCGCGGCTAGCCTGGTGCGGGCGGGTACCAACGCTTCCGGTTGGCCGATGTTGGCTCGATTCCCATCCGCTGGTCCTGAATGGTTGCCATGGTTGCCAGTATTGGTCTGACTATTGTCGTGGCTCCGAGGAGCATGAACATGGCTATGATCCTGATCGCGGATGACGACCCTGACATTCGAGAAGTACTCACCTTGCTCTTCTGTCGTGCCGGACACCGCGTCATTGCGACCTCGGACGGCCTCGAGGCGTTGCACGTCGCCGAGTCACAGGCACCTGACCTGATCGTGGCGGACATGGACATGCCCCACCTCGACGGCGCCCAACTCTGTCGCGCACTGCGCGAACATCCCCAGCTTCGCGACGTACCCATGGCAATCTTGAGCGGAACGCTCTACCGCGACGATCCCCGCGTGCGCGACATCGGCTCCTGCGCGGTGCTGCTCGAGCCCATGCCCAACGGCAACGTCCTGGCCGCTGCGGAGCGGCTGCTCTCGCTGGGACGGCATGACCACAGCAACATCAGCGCGTGCGCGCCCGCGGGCCGTTGACCCGACGCTCCACCCGTGGAACAACGTGATCCGACTTAAAGAATCGCGGGTCACCAACCCGGGATTTCTCCTCCGGCGGGTGCGAAGACCGCCCAGAAGGGCTCATTCGCCTAAGGGGCTCAGATGGCAGATACGATCCTGCTCACCGAAGTGGCCGCCGAGATCCGCGCAGCCTACGGTCTCCTCTTGCGGCGCGCGGGCTATCACGTGATCACCGCCGCCGATCGGGCCAGTGGCCTGCAGTGCGCGGTCAACCACCTGCCGGATCTGGTGGTCATCAACCTGCGCGATGACGAGGGCCCGCGGATGTGCCTGGAGTTGCACGCCGACCCTCGAACCAGTCACATACCGGTCCTTCTCATGTCCGCGGCGCTGTACCCCAACGCCGCGGCCGCGGCCGCCGTCGGCGCTGACGACTACCTCGCGAAACCCCTCCCCAACGCTGAGCTCCTCGTACACGTTCGCGGGCTCCTGCAACAAAACGCTGAGCTGTGCGGCTAGCCGACGGAGACCGTGATGCCCACCCGGCAGCGCGTGATCGCTATCCCTCGATAGGGCGGAAGGTCGTCCTAACCTGCCACCGCCGCGACTTCGACCCTGAGCAGGTGCACTGGCGCGGCGACAGCTCGCGAGCCGTCGTGTGAGTTGCAACTGGATTGCGCCCCTGCTGTCGAGGTCAGTCGTTGCGCGGGCCTGCCGACCGTGGTGGTATGGCAGGTCTGTTCTGGCACGTGCGCACACGGGTGTCATCTACAGGGCTCGCCGCCATCATCGCGGTCGTCATCGTGGCTGCCACGTTGGCCGTGGCGTCGGCGCTCGCGGTGGGCCAACGCCGTTCAGCGGAGGCGCAGGTCGAACGGCGTGCGGCACAGGCAGCCGATGCCGTCGCTGCCGAGGCGGGCCGCTACGTGGACACGCTGCGCACGGTAGCGGCGTCGGCGGGGGCGTTCGAGCCGTTGACGGCGGCCGCCTTCCGGCAGGCGGTCGCGCCACTGAAGGACATGAACCTCGCCGGGGCCACCTCGATCGCCTTCCTCGTGCCCGCCACCGACGATCAAGTGCCGTCGGTGCAGGCCCGGTGGCGTTCGCGGGGCGTCCCGGACCTGCGGGTCAAACCGGTCGGGACGGGGGTGGAGCACCTGCTGGCCGTGCTCAGCGTGCCCCTCGACGGAGCATCGACGCCGCGCCTGGGCATCGACGCCAGCCAGGCGGTAGCGCCGGCCCGGGCGTTGACCGAGGCCCGCCGCTCCGGAGCGGTGACCATCTCGGCCGCCTACCAACTGATCATCGACCAGAACGTTCCCGCTGACCAGCGTCAGATGTCGTTCTCGCTCACCGCGCCGGTGTATGCGCCGGCCGACGCCGCCGGGCAACGCGAGTTCCGCGGATGGCTGCTGATGGGCCTGCGCGGCCACGACTTCATCGCCAAGACTTTGCACCAGGAAGCCCAGGGGCTGATCGACGTCAGCCTGCGGGCCGAAGACGTCGGCGGACGCGAGGCGCCGGTCGCCGCCCTCGACGCGCCCGTCACCGGCCGACGGGACCTGACCCGCACCGTGTCGGTGCCGGTGGCCGACCGGTACTGGCACCTGCGGGTCGACGCCGCGGGCGCGAGCCTGCCCGGGGTGACCACCGGCCTGCCGACCGTCATCACGGTCAGCGGTGTGATCCTGGGCTTGCTACTGGCCGGGCTGGTGTGGGTGCTGGCCACCGGACGGGCCCGCGCCCGCGCCGAGGTCAAGCACGCCACGGCGGAACTGGCCACGGCGGAAGCTGACGCGCGCCGCCAAGCAGAACTGTTGGGCGCGGTCCTGGACGGCATCAGTGACGGCGTCGGCGTCGTCGATCACCAAGGTGAGTTCCTGCTGCACAACCCGGCGGCCAAGGCGATCCTCGGGCTCGGCGTCGACAAGGGCGGAGTCGACAACTGGCAGGACCACTACGGCATCTTCGAACCTGACACGATCACCCCGTTCCCAACCCCGCGGCTGCCGCTGGTGCGGGCGCTGGCCGGCGAGTCCGTCGACCAGGTCGAGATGGTCATCCGCAACCCCGCCCAGCCCGACGGTGTCACGATCACCGTGTCCGCCCGCCCCCTGAGCGGAGCGGGCCAGGGCGCGGCGGTGGCTGTGTTCCACGACATCTCCGCCCGCAAGCTCGCCGAGGCGCAACTCGCGGCCACCGTCACCGAACTGCGCGAACGAGAGGCCGATCTGCGCGCCTTCGCCGGTGTTGTCGCCCATGACCTCAAAGCGCCGCTGTCGGTGGTAGCCGGCTACGCCGAGTTCCTGGACGAGGCTCTCGCCACCGGAGCCCCAAGCACCGCTCTGCGCCCCACCCTGCACAAGGTCCACTCCGGTGTCGCACGGATGAGCCGGCTCATCGACGACCTGCTCGCCTACGCCACCGCCCGCGACGGCGTCCTGCAACCGGCCACCGTCGACCTACAAACCCTGACCGCGGACGTGATCACCGGACGCACCGCGCATCTGCGCGGCAACCCCGCGATCGCGTTCCCCGACATCTACACCGGGTCGCTGCCCACGGTGCACGCCGACCCCGTCCTGGTACGTCAGCTGCTCGACAACCTGATCGGCAACGCCCTCAAGTACACCCTGCCCGGCCAACCCGCCCGCATCGACATCGCCGCCCGCGACGACGCACCCGGCTGGACCCGTATCGAGATCGCCGACCGGGGCATCGGCATCCCGGCTGCCGAGCACGACCAGGTGTTCGAACGGTTCCACCGCAGTGCCGCCCACAGCAGCTACACCGGCACCGGCCTCGGCCTGGCGATCTGCAAGAAAGTCATCGAACGCCACGGCGGGCGCATCCACGCCGAAGACAACCCCGGAGGCGGCATCAGAATCATCTTCACCCTGCCGGTACACGCCCACGCTACCGAGGCATCACCACGCCGACTCGAACCACACCTATGCACCACTTCCGATACCCAGCCACGGTGAGCAGCACGCCTTTCCTCGCTGCACCACGTCGCCGAAGCCGCACTTCATCCCCCGCCTGTGCTGCCAGGGCCTCAGAGGTCGGTACCCCAGTTGCTCTACGGCACTGACGCGGCGGCAACCCGCACGAGGTGACCACGGCTGCCGACCGACTCCGCCTCAAGCCCGTCGGCCCGCGACAACTGACCGCTGTCGTCGCTGCGATGCTGCCCTGAACTGCCGTCCCGCCGCCAGGATTCCGCTGCCCCTGCGGACCACGACGGAGGTTTCGCCTAGCCGCGTCGTACCCGCGTGAACCGCGCGCCCGGCACCGCCGAATGTTGCTATGCCGCGCCAGTGCTTCGCGGTCGTGGCACGGTCGGGACCGACTCCGTGAGGATCTCCTCGCCGGCCAGGTCGGGCGAACACAGCGCGCCCGCCAGTCCGGCTTCGCGCAGCTGCATGGAAAGGAAGGCGCCGGCGTTGATCAATTCAACGGAGATGCCCGCCTCTGTGCCTTCCTGGTAGCTGGCGAGCAACGCGGAGATGCCCGCGCCGTCCAGCACGCTGACATCGCCGACATCGAGCAGCACCTGCCGTGGCGCCCATCGGGCGACGGCGGCACGCACGGCACCAGGGATCTGGTCAGGGCTCTGATAGGCCACCACGCCAGCCACGGTGACGACCACAGAGTGGTCGGGTTGCAACGCGGCGTGTAGAAGGTTGGGCACCCGTCGACCTTGGCACAAGGTCACGAAACGGTCTACATCGCGTAACCGGCGATCACCCGTCCGAGATGATTGCGGCAACGTTCACGTTGAGACGTCCCACGGGTAGGCAGCGCTTGCGTGCCGCGCGGTCGGGGCAGACACGTTGTCCTACCAGCTCGATCACGCGCGACGCGCCGGTCGAAGACACCGAACATCGTCGGCGAGCCCGACCTCTTGAGCACCGCCACAATTCGCCCTCCACATTAGCTCGCCTAGCGCGCTCCCGGCTTGGCCGCTTGTGGTCACAGAAGCCGGGTCGAAGTCCGCGGTGGGACAGCGCGGCTCGTCTGCACGCGTGCCGGCCGGGCGGTCGAGCGAGCGTGATCGGCTCAGCGAGGTCTGAGTGGGTCTTCACGTGGCTCGATGGCGCGATCAGCGTTGACGTCTCGCCGTCGGCATGACGCCGGGCTGGATGATGAGCAGGAGCCGTTCGATGTGGGGTCGGGCATTACGGACACGGCAGGTCGCTCCGCGCGCGACGGCCAGGCGGTGAGCACAGCCGATAGCGCGAGCGCCTGCAACATCGCAGAAGGTCAAGGCGGCGAGGTCGATGACAACGTTGCGAGGCATGCTGTCGGCGAGCGCGTCATGCAGCGCGTCGAAAGCGATGAAGTGGTTTGCCATGTCCAACTCCCCGGCTACCACGATGGTCAGCTTGTCGCCGACGACCATCGCTACCGCGAAAGCCAGTGGCAGGAATCGGGAGAGGCAAACCCATGGTTGAGTCGCCATCACAAGCACGCTCTCGCATGACATTGCGCCGTCGCCTCGCCCGGCATCGGCGGGGGTCCTCGCAGCATGACAGCGAAGAGGTACAAGGCTCTCTCATCCACGAAAGTCTCCCTGCCCGAACGGCGCCCTCTAGAAACAGTTCCACTGAGGACTGCCGTCTTACTGATGCCAGCGGGTCAACGTCAACGGCGCACCGGTCGGGCTGCCGGCCGAGCGGTTGGTGCGGGGTTACCGGCGGGTGGGAGCGGGTGGTAGGTAGAGGCCTTGGTCGGCGGCACGGATGACGGCGGCGTCGCGGGTGGGTGCGCCGAGTTTGGTACGGACGTTCTCGACGGCGGCGAGCAGGGCGTGCCGGGGTAGCCGCAGGTGGTCGGTGATGCGCGGGTGGGTCCAGCCGGCGATGAGCTGGCCGAGGATGCGTAGCTCGCGGTGGGTCAGCCCGTGCAGGTCACCGGCCGGGGAAAGCAGGATCACCGCGCGCCAATGCCCGGGAGGCAGGGTGGGGCAGGCCAGCACGGTGGCTTTCAGATAGCGGCGTAGCCCGTCGCGGGCGTGGTCGGTGGCGAGGAACGCCGCGTGCTGGTCTCCGGAGGTCATGCAGGCGGTGGCCTTGTGGAGGACGGCCGAGCCGGGGGCCAACAGCTGGTGCTCTGTCAGGCCGGTCAGCGGTTGGGTGTTGCCGGCGTGGGTGAGGACCACCCCGGCGGTCGCGGCGGTGACCAGGTCGGCCAGCGCGGTCAGGGTGTTCATGGGGTCGACGGCGTGCGCGATCAGCGGGGCGAGGGCGGCGAGTTGGTCGCGGACGGCGTCGCTGGACGGGGTGCTCGTCTCGGTGGTCGTGGCGAACATGCCGAGGTAACGGCCGTCGGGGGTGGTCAGGGGAACGGCGATGCCCTCACCGAATCCGGCCGGGTACAGATAGTCGGCCCACGCGGGGAGTTCGGATGGTGCCACGGGCATGTCCTTGACCCGCATCGGTACGCGGTCCTGGTGCAGCCCGAGGCGTTCGATGTCGTCGACGTGTCCCGTACTGTTCATGTAGTGCCGTACCCGGTCGGGATGGCCGCGGCTGACCAGCGGTGCTTGCACGCGGCGTTCCGGGTCGAGCAGGCTGATCCAGGCGGCGTCGAAATGCAGCAGGCGACCCAGCGGCTCGAGCAGGGCCTGCGCGCGGGCGGCAAGGGGGCCCGGAGTTACCGCGATCGCGGCTATCTCGGCCAGCACGGCATCCGCCGGCGGGCGGTGCCTACTCACCGTTCACCGCCCGGCGCCGGCGCGGCGAGGTCGGCTGGCAGGTACAGGCCTTGGCGCTGGGCCCGTACGGCGGCCACCCGCGGGAAGCCTCATCCTCGCTCCTACCCGTCGATGAGTACCACGCATCCTCCGCCCGTCCATCATGGGCCGCTGTGGCCTGGAAGGCCATCTTTGCCGGGGCAGTCCCGCGATTTGGCCGGCAGCCGGCATGCCACGCCCGGCCGGGTGCTCGAGACCAGGCCCGTGCCTGGGGTGCCTGATTCGCCGCGCTCGTGCGGCTCCGCAGGTCACCCCATCCGTCAGCTACCCAGGCAGCCGATGGCGGGTCCGCAGCCGCACGGCCCGCGATATCACCGGCGCGTTCCCCCAGAGTTAGGCTCCGCTCTCCACGGACACGCCCAGGAGATTGCCTTCGATTGGCCGATCCTGGAAAGTGGCGGAAACGCACCCCCTGACCACGCCGGATCGGCCGGTTGGCGACGTTCGTCCAGATGGGGCGACAGCCCGGCGAGTCGCTGGTAGGCGGCTTCTTCCCTGGCTGCGGCACAATGCGACCCGCAACCCACGACGGAGGTGATCTGCGATGACGCTGTCCCCATACGCGATCCGGCTGCTGACCGCGGCGGTGCTCGCCCTCAACGGGATCTGGCTGGCCATGCTCGCCGGCGGCGCCGTAGCCGCAACGCGCGACGTACCGATCACCTGGGAAATGTGGATGTTCAGCTTGACGCCGGGATGCGCTTTCGTCCCGGCGCTGTACTACCTGCTCCGCCGGCAGCGCGCTGAGGATCCGAAAAAGGTCCGCGACTTCACCGGCATGGCCGTGGTGCTGACCGTGATGGGCGTCCTCGTCTTCGGCTCCACCGTTTACAGCCTCGTTCAGGCGTACCCACGCTGAGGACCGGCTACGTGCGTCAGAGAGTTCTTCCCGCGCCGAGGTGCATGCTGGACGGACGGCAACCGCGGACAGCCTCGGTGCCGTACTCGGTGACCTGGCCGCACGGCATGGCCGCATCACGGCCACGACCGGCTAGACGGTCACGCCATCGTGCCGTTGATGGTCCTGTTCGGCATTGATGATCCTGTTCGGCTACGCCATCCGGCTGCGCAGCCAGACCCACGGACGTGGCAGCTACACCGCCCGCTCGGCCCTCTACCGTCCGCCTGACCCCGGTACGTGGGGCCGCGACAGCGACACGTCGAGGCCCCACCGAGACGCCCGGCCCGCGACTAGGTGACGGATAACGGATTCCTTGCCCGGTCTCGCCGGTATTGGTGCTGAATCCGGTTCGGGTGTGGGTCAGCGGCGGAGGGCCAGCCACCTCTATCGTGCTGGCATGTTGCTTCGCCCCGCCGAGGACGCGATCCGCCTCGACTTTCGCGTCTCGCTGTCTTCCGCGGCGATTGGGGTCGGCCTGTCGACGCTCCTGGCCGTGATCGCCTGCGCCGCCGCACTCTTCCCCAAGGTGATGATCGACGGTGCCGGCACCGCGGAGACCGTCATGGCGTGGCTGTGCAGCGGGCTGTTTTCGCTGCCGGTGATGCTGATGGTGGCCGCTTTGGTGAAGATGCGGCGGTCGCAGGGGCTCTTGATCGACGCCCGCGGCGTCTGGTGGTACGGCCCTGGCGCGCCGGACCCCCGCCTGATCTGCGCATGGACCGAACTCGGCGCCGTCGCGATCACCTGGAAGCAGTCGGCCGCTCCGGGCATTTCCCAGCCGGTCAGACCGGTGGTCGGGCACGCGCTGGAGGTCTACACGACCGACCCGGTGCTGGACGACCGCTTGGACGCGCTGGCTCGCGTATCGGAAACCGAGCGGCCCGTGCTCGTGGATCCGCCACCGTTCCGGTATCGGCTCGTTCTCCCGGACGGCGGGATGGCCGAGGTCGCCGGAGCCGCTGTGCACCGCTACGCGCCGACGCTGTGGGCGGGCAGTCATCGGCGGCAGTGGAATCCCGTACCCGGAGCCTAATCTGGCCCATGGCCTGAGTACGTTATATGGGTTAGCCGTATCGCCAGGTTGGGGTGGGTTTCGGCGGCGAGGCGTCTGCCGAGGTTGTCGATCATCGCCAGGGTGCTCCTGCCGGCGGAGTCTCTCGGGCCGGGCCTCGCCGCGGTGTACGTGCTCGCTCTGAGGAATCTGGCCTGTCAGGCACCGGCCTCGAGCACTGCGAGATCGCGCACCGCATAACGGTGATGCTCGGCCTCTTCCTTCAGCACCACCTTGAGACAGCGGCGTACGACGTATTCCTGGTCGGGATACGGGTCCGCCGGCTTACGATCACATACCCGATCGAGCTCGGCCGCGGTGAGCCCGTCGACGACACTCCGCATCGTGGCCATGCGGGCGAGCCGCGGCGCGAGCACCTCGTCGAGCGTCGGGGTGGCCTCGAGGACGAGCCCGAGCTTCGCCGCCGCGTCGGGCGGCATCCCGCCGGCAGGGAAGCCCCACTGGTGGTACGGCGCTTCCTCCTCGAGCACAGCATTGCCGAGCCAGGCGTCGCTCGCGAACAGCAGGTGCCGTTGAGTCTCGACGAACGACCACTCGCCGTTGACCTGCTCGTGCAGCTTGCCCTCGGGCAACAGCCTGGCGCGCTCGAGCGTCGCGGCCCACAGCGTCTCGATGGCATCCCAAGCAGTCCGGTAGTCGTCGGAGGACGCGGCGTCACGCGCCAGCACCCGAGTGGGGTGCCGCCGGTCGAGTTCGCCTTCGACGTAGGCGGTCACGTCGACGTCGTTGACGACGACACGCTCGAAGTCGCCACCGAGGTAGACGTCGCTCCCATAGCAGTCGACGATCCTCAGACCGCTGACCTCGCAATCACGGATCTCGAGGGCGGCAAGGTCACACAGATGGATGTGGGCACCACGGAACTGGTCACTCTGGGCGTACTCTGCAGCCATCGAAGCAGTTTCCCCCAGCCGTCCCGCCCGCGCCACGTTCGGCAACAAGATTTCGGGCCTTGCGTTTGCCAGCTGAGTTGGCCGGTTCCCCAAGCGAACGACGAGCCGATCAGCAGATCGCCCTCACAGCGGGTGTAGGTGACCGGGACGCACCCGCTCGGGGCGTGCCCTGCCAGGGCCGTGGGCGGTTCAGGCGGGGCTGAGGCTGGGCTGGTCGGCGGCGATGCGCAGCGCTTCTACCAGCCGGCGATACAGCTCGTCCGACGAGATCAGCTCATGGTGCGTCCCCTGCGCCCGCACCCGGCCTTCCTCCAGGACGATGATGCGGTCCGCGTCGAGCACCGTGGAGAGCCGGTGTGCGATCGTCACAACGGCCCCGTCGGCGGCCCGCTGTTTGATGCAGTCGTGCAGCGCCGCCTCGGTCAGCCCGTCGACCTGCGCGGTCGCCTCGTCGAGAAGCAGCACGTCGGGAGTGCGCAACAGCGCGCGGGCGAGTGCGATCCGCTGCCGCTGGCCGCCCGACACGTCCGTCGACGCGAGCGAAGTGTCCAGTCCGTCGGGCAACTCGTCCACCTTGTCGGCGAGGCGTACCGCCTCCAGCGCCGTGCGTACCTCGTCGTCCGTGGCGTCGGGGTGGGTGAAGCGCACGTTGTCGCCGATCGTGCCGGGCACGACCGGGGTCTCCTGTTCGACGTACGCGAGCCGGGTTCGCACCTCGTCGTGGGTGTAGGTCGCGTATGGCCGGCCGTCGAGCAGCACCTCGCCGTGCTCAGGCTCGAGGAAGCGCAGCAGCAGGGAGAAGAGCGTGGTCTTGCCCGCACCCGATGGCCCGACGATGGCAGTGTGGCCGCGTCGGGCGATCTCCAGGTCGATGCCCCGCAGGACGGGCGCGGCCTCGGGACCGTATCGGGCGCTGACCGCGCGCAGGGTGAGGATCGGACCGTCGGCCGGGGCGCCGGTGACGGGCGGTACCGACCTCTGGCGGCTCGTCGGTTCCAGCTCGATCGCGCCGAGTTCGTTGAGCCGGCCGGCAGCGGCGATCCCGGCCTGGAGGGCGGTGACATTCTGGGTGAGTTCCGTGATCGGGCCCATCAGCTGGAACACATAGAGCAGGAACGCCACGAGGGTGGACACCTCCAGTAGGCCGAGGTGGGCCCGCCAGGCACCGACGCCGAGGATGAGGATCACGGCGAGCTGGATGCCGGTCCACGCGATGATCCACACCGTCGCGCTGATCTGCGCGGCCCGGATGCTGTGGGAGGCGGCGTCGCGCGCCCGGTCGATGACGTACCCGCTCTGCCGCGCCTCCGCACGGCTCGCCTTGACGGTGCGGATCGCGCGTAGTGCGCCTTCCAGCGCCCCGCCGAGTTGGCCCACCGATTCCTGGGCCGCGGTCTGCGCCGTCCCGATTCTGGGCATCAGGGCCGCCATCATGGCGCTGACGACCACGACGGCGGTGAGGGTCCAGGCGAGCAGGACCAGGTCCAGCACCCCCATCAGGATGAGGGTACCGACGAGGCCGACCGCCGCGTTGATCAGGCCGATCATGCTGCCGGACGCCTCGTGCAGCAGGCCCGTGTCGGACGTGGCGCGGGTGACGAGTTCGCCGGTGGAGCGACGCTGCAGGTCGCCGACGCGGGCCCGGAAGTACCGACGGATGACCGAGGTCCGGGCGTCGAGGACGACCCGCTCCGCGAGCCGGCCGAGCAGCAGCCACTGCCAGAGGGTGATCGCCGCGCCGACGACGACGAGGGCGAGCAGCACGGCGACCGGCCGGACGAGCTCGATGCCGTCGCCGAGAGAGTCGAGGACCCATTTGGTGACCATGGGGGTGGCGAGGCCGGCCCCGTTGGCGACGAGGCCGAGTCCCAGACCGAGCGCCATGGTGCGGCGGTGCGGGCGGAGCAGCGCGAGCAGGGTACGAATTCTCGTGGGTTCTGCCATTTCCAGAATGGAACACTGATGTTCCGAAAAAGGCAACTGATATTCTGCCCATGTGACGGACATCCAGGAGTCGGGCAGCCGCACGCGCACCCGGCAGGCGATCGTGGATGCCGCTATCGAGGTCCTCGCCCGCAACCCCGCGGCTCCACTCGGCGACGTGGCCGCCGCGGCGAACGTCGGCCGGACGACGCTGCACCGGTATTTCGCCGAGCGTGCCGACCTGAGCGCCGCCTTGCGCGCGGAAGCGGTCGACCGTCTGCGTCAGGCCACCGAACGGGCCTGCGTCGCGGACGGCACCGGAGCCGCCGCGATCCGCCGACTCTGCCAGGAGTACTTCGACCTCGGTGACGTGCTGTCGCTGATCTTCAACGAACAGCTCCTGCTCACTGACGCCGATTGGCAGCAGACCGCTGGATGCGACGCCGAATTCGTCGAGATGGTCGAGCGCGGTCACCATGACGGCACCGTCGACCCGGAGCTGCCGGCCTCGTGGATCCAGAGCCTGATCTGGAGCCAGCTTTACGCCGGCTGGAGCTACATCGGCGAGCAAGGCGTCTCCCGCCACGAGGCCCTGCGCCTGATCCTGCGCAGCATCGAGGGCGCGGTCTCTGTCCGGTGAGGACCGCCGCTGCGGCTCGGCACCTGTGTCGGGCCGCTCGGAGTCGCGCTAACGGCCCGGCCGCTGGTCGGACTATTGCGGGAAGACGGCGTTGGTGAGCAGTGTGGCCAGAGCGCAGGGCCGCTGGGACGATGGCACGGCCGCTGGTGTGGACTAGGACACCGACGGGTTCGAGGCGCGTACTGGGCACGCGACAACGCCGTGGGCACCCGCCCACGGCGTTGTGTTCACTCGACGGTGGTCGTCAGCGAACCGACGTCTCGTCTCCAGGTGTCACCAGGACGAACCGGCGACGGCGTGCGCTGAGTAGCAAGAGCCCACCCACGGCGACCACGGCGACGCCCGCGCCGCCCAGAAGAGCGGTCTGCGTGCCGGTAACGGGGAGCCCGCCGGTGCCGCTGGCGTCGGTGTCCTTGGCGCCGGCATTGCTGCCCCCGGCGTTGTCACTGCTGCCGCCGCCCCCGCTGGTCTTACCGACGAAGACCACGAACTGGTCACTGTTGTCGCTCTTGTCGACCTCTGGCAGCGCGTTGCCGGCCTTGACGGTGCGAGCCTGCTCGATCGGAGCCTCTTCGGCCTTCTCGCCGACGATGCCCTCGGGCAGCTGCGTCACGGCCTGGGGTGCGACGGGTCCGTCCGCGGCGCCGGCGTCACCGATGATCGCCTTCACCGTCACCGTGCCGGTGAGGTCCTTCGGCGATGGCGCGTCAGCGGCGACCTTGATCTCGGTTGCGCCGGCGATGGCCGAGAAGATCTTGTCGTCGTCGGCCTTGTCCTGGTCTACCGGCACCAGCGGAAGCTCGTCATACCTGCACGTGGCCACGGTCTTCGCAGCGTCGTAGGTGCAGCCGTCGAGTTCGTCGGCGAAGCTGACGTGCTCCGGCAGCTGGATGTCGAAGTGGAAACCCTCGACGGCCACGTCGCCCTGATTGCCGACCTCGAACGTCAGTTCGGCGACGCTACCGGGCGCCACCAGCTTCTTGGCGCCGTTGTTGTCCGATGCCACGTCCGCGGCGACGGCGTACAGGTCCGGCCCACTGACACCGACCTCGACATCGACGCCACGAGCGGTGACGTTGTTGCCTTCCTTGTTGTCAATGCCCTCGTGCGCCACCGCGGCGAACAGCTTGCCGGCTGCGCCGGTGCCGCCCTTGCGGGTCAGCTTGATCGGCAGATCGAGCGACTCGCCGGAGGCGATGTCGCCGATGATGCACACGAAGCTCTTGCCCTCGTTCTCGCAGGACTCTGCGTCCGGCACCTCGAGCTGGACTTTTCTGCCGTCCAGGTCGTCGTTGGCGAAGTAGATGACCGTACCGACAGCGGTGCCCGGCCCGTGGTTCTTGATGGTCGCCTTGACGACCTTGCCCGAACTCGTTGCAGCGACCTTCGTGCCGGTGATCGTCAGCTGCAGATCCGCGACGTTGTCAGCCGCACGGGCCGGGGCGCCGAACGCGGCGAACACACCGGCGGCCAGCGTCGACGCAGCCGCGGCGCGAACCAAGAGGTTGAAGCGAGAATTCATGTGTCCCCCGTGTCGGGTGGCATTGACCGCCGCACGATAATCAGCAACGCGGTCCACCGCTACTTCCGTGAAGCAGATTTGGTCCGCTATGTCAGCTTCGGGTGGATAACGGCGCATCAATCTTGAGGTTGGCGACGATCGTCACCGGTTGTGCACCGTCAGCAGCTAATGGTGGCGCGCTGGCTCGCCGGTCCCCGCGACCTGTTCATCGACGAGGACCGTGCTGCCGAGCTGGCGCTCCTCGGCACCTCGTTGGCGGTGCTGCTGACCACCGCCCTGGATAACGACGGCGACCTCAGTCAGCTGGCGACCGGACGGCTCGCCGACCTCGACGGGCAGCCTGCATAGAGTTTTGTGCCAGCGTCCTTGGCGGGGCCGTCGGCTCAGCGGCGGGGGCGGGCGTGCAGGCAGGCTTCGGCGCGGATCTCGGCGAAGATCATTTTGGCGGTGTCGCCCCAGCTGTCCCACGGGCTGCCACTGGCATCGGTGCCGAGGTGGCGGAACTGCTCGACGGCCTCGTCGTAGCGCTTGCTCTTGGTGAGGGCGTACGCCAGCCAGCTGCGGTCGCGGTGCTTGAGGTCCGGCCTGGGCAACAGGGCGTCGATCGAGCGTTGCACCATCGGCGAGGACCAGTCGGGGGCGTCGGCGTTTTCCAGCTCCATCGCCGCGTGCAGCGGCAGGTGGATCAGGTCCGGTGAGGACGCCGCCGCCCGGGTGGCGAAGTCAATCATCAGCTCGTGCGAGCCGTGCCACTTTTGGCACCAGTACTGCAGCGCCCGGGCGTGGGCGCCGAGGTGGTGGGGTGCCCGCCGGACCAGCTCGGTCCACAACCGTCCGAAGGCGTCGTGGTCGTACGACATTCCGCACGCCACCATCATCAGGGTGTTCCACGGGGTCGGATCGTCCGGCAGCACCCGGGTCGCCTGCCAGGCGGCCTGCTCGGCCTCGGTGAGCACGCGGTGGAAGCCCTCGAACTGGTCCTGGCTCGTGCTGGTGGCGTACGCGGAGCCGCGGATCTGCCAAGCGAGCAGCAGCAGCGACTCGGCGTGCACGACGGCGAGGTCACCGTCGTGGGGGCGGGCCTTGCGCCACGCCGCGAGCCAGGCGTCATCGTCGGCGGCAAGCTCCGCGAAGTGGCCGACGACGCTGGTACGGCGCTCCCAATCCAGCCAGGTCGAGGCGATCAGTAGGGCTGCGGGCTCCCACTGGCCGGTGCTCGCCGCGGCCGTGGCCCGTTCCAGGTCGTTGTCCGGGGTGCCCCGGGTGGTGGCTTCCGTGGTCAACTCGTCGTCCGGCGCGAGCCCGTGCCGCGCGGGGTCGGCCTTCTTGGGCCGCAGCGCCGCCGCCACCACCTCGATCGGCATGTCGTCGATCTCGATGCCGCGGCGGCTCGCCTCGCGCATCAGCTTGAGGATATTGAGGTATTCCCTGGGCTTGTTGAACAGCGACAAGATCGGTCCTAAACGGGGTGGTAGTCGAGCCCGACGCCGGCGGCGGCGAGCGTGGTGCGAAGGCCTGTGGTGTCACCCGCGACTGCGGCGTGGATGACCTCGTCGTCGAGGGGGAGCGCCGTGAGCAGTTCGGCGTCGCCCGCCCAGGACAGGGTCCAACTGCCGCGGCCCGAGTCGGCCAACGCCAGCGCCAACAGCGCGGCCAGGTCGTGCCGGACGTACGGCGTGGCGAACTCGCGGCGTGCGCGAGGTCCGGCCGCCTCGTCGCCCGGGCCGGTGCCGTCGGGGCCGAGCTCGACGACCCGGCCCGCGTCGAGCGCGTCTAGGACGCCGCCCAGGGTGCCACCGGCCTTGTGCAGCAACGACCGGGTGCTCAAGGCGACCGCGCGGCGGGCGCCGACGTGGTTGATGATGACCCAGCCGGCGGAGGTCTTCGTGTCCGCCTCGTCAGCCAGTGTCCGCCGCAGGCACTGGTTCAGCAGGTCGCCGCGCAGCAGGTCGGTGGCCGGCCGGTCACCACCGGACGGACCGGGCCGGGCGAGCCGTTCGATCGCCGCGATGCGGTCCGGGGTCGGCGGATGCGAATCGTACGGTTGGTGGTCCCCGTCGGGTGGACTCGCCCGGATCTCGTCCAGGAGTACCTGCAGCTCCGGCTCGTCGTTCAGCTGCGCGAACCTGTCGAAGAACGTGTCCGGCAGATACCCGGCCGTCCACGCCGCAGCGAGGTGCTGGTCGAGAAAGAGCGTCCACGCGGCATCGATGGCCGGGAGTTCCCGGAGCACGCCGGCAGCCGCCGCCGACCCGGCGACGTCGGCCGCCGTACCGTCCGCCGCGAACTCCTGACGACGGCAGATGGCGGCGGACACCCGGAAGTACACCTTCGCGTACTGGACGAACAGCCGGGCGAGCAGACGCTGGAACCAGTTGTCGTCGCTGAGGCCGGACACGACACGCCGCACGGCGTTCCGGCCCGCCAGCACCAGGCCGGACAACCGGATGTCCCGGTGGCCGTAGTGACCCAGCTCGTGGGCTAGTACGGCGGCCAGTTGAGCCTCGGTCAGGCAGGCGAGCAGCGGCGCGCCGACGAACATCTTCCGGGTGACCACCCTGAGGCCGAGGAACCGGGTCTGCTCGCTCACCACAGCGTTGACCTCCGCGACGACGGTGATCTCGTCGGGGGCCGGCGTGCCGGCACGCCGGGCGAGCTCCCGGACGAGCCGCCACAGCTCGGGCTGGTCCTGCGGCGTGACCCGGACACCCACGGTCTCCTCGATGGCCTGGTGCCGCTCGATGGTGAGCAGTGCCTTGCCGAGGGCGTACAGGGCCGGAACGACAAGGATCGCCAGTTTCGCGGCGGTGAACATGGAGTGGCGGAAGGCCAGCACCTCGATGGCGACCAGGCCGGTCAGCAGGACGAGGGCAAGGAGGTAGAAGCCGGCGAGCAGCGCGACCGCCGTGGCGGCGCGTACCGACACAAGCATTGACCTGCTCACTCTCCCCCCAGAGTCGTGCCGAGCAGCGGCCCGGGGAGTCTGCCGCATGGTGCCGGAGTGACACAAGTCCGTTCGTCGCGGGATTGCCGACCGCCATCCGCATTGAAGGGCGTCACATTCCAGGACAGACCAGGCCGAGGCCGCCCAGCGGCGCCAACTGGCGGCATGAGGTCAGCATCCGCCGGGTGATCGTCGCCTCGGACAGGTGGAGCCGGGCGGCGATCTGCGCGTTGGACAGGCCCTCACCGACGCCGCTCAGCACCTCGATCTCCCGCTCGGTCAGCGCGCCCAGCTGCTGGCGGGCCCGTTCCCGCGCGGACCGGCTGTCGGTGGACGCGGTGACCAGGCGGCGGGCGGCAGCCGGCGACAGCACGGTGTGCCCCTCGGCGGCTACCCGCACCAGCCCGATCAGGCTCTCCGGCGGGGTCGACTTGACCAGGAACCCGGCCGCGCCCAGACGCAGGGCCCGCAGCACGTACTGGTCGGCGTCGAAGGTGGTCAGCACGACGATCGGCGGGGCTGGCGTTGATCCGCTCGATGGCGCTCAACTCGTCCACGCCCGGCATCCGCAGGTCCATCAGCACCAGGTCGGGTCGGCTGCGCGCCACCGCCTCGACCGCCGCAGCACCGTCGTGCGCCTGGTCGGCCACCTCGATGTCGTCGGCCGCTCTTGGTCTCGCCCGCGGGGTAGGCGGTGCGCATCGTTTCGACCATGCCGCTGATCAGTACCGCGAACCCGACGGCGGCGATGATCGGTGCGGCGGTGGACGCGGCGCGCCGGGGCGCGTTGAGGATCTCCGCCCGCGCGAGCATCGGTCCGGCGCCGGTGGAGCGGCGGGCGAACGGGGCGGTGAGCAGCCGCACCGCCAGGCCGATCAGGTTGTGCTGTGGCCAGTGGCGCGCCTGACTCCCTCGCCGGATAACAGTGGCGCCGCGGCGGAGGTGCGACCGGTTAGCAACAGGAGCAGGGCGCGGATGGGGCCCCTGATGTCCGCTCCGGACCCGACGGACCACTCCGTGTCGGTGGCCGTCAGTCGCGTGCCGCGCAGGTGGCGTTTTGCCCAGAACGGCCAGCCCATGGACCAGATCCGGCTGGCCCCGTCGGCCGCGGCTTCGAGCGGCATCGGCAGCTGAATCCCGAGCGGGATGGCGATGTCCTGCCCGTGGACCAGCAGGTCGAACAGAACGTTACGGTCGTTGGAGACCACGGGCACCTTGCGGGATGCGGCGTGTGCGCGCAGGTCGGCGACGATCTGCGCGGTCGGCCGCGCGGCGCGGCGCCCGGTGGCCAGGGTGTTCAACTGGTGGAAGCTGCCGCGTGCACGGATCAGGTCCACGAACAGAGAGCCGGGTGACGGTGGGATCGACACGGTCGTCAGGTGCGCCGCTACATCGCGGATCCGCCATGCGTCGCACAGGGATGGTGATTCCCACTGTGCCGGGGTCAGCCCGTCGAGCAGGTCGCCGATCGCCAGGCGCTGCTGGTGGATAACGTGCCACCTCTGTTCGGCGTCCATCGCCGCCTGCCTTCCCTCGCCGACCTCCGGAAAGTGGTTCGATACTCGTACTATACTAGTCAGATAATCTGACTTAGTCCATGCTCGCTCAGGCGTACGGATCGGTGATCTCGCGGAGCGCGGTGAGCGCTTCCCGCAGCTGGGCGGTCCGGGCGGGACCGAGATGCTCCGCCCACCGAGCCTCGATCTCGGCGACGACACCCGCGCTCGCCCGAACCGCCGCGGCGCCGCGATCTGCGACGCGCACCAGCCGCGCACGCCGGTCGCGCGGGTCCGGTGTCCGCTCGACGTAGCCTGCCCGCTCCAGCTGGTCGACCAGAAAACCCACGGTTTGCTTGGTCAACTGCGCCGCCTCGGCCAGCTCGGTCAGCCGCGACCCGTTCGCGTTGATGCGCTGGAACACCCGCGCCTGGGCCAGCGTGACGTCATCGAACCCGGCCGCGGCGAGCGCATCCAGCACCTCCTTCTCCATGGCCCGGTACGGGATGAACATCAGCAACCCGAGGTTCAGCTCGGACTCCGCGCCCGACGAGGACACTTTCGTGCGTACGACCACGCCAGCCTTGACCCTTCCACGACGGCCTGATGAGATAGTCAGAATATCGTACCAATCCAGATGCCGGAGGTCACCGTGACATACGCCCACGTCGTCGACGTCCCCGTGCCGATTGACATGTACGACGCGCTGCACGCGGAGATCGTCCGCCGCAGCGGCGGAACCGTGGACGGGCTACTCGTCCACGTCGGCCGCCAGACCGCCACAGGGTTCCAGGTCCTCGAGGTATGGCAGTCACGGGCTCACTTCGAGCGCTACAACGACGAGGTTGTACTACCCACCGTGGCGGACATGTCCGCCGGGCAGCCCGGTCCCCCTCCGCGGCAAGCCATCGAGGAGTTCGCCGTACGGGGACTCGTCCTCGAGGGCGGGAAGGTGGTCATCTGAGCGCGGTTCGGCCCATCGACGATTCGGCCTTTCTGACTCGCGGCCGGATCGAACACCGCGATGACCGGTCGGTCAAGGCGCCAGGGTGTACTGGACTATCAGCCAGACGTCCGCCGCGGGAGAACGGGTCAGTGCCTGGGTCGGGCCGGCAGCGTCGGCGGCAGCGGTGAAGACGAACTCGCCGTCCTCGTCGAGGGCTGTGGTAGCCGCCTGGAGAACCTCCGGGCCGCCGGTCGAGTGATGTTGGAGCCGATCGGTGCCGGTCTGGCCGAACAACTCCAGGCCGTGGATCGTGATCTTCCGGCCCTGGGCGAGATAGGGAAAGTGCATCCGGCGTACGACGGCCGAGAAGTCGGCGGCACCGTGGAGGAACGCGGACCACTCGTTGGGGAAGTCGTGCCTGAGGCTGAGGAGGACCCCCAGGCCGCTGCCGTCGGGCAGGGCGAGGATGTCCTCGACCGCGGCCAGCGCGGCGTCCCGCAACGCCCGTCCGCCTTCCCGGGCGGTGTAGCGAACGTGGAGCACGACGTCGCTGATCGAACGATAGTCGAACTGACGGAACGTCGCCGGTAGCTCGAGCTTCCAGCTGCTGACCGCTCCGGCGCCCTCGAACGGCAGCAGGCGCTCGTCACGCACGCTGGGCTCGAACAAGCCGCTGTCGTTCTGGCCGCTGCTGGTCACGATGGACTGGTTGGCACTGAAGTAGTCGCGGAAGCGGCCGTCCTCGGAACCCGTGCGGGCATAGCCGTCGGAGATCAGCGGTGAGGTACGCAGCGAACTCTTGGTCGATGTCAGGGTGCAGCCGACGCTCGCGTACGGCCCGACCACACAGGGAATCGTCACCGCGACGGACCTGATCCGACGCATGTAGTGGCCCGGCGTGTCGAGGTCGAAGAGCCACTCCGGGATGTTCAGTTCGCACCTGCCACTCGCCCGCAGGGTCAGCAGTGCGGCCGGGTCGAGCTGGCGCAGTGACACGTGCCTGGTGAGCTCGTACTCGCGCTTGTTGTTCTCGTGATACGCGAGTTCCATGCGCTTGAGATCGAGATAGAGCGTCTCCGCGGACAGCAGCCCCTTGCGACCGGCGTCCCAATAATTGAACTTGACGTATTCGACGTCGTCGACCTCGGGTCGCAGGAGTTCCTGCTTCATCGCACGTTCGGCCTTGCGGGCCGTGTCGCTGGCAAAGCGGTAGTACTCGTAGTAGATCCGCGAGAGCTCACCCTGCAGCCAGCCGTACAGCTCCTGATTGGAGAACTTCGAACGCAGGAAGCGGTCGACCTCCTGCGCGTTCTCGATGGTGCTCTTGAGGGTGGTGTACTCGTGGAAGGCGATCTGTTCCGCGATCAGCGACGTGAGGATCTGGCGGCCGATCTGCATCAGCTCGTGCGCCGCCAGGTTGTGCTGGTAGACCCATTCGTCCGCCCGCCGCTCGTAACCGGCGGTCCGGGAGGTCATCCCGGCCTGGTCCCGTTCCCAGGACGAAATGATTCCCAGGACGTTTCCGGCGAATCTTGCGACCGAGGAGAGGGCGGTGCCGACTTTGACGTCCATGGTGCCGCCCAGTCCCCAGAAGTGCAGGTTCGCCTTGGCGTCCGGAATCGTGACGAAGCTGGCGGCCAGCGCGTGCGCCGCCGAGCTCAGCAGGCCGGTGTCCCGAGCCCGTTTCAGATGCTCGAACTCCTCGTCCTCGTTGTTGTTGAGCAACAACCGGGCGCGTCCGCCGGTCGCCCGGTGGAGCGCCGGGAAGCCTTGCCGCGCGACCTGCTTGTCGTACTGGCCGACCAGGGCGTTGTAGGCGGCCGCGAAGTTCGACTCGTCGAGCTTCAGTCCGTCGAAGCTGACCGGCAGCGTCTCCGGGGCGCCCGGATCGGGAGGAAGATCGAGCAGACGCTGGTAGTAATTCAGCCGCTCGAGTGCCGCGCCCCGGCTGACGAGCAACGACTTCGTCGCCTCCTGTGCGGACGCCCATTGCAGGAAGCGTACGTCCTGCTGCCGCTGCTGGATGCGGATCTCGTGACCCTGCCGCAACGCCGCCAATTGCTCGGTGTCGCCCTTCTCGATCGTCGACAGCAGGGCCGCACCGAGGCCGCGCAGTTCCGTGCAGAGTTCGAGCGCCTGCTGGATGAGCATCAGGGGGCGAACAGGGCTGAGCGGCTGGTGCAGACCGCTCACCACCGCACTGACGTCGATCCCGGCGGCGGCCGCCTTGACCAGCATCCCGGGGTCGATCGGTGGGTCGTACAGCGCGAGCTGACGGACGACACCTTCGAGGTTCATGCAGTGGCGGATCTTGAACAGCCGATCGCCGACCGTGTCCCAGTAGGACAGCATCTTCTCGTTGCGGGGAATGCAGAAGTAGAGCGTCCGCCCGATGCCGAAGAGCGGCCCGGAGGCCTCGGGGTCACCCTGTTCGACGCGCGGGGTTCCCAGGTTCAGCGGGAACTTTCCCTCGAGCTCGACGAGGGCGTTGCCGAGCGGATCGAGACCCCGCTTCTTCAACTCGGCGAACGTCTTCGGTCGCACCGCGCCGAACCGCGGGATGCGCTGGGGCCGGTGACCGAGCAGGTTGGCGGCCAGGACATAGAGCTGGGTGGCTTCCGTGATGCTCTCGACCGTGTCCTGCTGGAAACAGTGATCGCCCCATGCGATCAGGTTGTCGAGATACTTCATGACGACGTAGTACTGGTACGCGAGCTGGCGCGTACGCGCGACCTTGTGCGGCTGGAAGGGATCGTTGCGGATCGCCTCCAGCCCCTCCAGGAGCTTCACGGTCTCCGGTGCGGGGGTGCTCAGATTCGCCAGCTGCTCGTCGATCTGCTGAGGCCTGCCGGGGCGCCGGAAGGCGAGAAACTTCCAGAACCGTTGCGGAACAGGGGTGGCGGCGTCGTTCGACGTCGGGTCGAAGATGTAGTGGAACCAGTGCCGGGCCTCGGCGAACCGCTGGTTCTTGCTGAGGTGAACGGCGATCGTCAGCGGCACGTGGAACAACAGCTCCCAGTTGTAGTTCGCGTACGGGCCACCGGCCTGCAGGTCGAGCTCCTTGGGGAAGGACTTGACGGTGACGAATTCTCCGGCGCGGCCGGCATAGAACTTGTCGAAGAACTTGATGGCCAGGCTCTCCTGGAAGACAGGGTCGAACAATCCGGGCAGTGACGTGCGGTTGAGCTGCTCGATCAGTTCGCTGACGAACGGGTGGAAGAAGTTCTCGAACGTGTACGTGAAGTGCGCTGCCGGCTTCTTCGTCCAATAGCCGTACTCGACGAGCGCCCTGTCCTTTCGCGCGTGAAACTCGAGGTTGCCGTGCATGCCCATCACTGATCTCCCGACGCCAGTTTGCCGGCCGGCCCGATGCGGACGTCGCCGAACCGCAGCGCCGACGTTTCGCCGATGGCACGGTGGATATAGGCGTCCTCGGTGAGGAAGAGCTCCATCGGACGCAGGTCGTCGATCCCCGGCTGTCGATCCTTCAGGACCTGGGCCGCAAGGTCCGGACGCAGCTTCGGCTTCTCCCACAGGATCGGCGGAACCTTGAGTTTCGGGGTGAGGTAGGAATCGTCGTAGGCCGTCCATTCGGACGTCATCACCGTGGACTGCTCCGTGGTCACGTAGAACACGTGCGGGTGGTCCTCGAACAGGAAGGGTGCGTCCCACGGATGCCGCAACGGGTGCAGCGGGCGCACCGTCCGTCCACCGTACGGATACTCGAGGACATCCCGGTTGAGATTGTTGTCGCCGTTACCGGTGCCGGGATCGTAGTCGAGCGACAGCGTCCCCGGCGCGAAATCGAGGGGACCCCAGGACGGCACCACAAAGCGGTCGGGCGCGTCGACCGGCGCCCGCACGGCCGCCTCTTCCTGCCGCACCGCCTGACTGTGCGGGTGGAAGAGAAGGTAGGAACCGGTCGCGCCGCCGATCTTGATACGCAGTCCGGCGCCCTCGTCGGCGAAGGAGAGCGACAGCGCCGACCGGTCCAGTCCCAACGGTCCGAGAGGGTTCGACTCTCTCAGCATCGTGGGCCGGGCGACGTCGGAGGTCCGGGTGGGCTGCCACTCGTTGTTGATCTGCTCGCTCCAGCACAGCAGTGCCTGGACGGTCATCACGGGTGCGCTCTTCTTGATGTCCGCGCTCTTCATCTCCGCGAGGTTGCGATCCTGTCCTGGCGTGAACGGTTCCGCGTTACCCGTGGCCGGCTTCGTCAGCAGCCGGAGCCAGAACAGGAACAGCCGTCCCCGCCACACCACCGGACCGACCGGGTTGTCCTCGATGTCGAGCGGGATCTTCCGCCACGGCGTCCAGGAGCCCCCCTCGCGGGCTCGGTGGTAGTACTTCCGGTCGGCTCCGGGCGTACGGGCGACGACGTGGACGACGTCGTCGCGGGAGTGGGCGGGATCGCCCTCGACCTGGTACATCGCGGCCGGCTCCAGCTTGGCCACGACGGCGAGCCGGGACAGGTAGTTGCCCAGAGCGGTCGCGGCGCGGTCCTCGGTGATGTCACCCTGCAGCAGCTCACTCATCAGGTCGTCGAAGAAGGGCGACCGATCGTCGCGCAGTTCGGGCTCCAGCCAGTTCTCCGGCCAGAGGAAGATCTTCCGGTTCGCCTCCCAGACCCGGTAGAGCCTCATCCATTCCCACTGCTTGGCGTTGATCGCCGCCGATGCCACTCGAGGTTCGAGGTTCATCAGGCAGCGCTCGGTGAACAGCTGCACCGAGGAGAGCGCGTGTCTGATGCGGGAAGTCTGCATGCACGGCTCCATGGAGACGTCCATCAGGAAGTACTCGAACAGCTTGTCGGCCGTGTCGATATGGGCCGAGGCGGGGTTCGCTCGCATCTGGTGCAGGATGTAGGCCACCAGCGCGTTCCGCTGCAGGGCGCGGAGCTCATCGTTGATCGGCTTGAGGACGGCGAGCCAGTCACTGTCGGTGTAGCGGGCGCGGAGTGCGGCCTGCAGATCACGGACGGCGGAGGCGGCCGGCTCGTTCGTTGCCGCGGCGCTCAAGGCCTCGGCGGTGATCTGCAAGGTGGTGAGGTGGCTGAAGGCGGTGAAGATCCGGGTGAGCGGCCCCACCCGTCGGAGGTCGCCGACCTCCAGCGCGAACCGCGTCAGCAGCTCCTTGAGCGAGGCCGGGCTCCACCGGGTGATGGCGTAGAGCAGGCCGCCCGGTTCGCGGGTCGCGGCGTGCGGATCCTTCAGGCATACCAGCAGCCGCTCGTCACCCGGGGTGAATTCCGCCTTGACGCGGGCGTACGCCAGCAGCGCGCCGAAGGCGATCCGCAACGACTTCGCGGTCGGCGCGTCCGGTTCGTGGGTCACGGGTAGCCGGTTGAGCCAGCCGTCACCATCGATGAAGTGTTCCGGACGTGAGCACAGCTCGGCCACTTCGCCGGCGCTCAGGTGCAGCGACTGCGAGAGGGAGGCGACTTTCAGGAACCGGGCATACGTCACCGACATCCGGTCGCGGACCGTCGCCGAGTAGAGATATCGCTGCGGGACGACGTCCCATCCGCGGCCGATGGTCTGCCAGCTCAGGCTCAGGGTGGTCCGTAGCTTCTCGGCGGTCAAAGTCACGGCGTACAACGCCCCGGCTCGCAGGTCGACGGGAAGGTCGGTGCTCCACCAGCCGCCGGTGTCGACCAGCGTGACGGCCACGCCCGCCAGGGCGAGGGTCACCACCGCACCGGGCTCGGCTTCGACCCGGAGATGGTAGAGACCGCTGGTGGGCGCTTCCAGGTAGCCGTCCCAGACGCCGGACAGCTGACGATCGGCGTGGGCCGGCAGCTGCTGAGCGCGCCGCTCGCCGTAGTCGAGCGCCATGCCCGCGTCCTGCGCCAGATCCACCGGGCCGGTCGCCCACTCACGGAAGAAGAACCGCACCGACAAGCCGGCGCGGTCGAGCGCGGTGAGGTCCTCCAGCGCTGCCCGGGTGTGGTCGACGGCACCGTGCAGGACGGAGGCGTCGCCGAGGACCGGTTCCACGAACGCCGCGTCGGCTTCGGCGGCCGCGGCGATCGCCTGCACCGCCAGCTGGCGCTTGCGCCGCCGTACGAGCGTGGGCAGGAAGTTCTCGAGCAGGGCGGACCGCCGCTCCCCCACCGGTTCCGGCGACGCGACGTAAGCGTCGTACAGCGGGCTCAGTTCGGGGTAACGCTGGAAGAACGGCTGGACGGCCTGCTGGTTCACCCGGTAGAGCCGATCGATCGCGTCCTGGAACGGCGCCGGGGCGGCCGGTACGGACTTGAGCGCGTCGCGGGCCGTGGGGGTCAGCACGCCGGCGTAGGCGAGCCGCTTGCGGAACGCGTCGTAGCTCAGCTTTCCCGCCGCGACGCCGACGATCGCGTTCTCCAGTTCGGGCACCGGATGGCTGTAGGAGACGTCGCTGACGAGGGAGTCGTTCAGCATGCCGAAGAAGAGGTCGGTCGCCGCGCCGTCGTATACGAGGCCCATCCGGGCACGCGCGATCTGTCCCTCCGGGTCGTCCACGATCGAGAACTCGCCGTCGACCGCCAGGAATCCGGTGCGCAGACCACGCGCGAACTCGTCGACCTGGGCCGCGGACGACGCGAGCGTGCCGGAGATGTCGCTGTTCCAGATCAGATACAGCGCCTGGGAGGGCTTGACCTGGGCGGCGCGCAGCGCGTCCAGCAGGTCGAGGAACGCCGGCATCGAGGGTGCGACGGGGTCGATGGCGGCGAACGGATCGATCTGACCGCACCGCACCAGCGCCAGCAGCTCGGCGACGCCGAGCTTGAGCGTGCGCGCCAGCCATCCGTGGCGGAACATCTCGCTCGCGGACTCCACCGTGAGAGCGGTGTCGGCCTGGAAGCCCACAGCGTCGTAAATGAGCCTGAACTCCGCACCGGTGAGGGCGAAGGCGGCCCGGAGCGCCGGCTCGTGGGCCGAGACCGGGCTGTTGTCGCTCAGCAGGTTGCCGTACCCGTCGTCGGCGAAGGTCGCGTCCTGCTTGAGGAGCGAGGGGTTCAGGAACATCCGCCGGTAGAGCGACGTCGCGCCGTAGGTGTCCATGGGTGCGAAACAGGCGAGCAGCGGCAGGAGATCGTCGATGACCGTGAGGTTCAGGCGGGTGATGACCCGTCGCAGCACGCCGAGGCGGGGCAGAAGCACGCGGAAGCCCGCGTCGAGCCGTGGGAGGTCGACCGCGTCGTCGCCGTCGAGCGGTGCCTGGTCGACGGGATACAGCGCGCCGATGGCCTTGTCGGTCTCGGCGATGCTCCATCCCAGCTTCTTCCACAGCCGGATGAACCGCAGGAGGCGGACGAACTCGAAGGGCCGGACGTGTTCGGCCGCCCTGGCCGGGTCGGCGTAGCGGAACTCCAGGCGGGCGAAGCTGCCCACGTCGTTCGCACCGCTCGGATCGGCCAGCACCAGCAGGCTCATCACCTTGTCGTAGTTTCCCTGGTTCGTCAGCCAGGCCTTGATATCCCCTCCGTACGCGGCGGGGTCGAGGTGCGGCGCGAGGAGCTCGGCGAACTGCGCGTCGGTGAGCAGGCCGTCCTTGAGGTCCTTGATCGTCCGCAGCGGGATGCCCAGGCGCTCCAGCTTCGGAATGAGTCCGCCATGAGGGTTGACGAAGCGCGTGCGCAGGATCTCGACCAGGTCGTCGTAGCCGATCTCGACACGGCGGGTGTAGTCCCGGGCGTTCGACAACCGGTCCAGCACCTCCGCGTCCGGGGTCGCCGACGCGAATCCGTAGAGGCTCTGGAGGGTACGTGTGCCGTCCACCAGCAAACCGTGTTCGGGGCGCGAGATGCGCAGTTCCTCCATCCAGATGTCGCGCCAGCCGTAGTCGGCGTCACTGGCGCGTTCCAGCGACTCGTCCTTGCGCAGCGCCTCCATCACGAGGGGCAACGAAGATCGGTCGGCACTGAAGCCGCCGCACACGCGGCGCAGGCGCTCCAGCGGTTGATGGAACGGCAGTGGCGGTGCGGGCGGCCCCGGAACGGTGGTGTCCGCCAGAATGTCGTAGGCGGCATCCTGCACGAACTGCGGATCGGCGAGGAGCTCCGCCGGGTCCGCCTGCTCCTCCGTACTGTGGCCCGCGTAGCCCGTGAGTCGCAGCTTGTTGGCCACGAAATATTCGAGCGTCTCGTTGACCACGTCGATGTATGGCAGAGGCGTGTTGGTGTTCTCGCAGGTCAACGGCAGGTGGGCGAGATCGGGCCGGCGGGAGAGCAGGACCTCGAGAGGCGTCTCGACCACCTCGGCGGGGCTGCCCGCATCGATGTAGTCCTGCATCGTCGCGTACCCGAACGGGTACGGCACCGACGCGTGGTCCACCTTCCATCGGACACGGAACTGCTCCCAGCGGACCTCGTCGCGGTCGAGGAACATCAGAAGGTCGACCAGGTAGGCGGCCGGGCTCAGAATCGAGCGGCAGTGGTCGCATTCGCAGTAGTCCATCTCGCCGAGCAGCTTCTCCAGCGAGGCGTACGCGATGACATCGCCGACGTTGTCCGGCGGAGCCGGCGCGGGATCGACGATCTGGGCCGGGCTGTGCACACCGATTCCCGGGCTGTTGCTCGCCAGGAGGTAGGACATCGCGATGTTCAGCACGGCGTTGTGCACCTGTTGGGCTCTGGCGTGGATCAGCGCGGCGGACGCCGTGCCCCCCACGTCGGCCGCGAACGCCGCGACGAACTCGTCGCGGTCATACCGCACGACGGCGTATGCGGAGTCGACGCCCTTGTTGAGCAAGGCGTTCATCGCCGCGTCGGAGGGGGTGATCTGGCGGACCCGCTGAATGCGGGTGATGTCGCGCTGCACCTCGGGCTCGATCGGCACCTGACCGCGGGTGACGAACTGCTCGATGGTCGAAGCGCCGATCTGGAAGTCCGCACGGTGCGCGAACAGGAAGTCGTGCACCTTCTCCGCCTCGGCGTGCACCGTCGGCGTCTCGCCGGCCTTCACCATCATCGCCAGGGTGGCGGTCGGATAGCTCAGGCGCAGCTGGCCCGCCAGCATCTCGGCATAGGTGACCCGCCGGGCGTCGATGCCGCCGCCGGGCACATCGGGCGGCACCAGTTCGTCGTCAAGCACGTCCTGCCACGCGGCAGCCCGATAGAAGCCGCGGGAGACCAACTGCTCGGCATCGGGTGGCCCGTCCTCGGCGGCGTGGAGCCTGCGGATCAGCCCGGCGTTGTTCAAGGTCAGGTAGGCCAACCGCCCATCGGCGCGCAGCCGTTCGGCGGGCTGGTCGCCGAACGCCCGCTCGACGGCCGTCCAGAAACCTTCGAGATCGGCGCCGTGTTCGGTCTTGAGCCCGGCGAACAGCTCCCGCTGGGTGGCATCCGCGTCGGGGAGGGAGACCGCCAGCAGCTCACCCAGGGTCGAGCGGCCCGCGGTCGTGGGAGTGTCGAGCGCGTACCTGGCCTGCAGCCTGCGAAACGCCGCGATCGCCCCGGGGAGACCGGCTTCGAGGTCGGCCGGCACGAGGCCCTGCGCGATCGCTCTGGTCCACAGCCTCGCGACCCGGTCGGGTTCGGCGCGGAACAGCTGGTCGCCGGCGGGTGCCCCCGCGCGGAGAAGCGCGTAGAACAGGGCGGGATCGATGGCCGGCTCGCCCTCCGCCTCGACCGTCTGCCCGCTGAGCCGATCGGCCATCACCGCCAGCGCCACCGCCCGCGCGTCCCAGCCGCTCCGGTTGGCCAGGTACGTGATGTCGCTGCGCTCGTCGTTCTCGTCGAGGTCGGCCAGGCTGCCGCCGTAGTGCGGCGCGAGATGCCGGGTCAACGTCTCGTACTCGCTGGCCAGTGCCGTCGTCGCGGTGGCCGGCAGCAGCAGGTCCAGCACCACCGGGTTCGCCGCCCGGTATCGCACGGCGGAGGAGCCGAGCACGCTGGCATTGCTGTAGACCCGGGCCTGGAGATCCGGCCTCGGCTTCTCGCCCTGGTAGGAAAAGCGGATCCGGTACGCGCCGTTGGGATCGGTCGACGTCTCGGCGAGCGGGACGTCACCGCCGATGTTCTTGTCCACGATGGCCACGCGGAGCCCGCCCACCCCCGCGCGGGTCGTGCTGCCGACCGTGCCCGACACCTCGTACGCGGAACCATGCGGCTGCACGACGAGATTGACGACCTCCACCGGCCTGCTGACCTGGAGCGCCGACTCCGCTCGCCGCTGGCCCTCGCCGTCGAACGCGGTCACGCGCAGCGTCTGGCCCGCGGATGGGGTGGGCGTCACGTAGCGGACGGCGTACCGGCCCTCGGGATCGGTGTCGTCCTTGCCGAGCTGAACGCTCCCCGCATCGCTCTCCTGGAAGACGACCACCAGAGCGGCGAACGGGGTCTGCGCGTGGTCGAGCACCTGACCGACCACCGTCTGCGGTGTGCGGGAGCCGAGGTCGTCGGCCGGCGGGTCGATCTCCCCCAGTGCGGCATTGAGCAGGGCCGCCGTGACGTCATCGACCAGGCCGTCGGCGTTCACCCCCCGTTGTTCCTGGAAGAGCCTGATGGTGTCCGCGGTGGCACCGCGATAGCTCTGCTCCCGCAGTTCTGCGCGGAGACCCTCCAGGAGCTCAGTCTGCCGGGCCCGCTCGACCTGAACGACGCCGTGCGCGAGCAGGACGATCAGGCAACGCTGCAGGTCGGCGACGGCCGTGCCCGTGTCGTCGGGCCGCAGGGGCGCGCTTACTCGGTTCATGAGTGATCCCAGTTCTCCTCTAGAACCCCAGGAACTGACCGAGGGTCCGCACTCTGGGTGGGGTGTACGGGGTCCCGGTCCTGTCCAGCTGGGGATCGGCGGCGGCAGCCCCGGCGTTCAACGCGCGGTCGGTCCCGGTAATGATCTTCTGGCGGACCATGCCGTAGGCCGCCACCACTCCAACGGTGATCACAGCGGCCTTGACCTGGGGAGGGAGCGCCCGGATCACCTTTCCCGCGATGACCGTCGTCAGGACCGCGGTCGCCGTCGATTCGTGATCCTTGCCCTCGCTGCCGACGGCCACGACGAACAGCGCCTTCTCCGCTCCGGAGAGCGCGACGTTCTTGGCCTGGGTGCCGATGCCGGCCGCCGGCTTGGCCGGCGCCGCGGGTGCGGCGGCGGGAGCCGGGGCGGGCTTGGCGGGCGCCGGGGCCGGTTTCGGTGCGGCAGCCGCCGGGGGGTGCTCGTCGAACGGCAGTTTCAACTGCTCGGCCGAGGTCCCTCCGGAGGGCGCCGCCGCGGGTGCCGGCGGCCCTTCCAGCTCACCCGCCGGTGCAGCCTGGCCCGCGGCGCGGGCCTCGAACTGCTTCGCGTACGCGGCCATGTCGGCCTCGAACGCCTCCGGCGGCGGGGCTTTGAACGATGTACCCGGCGCGACGGTGAGATCCCGCGACTGCCCGTCGATGCGGACGCGCGCGAACTCCCCCCGCTTCACCGCCTCGGATCTGACCTCGCCGGCCTTGAACGACTCGTCCATGTTCTGTTTGCCGGGTCCCGGAGTGAGGCGGACCCGGGTTCCGGCCGGCTGGATGACGAAGGGCATGTCGTCCGGGTGCAACCAGTGGAGCCCCCCTTGTCCGCGGCCGAAGGCGTAGTCCAGCCCTCTGAGCGCCTTGTTCTGCAGCGGGGTGATGCCCCGATTCCCGGCTCGTGCCACCGGCGCGATCGTGAACTGCTTCTGATCGATCAACCACAACTGCTCCTCCTCCCGACCGGTCGGGTCGTGGAACATCAGTGGCCGCCCGCTGACGTACAGGTAGAGGTTGGGACCGTCGGCCGGTCCCGACGGGTCACAGTTCACCCACCGGGCCAGCCAGGGCGCGTAGTAGCGCGCGCCGTGGTATGACAGACCGCTCTCCTCGTCGCGTTCCTTCGCGGTGTGCCGGTACCGCTTGAGAGAGACTTGCACGTCGCGCCGCACCGCCTGGTAGGACGTGCTCCCGTACGGCGTGTACTCCTCGTACGAAATGATCTTCGCCTGCTCGTCCAGTTCCAGGCTGGACGAGCCGAGGTGGTTCCCCAGCTGATAGCGGACCAGGCTGACCGGCGTGCCGTCGTCGACGTCGTTGCGGGTCTCGACCAGAGCGACCCGCCCCGCGCCGGTGACGAGGTGGAAGGTCTCGCGTTCGAGTCCGGCGTGCTGACCGGAGTGCTTACGGTAGAGCTCGAACCCGCCGAGGTAGATCCGTTCCTCCTTGAGCCGGCCGGCGGCGGTCTCCGTCACCTTCCGGACCCGTTCACCCGCCGAGTCGTACACGTAGTAGGTGCGCTCCCCCTGCCGGGCAACGCCCTCGGCGTCGTCCGGGTTGACTGCCTGGCGCTGCGTCGTCCGCAGCCGATCGCGGAAGTCCCAGGCCATCGCCTGAAGCTGAGGCATTCGCCTCGGGTTGCCGTGTGCGTCGTAGCCGTCGCCCTGTGAGCTGAAGACCTCGGTCGCGCCCGCGACAGCCGAGCTGGTGAGCCGGTTGCTCGGGCGCACCGCGTGGCCATCGCCGTCCTCGATCTGGCTCGCCTCGGCATACTCGAACGTGCGAGACCACGAGACGGCTCCCGGACACGTAGCCCGATGCGTCATGGCCGCGAGATTGCCGGCGGGGTCGTACGCGTACGTTTCGCAGTAGCGCCCGACCGCGTCACCTTCACCCGGCTGGGGGAGGCCGATACGCCTCCCGTCGTCGTGGGAGTGCGGGATGGCCTGACCGGCCTGCCCGAGATGCTCGCGGCCGGTCGCCTGGATCAAACGGTAGAGCGGGTCCACGGTGTAGTCGCAGGACGCGTCGACGAGCTGATTGCGGAAGAAGGTCCGCTGCTGCGCGGCGTCCCGGACGCGCGTGAGGTTGCCGGCCGGGTCGTATGTGTAGTGCAGGTTCTGCACTCCGCAGGAGAGGCCGACGGGTGGCTCCTCAGGTGCGGCCGTGCGCGGCGGCGGAGGGTCACCTCCACAGTCCTCGGTGAAGCCCGGACCGCGTGTCGTGTAGAGCGCGACCAGCCGGAACGTGTCGGGATCGTAGCGATAGCGGGTGACCGCACCATTGCGGTAGGCGATACGCGTCCTGCGGCCGTGAGCGTCGTAGGAGATGTCGACGACCCCGGCGGGCGAGGGCGGGACGATGGCCGGGTCCAGCGGTCCGGGAGGGTCGGCGACCTGGCCGGTCCATGCGTCCAGCCGCTTGAGCAGCCCCGCTTCGCTGTAGACGGGCTGGACGACCGTACGCGCGGCCCCCTCCCCGGGCCCGTGCGGCTCCACCAGCTGACAGGGGCGGTTCAGCGCGTCGTACGTGGTGCTGGTGAGGAAGCGCTCGCCGGCGGGTTGAGGTTCCTGCCAGTCGACGAGGCTGTGGTAGCCGGCTGCGACCTCGCGCGTCTGCCGGGTGACGTTGCCCTTGAAGTCGTAGCCGCTCGCGACCCAGCCGGACCCGTCGAACTGCCGCACCAGCCGTCCCCGGAGGTTGCCGGCGGCGGCGTTCGGCTCGTGTTCTCCGTACTCCAGCCTCTGGTAGAGCACCGGGCCGGCCAGAGTGTCCGGGTCGGACGCGGCGGGATCGGTGCCGCGCACGAAGAATCTCTCCGGACGTCGCAGGGCGTCGAACTCGGTACCGAAGTCGTGCCCGCGGCTGTCCCACGAGCGCAGGACGTTGCCGGCGCAGTCGTTCAGGATCCAGCGCCGGCCGGCCTCCATGCTCGTCACCTGGATCGGGTTGCCGAGCATGTCGTACTCGGCGGTGCGCGTGATCCGTCCGAGCGCGTCGACCACGCGCACCTTGTTGCCCTGGATGTCGTGCAGCGCTCGCGTATCCAGGTGGACGGGCGCTTCCGCCGGGGTGAACCCGTTGTGCGCCCGCGTCAGGAACACGCGGCCGAGCGCATCCAGGTACGTGGTGGTCGGGGTGTCCGCGTGCGCCGCCGCCCGCACGGCGGCCGCCTCCTCGTCGGCACCCAGGGCACCGCCCCGGCGCTGCTCCCGCCACGGCAGCCAGCCCGGCCCCTGGTCGTCGAAGTACGCCTTGACCAGCGGTCCGATGTGCGGGTCCGTCCTCGGGTCACCGGTCTGGTCGCCGTGGGCGGCGACCGTGTCATTGACGTCGTAGTCGCGCTGCCACCAGGGGTGGAGAACCGTCTTCTCGTAGGTGTGATCGGGGTGCAGTACCGCCACCGCCCGCTGGAGCGGGTCGTAGAAGACGACATCCGTGACGCCGATCCGGGCATCGAAATCGGGTCGGTGGGTGTCGGAGAAGAACGGCTCGTAGTGTCTGACCGCACTGCCCTTGTTGTTGAACTCGGTCCAGCCGCTGCCGACCCACCGGGGACCCACGTCGGGGGTCACCTTCGGGCGGCCACCCTCGACGACGAGGACACCGGCCTCATCGCGCAGGGGCCGCCGGCCCGGCTCGGCCTCGACCTTCCGCTGGATCACGCGCCCGAAGCCGTCCGAATAGGTGAACGTCTGTCGCAGCCTGCTGACCTGCCCGTCCGCCAGATCGGCCCGATGGGTCTCCCGGGCGATGGTGCAGACGCCGGCCGGGCTGGGCTGGGCGGATCCCTTCGTCCGCTCGTACGCGAAAAGGTCGTAGATCAGTCTGGTCGTGGCCTGTCCGATCAACGCCCGCGGCGTCGCGCGCGGATCGTGGAAATGGTCCCGGATCTGGCTGCTCGTCAGAGTGGCGGAGAAGCCGTTCAGCTTGTCGCCTTCGACGTGACGCGGGTCCTGCTTCCCCATCAACGCCGTCGCGACGACGAGGCCGAGGGCGTCGAAGGCGACTGCCGTCACGTTGTCGTTCGGATCCGTGAGCCGCATCGGCGACAACACGCGGTAATCCAGGTCGCCCCGCACCCGGTTGCCGGCGGCGTCGACCATCTCCACCGGACGAAGATCGTGCTCGTCGTAGGCGACCTGTGTCTCGACCGGAGCCGCGGCTGTGTGGAACGCCGTCCGGTAGCGGCGTGGCAGGAAGAAGTGCCGGCGGGCGTAGTTCCGTTCGAGCGCCGGCGTGGCGGCGGAGGCCGGGGCGTAGGACAGCCGGCCGGACGGCACCCACCAGGCACCGTCGCCGTCGAGATCGACGTACCCGCCGAGGTCTTTCGCGCTGCTCGAGGCCGCGCCCACCGCCAGCACCGATGCCGGATCCGGCAACAGACTCCGCACGCCGGTGGCGGTCGGCCGCCGAAAGACGCGGGCCAGCAGTCCGGATGTCAGAGCGCGCCGGTAGCCCTCGAACGGCAGCGCCTGGGTCTCCTGCACGCCCGGGCCGCAGGCGGCGCTCAGATCGTTCTTGCGATAGAGGGTCCGCTCCTGGGAGAGCAGCCGTCTCTGGACGAGTCCCGCCGTGGGCGTCTCGTGATAGTCGAGCGTCGCCGCCTCGGTGGCCAGCCTCACCTGGCCGATCGTCAGGCGGACCTGGCCGGCCGGGACCGTCAGCCCGGTGACCTCGTACGTCCGGGTCTGAAACGGCGCCGGCGCCCGGTGATCATCGAGATGCTTGACCGGATCGTCGATGGCGTTGGTGACCTCGTGTTCGGTGCAGGTCATTCTGAGCGTGCGCTGCTCTCCCCGAAGCTCGTCGGACAGCTCCGGGTCCGCTTTCCGTCGCGGGTACACGATGCTCGCGGAGCGCGTGACCTGTCCGTGGTCGTTGACGGCCAGGGTCAGCGAGTGCGCGATCCTCGGATCATCGCTGTCGCGCTCGTAGTGAGAGGTGATCGCCTCCCGCGGATGGGCGAGGAAGACGCCGTGCCGGTTGGTCTGCCGGGGCTGCTCCCCGCGGACCGTGAAGTTCTGCTCAGTGATCAGGTATGGGTGGCCGTAGGGGTACCGGTCGTCCCCGGAGCCGTCCAGCGCGTAGATCTCCTGGCGCAGCATGGACCCGCGCAGTGCCCGGCAGGCCTCGCGCTCCTCCTCGTGGCTGAGTCCGCCGGGCAGCGTGGTGTCGTCGAGGAGGTGAGCGGCCGCGTCCGCCGGGGACCAGCCGGGTTCGCGGTAGTACTCGCCCGGCGCCGTCCCGTCCGGCGGCCCGGCGAAGTACATCGACACCTTCTCGCGACCGAGGTACGCACCGGTGTGGAACCAGGTCCGCGTCAGCACCGGCGGCACGTACGACGCCTCGTGCAGGTTGGTGGCCGAAGGCTCGCCGACGAGCCCGTACTCCTCGGTGTCGCGCTGGTCGACCCGTCCGAACCCGCGGAACTCCCGCTCCTCGCCGTCGAAGTAGCCGTGGTGGTAGCTGTACGAGGTCACGAAGCGGTTCCGACTGATCCGGTCGACGGTCTCGATGCGCTCCACGACATGCACCGGGAAGGGGAGGCGGGTCACCCACGGGTCGCCCCGAGCGCGGTCGGCGAGGAAGAAACGAGTCGACGGCGCGTACCGGATCCTGGTCTCGGCCCCGAGATTGTTGTGGACCTCGACCAGCAGATGAGGCTTGGCGCCGCTCATCACGTCGATGAACCGCAGCGGAGCCCGGGCGTCCCCCGGGAGTCCGGACGACCAGACCAGACAGGCGGTGCCCGTGCCGAGAAGGTCCAGGACCGACACGAAGGTCAGGTTGTCGGTGAGCGGGAACCGGCTGATCGGCAGCGGGTCGGACCACCGGTTGCCGGCCTGGTTGAAATAGACCCGAACGCCATCGGCGGCGAGGTAGATGATGTCGCTCAACCCGGTGCCGTCAAGGTCGGCGAGGAGCACACGCTGGGAGTCGAACTGCCCGGCGACGTCGAAGAGCGGCGGATGCTCCATCACCACCTTGCCACCGAATCGGCCGTACCCGAGATGAGGCCAGTAGCAGACCTCTCCGTTGGCGATCTGGACGAGGTCGGCCTGCCCGTCGCCGGACATGTCGGCGAGCGTGACGAGGTCCGCGTTGTCGCCCACCAGCGGCAGCTCCTGGCTGCCGAGGTCGCGCGGAGGCAGGGTCCGCCGCGCCGCGCCGAAGCCGTCCTTCCCGAGGGACGGGTGCCAGACGAAGGCGTCCGGACGGGTGATGAGGAGGTCGGCACGACCGTCCCCGTCGACATCGGTGAAGTGGAGGTTGCGGTCGGTCCAGGACACGTTCGGCAGCTCGCGGAAGCGGCGGTGGGGAGCCCACCCCGCATCGTCGGTCCGCTCGTAGAAGCCGGGCGCGGGACCGGCCAGGTCGACCAGGTCCAGCAGCCCGTCGCCCGCGAGGTCGAGCAGTCTCGCACCGTCGGCGAGGGCCGCCGCGGGCCGCCGGCCGACCAGTTCGAGGGCGGCGAACTCTCCCCCGCCGACGTTGCGCTTGTACCACCAGGCGCCGCCCGTCTCGCTGAGCAGGCCCGAGATTCCGTCACCGTCCAGATCGGTCCATCGGTATCCCCCACCGATTCCGCTCGGCAGGTTCTGCGCGTCGTCGGCGGCGATCGTACGGATGGCCGGGTCGATGGTCGGCTTGCTGTAGCGGAAGGTCAGCGAGGGCCGGTAGGCGTCGACGTAGGTCAGATAACGGGCGCCCGCCTCCACGGTCACCACGTCGCCGGTCCGCTCGAGTCCGTGCTGGGTCACCGACATGAGGAACGAGGCGAACCGGGTACTGCCTTCGTGATGGAGTTCCTGCTCGACCGTCACGCCCTCCGGCGCCAGATCGCGGTAGTCGAACTCGGTGGCGTGTACCAGACAGGGCTCCGGGCCGAGCTCGGGCAGCCGATGGAACACGAGCACCCGATGGCAGCGCCGGTGGGTACGCACCTCGAAACCCGGCCGGAACGTGGAGTGCGGATCCGGGCGCATCGCCCAGACGCCTCCCGCCCGGGACGTCGCCCGCACGAGGTGGTGCTGCTCGTTCGCGGGTAGCTCGTCGTCGGGTGGCACGTCCACCCAGTGGCCCTCGCCGTAGTCGAAGACCACCTCGAACAGCCAGTGCTCACGCCAGTCGTCCGGCCGTGCGGGATCCAACCGTGAGACCTGATTGCCGTATCGGACGTATTTGAGGTACCGCTGCGTCGTGCAGGGGACGGATCGCCGCGCTTCGACGCGGAGATCCTCCTGTTTGTACTCGTACTGGACCGCGTTTCCCAGATCGTCATAGCTCTCACTGATCAACCAGGTGAAGATGCGCGATCCCTCTGCCGGGCCACTGTCGACGCGCGCGCTGTCGTCCTTGCCGAATATCGTGGTGACATTGGTGGCGGTGATCGTCCGCCAGAAGACCTCCGTGTGATCATCGAGCTTCGTCCACCGTTCGACGCGGGCGAACTGACCTTCCGTACGGGGACGGTAGCGCCGGACGAGATATCCGTCCCGAGGTGACTCATCGAGGACCGGACGGCGTTGATCGTCACGGAGCAATTCACCTGCCGAGTCGCGCTTGTAGGCGGGCACCAGATCTTCCGATCCGGAAAGGAGGAAGACGTCCGACTCGCCCGCATCGTCGTACCGCGGCAGGCCTTTGTCGGTCTTGCGGCTGATCGACGGACAGTCGAGGCTCCAGCCCAGCCCGAAGGGCCCGTTGCCCGTGCCGGAGTCGTAGCTCAGCGAGAGCTCCGGCTGGAATGCGGATCGGCCGGGGCTCAACGCCAGCGGCACACTGAACGAGCCTGTTCCGGTGGCGGCATTGGCGCTGAATTTCTCCCCGATGCCCCGGACGGCGCCGCCACCCGTGGGTAACGTGACCGCCGGAGGCGTGAATAGTGCGCGCTGTTCACCAGCCGAGGGATCCATCAGTTGCCCCCTCTTTCGCGCACAGAAAAGAGCGACGGCATCCGGTCGTCATGCGACCGGGGCCGGGTGACTGCCCGCAGTATAGTGACGACCGCGGGCACCCACGTGCGGAAACACGCTGGAAGGGCTACCCGTCGAGCCTCCCGGCCACAAGGTGTCTTGGGGCGGGCCGGCCACCCGCGTCGCGCATGGCCGGCCGCGACCGGTCTCAGCGAGTGGCACGTCCTGTGAGCTTGTCGCGGAGCCGGTCGACCAGGCCAACGCCGGGTCCCACCAGCTTGTGGAAAAGCTCGCTGTTCGGAGCGCCGGGGTGCGGCCGGGTGGGGGCCAGCTTCTTCGCGGTCTCCACCTTCTCGGCCAGGTCGGTGAGCTCCTCCGGCGGGATAAGACGCCGCAGCTCGGGGAACTGATCTGACTCCTCGTCCTGCACGTGGTCAGCCAGGATCGTCTCGAGGCGGCGCAGTGCCTCGTCGAACTCCGTACTGGAGACGTCGAGGTCTTCCAGCTTCTTCATCGCCTCCTCGAGCTCCTTGTGCTCCTCGACGTCGTGCTCGACAGCCTTGTCGCCCTCGGGCAGGTGTCTGCGCATGGCCGGGTAGACGTACATCTCCTCGGCGACGGCGTGGCGTACCAACTCGCTGATGACGGTGTCGGTCAGGTCTCGACGGATCATCGGGTCCTTGACCGTCCAGATCTCGCCGATCAGGGCGGTGACATCGCGGTGGTCGGCGGTGAGGACATCGATGACGTCCCGCTCGCCGCTGGGGGTGCTGGTCATGAATCCTCCAAGGATCGCTGCCGTACGGAACAGATGCGGTCTACCCCGTCCGACACTGCCTACACACCCTCGCCCGGAACGCCTGCGCGCCCTGCACGATGATCTACCTCGCGGACATGACCACAGGTTCGTCCACAAAGAACCGGTCGATGACAACGATCTCAACATCACCGAGGCCGCGTAACAAACGTCGGGCTGTACATCGATGGCGGCGCCGCGATGGGACGTGAATGACGAAACCCGCGGGCTCGGCAACCACGGTGAACCGGGCCGTTCGGCAGGATGCTCCCTGGCCGAGCCGACGTGCCCTGAGATCTTGAAACATAGTCTAATGATTTGTATATTGCCTCGCATGACGCGGCCGATGCGAGAGCCCACGTTCTGGATCCTGACCGCCCTGGTGGAGGAGGCGAGGCACGGCTATGCGGTGATGCAGCGGGTGTCGGCGCTGTCCGGTGGCGAGACGCGGCTGTTGCCCGCCACGCTGTACGCCGCGCTGGACCGGCTCGCCGCCGAGGGGATGGTCGAGGTCGACCGTGAGGAGATCGTCGACGGGCGGCCCCGGCGGTACTACCGGCTCACCGACCGGGGCGGTGCCGCCCTGACCGCGGAGACGCAACGCCTGCGCCGCAATGTTCAGGCCGCCAGTCGGCTGCTCAACGCCCGGGGTGCCCAGCCCGGCCCGGCGACGGCGATGTTCGCATGAGTGCGGCGTACGGCGGATACCGGTGGCTTGTTCGCGCGTACCCGCCGGGGCCGCGCCGCGACGAGCTGCTCGACACGATGATCATGTCCGCCGAGGGTGCCGGGCGGGAACGCCCGGCGGGCCAGGAAATCCTGGACGTGCTCCGGCGGGCGCCACGGGCCCGGCTGGGACGGCCCGGCAGCATCGGGGTCGTCGTGGCGGCGATCGCCATCGCGTTGCTTACGGCCTTCGTCAGCGCGTCGCTCGTCCTGCTGATCGCCGGCGAGACGGACCGGCCACTGCCGAACAACGCGGAGTTGACGGCGATCGCCGGGGTCGTCACGCCGGGACTGCCGGTCACCATGGTGGACCGGCACGAGGGGCCGCACATCGACGGCAACGGCGAGGGCGCGCCCGGCTATGTCCAGTACAGGACCGGGACCACCACCGGAAGCGCGGGCATAGTCACCGAAAGCGCGGCACGGCTTCGGGCGGCTGGCTGGCGGGTCGCCGATGCGGACAGCCAGGGACTGACCGCCATGAAGGACGGCCTGCTCATGAACCTCAGTGCCGGGCTGTACCTCGAGGGTGAGGCCGTCGAGGTAAGAATCCGCCGCGCCGAACCCTCGCGTCTGGCCGCCGTCACAGTCACATTCCTGGCCGGGCTAGTCGTCGGCTGGCTGTTCACCGGCTGGGCCAGCCGCCGCACCGCGCATCACCCGGCCGCGAGCCACGGTCTGGGTCATCTGCTCTTCCTGAGCCTGATCACGATCACGCCACTCGCGTTCTCGGTGACCAGCGAATATCTGGCGATTGTCACTCGGGGGTTCAGCGACTCGGACAAGCCGGTTTGGATATGGCTGAATCCCCACCAGGAAATGGCGATCTTCTGGTTCCCGCTTGCGCTGGCCGCCTGCGTGGCGGCCGTCATCCTCACGGTGTGTCGTCCGACCCGCATCGCACCGCCGGTGCGGGCGGACGTGATGCCGCGGAGCTGACCCCCAACGTCACCGACTTCATGGCGATCCCCGCAGCGAGTCCGAACGGACGCGGCGAGTGCGAAAAAGCGGAAATGTGAGGCGGCCTTGCGCTGGGGTTGAGGTGGGACTGCGAATCTGGCTTCAGTAGCCGTCCGGGTTGGTGTGGCTGAGATCCCCTGGCCTGGCTGAGCACACAGCGGCCCTCCTATTGGAGGGCCGTCGTGCTGTTCCGACTCCGGCACGCGCCGGGTCAGGCGGCGCGCACGACCGCGACGGGCCCGTGCGGAGCCCGGGGACGCGACGTTGACCGGGCTATGCAAGCCAGGCCGCGGCGCGGTCTCGGGGCCTCTGCTCCGCCTGGTGCCGGACGCGCGGGCGAGCAAGTGACGGCCCGTGGTGGGGTGTCCCGCATCAGCGTCCTACAGAACGGTGGAGATTGCGGTAGCTCGACCCGGAGTGGAGGTCTTGGGCATACCGTCATCGGTATGACAAGCGCGGCCACCGCCAACGGAGACGAGATCCGGTTCGTTCATGTGGGCCGCCAACCGATCTATGACCGCTCCGGCGACGTGATCGCTTACGAGTTGCTGTTCCGCGACACCTCGGACGCCGCACACGCCTCACAAAGGTCCGCGCAGGCGACGAGTCGGGTGATCGTCGCCGCCTTCACCGAGTTCGGTCTGGCCGAGCTGGCCGGTTCGAAGGCGTGCTTCGTCAATGTCACCCGGGAGTTTCTCGTCGGCGACCTGCCCGTGCCGTTCGACGCCAACCAGGCCGTACTCGAGATCATCGAAACCGTCAGCGTGGACGACACGGTCGTCGCCGGGGTCCGATCTCTGGTCGACAAGGGTTTCACCCTCGCGTTGGACGACTTCGTGCGGGGCACTGACAGTGAGCAACTGCTCGATCTGGTCACGTACGTCAAGATCGACATGTTGCACGCCGAGGCGGACGAGATCGCCGAGACGGTCCAGCACTGCCGCAAGTTCCCCCACCTGCAGTTGATCGCCGAGCGCCTCGAGACAGAGGACCAGTTGCAACGCGCGATGCAGCTGGGTTTCGAATTCTTTCAGGGCCACGTACTCGGACGCCCGCACATCCTGTCGAAGGCCTCGCTGTCGCCGTCACGACTCGGCCGCCTCCAGTTGATCGCCGCTCTGAGCGCCACCGAGCCGGATATCGACGAGATCGTGAACCTGATCAGCCGTGATCCTGCGATCACCTACCGGCTGTTGCAGGCGACGAACGCGGCCGCGTCCGGGCTGAGCGCCCGGGTGTCCTCCGTGCGTGACGCGGCCGTCCTGCTCGGGATGGCAACCGTGCGGCAATGGGTGACGCTGATGCTGTTCAGCGATCTCACCGAAGCCACCGAGGAACAACTGATGGATACCTTGATCAGGGCACGCCTGTGTCAACTCCTCGCGGACGACGTAGGAATCGACGCCGGCGCCGCATTCACCGTCGGCCTGCTGTCCGGAATTGCCGACCTGCTGGCCGAGCCGACGCACGATCTCATCTCACAGTTGCCCTTGTCCGGTGCGGTCGCTGAAGCACTGACCGACGGGATCGGCGACCTGGGACAGGTTCTTTCCGTGGTGCGTGCCTACGAGCAGGGTGAGCCGACCGCCGCCCTCAAGATGGTCGGCATCGACACCATGGTCGGCACATATCTGTCCGCCGTCGGGTGGTCCCGGCGGACTCTGGATGGCGCTCTGAGCACAGCGACAACACCAGATGGTGCAGCAACGCCGTAGCGCATGGCACGGCCTGGGATCCCGGCGCCACCGCTCGACCGCCTTTGACAAAAGGCAACTAAACATTCTGGGAAACGGAAAGTGGTCGAGGCGGGCACCGGGTGCCGCGTTCCGCGGTGACCGGCCCGTCCCGAGCTATACGTTTTGTGGATGGCCGGAGAGAGCGCGGACGGGCTTTGGTTGACACTGGTGGTGGAGGCTTTGTTCACCGCCGTGTTCGTACGGGTGCTGGCCGGCTATCTGCGCCGGCGTGACCCGCTGCAACGCGACGTGGTGCTGATGTTCTCCGCGCTGGCGGTGCTGTTCCTGTTGGCGGTGCTGCGCCAGGTGGCCGGCGAGCCACCACGGCTGGTCACGGTGGCGGCCTCGGTGTTGCTGCTGGGCCAGCCCTTTCTGACCTTGCAGGTGGTGCGCCGGGTCGGTCCGGTGCCCGGAGCTGTGTATTGGCCGGCGCTGACCGGATGGCTGATCAGTGGTGCGCTGCTGGCCCTCGGCGGTGAGGTCCTGGGCCGGTGGTCCCTGCTGGCGGTGGTGGCGGTGTTCGTGGTCACCGAGATCGCCGCGGCGTGGTTCCTGACCCGGCTCGCGCTCGCGCGCGCCGGAGCGGCGCGGACCCGGCTGTGTTTCGCGGCGGCGGCCACGGCACTGTTCGCCGTAGCGATCCTGCTCGCCGGAGCGAGAACCGGTGACCCGGAAACGGCGCAACGAGTCCGGCAGGTGACCCGGCTGCTCGCACTGGTGTCGGCGCTCGGCTACCTGATGGCGTTCGCACCGCCGGCGTGGGCGCGCCGGGCCTGGTCGAATCGGGCCGCCTACGACGTGGTGCGCCAACTGTTGCAGGCACCCGCGGACGTCCCGGCATCGCAGACGTGGCAGTGCTATGCCCAGGCGGTGCGCCGGGCGACGTCTTCGAGGGGCGTGGTCGTGCTCACGAGCACCGCCGAAGGCACCGTCAACGAGGTGGCCCGCGCCGGCGTACCTGGACTGCCCGCCGAGGGCGACGCGGCAGCCGGCGATGCCGGCCTGCTGGAGTTCACCGGCAGTGCGAACGTCAACGAGCACCGGAGCGACCTGCCGGCGGTGGCTCGGGCCTACGCACACGCCGCTGAATTGGACTTCGTCACGGTGGCGCAGCTGCGACTGCCGACCGGCCGCGCGGTGCTACTGCTACTGAGCGCCTACCGCAGCCTGTTCACCGACGACGACGTGCAACTGCTCGGCGACCTCGCCGCCCAAGCGGCAGCGCTCGGGCAACGCGCGGACCTGCTCGCGGACCGCGACCGGCTCACCGGCGAGCTAACCGCCACCGTGGCCGCGCTGACGGTGGCGAGCAAGGCGAAGAGCGACTTCATGGCCAACATGAGCCACGAACTGCGGACCCCACTGAACGCCATCATCGGCTTCAGCGACCTGATGCGCACAGAACCGACCACCGGCGCTCAGACGAGCGTGCCGACAGAGTGGATCGGCCACATCCACTCCAGTGGCCAGCACCTCCTCAACCTGATCAACGAGGTTCTCGACCTCGCCAAGGTCGAATCCGGCAACATCGAGCTGCACCGCCAACCAGTGGATCTGCGCGCGGCGATCGATGAAGTCGTCACCACCCTCGCCGCGCTGTCGCAGCGCAAACAGCTGGACGTCACCGTGGCGGTGCCGCCGCTCCGAGTCGACGCCGACCAGACGCGGCTACGGCAAATCGTCACGAACCTGCTTTCGAACGCGATCAAGTTCACCCCCGAGCACGGCCAGGTGTTTCTCACCGTACGGCGGATCGGGCACGACATCGCGATCAGCGTCGCCGACACCGGCCCCGGCATCTCCGAGGCCGACCAGCAGCGCGTGTTCGAAGAGTTTCAGCAGGTCGGCGAGGCCCACAGCCGCGCCGGCGGTACCGGTCTCGGGCTGGCGCTGACTCGCCGCCTGGTCCACGCCCATGGGGGGCGCATCGAGCTGCAGTCGCAGCCCGGCCACGGCGCGAAGTTCACCGTCTACCTGCCGGCCGCCGACACCCCGACCGAGGCGGGTGAACCGCCCGGTGATTCCCGCGGCGGCGTGCTGATCATCGAAGACGACCCCGTGGCGGCGCAGCTGTTGGCCGCGCAGCTGCAGCGCGCCGGTTACCACGTCGCCGTCGCGGCCACCGGCGAGCAGGGCCTGGCCACCGCCTGCGCCTGCGACCCCGAGGCGATCCTGCTCGACATCCACCTGCCCGGCATCGACGGCTGGCAGGTCCTGGCCGAGCTCAAACACGACGAACGGCTCCGCCACATCCCCGTACTCATCGTCAGCGCTCACGACGACGACGGCATCGGTCTGGCCCTCGGCGCGGTCGACTATTTCGTCAAACCTGTCGACCGCACGAGCCTGCTGACCTGGCTGGCCCGTCACGGGCTCATCCCGGCAACCACCGGCCGGCAACTGCACGTCCTGGCCATCGACGACGACCCCCAAAGCCGGCAACTCATCACCGCCACCCTGCGGGCCGAGGGCATTCAGGTGATCACCGCCGCCGGCGGCATCGACGGTCTGAACATGGCCCGTACGCGCCCGTTCGACCTGATCATCTGCGACCTGATCATGCCCGACCTCGACGGCTTCGACGTCATCGCCGCCCTGCACGACGACCCCACCACCCGAGGTGTACCCGTGGTCGTGCTCAGCGCCCACACCCTGACCGACGCCGACAAAGCCCGCCTCAGCGGCAAAGTCATCGCGATCGCCGGAAAATCCGCCAACGCCGACGGCCTCGCCGAACTCGCCCGCACCATCGGCGAACTGACCGGCCTGACCCTCGCCGCCGACATAGGGAGCACGTGAGCGTACGTCCTGACCGAGCACTCAGCTGGCATCGGGCCCCGTCCTATCAGCGGTAGATACGGGCTTCGTTCCCGAACTGGAGTAGCACACCGGCGGTTTGCACATTCGGCTACCGACTCGTCGACAACGACGAGTCTGCGGCGTCAGCGCCGCGTTGGTTTCGTGACGACCCGATCGACGAGGCCGGCGACATGGGCAGGACTGTTGCCACTGACCATGATCAGCGCGACGCGCGCGGTCTCCGGGTCGTTACGCAGGGCCTGGGCGACCTGTTCTCCTGTCAGGGTTCCCCCGAACGAGGCCTCCCGCAGCGGCACGAGATCTCCGGTGACCGCGAGCCCGTACCCGATCATTGCCTCTGGACAACAGCATTTCACCGGGAGCAAGGCCCGCAGGGCGCGGGTCTATCCTTACGCCCATGACCGCCCCTGAGTCACCTCAGACTCCGGCGTTCAGCATGACTCCGCCGCTACCACTAGCGGTGTCCGCGCCGGCCGAGCTCCTGGCGCAAGATTTCACCGCCGAGACCGTGACCGACCTGCGTCACGCCGTTCAGCGGCACGCCACAACGGCAGGACTCACCAACAACGCCCGCGACGGCCTGGTGATCGCCGTCCATGAGCTGGTCACCAATGCGGTGCGCCACGGCGGCGGCCGCGGTTGTCTGCGGCTGCGCCGCGACGGGGAGAACCTCGTCTGCGACGTCACCGACTACGGCTCCGGGTTCGCGGACGGGGTGCCCGCGGTCGGCGGCGTGCCGCCGGCGGACGCTCCGGGCGGCCGCGGGATCCTGCTGGCCCGCCACCTCACCGACACCCTGTTGATCAGCGACGGCCCGGACGGGGTCACCGCCACCGTGACCGTCTGCCTGCCGGCGGCAGGCCACTTCACGGCGCCGGTGATCCCGGCGCAGACCACCAAGACGGAACCCGATCGGGGTCCGGCACCAGGCTGACACCGTCCACCCGGTGTACAGCCGCAGGTCAAGCTGCGAGCATGAATCGACGGGCCTCGGCGCGACATCACGCGGGAAGGGGTAACGGCCATCGACGCAACCTGGCAGCACAAGATCAGCCGTAACGGCGATACCAGCACCATCGCCCTGTCGGGGGAACTCGACATGAGCGTCAGTGACCGCCTGAGCCAGGTTCTCATCGACGAGGTGAACCGGCCGGGCGCCATCACCGTGCAAGCGGACATCGCCGACGTTGACTTTATCGACTCCACCGTGATCAACGCATTCATCGACGCATTTCGGGTAGCGAAAAGCCACGGGCACGCCTTTGTGGTCACCCGAGCCCGCGGGCACGTCAACACCGTGCTTGCCGTCTCGGGGGTGCTTTCCGCACTCTCCAATCCACCCGTGCCAGCAAGGTGAACGTGCCGCTACGCCGTCACGAACCGCACGTCACCTGGCGCGTGGACCCTGCGCAGGAGGAGGTTCCGTCAGGCGCTGCTGGCCGCGTCGCCCGACGAGACCACCCGTACCCATAGCTTCCAGCTTCTGGCTGAGCTGGCCCTCGCGCTGGCGAAAGGACGCCACCGGGCAGACGAGCCCTCCTGCTGCTGGCCGGGCCAGGTCTGTCGCCGGCTGATCTGGTCGCCGAGGCCGGCGCGGAGGCGAACTCCATCGCGGCGACGCGCTGCCCGTATCGGCGGGCGGTCGACGGCATCTCCCCCAACCTGATGCGCACCGGGGTCCCCCACTGCTCGCGAATCCGGTTCCAGTAGCCGTCGTACACCCGCCTAGTGCCGACCGAAACGGCCGCGGCGCGTACGGATGTCGCTTGATCATCTTGACGAAGCAGGGCAGTTGGCGCTCGTCCGCGGCAGTGGCGCCCTGGGCGACGGGTTCGTGAATTTCTGCATGCCGGGTTCAGGTTGCCGCGTCGGCCGCCGATTGTGGCGGCATCGTGACCACTGAATTGATCGTTCCCGACCGGTACGCCGGTCGAGCACAGCCAAGGGCTGAGGCGCGCTGACGAGTGGATCACCCTCGTCTGTCGAAAGGACCCGCATGATCAGCAGGACCACCGCTCGGCGTCGCGCCCGCGTGCTGCGTCTGGGCAGCGCAGTGACCGTTGTCGCCCTCGCCTGCGCCGGGTTTCCTGCTGCGGCAGCTGACACCGTCACCGCCGAGCCTTCCCTGGCACCGCTCAGCGTCGTCGCCGCCTCGAAGGATGTCACCGTCCAACGCGTAGTCTACGGGGACTACCGGTACCTGGACTTCGACCTCGGGGTTCGGGTCGTGGCCGGCGCCGACCCGCTGGAGATCCACGCCAACCGGACGTCGTACCGGGACCCGATCGTCGCTCGCCAGGTCGTCGTCCGCGACGGGGTCCGCAGCATGGTCGAGTTGCCCGCCGGGATGGTCCGCGACTTCATGGGCATCCGACACTTCACCACGGTCACCATCAAGAACGCGGCCGGCAAAACCGTCCGCGACTACACCACCGACTTCTGCCCCAACCAATGGGACAGCGCCCGCACCCGACGCGATGCCCCGGCCACCACGCCGTACCCGGTGACGTGTCAGTACCAGTCCAGCGAAGGCGGAAACCCGTTCCTGCTCGGTACGGTGTGGGGCATCCAGGCGGGATGGGACGCACTGACCGACAGCCTGCCCCGGAAGCGGTCCGACCGGGAGAAGTTCGACCTGGCCCCCGGCCGGTACACGGCCGCCGTCACCATCAACCCGGCCCTGCGCGAATTCCTGCACATCCCGGCCGAGCAGAGCACCACCAATCTCAACGTCACCGTCGTGAACGTCAACCCCGACGCTGCACAGCCCTCCCGCCTGGCCACTCAGACACAGACGAACCTGCAGGCCACCGCCGCCACCCACGCACACCACACCGCGCAGGCCACCACGAGCCTCGCGGCCACCTCGCCGGGACTGCGCGCAGCGGCACACCGCCCTGCCACCGTGGCCGCCGCGCCCGACGGTCCCCGCCCAGACCTGCGCGCCCTGCCCGCCTGGGGAATCTCCCTCGCCCAGCAGAAGGCCGGAGAGAACACCAAATCCAACGGTCGCTGGTACATCAACTTCGCGGCTACCGTCTGGAACGGTGGAACCTCCCCGCTGCGGGTAGACGGCTTCCGCCGCACCGGAAGCGAACTGATGGACGCCTACCAGTACTTCTTTGACGCCAAGGGCAACGAGGTGGGCTCGGCGCCGGCCGGGACCATGCAGTGGGACCCCCGCCAGGGCCACCATCACTGGCACTTCACCGACTTCGCCCAGTACCGCCTGCTCACGGCCGACAAGAAGGTCGCCGTACGCAGCGGCAAGGAAGCGTTCTGCCTCGTCAACACGGACGCTGTAGACCTCACCTTGCCGAGCGCCCTGTGGCGACCGGAGAACACCAGCCTCGGCACCGCATGCGGGCAGAAATCGTCGGTCGCGGTCCGTCAGGTGCTCGACATCGGCGGCGGAGACACCTACAGCCAGGACCGGCCGGGTCAATCGTTCGATGTGACCAAACTGCCGAACGGCACCTACTACATCGAGGTCCTGGCCAACCCGCAGCACACCCTCACCGAACTCGACACCACGAACAACTCGTCGCTGCGCAAGGTTTTCCTCCGCGGCACCGCCAAGAACCGGAAACTCACTGTGGTACCGATGTGGAGCATCAAAGGCTGACTGGCTCTGCTCGCGAGTGGTCGCGGGGTTGACGCGTCGCCGGGCACGCCGCAGCGAGCCGTTACGGACGATGCTGACCTCGATCGGGCTGGCGCCGGCCGGCCGGCCCGGTGCCCTGCTCGCTGCCAAGGTTTCGGCAGATCGCCCCACCACATGGGCTGGAACCCTTGCGGGGCATGACTCAGAATGAGCACCGACCTGTTGTCGTCGGAGTGTGCATTGCGGTCAGTGTGTTCGGGTCTCCCAGACCGGCTGCTGAAGCTCGTCGTTGTGCACGATGATATCGACGTGATCAGTCGGGCGGACCGACGCGAAGTAGAGCTGTTGAGAGGGGATGTAACGCTCGCGCCAGCGCCGTTCGACTTCAACCCGAGATGACACCCGGCGCTCTCGGATCACGGCACGATCCACAATCGTCTCGAGCGCGGTCGACACGAAAATGCGCAGGTCCCAACGCTCCACCAGTTCCGGGCGCATGAGGAAGACGCCGTCGAAGACCAGCACGGCGTCGGCGGGAGCAGTCGTGACCGGCGGGGACAGCGCAGTATCCGCTGTACGGTCATAAACCGCGTGTTGGAAGCGCCGATCTCCGCCCGGGCCGAGCGGGTCGAGCAGAACCCGGCTCAGCGCGTCGTAGTCGTGGGTGTCGAAGTAGCAACCTTCGGCCGAGTACTCGCCGCGCGGATAGCGCTGTGCCCGGGGAAAGAGGAAATCGTCGATCGTCGCGCGGATGACGTCGCGGCCCTGCGCACGCAAGACGACGGCCAACTCGTCGGCGAGGGTGGTCTTGCCTGCGGCGGGCGGCCCGTCGATGGCCACCCGCGTCGGGTGCGCGACCGTGACGGACCCGACGGCCTCAGCCAGGCGGCCGAGCAACTCGTCGCGGGTGCCTCGGTTCATGTCCTGCCCCGTCCTCGTCTTCCGAAGTCCGCCGTGTAGAGCCCGACTTCATGCGCACAGCCCTTCCCGCCCGCCACTCCCCGACCAAGCGAGATTGCCGCATGCGGAAATGGCTGCGGTCGCAGCGCAAACAGCCTGCCATGGCGCTGCTCGCCTGGTATAGCGTGACCGGTCATGCCGCAGACGGTTCGCACCTCCGCCCGCGCGATCATCCTCGACGAGGATGATCGCGTCCTGCTATGCCGATTCGTCTTCCCTCACCCGGCGGTTCCGAACGGGGCACAGGTCGTCTGGGCTGCTCCAGGTGGCGGCATAGAACCAGGTGAGGACCGGCTGTCCGCGCTGCGCCGTGAGCTGCGAGAGGAAACCGGCCTGGTCACCGCCATCGATCCGCCGCACGTCTGGCATCAAGTAGTCGTTGCCGCAAATCACGCGCCCGGCTTCGACGGCATCGTCAACGACTACTTCCTCATCCGCGCCACCCACTTCGAGCCTCAAGGCGAGTTCACCGACGACCAGCTCGCCGCCGAGAACATCGCCGCCTTTCGATGGTGGCAGCTCTCTGAAATCACGAATTACACCGGACCTGACCTGTTCTCGCCCCGTGACCTTGCCACACCGCTGACCGACCTGCTCGCGTCCGGTATACCCGCCGACCCGGTCACACTTGGCTTATGAAGATCAGTGACCCGCTCAAATCCGCGTGATCATCGGCGGATATCGGCACTGCACCCGATCAGCGAATCTCATCCCTATAACTTGATCTTTAACCTCTGACGGGTCGGGTGGTACCCCGGTCCATCATGGAAACATCCCCTGGTCGATGATCTTCTTGTCTAGGGAAGAACGTCGATAGCCAAGGGCTGTTCTGGTGACCAGTGTGCATGACGGGTCTCCAGGGTGGCGTGGTCTTCGGCGCATTCGGGGTGTAGCCAAGTGCTTGTGCCGCGATGTCCGGCGGCATTTCGAGCACCAGGGGCCAAGGGCATGGACCACAACAGGCTGCGAGGCTTGGATGGTTTTCGCTACCGAGTTGTGCGGATCGGTTCCCAGTCGGCTTCTTGCCAGGCCCGACGCAGCAGGGCGGTGAATGCTTGGTCGCGGGGAAAGGCCGTCTCGTCTATCGCAGCGATCGGCTGTGCCGGGCAGTGCGAATTGGTCGCGGCGGCTGCGGTCATCTCGTTCAGCGATTCGCGAGTCATCGTCTGGACCGCGTCGGGAACACCGAGTCGCCGAAGGCCGAGTCGAAGCAGCTGCATGGTGATGCCCGCCAGGAGCGGGCCCTCGGGCCAGACGACCTGCGCACCGTCCCAGAAGGCAATGTTCCATCCCGAGCCCTCGAGAAGGGAGCCGTCTCGGCCGGCGAACAGGACGTCGTCGAATCCTGCGTGGCGTGCTTGGAGGCGCTGGAACGTGAGGCCCAGCGTGGCCAAGTGTTTGAGATGCGGAAGCTCTCGCTCGTACTGCACAGTCCGGACTCGCAGTGGTGGACGTGGAGCGTCATCGACCGGTTCGGCGACGGACACCAGGATGTCGGCATTGGGCCGTCGGGTGGGGTTCGGAAGGACGGTGACCTGGACGGAAGCGTCGTTCTTGTCGCCCAGTGCTTGGTCGATGAACGTCCTGACCTGGTCGCCGGACGGCGGGATGGCGTCGGGAAACAGAACGGCCGAGGCCTCGTTCAGGCGATGGAGGTGGAGGGACAGGCCGGGCACGGCTCCGCTGCGCACCTGCATGGAGGTGAAGTGGCCGTAGTTCCACATGGCTGCCCGATGCACGTCTTCGAGGGTCGCCGGCCCGCCGTTGATTTCTGCGTGTGTCACCGCGTCATGGTGTCAGTCGACGCGGGACCAGCGCGGCCCAGGTGTGCGGAGCGCCGCCCGTTTCACGGCGATCCCCGCAGCGCGCCCGAACCGACGCGGCGAGTGCGAAAAAGCGGAAATGTGAGGCGGCCTTGCGCTGGAGTTGAGGTGGGACTGCGAATCTGGCTTCAGTAGCCGTCCGGGTTGGTGTGGCTGAGATCCCCTGGCCTGGCTGAGCACACAGCGGCCCTCCTATTGGAGGGCCGTCGTGCTGTTCCGACTCCGGCACGCGCCGGGTCAGGCGGCGCGCTCGACCGCGACGCCCCCGAGGCACCGTTCGGCCAGGTGCGCCACCCCGGTGCGGCGCAGATGTCCCGACCGGGTCCCATGATGCGAATGGCGTGGCTCATTTCGACCTCCCGCCCATGCGTCGAATTGTCAGCGGGGCTAACAGAGCCGCCCTTTTCCGCAGCTCTGCCGCTGGATCGGCACCGCTACGATGGCGCGGATCTCCCGGTCGGCGGGGTGAAGGAACGGAGCGAGGGTGGCTCTCGTGGGACGATTCGGGTGGTCCTGGCGGCGTCTGCTGATCCGCTTGGGCGTCGCGGGCGTCGTCGGGCTGCTGGCGGCCGGCCTGCCGTGGATGTGGACCGAGAATGCCGCGAGCGGTCATGAGTACGACGAGGCGAACGCACCGACTGCGGATGTGGTGATCGTGCTGGGCACGGCGGTGGCGGCGGATCGACAGAATCCGGGAGATCGGCTCACCGGTCGCCTGGAAACCGCGGCCGAACTCGTGCGCGGCGGCCGGGCCCAGATGATCCTCGTGTCCGGCGACGGCGAGGGCGATTCCGGCGACGAGACATCGGCGATGACCTCGCACCTGACCGGGCGGCTCGGCATCGACGCGCGGCGTGTGGTGGCCGACCCGTTCGGCCTGGACACGTACGACACCTGCGCGCGGGCGCGGGACGTCTACGGGCTCACCAGGACATTGGTCGTCACTCAGTCCGACCACCTGTCTCGGGCGGTGGCGATTTGCCGGCACCTCGGCCTCGACGCCGACGGGGTGGCCGCCCGCTGCACCGGCTGCACCGCCACCTTGATCGCCGGGAAGGCCGTCCGCGACTATTTCGCCTGCACCAAGGCGGCTTGGGACGCGGTACGGGATCGACCGGCGGCAGTCAGCTCGCCGCCCAGCCCCGCGTTGACCCAGGCGCTGACGGGCGGCTGAGCGGCATCCGGGAAGCAGGTCCGGTCCCACACCTGTATGGCTGGTGTTCTCTCGCGGCACTTCACCGTGGCGGAGGCTCGTCACCGAGCGATCGGATTCACCGATGTGAGTGCACGGAGGCTCGCCGACTCAGCTCACCCTTCGGTGGCGATAGCCGCCACGGCAGCGTGCGGCCGATGAGTGCCTTCACGGGGCCGAGGGAGGCGCTCAACCTCCGTGAAGCCGGCTCTCGCCAGTCGCTCGGAGAACTCGCGCGTCCGGTGATGAGGAGGCGAATCTCAACACCGCTCGAGGTTCAAACCAATCCATCGAGAATCTTGCATCGCGTTGCGGTACGTGTCAGGATTCTGTGACACGTGTCAGGGTGATCTACGAAGGGGTGCTTGTGGAACCCGGTCTGCTGCCCGTGCTCACCGCCCTGGCGAATCCGCACCGGCTGCGGCTGATCGCGGCTCTGGCCGGCGGGAGCACCTATGTCAGCCAGCTCGCCCGCGACCTGCAACTGAGCCGACCGATGGTCCACCTGCACCTGCGACGACTGGAGGAGGCCGGCCTGATCGTCGGCCGACTCGAACTCTCGCCGGACGGCAAGGCGATGCGCTTCTTCGACGTCGCGCCGTTCGCGCTGACCGTGACCCCCGACCTGATCCGCGACGCGGTGGCAACGATGACGGAGGACGAATGATGGACGACACGACCAGGAGCGCCGACCTGGTGGTCTGGCAGGGAATGATCGGGTTCGCGATCACGCTCGTCGTGGTCAGCCTGCTCGTGGTGTACGCCACCCGCCAGTTCCGCCAGGCGTGGGAGGCGCGCGCCCGGTCCACCCGCGACGACGCCTTCCGCGACCTGGCCGCCGAGGCTGTCGCCGGGCGGCAGGCCCAGACGGTCGAGTTGGCCGCGCTGCGCCAGGAGCTCGCCGAGGTCAAGGCGGAGACCGCCGCCATCCACCACATGTTGCGCCAGGTCGGTTGAGATGCGGCCGACGTGGCGGCGGACGCGACGCATCCTGCTGTGGGGCACGGCTTCGGCGTTGACCGTCGCCGCCGTGCTGGCCCTGCTGACCTTCACCTACTTCTGGCGCTCCCCCGGATACGTACCGGGCTCCTTGCCTGTCTCGGCGGCTGAGGCGCGGGTCATCCCGCGTGACGACTACCGCGAAGAGCATCCCCGACCGTACGTCTACCGCCGCGGCGACGTGGTCGTCTTCGGCGCCGAGCACACCAAGGAACCCGACGACCCGCAGCTCGACGAGATTGACCGCAGGTGGCGCGAGCTGCGGCCAACCGTCGTCCTGCTGGAGGGCAGGCTCGGCTTCCTCGCCCCCGGCTTCATGGACCCGGTCGAACATTACGGCGAGACCGGGCACGTCTACGCCCTCGCGCGGCGCGACGACGTGACCCGCTACACCTGGGAGTTCCCGGTCGGCGACCTGACCCGGGAACTGGCGGCGACCCACGCCAAGGACCGCGTCGCGCTGTTCCTGGTGCTGCGCCCGTACTTCAGTCAAATGCGCACCGGCCGACCCGAGTCCCCGGAGGAGTTCCTCGCCGAGTACCTGCCCCGGGCAGCCGACCCGGCGGTACGCGGCGCGGTCAGCAGCGTCGCCGACATCGACCGCATCTGGCAGCGCGACTTCCCCGACAAACCCAACTGGCGCGACCTCAACGACTGGGAAGACCTGCCCGGCTACCTCCACCAGATCGGCAACCACTCCAACGACCTCCGCAACCGCTACCTCGTCCGGCTCGTGGACAAGCTCCGCGCCGACGGCGAACGGGTCTTCGTCATCTGCGGCTCCAGCCACGCCGTCCTCATCGAGCCCGCCCTCACCTGACGAACCGCACCGACCCCACGGCGGAGGTGTCCCTGCGTTACCTAGACGGTGAAACCGCCGTCGACGTTGATCGTGGCGCCGGTGACGTAGCGGCCGCCGTCGCCGGCCAGGTAGGCCACCGCGTCCGCGATCTCCGCCGGCGTCCCGTGAGCGCCGCCTTTGACGCCAGGAACGGCGCCCGGATGAGCTCCTGGGGGGCCTACTTCAGCGCCGGTTGCCGCGTCCCAGACGCGCAGCCCGTCGCTACCTTCGGACAGCAGCACCGTCCGGCCGCCCGATTCCGGGCCGGGCGGCACCGCGAACACCTGGCTCACCCCGGAAGTGTGGCCGGACATGTCCTCACCGACCATCCGACCAGCCGGATCCCAACGCCGCAGTCGACCTCGGTCATCGCCGGTGAGGAACAGCCAGCCCTGCCAGTCCTGCCCCAGTTGCTCCCCGCTCACCGCATCCCAACGGTGCACGGAACCGAACGGCCCGCCCGCCACCAGCACCGCGCTGTTGTCGTCGGCGAGTATCGCCACCGGGCCGAGACCGCCGGACGGAATCCACGCCGCCTGATGCGGTCGCAGCCGTGCTCCGACCTCATCGCCGGTCTCCAAGGTGATCCGACGAATCGCCGTGCCATCAGCGGCGACCAGCAGGCGGATGCCTGGAGCGTCAAGCACCCCGAGGAACGAGACGACGCACCTCGAGTATGGGATCGCGTGGCCGGCCGGCGTCCCCGAGGAGGCGTCCCACACTCGGAACAGGTCGTCGCCGCCCGCAGTCACGATCAGCCCTCGGCCGTCGGCCGTCGTGGCACCAGCGATGGCCCGGACAAGCGATCGATGAGCTAACTCGATACGCACATGTCTCCGTTCCCGATGACTGGTCAATCCACCGGCGCGTGCCAGGCGCAGTCGGCTGTCAGTGGCGTGCCGGTATAGGGGTAAAGGTGATGCTGCCGTCCACCCCTCCGGTCACGAAGAGGGTCCGACCGTCCGGCAGGATCGCCGTGGTGGCGCAGATTGTGTCCGGCACATCACCGAGATGTTCACCCGTGACGACGTCCCAGCATCGGACCAGATCGTCTTGGCCGACGGCGAGTATCCGGTCCGGGGACACAGTGTCCAGCCGGAGACCAGCGCCTGGTTCTCCACCGGTCCGAAGCGGCGGACCCAACTGCTCGCCGGTCACCGCGTCCCAACGGTAGACGCCTGCTCCGTCGTGGGCACTCAAGATCACCCGGCCGTCCGACAACGGATGAAAGATCAACCGGACAGGGATGTACTCACCGGCGGGAAGCGGCTTGCCGATCCGTTCGCCGGTTACGGCGTTCCACCGTACGACCCGGCAATCTTCGCCGCCCGCGGCAACCATGACGGTGGAGTCCGGCAGCGTCACGACCGCCACTCCGGCGAGCATCTGAGACTTCAGCCCGCGCAGCGGCTCGCCCAAGGCTTCCCCTGTGGCCGCGTCCACGAGGTAGATTCCGCCGTCCAACCCCGCGCCGGCGAAGAAGCGTCGACCGTCCGGGAACACCCCGGGAGCCACGTTCGTCAGCGGCGGTTCCGGCTCGTCGGCGGGCGGCTCCTTGACGACTCCCGCGGTCACGTCGCAGCGCAGGAAGCCATCGTCGGTGGCCGATGCCGCCAGCAGTCGGCCGTCGTGCTGCCATACCGCGGCAAGACCCCCCGCGGACGGCAGCGGACCAGCCCCTTGCGGACCTGCCGTCGCGCCGGTCGCCGCGTCCCACGCACGCAGCCCGTCCTGGCCGGTGGAAAGCAGCACCGTCCGACCGCCCGAATCTGGGCCAGCTGGCAACGCGAGTACCTGTTGCACTCGGGCCGAATGCCCGGGTAGATCAGCGCCGATCCTGCGGCCGGCCGTGTCCCAGCGTCGCAGCTCGCCTCGCTGGCCGCCGGTGACGAACAGCCAGCCTTGCTCGGACGGCACCACCGCAGCCGCGGTCACCAACGTCGTCGGTTCCGACAGCGGTTCCGCCACCGGGTCCCGCGTGGTCAGGTCCCACCGCCACGGCGTCCCACCGCGATCCACCGCAAGCAGCATGCGACCATCCGGGGTCACGGCCAGGCCACCCATCTCGAGGCCCCAGCCCTCCAGTGGCAAAGGCGCCCCGATCGGCTCGCCGGTCACCGCGTCCCAGCGATGGATCGGTCCCAGATACTCCTGGCCGATCACCACGTCCCGACCGTCCACGGAAACGCAGGCGAGTACCGAGATCGGCTCATTGACGCCGACCCAAGCTTCGCCGATCGGCTCACCGGTCGGCGCATCCCAACGGCGCACAAATCCATCGGTACCGCTCGACACGATCATCGAACGCCCGCTACCTCGCAGGACCGCCAGCGCCAACACCTTGCCGTCGTGCGCCCGCCAGTCCTGCCCCAACAGCTCCCCGGTCATCGCATCCCAGCGGTGCACGGAACCGCTCGGCCCACCCGCCACCAGCATCGCGCTGTCATCGTCGGCGAGTATCGCCACCGGACCAAGCCCACCCTTCGGCAACCATGCCGCCTGGCGCGGCCGCAGCCGCGGCCCCACTTCCCGCCCGGTCGCCAGGTCAATCCGACGGATCGCCGTGCCATCAGCGGAGACCAGAAGCCGGGAACCGGCGACATCAAGCACCCCGAGAAACGAGACCAAGGAAGGCAGGACCGAGGAACTCGAGCATGCGATCGCGTCGGCCGCCGTGCCAGAGGACGCATCCCACAAGCGAAACATCTCGTCGCCGCCTGCGGTAACGATCAGTCCTCGACCGTCGCCTGTCGTAGCACCAACGACGCAGCGGACCGGTGACCGATGAGCAACCTCAATACGCACTCTCCACTCCATTCCCGGACGAGCGACACTGTGATCGACATCCATGGCGGTGCGGGCGTCGCCCATCACGCCACCGAGCACCTCACGCTGCCTCCTGGTCCGGCGCGCCTGAGGGCCGTGCGGGTTTCGGGAACCCATCGTCGGTCGGCGCGGCGACGACGCCGACCTGAGCCAGGCCGACAAGGGCGGGGACCGCCACTATCGCAAGCCTCACAGTGACGATCCGACGCCGAGTGGTGAACATGCGCGGGCTCTGACGATCGCCTCTTGGCGAGAGTAGGCAGCGTCCACCCAGGCGACGGCACTGGAGACGGCTGCTACCGCTGACCGATGAGTATTCGCTGGCGAGGCAATGCGCCCGGTAGCTATCCGAACGCACTGACTTCGGCAGGCTCGCAGACCAGCGCCGTCTCCGGCGTCGGCGGCGATCAGATTCCCGATCAGAAGGGAGGTGCGTCCTCGCCCATCAACGCCAGGACGACGCCTCCCTTCCCGCTTTTGATGTTCTGGACCACGACCTTGCCGGTGCTGCCGTCGGGCAGCTCCAACGTGAAGGTCTTGCCGACGGCGTTCTTGGGGCCATTGCCGGCGCTGTTGGCGGGTCGGAAGTCGCCTGCCCACGGCGGGGTTCCACCCTTGCGGGCGGGCTCGGCGAAGAGCGCGGCGGTGCCGGGGGTCCTGGTGCCGTCCGAAGAGAGGAGCACTGAGGCGCTGCGATAGGTAGCCATATACGGCAAGGCTATCGCGGACAGCGCTTGTTCGCGCCACGACAGCTGTCTCGCAGGCCGCTTGCGTGGATCATCCATGCTCGGACGGGTCGCTGTCAGGCGACGAGCATTGCGGGTGGTGCAGCCGAGCGCGTTTCCCGCTGAGACGATGGGCGGTCCACCTGTGTACGGGTTACTCCTGCTGGCAACGGCGATCGTCTTCGAGGTCATCGGCACCAGTGCGCTACGGGCGTCGGAAGGTTTCTCCCGGCTGTGGCCGAGCGTGGTCGTCGCCGTCAGCTACGGGGTGTCGTTCCTGTGTCTGTCGTTGGCGCTCAAGACAGGGCTGAGCATGGGCCCCGCGTATGCGATCTGGTCGGGCGTGGGCACCGCGCTGATCACGATCGTCGGCCTCTACGCCTTCAGCGACAAGATCACTCCCATCGCGTACGCGGGCATCGCGGTGATCATCCTCGGGGTGGTCCTCGTGAACCTTGGTGGCGGCGGGGCGCACTAGCGTCAGGCCCGATCCGGGCTCATCCAGGTGGGTAGGGCCGGCGGGTGGATCAGGTCCCGACGACCGGTTCGACAATCCGAACACGTCATTGCCGAGCCCCTGGACGAGCGGATCAGCCGGCTCCTTCACGCCGGGCCTCACTACTGGCTGCGCACGCCGGCCGCGGCGACGATCGCGTCGAGGGCCGCCACGTGCGCGGTCAGCGCGGAGCGCCCCGTCGGGGTCAGTGACAGCCAGGTTCGTGGCCGCTTGCCCACGTACCCCTTGCGGATCCGCACGTAGCCGGCGGCTTCCAGGGCGCTGGCCTGCTTGGACAGGTTCGAATCGGTGAGCTGCACGGCGTCGCGCACCGTGGCGAACTCCACCTCGTCAGCGGGAGCCAGCAGGGCGACGATGGACAGCCGGACGGTCGTGCCGAGCACCGGGTCAGGCACCGGCGCGCTCATCACGCGGCCCGCGCGGCGCCGAGGCGCGCCGAGCGGTTGCCCAGCACGGTCACTACGAGCGAGTAGAGCTGCACCGCGGCGATCGCGGCGGTCAGGCGCAGCGGCGCGTCCAGCAGGTACACGCCGATCGCCACGGCCAGCCCGCCGGCGAGCACGGCGAGCTGCCGCAGCCACCATCGGAGCGGGTATGCCGACAACCGCAACCCGACCGGCCGGGACCGGTGGATGAGCAGGCTCGCGACGAAGCCCCCGACCGCGACGACCGCGTACAGCGGCATGGTGGCGCGGGTGTTCGGCAGGTCCAACGCCAGCCCGCCAGCCAGCGTGACGGCGGCGCTCACCGCGACGGCGGCAAGCGGCACCCGCTGGCCCAGGGCGGTGGCCTGAGCGCGGCGGTTGCGGACGTCGTCCAGGGCGCGCTGCGCGTCGTGCGAGGAGATGTAGTCGGTCATGGCGTCCTCCCCAGGAAGTACTTTCCATTTAGAAAGTAGTTCCTGGGTAGGCGTCCGTCAAGATCGCGCCCAACTTCCAGGTCTTGAGCGTGGCGATGGCTCGCTCACCACGAGCGCGGATCGTGGTGAGCGCTCGGTTGACCGCCGCCTGTCGGCGCAACAGCTTCGGGCGCAGTAGCGACGCTTGAACGGCGTGCGCACACTGCCGCGAGCTCCCAGGTAGCCCTTGCCGGCGAAGGTCATCAGGTCCGCATTGCCGGTTCAGGCACCGATCCCAGCCAACCTCGTGCCTGACAGATTACTGCGACTTCCCGGCAACGCCTTTCGAATCGCCGACGGCGACCGTCCTGTCCACGGTGTCACGTCCAAATCGGGCCGGCCGCGAGTCCATGCTGCGCAGACCGAGGCTCGCATGATGCTTTGCCGGGTCGGCGTCGGCAATCAAACACACAAGGTGCTCGAAGAACGAAAGATAAGTGGGCGATCTCAGCCGTCTCTCTGCGGCGATGTACGGCTCCAGCACCGACCATGCGCGGCGAGCGCGGGTCGGCACGAGTGCGACGATCATCCTGGTCTCGATCCCGCCGAAAACCGAGAGCGCTCCGAGGCTGCTGAAGTACAGACCAACGCGTGTGACATGACGGCGGTGCTCGGGCGGCAAGCCGTTGACCCCCTCGTCGGGTGAATCGGCTGACAGTTGGTAGAGAACGAACTCTTCGCTTTCCAGGAAGTCGTTACTGCGACATTCTCGGGTTAGTAACTCGATCGCCACGACGGTGCTGTTCGCCCGTTGCATCGAGCGCAACTGACGCAGGCCGAAGAAAGCGGACAACGCGACGGCGGTAAGGGAGATGACAATTGCGGCAACGTTCACGGCAAGGTTCAGATTCAATGCGGACCTCCGCGTCACGTTTGCAGGGCGACCCCCACCATATCAAGGGCTATCAATGTTGACTCACCATGATCGAATGCGTTGCCGTCGGCCCTTCGACGTGAGCGCTGTATTGCACGACGCCCCCGCCACCGTCTCCGGCAGGACCGACAAACGCGGACTGGCACGGCGAGCTCGCCCAGCCGATCGGGGAACTGACCGGGCTGACCATCGCATCCGACATGGTGATCTCATAGCGCGACTGGATGCCGCAGGATGGGGCCATGTCGCGCCGCACCCTGCCGTCCCTGCTCGTCTTCGCCGGTGTCGCCGTCGCCGCCACCGCCGTCATCACCTGGGCCGTGGCCGACGTGCGATACGACATCGCCCTGCCGCGCTGCGCCAGTGGGCGGCGGGTGGTGAGCTGCGGCGGCGACCACGGCTGGCACGACACGTCGTCGTGGGTCAGTACCCTGCTCGCGGTCCCGATGCTGTTCACGCTCGTGGGGACGTACCTCTATCTGTCGTCGCGGTTGGTGCGCGCGGAGAAGGCCAAGCGCCGGGAGGCACTGCGGTCGGCGCTGCGGCGCCGGTCCGCGCTGGTGCTGGCCGCGGCAGTCGCGGTGACGGTACCGGTGACGATGCTCGTGCGGTCCCTCCTGTGACGGTGGACCGGCGGCTCTGCCGACGCGGCCGAACCCCGAGCCGCTGCCGGAATCGGGCATCGTGGCGGCGAGAAGCCGGTCGACGTCCCTGAGGTCATCGGGCGCTGAACATCGGGTATTCGCGCGGACAACGAGGTCTGTTGGAGGGGGTTGAAATCCCAGGAACGGAGCCGCGCGCGCTTCAGTGGCCGGTTCGTCTCGGGAACCGGCCCCTCACCGTCGCCTGCTCGGCGGGATCAGCCCAGGTACTTCTGCCACGGGCCGGTGATGGCCAGGGTGAGGCCGGGATCCTGCATGTTGACGAAGAGCACCCTGCCGTCGTCGGTAAAGGTCGGTCCGCAGAACTCCGAGTCGTTGAGCTGGTTGCGGGCGATCGCGTACGCCGGGCCTCCCGGGAACGCGCTGAGTACGTGGGAGGCGCCGGCACCGTCCTCGGCGAGCACGAGGCTTCCCCACGGGGTGACGGTCACGTTGTCGGGGCCATCAAAGGCCAGGTCGGTGTACTTCGCCGGTGTGCTCTGGTGCGGGAAGTAGGTGACCAGCTGGATGGTCTTGGCGCGGTAGTTGTAGAACCAGACCATGCCGTCATGCGGGACGGCGTCCGCCGGGAGCTCGCCCTGCTTCCAGGCGAAGGAGTTGACGACGTACACGCCCTCGTCGGTGCCCCACACGCCCTCGAACTTGCGTCCGCGGGTGACCTGGCCGTCGGTGAACTGCCCGCGCACGGGCGTGGTCTTCGCGTCCCGCTCGGGCACTTCGATCCACCGCACGGGGAAGGGACGGCCCAGCTGCGCGGAGGTCAGGTAGGCGACGTCGGGCAGCACCGAGCCGTCGTCCATGATGATCTGCATCGCGGCGAGGACGCCGGCGTCCGGTGCGAGGCGCGTGAGTACGCCGGGGCCGATCCGGCCGCCGCGGGGCGCGGTCCACCGGTAGAAGAGGCCGTTGGGCTTGCTGGCGTCCTCGGAGAGGTAGATGTGGGTGCGGTCCTTGTCGATCGCCAGCGCCTCGTGGGCGTAGCGGCCCAGGCACTTGATCGGCCTCGGGTCCGCGCTGCCGTCGGCCCGGACCTCGAAGACGTAGCCGTGGTCCTTCTGGAAGACGCCGGTACGGTCGCCCTCCTTCCAGACATCTCCCGCCCGGTCCTCGGTCTCCTCGCAGGTCAGCCAGGTGCCCCACGGGGTGGGGCCGCCGGCGCAGTTGGTGGCGGTGCCGGAGAGGGCGACGAACTCGCCCAGGTTGCGTCCGGCCCGGTCGGTCGTGATCACCGTGCAGCCGCCGGCGTCGACGGCGCCCGAGTCGTAGACGGTGCCCTTGACGTGCGGTACGCCGAACTCGGCGCCCGGGTCGATCTCGTGGTTCTGGATCAGCTTGTAGCGGCCACGGCCGGCGGGAAAGGCGGCCATGCCGTCGTGGCTGGACGGGGTGAGGCCCTGGCCGCGGTCGAGCCGGGTCACACCGGTGCGGGTGACGATGGTGTAGCTGAAGCCCTCAGGGAGGGCCAGGATGCCGTCGGGGTCGTCGACAAGCGGCGGGAAGGGCACGTGGCCGCTCCCGACCGGCCTGTGCGGCCGGCCCGGGGTGGCCTCGGCCAGAGACGGGACGGCACCGGCGACGGCGAGACCGACGCCGGCGGCGGTGCCACCGGCCAGGAAGGTACGACGAGAGGTAGGCACGTGCGTGAGCTCCTTATCCACATGAGCTTGACGGGCGACAGCCAACCCGTGCGGACCGACACCTGTGCGCCGTTCATATGACGGACCGGCGACATCCGAGTGAAGAGTGAAGGCGACTCACACATCGCGGCGATGGCATCGATGGATTTCCCGCCGGGCCACCGGGCCGGGCGCCGACCGTGGGTCGTCGCCGGCTCGTGCGCCACCAGCAACCCGGTCGTGCTGGCCGGCGACCGGCACGCCACCGCCGCGCAGTTCCAGGTCACCGCCGGCCGGCCCGGCCTCGCCGTGCTCCACCACGACGTCCACCCGCCGCCGACCCCGCCGCCCTGCGCCGTTACGCCGTCGACGACGACCAGTTCTGAGCTCACCCCAGGGAAACAATCCAGACATTGAGGCTTATTGATTGCTGCGTACGCTGCCTAAAGAGTAACCGCGTGAGTACGAAAGGTTACGCGAAGCCGAACAAGCGCGAGTCGGCAGGAATGAGGTGGCGACCATGGCGAAGAAGAGCAAGAAGAGCAAGAAGGACAAGAAGGGCAAGAAGAAGTAGTCCTGCGCCGGCCCGCCCCGCCGTCACGGCACACCGAGACGCGAGGCGGGCCGGCCGACAAGCCGTCCACTGTCAAGTCCGCGGCGGCGGTCGCGCCGAGCGACGTTCTGCCCGCCGCCCGATTGAGCGAGGCGACGAACGTACATGCACAGCGAGGTTCTCCACACGCTGGACGCTCACCTGCAGAGGCTGACGACCCTCCGAGGGGATCTCGTCGCCAAGCGGTCCATCGAGCCGGGTGAGCGGCTGCGGATCACCGCCGACGCCATGACCTGCGCCGAGCAGTGCGCACAAATCCTCTCCCGCCTTCTGGCGAGCGACGATCCCTACGGCGGCGCCCCGGGCGAGCCCACCGCCCGGTAAGGAGGAGGCCGGCTTGTCGCCGGAAGGGGCCGGTGACGCCGTAGGTGATGCCGCCGGAGGAGGAGCCTGACGTGCCGCGCTGCGAGGAGAAGTACAGCCGGTCGCCGGCGGGCGTGAAGGCCGGGCCGGTGATCTCGGAGCCGCTCTGACCGGTGATCCGCAGGAAGGTCGACACCTTGTCGTCGGGGGTGATCATGCAGATCTCCATGTTTCCGCCGTCCTCGGCGAGGTACAGGTCTCCGGCGGTGGAGCCGGTGATGTTGTCGACGCCGGTCAGCGGTGCGGTGCCGGGGTTGACCAGGTTGTCGTCGTAGGCGAGCTCGTACGTGTCGGTGAGCAGTTTGATCTGCCAGACCCGGTTGTCGCCCTTGGTGGTGAACCAGACGGTGTCCGGGCGGCGGCTCACCTCGACCCACATTCCGCTCGGCCGGTCCGTCCGGGTCCAGACGAGGGCCGACTCCGCGGTCGCGTCGCCCGACTGCACACCGTGGGTGAGCACGGGACGACTCCCGGCGAACGCCGGCGAGGAGGGCAGGAGACTCAGGACACCACATGTCGCTGGTCTAGCGGTCCGACGTGAACCGCTGGTGAACGGCACATCGCGCTTGTTGGTTGTGGCGCTGGTTGTCCTCCGTCGGCCGTGAAGGAGAGCTGCCCTTTGGGCTGCCTCACCACGCAACGATGTCCGGCTGGGGCCCTGGATCTTGGGTCCTACCCTCTGTTGACGCCGGCCCTGAGCCGGCGCGGGGCCCGCAGCCGTACCTCTGCTGAGTCCCGTCCGCCTCTCGTAAGGACTTCCCGTGGCCGACATCCTCGGCGCGCCCTGGTGGCGCACCGCCGTGATCTACCAGGTGTACCCGCGCAGCTTCGCCGACGCGAACGGGGACGGCATCGGCGACCTGCCCGGCATCCGGGGCCGCTTGACGCACCTGCGTGACCTCGGGGTGGACGCGGTGTGGTTGTCGCCGTTCTACCCTTCCCCCCAGGTCGACGCCGGGTACGACGTCTGCGACTATCGCGACGTCGACCCGATGTTCGGCACCCTCGCCGATTTCGACGCGCTGGTCGCCGAGGCGCACCGGCTCGGCCTGCGGGTGATCATCGATGTGGTCGCGAACCACACCTCGGACCAGCACCCGTGGTTCGTCGAGGCCCTGGCCGCCGGGCCCGGCTCCGCCGCGCGGGAGCGCTATCTCTTCCGGCCCGGAAAGGGAACCAATGGGGAGCAACCGCCCAATGACTGGGAGTCGGTCTTCGGCGGGTCGGCCTGGACCAGGGTCGCGGACGGCGAGTGGTACCTGCATCTCTTCGACCCCGCCCAGCCCGACCTGAACTGGCGCGACCTGGAGGTGCGCGGCGAGTTCGAGGACGTGCTGCGGTTCTGGCTGGACCGCGGCGTCGACGGCTTCCGGGTCGACGTGGCACACGGAATGATCAAGGCGGACGGCCTGCCCGACGTGGGCCCCCGCAAGCAGGTACGGCTGCTCGGCAAGGGCGATCTGCCCTTTTTCGACCAAGACGACGTTCACGACATCTACCGCTCCTGGCGGAAGATCCTGGACGGCTATCCGGGCCAGCGGATAGCCGTCGCCGAGGCCTGGGCCTCCACCTACGAACGGCTGGCCCGGTACGTGGCCTACGACGAGCTGCACCAGGCGTTCAACTTCGAATTTCTCCGCGCGGCCTGGGACGCCGTCGAGCTGCGCGGGGTGATCGACCAGTGCCTCGCCTCGATGGGCGCGGTCGGTGCGCCGACCACATGGGTCCTCTCCAACCATGACAAGCGGCGGCACGTCACCCGGTTCGGCGGCGGCGAGATCGGGCTCCGCCGGGCCCGGGCCGCGGTGCTGCTGATGCTCGCCCTGCCCGGATCGGCCTACGTCTACCAGGGCGAGGAGCTGGGGCTGCCGGAGGTGCTGGACCTCCCGGACGAGGCGCGACAGGACCCGATCTGGTTGCGCTCCGGCGGGACCGAGCCGGGCCGCGACGGCTGCCGGGTGCCGCTGCCCTGGTCCGGCGACGCGCCGCCGTACGGGTTCGGGCCGGCGAGCTCGACGCCCTGGCTGCCGCAGCCGGCCGACTGGGCCGAGCTCACCGCGGCGGCGCAGGACGGCGACCCGGCGTCGATGCTGGCGCTGTACCGGACGGCGCTGCGCACCCGGCGGGAGCACCCGGCGCTCGGTCAGGGCAGTTCGGAGGAACTGGAGTGGTTGCCCGCCCCGGCCGGGGTACTGGCGTTTCGCCGGGCCGGCACCCCGTCGCTGGTGTGCACCGTCAACCTGACCGACGCCCCGGTCGACCTGGCTGCTGCCGGGGTACGGGTGACCGACGCGCCACTGCTCGCCAGCAGCGCCGTCGCCAGTGGCATGCTGCCTCCCGACACGGCGGCCTGGTGGTCGGTCGCTGGCTGAGCCAGCGACCCCTGGCGGGGACCGAGGGCCGAGGCGGCGTGACCGGACCATGACCCACCCGATGCCGTCGTGGTGCACGAGGCCGGGAAGCAGCCGCGGATGATGCTTCGCCAGGTCCTCCATCGTCATCCGGCCCCGGATGACGGGTCAGATACACCAGGGCGAGGTTTCCAGAGGCCGCCACCACGATCTCGGGCGCGGCGCCACCGTTGCCCGTCCGCCCGTGGGTGCGGCCCACCAGCCCGTCGCGCAGGGCCCGGGCACGGCCGGCCTGCTCGTCGTCACCGGTGGCGAAGACCCCCGGGTCCGGCTCGGCGCTGAGCCCACGGACAACCTCCTCCAAGGTGTGGCCGTACCGCTGGGCGAAGGTCGCGCCCTGGCTCTGACCGTGGTCGGACAGGACCACGAACCGGTACGGGCGAGGAGCCGCCATCGCCACGTCCCGCAACGTCGCGAGGACACCGTCGATGCCTTCGAGCGCCGCCAGTGCCTCCGGGCGCGCCGGTCCGGCGTGGTGCGCGATCTCGTCGTAGTCGACGAAGTCGCAGTAGACGGCTGGTGCGCCGCGCATGATGTGCTCGGCGACGATCGAGAGATTGAGGTGGCGCAGCAGGACGTTGGTCAGGCCGCGCAGCAGCACGTACGAGGCGGTCCGGCGGATCCGCGGTTCGACCTGCCGCAGCCGCTGCCGCCGAGCCTGGTACAGCTCCTTGACGATCTCACCGACGGTCAGGCACAGCGAACGGGTGAGGCCGAACGGATCCAGCAGGTACGTGCTGACGTAGCGGGCCGGGCGGCCGGCGGTCTCGCGGGCGCCGATGGTGCTCATCGTCAGCAGGCTCGTCGGGGCATCGCCAGAGAAGACGTTGCTGACGCTGACACCGCCGTCGATCAGCAGACCCCGCCCATTGCGGAGACGGGCCTCGACCAGGGCGCTGTCGTGGGGCCGGTTGGTGACGACGAGGCGGCCGGATTCCTTCTCGTACCATCGGAATGCCGGCACCGCGGCGCTCGCGCCATGCAGCAGACCGGCTTGGCCGGCCGGTGTCGTCGCGGGTAGCTGCGCGTGCCACTCCGCCAGGATGTGGCTGCCCGAGCGCAGCCATCGGGCCAGCGTCGGCAGGCAGCCGGCGGCGATCGCCCACCGGGCCAGCGGCGCGGACAGTCCGTCGATCTGGATGAACACCACTCCCGGCACGTCGCTCGGGGCGGCGGCCCGACGGTGGCGGCGGTTCGCCCGGAGCAGATGCCGGGTGATCATCGCCGGCTGACCGGCGGTCACGAACCACAGTCCGATACTGGCCAGCGCGGCGTACACCCAGGAAGCCCAGAACGCGGGCCAGAAGCCGGCCACGTGCAGTCCAGGCGTCACCGACAGCGCCAGGTAGACGATCAGCGCCTGGCCCAGCAGCCAGCCGCCAAAGACGCCGGCCCAGCCCACGCGGGTGAGCAGCACCGCCGCCGCCGGGCGCAGGGCCGCGCCAAGCAGCCCGAGCACGACCGCCGCGAGCAGCACGGCCCATCCGCTGGCAGCCGAAACGCCCGGCAGGACCGCGATCGTCACGCCCAGTGCCGCCCAGCCGAGCAGGAGCACGACGACGATCGGCGACCTCCGCACGCTCATGTCGCCGTTCGTCCATCGTGGCCCCGGCCGGCTCGTCGGTTGGGCGGGGGGTACGCCCGCGCACGGGCACCACAGCGGGCGATCAGTCCCAGAGCGATCGAGGTCACGCCCCATCCCACCGCGAAGCTCGGGCCGGTGGATCGTCCGCTGCGAGTGATCGGCCGCCGCCGATGACATGGCCAGAACCTGCGGATGGTGCAGCCGCTGCGGCCGATTCGGGCCGGTGGAGGAGAATGTCCGGTCAGGAGGCCCGCCGTGACCACAGAGCAGAGCCCAGCGCCGCAGTCCGGATCAGCCCCGGACTCCAGTCAGCTGATCGAGTTCGAGCGGGCGGACGTCATCTCACCGATGATCTACCCACCCCGTCCCAGGCTCGTGGTGAGCGGACGAAAGCCATGGGCGAACATGACAGTCAGCCTGGTGCCGTGCGTCTACGTCAGCCCGCCGGACTACTGGGCGATTCAGGTCGTCGGCACGATGCCGCAGATCGGTCAGCCCGCGATCGTCCCGTACGTCGTGGAGCTCGACCTTGGTGACACCATCGGCAACCTCGGTATCGAGGTGGTGGGCGCCGACAAGACCGAGCAAATAGAGGTGCAGGCTTCCGGGGATCCCTCGGCGGCTGCACCGCCGCCCGAGACCGGCACGCCTCCCGGTTAAGGACCGCTGGTAGCGGATTCATCCGATGCGGACGAGGCGCGCGCCGTCAGGACCGCCGATGCTGGAACCGTCGGCCCGGCCCCGCTGAGGGGGTGGGAGCCGCGAGCGGTCGATAACACCGTGTCCGTGCCCCGCGTGAATTGCCCGAGTCCGTCACCGACGCGGATCACAGCCACGAGCGACCGCTGCGGTCGAGCATCATGGGACCGGGCCGGCACCGGTGAATGACACCCGGGACGCCTGGTGGGCGGCGCTGCGAGCGCTACCGCAGGCTGGAGCGACGAGGCCGCCGAGCCGGGGATGCCCGCAAGCGACGCTAGGCCCGGAAGCTGGCCGAAACCCGCTGTCTTGATCGGAGGAACAATCCCATGACCTAGGCGGGTAACGGCCCTGGCTCCCCGGCAGCCGGCGGCTCGGGCTGCGGTCGACCCGCAAGCACCGCGGCGAGCGCCTCCTCCACCCGGTTGACCCGGGGCCGCAACAGCATCCACTCCCGCCCGAGGGCGAGCGCCTCGTTCTCGGCGTCCACCGCGGCCACGAGGTCCTGCAACAGGCCACTGACCTCAAGCGACCAGTTCCGTCGCGGCTCACCGGCGGCCCGTTCGATCAGGACGGTCCACCGACCCACCAACTCGGTCAGACCGACACGCACCGGCAGCCACGCCACCTCCCGCTGCCCGGCGGTGATCGCGGTCAACACCGGCGGCAACCGCGTACCGGTCAGGGCACGGGTCTCCCGCGCCAGTTCGCGAGCCTCCGCGTCCCAGGCCGATTTCCGCTGCGCCAGATACACCAGCAACCCGCCCACGATCAACGCCGCGAACAGGACGAACAGCAGGAACCAGCCGAACGGTCCGAGGCCCGTCGAAGCGGCAACCGCCGAGGCGCTGGGTACCGGACTGGCCTGCGCCGGTGTAGTGGTCTGCGTCGGCACGGGTACCACTACGACCGCCGACGTCGGCGGCCGGGTCGTAGCCGGCGCCGGTACGGCGGTCCGCGTGGTGGTGGTAGTAGTGGTCGTGCGGGCCGGCGCCGGCTCTGTAGCGGTGGGCTCGGCGGGCTCCGTGGTCGGCTCCGGTTGCCGCGACCGGGTGGGCTGCGTGCCCTCGGCCCGGCTGGGCCGCACCGCGGTGGGTTCGGCCTCCGGCTCCTGTGATGCGGGGCGGTCGGCCGACCGCTGCGACGCACGGGGCGAGGGCAGGGTGGACGGATCCCCCTCGCCTGTCGCGCATGCGGTCAGACCGAGCACCGCGCCGATCATGAACGCTGACAGCACGGATACCGCGCCGGTCCGCCGATGATTGCGTCTGGATCCCATGCCGGCTCCTCGCTGGTCGGTGGCGCGACGCTAACCCGGCCGCAGCCGCCCCCGAATCATTCGAGACAGACGATTCATCTCGTTCCGCCGGCACGGTGAACGGTGATGGCCGACCAAAGCTTCACGACGGGCGCCGGACGCTCGGCGGGACTCGGCGCTGGGACGGCGCCGCTCAGGCAGCTTCCGGCGGGATGCAGTCAGGGGGCACCTCGAGCGGGTTTCGCTCGGCGTCACGGGCCGCGAGGGTGGACATGGCGTGCCGGTATTGCGGCCCGGTGATCTCACCAGCCACCAGCTGAAGGGTCAGGGCACCCTCGAGGGTCTGCGGGCTCCGCTCCGGCACGGGGGCAGCGCTCGGCCCGGCCGGTTCGCTGGTGGCGTCCTGAGCAGCCCAGCGGATCTTCGGCCATGCCACCATGGCAGCCGCCGCCAGGCCGATCAGCAGCAGAACGGCGCACAACACCAGGATCACCTCTAACCCGGACGACCGCGCATCGGCTGGTAGATCGCTCCCGGGCAGCCGGGGAACGGGCAGATCGGTCTCACCGCTCCAGTGAACAGTCCGGCGGGCAGGCAGACCTCATCCCGAGCGAGTGGATGCTCTAGAGACACGGCTGGAAATATTTGGCGGCAGCTCTGTAGACTCGCGGCCCCCGTCTCTGAGCTTGGACTTCACCCCCCAATCAGCCCGCCAGGAGAAACACGGCGCATGATGCCGACCGACATCCCCCGAGCCTCCCGGTGCTTCGCCCCGAAGGTCGATGAGACCACTCTTGTGATCACCGGCCACCGCGAGGACGAGAAGCCGGGATCCCTCGGCTGATGGCGTCCCTGGGAGAGCGGCTGAGCACCGCGCGAACGCGCGGGTTCATCGGCCGGGAAGCGGAGCTCGAGCGCTTCGGGCAGGCACTCGGCGGGGATCCGCGGGCGCCGTTGGCGTTCTACGTTTTCGGGCCGGGCGGCATCGGCAAGTCGGCGCTGCTGCGGCGGCTGGCGGACCAGGCCCGCTCCGCCGGGCGCCCGTTCGTCGAGCTCGACGGCCGCTTCATCAGCCGTGACCCGGCCGACTTCGAGCGCGCGGCCGGCGGCTTCCTCGAGGTCCCGGGCACGGTGCTGTTCGTAGACTCGTTCGAGCACTGCCAGTGGTTGGAGAGCTGGCTCTGGCAGCGGTTCCTCCCCCGCGCCGCGGCCGGCGCCCTGGTCGTGCTGGCCGGTCGCGTGCCGCCGCAGGTGCAGTGGGCCGCCGATCCCGCCTGGGCCGGGGTCCTGCACGCCACCGAGCTTCCGCCGTTCTCCGATGAACAGGCCCGCAGCCTGCTGACCGCGGCGCGGATCCGGCCAGAGCTGCGGGACCGCGTTCTGCGCTTCGCCGGCGGCAACCCGCTCGCCCTGTCCCTGGCCGCCGCCGCGGGAACACCGGGCTCGAGCAGGGACGACATCTGGACGCCTTCGGCCGACGTGCTGCGCAGCCTGCTGGCCGGGCTGGTCGGCGAGGTGCCCTCCGCGGCCCACCGCCGCGCCCTCGAGGTCGCGGCACAGGCGCACTCGACCTCCGAGGAACTGCTCACCGCGGTCCTGCCGGACGAGGATGCCCACCTGCTTTTCACCTGGCTGCGGGACCTGCCCTTCATGGAGTCCACCCACCGGGGGCTGTACCCGCACGACGCCGCCCGCGAGACCCTGGCCGCCGACCTGCGCTGGCGTGCACCCCACGCCTTCCGGGCGATGCGCGAGCGGTTGGCCGAGGAATATCTGCGGATGCTGCGCGAGGCATCCGAGGAGCGGGCCTGGATCGCCGCCGAGGAGCTCTACTACCTCTTCCGCGAGGCGGAGAACCTGGCAAAGCTGTATACGTGGTCCCGCGAGGACGAGGTGCACGACCGCCCCCTCACGCAGGACGACATCGATGTCGTCCTGCGGATGGCCGAAGAGGCCGAGGGGCCCGAATCCGCCGAGCTGGTCCGGTATTGGATAAGGCGCCAACCCGAGGCGTTCAGCGTCTACCGCCTCCTGAGCACCGGCCGGACCGTCGCGTTCACCGCCCAACTCATCCTCTCGGCCCCCGACCCCCAGGATCTCACCACCGACCCCGTCGTCGCGGCGGCCTGGGCGTACGCCGACGCCACCGCGCCGGTGAACCCCGGCGAGCACATCGGCCTCTCGCGCTTCTTGATCTACCCCGAGCGGTACCAGACCCTCTCGCGCGTCAACGACCTGTACCACTCCCGGATCCAGGCGCAGGTCGCCCGGGACCGCAGTCGCGCGTACAACTTCGCGGTCTGGAGGGACGCCGAGGCCTGGGCCGTACGCGTTAACAACAACCTGACCGACACCGGCGCGCGACCGCGGGTCGGCGCGCACACCTACGGCGTGTTCGCCCTCGACTGGCGCCGGACGCCCATCGAGTACTGGCTTCGCCAAATCATCTCGGCCACCGAGACGCCCGGGAAGCCCGAACCCTCCGCCATCTCGCGCACGACGTTCGACCAGGCCGTCCGCGAAGCCCTGGTGCACTGGCGCGACGACGGCGCCTTCGCCGCCTGCGCCCTCATGCGGGTGCGCCTGGCGGCCGACCTCACCGATCCCGTCGCGGAACTGCGCGCCCTGCTGCGCCAGGCCGTCGACGAACTGGCCCAGGATCCGCGCGGGGTACGGGCCCGCGACGCGCTGACCGCGGGCTACTTCTCCGGTGCGCCGACCCAGGAGGCCGCCGCCCGCCGCCTCGGCATGCCGTACGGCACCTACCGTCGCCACCTGCGCCAAGGCCTCGACCTGCTCTGCGGTGCCCTCTGGCAGCAGGAACTCCACGACGTCCGATAGGTCCCCGACCTCCGGGGCGAAGCCCGTGGTCGGGCTGCTGAGCCCGCGTGGCCTCGTCCGCGTCAGTCGCCGAAGACGGCGTGCAGCTCAGCTGTCATCTCTCCCGCGTAGCCGACCAAGCCCACCGGCAGCCCTGGTCGCAGCCGCCGCAGCGTCGCCACATCGTCGTGACCGAATGCGCCGCACAGCTCCACCAGCTGGGTCTCGGTCAGGCATTGCGCCAGGGGTCCCGCCTCGAACGCCCGGCGCGCGGCGGCAACCGTGCCGAAGCCGGCCAACACCGTGGTGGAGGTTGGGCTGGTGACGGTGCGCAGGTCGCCCGCGTCGGGCAGACCGGCGGAGCAGTAGACGAACGTCCAGTGTGTCAATGCCATGACCGTGCAGCCTAGACCCAACGCGCGGGTCGACGCTGACCTGATCGCGTCCGCATGGGACGCGCGCGTTACATGTTGATGATCGCGCCACGGCGGATCGGTCAGGTGGGTGGGCAGCAGGCGCGCAGGATGGTCTGGAGTTCGTCGAGGGCGGTGGTGATGCCGGTGCCGTCGGCGCAGTAGTAGACGGTCTTGCCTTCGCGGCGGGCGGTGACGATGCCGCCGCGGCGGAGTGCGGCGAGTTGTTCGGAGGCGGTGGATTGGCCGATGCCGAGTTCGGTGGCGATCTGGCCGACGCTGCGGGGCCGGCCATCGGCGAACAGCAGCAGGAGCTGTTGGCGGTTCTCGCTGGCGAGGGCGCGCAGGAACTCGCGGGTGCGTTCGCTCAGCGTGGGTGTGTCGGGCATCGGTACCTCCGCGCCGATCTTACCCTCACATCGTCATATCGCTAATCCATGGAATGACGATAGTATGGCGTCATGTCACTCCTCGACGCTCTCGTCATCGGCGCCGGCCAGGCCGGTCTCGCCGCCGCCCACGCGCTGGGTGCCCGTGGCCTTCAGCCGCTGCTGCTGGAGGCCGGACCGACCCCGACGGGGTCCTGGTCGCGCTACTACGACAGCCTGACCCTGTTCTCCCCGGCCGGGCACAGCGCGCTTCCCGGCCTGCCCTTCCCGGGCGACCCGCGGCGGTACCCGACCCGCGACGAGGTTGTCGACTACCTGGCCGACTACGCCGCCCGGCTCGGCGCCCCGATCGAGCTGGACACGGCGGCGACGGCGGTGACTCGCGTCGCCGGGGGTTTCCGGGTGGCGACCACGGACGGGCGGGAGTTCGCCGCCCGCCTGGTCGTCGGCGCCAGCGGAGGCTTCGGCGCCCCGCACCGGCCGGCTCTACCCGGCCTCGACGGCTTCACCGGCACGCTGCTGCACGCGGCCGAGTACCGGCGGCCCGAGCCGTTCACCGGCAAGCGGGTCGCGGTGGTCGGGGCCGGGAACTCGGCCGTACAGATCGCCGCCGAGCTGGCCGAGGTCGCAGCCGTGACCCTGACCTCGCGGGCGCCGGTGCGGTTCCTGCCGCAGCGCCCGTTGGGGCGGGACCTGCACGAGTGGCTGCACCGCACCCGCGTGGAGCGGCTGCCACTCGGCCGGCTGCTGCGCGACAGGACGGTGCGGGTTCTCGACGACGGTCGGTACCGGGCGGCCCTGGCCGCCGGCCGGCCGGACTGGCGGCCCATGTTTCGCCGCGCCACCACCGACGGCCTCATCTGGTCCGATGGCGTCACCGAGCGGATCGACGTCGTCCTGCTCGCCACCGGCTACCGTCCGAGGCTTTCCTATCTGGCCGGCTGCACCAGCGTGGGCGGGCGCCCGGCTCTCGACGCGGCCGGGTATCCCGCGCATGATCGTGGTGTGTCGACCACGGTGGCAGGACTGGGCTTCGTCGGCCTGGAGGGGCAGCGAGGCATCGGCTCGGCGACGCTGCGCGGGGTCGGTCGCGACGCCGAGTACGTCGTGCGCCGGCTCGCGGCCGGTGTTCGGGTCGCGACGCCGGTCGGGGCGCGGTGAACGCCAGTGGCGTAGTGCTGGCTGCACTCCTGGTCGCGGCGATGCTCGCGGTCGGCACGACCGTGGAGGTGGCGGCGCTGGGGCGGGTGCTGCGGCGGCCGGCGCCGGTCGCGGTGGCGTTGACGGTCAACGTACTGGTGATGCCGGCGGTGGCGCTGCTGCTTCTTGACGCGCTGGGCGTGTCCGGGCCGGTAGCGGTCGGGATCCTCCTCGCGGCGGCGGCACCCGGGGGTGGGTCGGGGGCGCTGCTGGCCCATCATGCCCGGGGCGACGCGGCGTTGTCCGTGAGCGCGCAGGCGCTCCTCGCTCTGGTCGGTCTCGTCGCGCTGCCGGCCTGGCTGACCGTGGCCGATTCGCGGGTGGGTCTGGGGCTGTCGGCGTTGCCGGTCGGTGGTGCGGTGCTGCTTGTGGCGGGCAGCCTCGCCGGTCAGTTGGTGCCGCTGCTGGTGGGAATGTCGCTGCGGGCTCGCCGGCCGGATCTTGCGGCCCGGGTTCACGCGGTGGCACGGCGCATCGCCGATGTGCTGCTCGCCGGGATCGTGCTGTGGTCTCTGGTGGCTAACGCGGATCGGCTGGGCGAGGTTCCCGGGGCCGCGTACCTGGTGATGGCGGTGGTGGTGGCGGTTGGGTTGGTCAGCTACGCGGCGCCAGGCCTGGGCGGTGCGGCGGCGCGGGGTGCGGTGGCGATGACGACCACCGTACGCAACCTGTCGCTGGCGTTGTTCGTCGCCGCATTCGCCCCCGACGCCGGACAGACCATTCTCACCGTGCTCGCCTACGGCCTGGTGATGTATGCCGTGGCGGTAGCGGCGATCGCCCCGATGCGCCGCGCCGCCGCTCGCCCGTTCGCGGTGAAGTCCTAGCGTGCTCGGCGGCCGGCGAGGGCGATACCGGTCGCGGAGATGGCACAGCCCACGCCGACGGCGATGAAGACCGCCGGGTACGAGCCGGTCGCGTCGTGCACCGTCGCGGCGGCGAGGGGTGCGACGGCTTTGGCCACGGTGACCGGGACGGCGAGCACCCCGGCAAGCGTGGCGTACCCGGCGGTGCCGTACAGATGGGTGAGCAGCAGTGGCCGGGCGATGGTCGCGACGCCGAAGCCGAGACCGAACGCCATCACCGCGGCGACCGCGCCACCGGCGCTCGCGCCGACCAGCGGCAGGATGACCGCTGCGACAGCCTGCAAGGCGAAGACGGCGGCCACCACCATGGTCGGCGGCAGGCGGCGTTGTGCCGCGGTGGTGGCGAGGCGGCCGGTCACCGACAGCACGCCGAGCAGCCCGGCGATGCTCGCGCCGAGCGTGGCCGGATGTCCCAGCTCGATGAGGTAGGCCACGAGGTGGATGGTGAAGGTCGACAGGGCGGCGGCCTGCGCCACGAACGCGACCGCCAGCAACAGGAAGCGCCGGTCGGCGAGAACTGATCGCAGCGGCCGCCGGGCGACCGCCGGACGCTGGCCGCCGTGGAGAGAGCCGGTGGCAGGGCGACGAACTAGCAGCCAGTGCAGCGGGACGGTGACCGTGCCGTGGATCGCGGCGAGGACGAGCAGGGCGTGACGCCAGCCGTATGCGGCGACGAGGTAGCCGGTGAGCGGGAGGAAGATCGAGCTGGCGAAGCCGGCCACCACGGTGACGGTGAGCAGGGCGGTGGCGCGGCGGCGGGGGTCGGGGAACCAGGCGACGATCACGGCGAACGCCGGTTCGTAGAGCGCCATCGCGCCGGTCAGCCCGACGCCGATCAGGACGGCGTACAGCTCGGGAAGGTTGTCGACTTTCGACCATGCCGCCATCAGTACGGTCGCGACGAGCGAACCGACGGTCATCAGGGCGCGTCCGCCGTGGCGGTCCAGCCATCGCCCGACGGGCACTGCCGCGACCGCACCGGCGAGGACCGAGGCGGTCAGTGCGCCGGTGACGGCGGTGGTGGAGGTGTGCAGGTCGGCGGCGATCGGCAGGAGCAGCACGGTGAAGGCGTAGGAGAGCACGCCGTAGCCGACGGTCTGGGTGGCGGCGAGGGCGGCGACGATCGTCCACCCACGCCGGGGGTCAGCGCCGCCCCCGACCATGGTCGGGTCGAGGGCGGTGTTGGTGGTGCTCATCAGCCGCAGCAACCGCCGGCCGGCTCCTGCCCGCCGCCGTTCGACGCGACGGCGGAGACCGTGAGCGGCGCGGCGAGCAGGCCACCGCTGACGCCGGTGGACAGCCCCCGCCCGGCCGGCGGGGCCGTGGCGGCGGGTTCGCTGCCGCAGCAGCCGGCGGCGGCTTGTGCCCCGGGGAGCTGGTCGTCGGTGACCAGGTTCGTGGAACACACCCCGGTCTCGGGCAGGTCCAGCCGCACGTCCCGGGCGGCGGCCCAGTCCCCGCCCAGCGCGGCGGTGATGGAGCGGACCTGCTCGTAGCCGGTCGCCATCAGGAACGTCGGTGCCCGGCCGTAAGACTTCATGCCGACCGCGTAGTAGCCCGACTCCGGATGGGTCAGTTCGTCCACGCCGTGCGGCGGCACGGTGCCGCAGGAGTGCTCGTTCGGGTCGATCAGCGGCGCCAGGGACCGGGTGGACTCCAGGATCGGGTCGAGGTCGAGGCGCAGCTCGCCGGCGATGGAGTGGTCGGGTCGGTAGCCGGTCGCCACGACGATCCGGTCGACGGTGACCCGCTGCTCGACGCCGGCGGGGTCGCGGCTGACCACGGTCACCCGGTCGCCGTCGCGTTCGACGCGGTGGGCGTGGAACCCAGTGACCAGAGTGATCCGGCCCGCCTGGACATGCTCACGCAGCCGGCTGCCCAGCGCCCCGCGTGCCGGCAGCGCGTCGGCGTCGCCGCCGCCGTACGCGCGGGCCGCGCTGCTGCCACGGATGGCCCACGTGATCGTGGTGCCCGACTCTGCCTCTGCCAGTGCCGCCAAGGCCAGCAGTGTGTTGGCGGCCGAGTGCCCGGCGCCGACGACCAGGGCGTGCCGGCCGGCGAAGCGGTCGCGGTCGGCGCCGAGCGCGTCGGGCATGGCCCCGTCGATGAACCCGGCGGCCTCGGTCTCGCCGAGGGCGGGCAGGCCGGTCGCCCCGAGCACGTTGGGTTTGCGCCAGGTGCCGGAGGCGTCGATCACGGTCCTGGCGGTGAGCTCGGTGCCGTCGGCGAGGCGGATCAGGAACGGCGCGGCATCCCGGCCGGCGGTCCGCACCCGGTCGACCCCGGCACGGGCGATGCCGACCACCCGGGCGTCGTAGCGGATGTGCGGGGCCAGCGCCGGCAGCTTCGCCAGGGGCGTCAGGTACTCCTCGACGAGGTCGGCGCCGGTCGGCAGGGCGTCGAGGTCGGGTGTAGCCCACCCGGCGGCGTCCAGGAGCCGGCGGGCGGCGCCATCGACGTTGTAGCGCCAGGGGCTGAACAGCCGCACGTGTCCCCACTGCGCCACGGCGGCCCCGGACGTGGTGCCGGCCTCCAGGACCAGGAACGGCAGGCTGCGTTCGTACAGATGGGCGGCGGCGGCCAGGCCGACGGGGCCGGCGCCGATAACGACCACCGGCAGGTCAGATTTTTGCGATGTCATCGCTGTAGCTCCTCGGAACAGGGGTGGGTCAGCCGCAGCAGGTCGCGCCGGCCGACAGCGCGTCGGTCTTGGCCTTCGGGTCGCAGCAGGCTCCTGCCTCGGCGGCGGCCCGCGCGGTGCCGCAACACGGGCTCGCCGCCGGCGCTGCGGTGGTCGGGGCTTCCGTGGCGGCGGTCGCGGTGCCGCAGCCGCAGCCCGACGAGGTGGTCGTGGTGGTGGTGTTCGGCTCGGTGCTCATCTCAACTCCCTGACTAGAGGTTTCTCTAAGCAGGCTCAACCTTGCACCCTGCCTAGAGATCTGTCAACCTAGAGAAATGTCAAAGTCAAAGGCGTCAGAGTCGGACCCGACCGCGGCAGCGTGCTGCGCGCCGATGTCGGTCCAGGCATTGAGCAGCGAACAGGCGGCCGAGGTCGCGCCCATGTTCAAGGCCCTCGGTGACCCGGTCCGGCTGCGGTTGATGTCGCTGATCGCCTCCACCGCCGAGGCGTGCGTCTGCGACCTGACCGACGCCTTCGAGCTGACCGGCCCGACCGTCTCCTACCACCTGCGGTTGCTGCGCGAAGCCGGGCTGGTCGACTGCGAGCGTCGCGGCACCTGGGTCTACTACTGGGTACGACCGGAGGCGTTCCGATCCCTCGGCGCCCTGCTCGACATCGCCGCCGCCCCCACCTCCGCATAGCGGCGAGCGCTGTGATCTCATCAGACCGTGCTGATATCAGCTTCACCTGATGTGATCCGCCTGCTCGCGGACCCCCTGCGGGCACGCATCGTGGAGATCCTCGCCGACGGCCCGGCCTGCACCTGCCACCTCGTCGAGGACACCGGCGCCAAGCAGCCCAACGTCTCCGGCCACCTGCGCCAACTTCGCGAGGCCGGCCTGGTCGTCGCGGAGCCTCGCGGACGGTTCACCTACTACCGGCTGCTGCCCGACGCGCTCGACGCTGCCGCCGGGCAGCTCACCGACCTCGCCGCGAAGGCACGCGCCAACGCCAGCACCCCACGGGAATGCCCATGACCACCCCGCCGCTGCCGCGCCGCCTCCTCGCCGAATTTCTGGGCACCGCACTGTTGGTCACGGCCGTGGTCGGCTCCGGGATCATGGCGACCCGACTGTCCCCGAACGACGTCGGACTGCAACTGCTGCAGAACTCGATCGCGACCGCGTTCGCGTTGGGCGCGCTGATTCTGACCTTCGGCCCGGTGTCGGGCGCCCACTTCAACCCGGTCGTCTCGGCCGCCGACTGGTGGCTCGGCCGCCGTACCCGTACCGGCCTGACCGGTACGGACCTCGGCGGCTACGTCGTCGTCCAAACCGTCGGTGCGATCGCCGGGTCGGTGCTGGCGAACCTGATGTTCGACCTGGCCGCGGTGGACATCTCCACCACGACCCGCTCCGGCGGGCACCTGTGGCTCGGCGAGATCGTCGCGACCACCGGCCTCATCCTGCTGATCTTCGCGCTGGCCCGGTCCGGCCGCGCGCCGGTGGCCCCGGCCGCGGTCGGCGCGTACATCGGCGCCGCGTACTGGTTCACCTCCTCGACCAGCTTCGCCAACCCCGCTGTGACGATCGGGCGGGCCTTCACCGACACCTTCGCCGGCATCGCCCCCGGCTCCGTCCCCGCGTACGTCGGCGCCCAACTCGTCGGCCTGCTCATCGGAGTCGGGCTGCTGCTGGCGCTGTATCCGAACGCGGGCGCCGCGGCCGACGACGTCGTCGTCCCGCCTGAGGGCTCCGACCCGACAAGCACGCCCACTGCCACCGCTACCTGAATCCGGAAGGAACCAACCGATGAGCGACAAGCCCAGCGTGCTGTTCGTCTGCGTCCACAACGCCGGACGTTCCCAGATGGCCGCCGGCTGGCTGCGCCACCTCGCCGGCGATCAGGTGGAGGTCCGCTCCGCCGGCAGCGCACCCGCGGACACCATCAACCCCGCCGCCGTCGAAGCGATGCGCGAGGTCGGTATCGACATCACCGACCAGACACCCACGAAGCTCGAGTACGACGCCGCGCAGGCGAGCGACGTCATCATCACCATGGGCTGCGGCGACGCCTGCCCGATCTTCCCGGGCAAACGCTACGAGGACTGGAAGCTCGACGACCCCGCCGGCCAGGGGCTCGACGCCGTCCGCCCGATCCGCGACGCCATCTGTACCCGCATCGAGGAACTGATCGCCAGCCTGGGCGTCACGGCGCGCTAACGCCTACCCATGGAGGGCGTCGCCCCTGCCGCGCGCAGCTCGCTGACGATCCGGGCGCCGACGGCGCCGTACCCGCCGAGGACCAGGATCCTCATCGGACGCCCGCCGGATGGGGCATCTCGGCGCGGGTGAACAGCAACCCGGCGGATGTACGCGGCACCGTGCCGCCCACGGCGTCGGCGAGGCGTCGCCATGGCGCGATCCGGGCGTCGTAGATCCAGATGCGGCCGGTGGGGCGGGTCACCCGGCGCAGTTCGCGCACCGCGGCCGGCGCGTTGCTCCAGTGATGAAAGCTGACGCTCGACACCACGAGATCCACGTGACGAAGCAGTCCGACGTTCTGCGAGCGGGCCTCAGTCTGCTGTTCCGGCTGCGCGGAGTCCTCGACCCGACGCAGGCCATCCCCGGCTCGAGCGCGTCGCTGTCCGAGGCGATGGCGTTGCAGGAACTCGTGTCACGCACCGAGGCGACCCAGTCCGAGCTGGGCTCTCACCTGGGACTGGAGAAGAGCACGATCAGCCGGCTCATCGACGCGATGGTCGGCAAGGGCTGGGTCGTCAAGGAGCGCGACCCGAGCAACCGCCGATACCACCAGGTACGGCTCACCGACGCCGGGCGTCACACCGCGGCGGAACTCGCCGATGCGATGCGCCGCCGACACGAACGCATCCTGGCCAGCCTTTCGGAGGCCGAGCGGCGCGCGGTGACCGTCGGGCTCCCGGCGCTCGGCCGGGCCATGGCAGCCGAACTCGACCGCACACACCGGGCCCAGCAACAGCCGGACTAGTTCCAAGAAACCGACCGGTTGGTATGTACATACCGGGCGGTCGGTTTTATGCTGGCGGGCGTGAAGGAGACCAACACGCAGCGGGTCCCGGCCACGGCCAAGGGAGAGGCGACGCGGGCGCATCTGTTGCGCACGGCCGCTGCGATCTTCGCCGAGCGCGGATACGCGGCCACCACGCAGAACGACCTGATCGCCGCGTCCGGCCTGACGAAGGGCGCGTTCTACTTCTACTTCCGCAGCAAGGCCGACCTCGCCCTCGCCGTACTCCGGGAGCAGAAGGGCCGATGGCTCACGGAGGTCGGCGAGCGCGTCATCGCCGAACCGACGGCGTCGCAGCAGCTGCGGGCACTCGTGCCAACCATGCTCGACCTCATCTCGCGCGAGCCTGCGGCGTGGAGTGTCACCCGGTTGACCCGTGAACTGTCGGCCGATCCGGCGCTGGCGGCCGAGGTCTCCAAGGTTCCGGTCGACTGGCTCGCGTTCATCGCCGACATCGTGCGGCGCGGTCAGGCCGACGGCGACCTGCGCGCCGGCCTGGAGCCCGAGTCGGTCGCGGCGGTGCTGGTGGGCGCCTTCGACGGACTGAAGGACCTGACCGACGTGCTGGAGCCCGGCGACAGGGGCGGCGTGGCGTTCACCGAGCGGGTGCGCACGTTCCTGGCGATCGTGGAACTCGCCCTCGTCCCACACCCCAAGAAGAGCAAGGCACCCCGGGAGGATTCATGAAATTCAACGGACAGACGGCCCTGATCACCGGGGCGTCGAGCGGCATCGGCGCCGCGTACGCACGGGAGTTCGCGGCGCGCGGCGCCGATCTCGTGCTGGTCGCCCGCGGCGAGGACGCGATGCACGGGCTGGCCGGCGAACTGCGCGCCGCGCACGGCCACCGGGTCGAGATCGTGCCCGCGGATCTCGCCGAGCCCGGCGCCGCGGACCGCGTGGCCGCGCGGGTGGCCGCGCTCGGAATCGACGTCGACCTGCTGGTCAACAATGCCGGCTTCGGAATGCACGGTGAGTTCATCGCCGGCGACGCCGACCGGCTCACCGCGCAGATCCAGCTCAACTGCGTCGCGCTGGTCGATCTCACCCGCCGGTTCCTGCCCGGCATGGTGGCCCGCGGCCGGGGCGCGGTCGTCAACGTGGCAAGCACGGCGGCGTTCCAGCCGCTGCCGAACATGGCCGTGTACGGCGCGACGAAGGCCTTCGTCCTGTCGTTCAGCGAGGCGCTCTACGCCGAGGCCCGGCCGGCCGGGGTGAAGGTCCTGGCAATCTGCCCGGGCGCGACGGAGACGCCGTTCTTCGACGTGGCCGGAGAGGACGCGGCCGTCGGCAAGAAGCGCACCCCGCGGCAGGTGGTCGCGACGACGCTGGCGGCCCTGGAGAAGAGCCGGCCGAGCCGGGTCGACGGCCTGGCCAACGCGATACTCGCGGTGGCGACGAGGTGGGCGCCCAGGCGCATGGTCATCTCGATGGCAGGCCGCCTGACCGCACCAAGTGAAAAGGCCGCTGTGTAAGCCGATGCCCCGGCGGGGACGGTCCGCCTGGCGGGTCAACGCAGCCGCCTTCGGTGCAGGCGGTGCCCAACCGGCTCTGGTCTGTTGTCAGCCTTGCCGAGCGGATCTCAGAGGTCGGTTTGCGAGGTTCTGGTAATTCGTCATCGCTCGATGGCATGGTGTTCGGGCGTGCCATGCCGCCGCCGTCATAGTAGCGGGAAGATCCCCGTCAGGAAGATCCACAATAGCCCGGCCCAGAACACGGCGGCCACGACCGAGATGAGGAACGGGTTGCGGTTCTTCAGCAAGAGGAACGGGAACAGCGCGACCGCGCCAAGCGGTCCGGTCGCCTGCAGGTACACCCCGGCCGCCTTGGTTATGGTCGCGGCACGCCCGGTGACCTGTAGCCGTATCAGCCGCTGCGACAGCAGGCCGTACGCCCCGAAGACGACTGGGAGGAACCAGACGGCCGTGAGCTGCACCAGCGCCGTCTCTGACAGGCTGTTAAAGAGCACCGTGTAGATGACAGCGGCCAGCGCGACCCCGCCGGCGAGGGACGCGACGTAGACGCCCTTCAGCACCGCCGACTCGTGGTAGGCCGGGTCCGTGGGCGCCGCGTACGACACCGGGGCGGCGTATGGCACCGGGGCGGCGTATGGCACCGGGGCGGCGTATGGCACCGTCGCGCCTTGGGCCGGGACGACGAGCACCTGTTGGCAGGCTCGGCAGCGGACTGGATGACCGGAGAGGTGCGCAGCGACCTGGATAGGGCTACCGCATGGACAGGCCGTGTTGATCACGCGAACACGCTACCCGGGGCGAGGGCCGATGGATGTCTGCGTCTTGTAAGGATTCGGCGCCGCCCCTGTAAGGGTTCTCCTGCGCCGTGGCACTCGTCGCCGGCGGCGATCTTAGATGGGGTGAGATTCCCGTCGCCACCCTGATGCTGGCCGGCTGCTTCGGCTTCACGAGCTGGGCCCGGTCGAACCAGAGGACCCGGCGCCGCCCACGCCGAAGGCCGACATCGAGACGTTCGCGCGCAAGCACTCCGACGCCATGGCCCAACTTGCCGACGGTGAGCTTGCCGAATGGGAGACGCGCACCGGGCCCTGCCATCTGAAAACCGGCGCCATCGCCTCGGACGGACGATGGGCCATGACCGTGTACGCGACTGTGAGCCTGCCGGAGGGCAAGCACGAGGCCGCGCTGCGCGCCCTACGCGACACGTGGAAGGCCGACGGCTGGCAGATCTACGCCGATGAAGAGCAGACCGACCGTCGCCTGCTCGGCGGCGAAGACCCCGAGGCCGCAACCCACTTCACCCTCACCGCCCGCAAGGCGGCACCGCGCATCTCCATGGTGGTCAACGTGTTTGAGTTCAGACGATCCGCGGCTGCTCTCTCGTCCATACGGTGACGTCGCTGCTAGTGGCAACTACCAAGGTGTTGCCGGAAGGCGAGAAACCGGCCGCCCGAAGCGCCGAGAAGGTCGAATGGAAAATGTGCCACCACGTGACACCCTCCTCCCCGCTGAAGGGGTCGCCCTCGCGGGAGAGCAGAACTCGGTCGTTCGGCCAGTCGGGACTGACAATGTCAATCAGCCAGCCATCGTAGGTCCCGGTGTGCAGCCCGCCGCCGTGCAATCCAGCAATCCGCACAGGCATCCCAGCGATCGGGCCCAGCCCAGGACAGCTCATGTCTTCATCCGGGCAGGGAAGGTCGGGGTAGGGGTCGCGGTCTCGAGCCAGCTTCTGGCCGCTGACGGTATCGAACAAGCCGTGCCCGTCGAGGGAGGTCACCAACAACAGATCTTTGCGGCTGGCCGGGTCCACGGCGAAGCCGACGCCCTGCAGGCCACCAACCGGCGTGCAGTGTTTCTCCGCGGGCCGCCAAGGTCGAGGCACGGGTACAACCTGAGACTGAAGGAAGCGTCTGCGTAGTCCTCGCTGGTAGTCCGTGAGCTCCGCGAGCTGGGGCTCGGAGCCCGCCAGGTGATCACTCATCCACGTAGTTTGGATCATCCACTGAAGCGGGGCGGGTCGGGACGTGCTTCACAGGGGTTTCACACCCGACCCGCTTGAGTGTGGACCGCGGAAGATCGACAACCATGCATGATCTTGCCGCGAAAGGGTCCACCACCTCTGGAAGGTCACCTGCATGCCGACCACCAAACGTCTCCTGACAGCTACGCTCTGCGGCGCGCTCCTCGCTGTATCAGCGACTCCTCCCGCCTTCGCGGCCCCCGTCGACCAGCCGGCGATCACCGCCGCGGCACGGGCTTCGGACAAGACCAGCGCCGCCGAGAAGAAGCGCGTCGACAGCGTGAAGACCCCGAAGCTCGGCTGGTACCCCTGCTACGGGCACGGTGAGTGCGCCACCGTCAAGCTTCCCCTCGATTACGACAAGCCCAACGGCGCCACCACCGAGATCGCCGTACTGAGGGTCAAGGCCAAGAATCAGCGGGCCAAGATCGGTAGCCTGTTCGTGAACCCGGGCGGCCCGGGTGGCTCGGGCACCCAGATCGCGTTGGCCGCGCCGCAGTTCCTGAGTGAATCGGTGCTGGAGCGCTTCGACATCGTCGGAGTCGACCCCCGCGGCATCGCCAGCAGCCAGAACGTGCGGTGCTTCGCCTCGGTCAAGGACCAGACCAAGGCGTACGCCGGTCTCAACGTGGCCTTCCCCTACGGCAAGGCCGAGGAAGCCGCCTACATCAAGTCGGCCAAGGCCATCGGGCGCGGCTGCTCCACCACCGGTAAGCCGTTGTCCGGTGCGATGTCCACCGCCGAGGTGGCCCGCGACATGGACGTGTTGCGCCGTGCGGTCGGCGACAAGAAACTGACCTTCCTGGGCTTCAGCTACGGCAGCGCCCTCGGGCAGTACTACGCCAACATGTTCCCCGACCGGGTACGCGCGATCACCGTGGACGGTGTCATCAACCCCGTCAACTGGGCCGGCACCCCCAAGACCAGCAAGCTCATACTCGACGACCGGCTCCGGTCGGCCGACGGCGCCTACAAGGCACTGATCGAGATCCTCAAGCGCTGCGACACCGCCGGCGAGACGCATTGCGCCTTCGCCGCCGGCGACCCGGTGAAGAACTTCGAGACACTCACCAGGAAACTGAAGGCCAAGCCGGCCGTCATCACTGACGAGACGGGCACCTCCACGATCACCTACGCCGACTTCATCGGTGGACTCCTCGGATCGCTGTACAGCCCGTTCGCGGGCGAGCTGGTCATCGGCATGACGACGTACGTGTGGGAAGCCGTCAACCCCGATGGCAGCGTCACCGCCGCACGGCAGGCCGCCGCGCAGTCGGCCCTGGCCAAGCGAATCGCGGACGCTCGCCGAACCGCGCCGGCCCGCGACTTCCCGTACGACAACGGCCTCGAGACCTTCGCCGGCGTCGCGTGCACCGACGGCCTGCACCCGAAGGACGCCGCATCCTGGCCGGCGCTGACCGCGAAGTCCGACAAACGAGCCCCGTACTTCGGTCGCGCCTGGGCCTGGAGCACCGCCGCCTGCGCGGCGAACACGTGGACCGTACGTGACGAGGACGCCTACCGAGGCCCCTTCACCAAGCGGACCGCCGCGCCGGTGCTCGTCGTCGGCAACTACTGGGACCCGGCCACCAACTACGTCGAGGCCGTCGAGTCCGCCAAGCTGCTGCCCAACAGCCGCCTGCTGTCCAGCACCAACTGGGGACACACCGCGTACGGCACCTCCAAGTGCGCCACCGATGCCATCGACACCTACCTGCTGACCGGAACCCTGCCCGCCGTGGGCACCGTCTGCGAGGGTGACATCCAGCCGTTCACCGAGCCTCTTACCGGCGATCAGCCCGACGAGCCGACCGCCCGCAAGGCCGACCGGGCAGACGAATCGAAGGCTGAAATCGCCGCCGACGCGACCCCGACCAGCGATGAGGCCAAGCAGCTGCCTCCCGTCACGGTACGGGTACCCGCATCCACCCTCAACGGCACCCGCTAATCAACAATCCCCATAGCAGGAAGGCGCCCCGCCCACTCCACACGGAGGGGCGGGGCGCACCTGTTTCCTGTGTCGGCGTCATTCAATGTCGATGGGACTTGTGGTCGGCGGGACGGTCGTAGTGACCGTGCCACTGCAAGCCCGTCCACAGCTCCCATCGTCCGGGGTGGTGCGGGGATGGATACATTCCGGGGGGATCGCCGCCGGGGACGGGACCGCGCAGCACGGCCCCCGTCTTGGCGTCCAGCAACCAGAGGCCCCGACAATCCCAGCGCGACCAGTCCTCTCCGGTGCCGCCGGTATATCCCTCTCCGACCCAGAAACCCCCTGACTTCCACTCCAACGTGGTGTATCCGTGACGGAACTCGGCGACAAGTTGATCGCCGATGCGGGCCTGGAGCCGACAGATCAGAACCAACCACAGTATGCCGCCCAAGCCCCCGACGATCATGAACGCGACATTGGGGGCGCCTAGCCATTCGAGGATCTTGACGAATAGAAGCGCCGTCAGGAAAGTGGTGATGGTCGTGACGACGAAGGTGCGGAACTGGGCCCGCGCGGTGGGAGCTACCGTGAGGCGCGGCGGGGTGGACGGCACCTGGGGAATGAGACCGGCTTCCCACGCTTCGCCGTAGCCGGGTACCTCTCTCGGCGGTATCTTCTTCGCGTGTCGGCGACGTGGCATGACGGTCCCCTAGCCCGACCGGATGCCGGTGTCGACGATCGCCATGACGTCATTGAACGCGCTTCCGACGCACTCCGGGTGCTCTTCGTGCGCAAAGCGACGGAGAAGGCTGTTCCACGCGGAGATGAAGGAATAGCAGCTCGCCAGCTCATCCCTTGCAGGGCTTCAGCCGTAGTGGCGGCCGGCGAGTGTCATGAGGGCCTGCAGCGTGTCGTGGCGGTCTTCGGCGTTGGTCATTACGGCGACCGCCGTGCCCGACGCCGGCCAGGCGAACGAGAAGCAGCTGTAGCCGGTGTTCTGCCCGGTATGCCCGAAGCATCCGTCGCCGATCTCGGTGCCGAGACCGAAGCCGCCAGGCACCTGCGGTGTCAGCATCTGCGCGGCTAGATCCGGTGGCAGAAGCGCGGATTCACCGGTGGTGGCGCGGCTGATCTCGCGCTCCAACCGCACCAGGTCGGCCGGGGTGCTCCACAGGCCGGCGGCGGCCATCTCCGGCTGCGTGTGCCAGCCGCCGGGCACAGGAGTGCCGCCGCGGTGGCCGCGAGCGGCGCGTTCCTGGTGTTCGTACGGGAAGCACTGGTCGTAGCTGCTGTCCGCCATACCTACCGGCTCCAGGACGAGCGTCGACATCAGCGTGGCGAACGGCGTCCCAGTCACGTCGGTCAGGAGCTGCTCGAGGACGGCGTAGTGGCTGCCCGAATACCGGAATTCGGTCCCGGGCGGCAGTTCGCGCCGGACCTTGGGCGTGTTGGCCGGCGGCTCACCCCGCAGGATCTGCCGCAGCGAGGGTACGGGCTCACCCGCGGCGTAGCCGGGGTACCAGTTCTTGGTGAGGCCCGCTGTGTGGGCGAGCAGCTGGCGTACGGTCACCGTGCCGCTCCCGGGCAGCTGCCACGTGGACAGATAAGCGTTGACGTCGGTGTCGAGGTCGAGGGTCGCGTCGGCGACCAATCTCAGCGTGCCGAACGCGGCGACGTGCTTGCTGATCGAGCACGCCGGAAACAGCAGGTCGGGCCCGGCAGTCCAGACGTCGCCGTCACGCCCGCCGACCGCGACTCCGATGCCGGGATCCCGGTCGGTGCCAGACACCACACCTCGCCAGTCCTCTTCGAAGCCCATGGCTGACGAGTATGCCGTGACCAGACCACACTGTTGAGTCCAGCGCCGCGAGGGGCGCGACCCTTCGAGCGAGGCATCCGGCCGGGCACCTGGATGGTCTCGAAGGGTCGCGCCGTCCACAACGGTCAGGCGGCTCCGTCGCCGCGGCCGCTGCTACCAGATGCGGTACCACTCCGCGGCGCAGCGATCGACGACGAGTGCGCCGGAAGCTGTCTTGTGACCCAGGCACTCGCGTCCGGAGATGGTGCGAACGGTGGGCGCGAAGTTGTAGCCGCCCGTCGAGCCGAGGGCCTTGCTGCTGCCCGTGGCGTCGCGCTCGTAGCGGGGCGAACCTTCCGCGTACGTGGCACGCAGCTCGACGATGGCGAGCTTTCCGTCCTCCTCGGTGTCCTTGATGGTGCCCGTGATCTGAACGCGGTCGTCTCCCCGACGGGAGGCGTTGCCGTAGGCGTGCGCGCCGACGACTCCGGCGCCAGTGCCGTTCAGGTCCCATCCCGCCGCCTGAGCTGGCACCTGCAGCACCGCCAGTCCCAGGCCGGCGCCGGCAAGTGCCGTCAAGGCAACCTTCTTGTGCATGGAGAAGCGAGTCTTCATGGTCTTTCCCTTCTTCGTGCCGGTCGCCAAGGTCGAGGCGATGCCGGCGATGACTGACGAAACAGCAATGGAAGCTGCGGGGCAGAGACGCGGCGGCGTTATCGCTGCTGGCTGACGACGGTCACGTCAGCGCGGTCGAAGGTGATCGAGCTGCCGCCGGTCGACGCCGGGTTGCGTCGGTTCGTCATGGTGATCACCGCGGTGTGCGTCCCCTCGGACAGCACCGGTGAGGCGTACAACTGTTCACTGGTGGCACTCGCCGTCGCCGCGTACGGGTCGACGTCCACCGGAGCGCCACCGTCGATCGCCACGGTCGCGATCACCGAGAACGGTTCCTTGATTCCGAACCAGCGCAATTGACTTCCGGTGAACCGGACTGTCGCCGTTGAACCCGGAATCGCGGTCCACACATAACTGCGATCGGACACCTTGTGGCACGTCGTGGTGCACTGGTGCCAGTTCGCCGAGAATTGCACCTGGCCGGCGACGGAGCCTCGCGCGGTGTCCTGGATCGACAGCGTGCCCGGCGGCGGTGCGGTGGTCTTGTACAGCTCGTGATACCTCACGGACGAGTCCGGCATGTTGACCGGGTTCCACAGCGAGTTGCGGCCGTCCTCGGTTTCGTTGCTGAAGTACGCCTCGTAGGCGATGTCGCTCGCGTTGTCCTTGAAGAAGTCGTACATGTGCTGGATGTATTCGGGTTGGTCTTCGTGCCCGGGCGCCCAGTCGCCGTTGTCTTTGTGGTCCGTGTAGAGGCCCCACTCGGGGAAGGACAGCTTCTTGCCGTGCGCGCGGGCGAACGAGAGCCATGCGTTCATGCCCTGGTCGGGGTCGTTGAGCGCCCAGTTCCAGTCCACCCAGCTGTCGTAGGTGTCGACGCCGACGATGTCGACAACGTCATCACCCGGGTACGCCAGCATCACATCGTCGATGTTCGGAATGCCGTCGCTGCGGCCCCGGTTGACGTTCCAGTCGAACTTCAGCCCCGGCGCGAGCGCGCGGACCGTGGTGACGACCTGCCGGAAACAGTCCCGATATTCGCGGGCGTGCCGTGGGGCGTCCTCCGGGTGGTTCTTGTCGCCGCCCCAGCGGAACCAGGAACCGTTCATCTCCCAGCCCAGGCGGATGATCGATGTCCCCAGCCGAGCATCGGTCAGGGTACGAGCGAAGGTCCGCCACTTGTCGTTGTACGCCCCGGCCGCGCACTGGGCCATCGACGCGTTCTCGGCTTCGGGGATGGGGGGAATGCCGTACACCATCGTGTATGGCTGTCCGGTGAAGGTCGAGTAGGCCGGGCCGGGCTGGATGAATTCGTTCCAGGTTCCCCGACCCGGGAAAGTGGAGACGACATCCAGGGGTCGGCCCCGGTAGCGACCGAACTCGGCGAAGCGTGGGACATCGAATCCTCGCACAAAGACCCCGCTGGCCCACGCCGCGCCCGAGCGGCTCGGCACCTTGAAGCCCTCGTCCCCGGCAGCCGCCGCATTTGCGCCACTGCCGAAAGCCACTCCGGTCGCCGCGGCGGCGATTGCCATGATCGGGGCTAGAACACGCCCGATCGACCGCCACCGCGGCTGGTGCGGCAGCGGATCTCTACGTCGGAATGTCAAGCTGCTCTCCTTGAATGACATGGGTACGTGCATTCACCGGCGCCCGGAGGAAGGCCGGCGTACCCCCGTCACGCAGCCACGCCGGCCCTCCATGTGGGCCTCGTCAGGGTTGCAGGGCACGGAGACGGCAAGGCTGTGGAATTGCTGAGGCGCAGGTCAGCTCGCGTATCGAACCCAGTCCACATATGTGGCGACCTGGTTCGGCGTCTCCTGGTTCGGGGCTGGTACGGCGCCTTCGGGTCCCGGCACCACCTGGACGTACAGAAACATGGGGGTCGTCGGGATGGTCACCCGCACCGACATTTCCCGCGTGTCCAGGATGACGACGCCGTTCAGGGAGACGGTGACGAAATCAGCGCGCCATTCGATGGAATAGGTGTTCCAGGCGGTGAAATCTCCAGAAACCGGAGCTCCGTCGATGGGCCGGCCCCCGGCGCCACGCACCACCGGATACATGCTGCGTCGCTCGCCGTCGTCGAGCCGTGCCATCGTCAGAAAACCCCACCCCGGGGTGCTCTCCGCAACGCCCGAATACAAACCGATCATCGGGGCGTAACCGGCGCCGACGTCGAACTTCGCCCGGACTTCCCAGACCCCGAAGGTCCGCACGATTCCGCGTTCCAAACACCAGCAGACGGAGCCGGCCATATTGCCCCTGCCGACCGGGCTGCGGCCCGAGGCACGGATCTGCAGCTCGCCGTCGCGGACGCGCACCATGGCCGGCGACCAGGACGAACCGTTCTCATGGCGCGTCTGGTGAGCCGCCCACTGGGTGGGCTCCAACGCCGTACCAGAGAAGTCCTCGGTGGCGGTGACCTGGCCGTTGACGCTCGGGCCCGAGTGGGCGGGCCGATCGGACGGCCAGAACCGCACGGCGCCGAACGCGACGGCGAGCGTGGTGCAGAACGCGACGGCGGCCATGAGACGCCAACGCCGCCGCTCGACCTCCGCTCCTGCCGTCACGGTCTCCGCCTCGACCGGCGTTGCGGGCTGCGGCCCCGTCGACGCCGACAAACCCGACACCTCGGACTGCTCCTTCGGCATGGCGACGAGCTGCCGATCGCCGCGCAGGACCGTCTCGTAGAGCGTCGTCAGTTGCGGGCTGGGGTCGGTGCCGTACTCGTCAGCGAGCCGCACCTGGTGCAGGCGGCACCGTTCCAGCGCCTCGGTGGGACGACCGACGGCGACGAGCGCGCGCACCAACGCCACCATCAACGGCTCCGCCAGCGGATACCCGTCGGCTAGCGCGCTCAGCGGTGCCAGCACCACCGGAGCGTTGCCGACGGCCACCTCCGCGTCGGCCCAGTCCGCCCGGGCCGTCAACAACTCACCGATCAGATGTTCGCGGGTGCGCGTCGCCCACGTTCCCGCCACTCCGGTCAGTGGGTCGCCGCGGTGCAGCGCCACGGCCTGCCGCAGCAGGTCGACGCGTTCCTGCGGAGTGCGGGCCGGCCGCCGGGCCTCAACGACCAGGTCACGAAACCGAAAAAGGTCGATCTGGTCGCGCCCTACCGTCAACCGGTAGCCGCCCGCCTGGTTGACCACGGTCACCGCCGGGTCGCTGAACGACTCCTCCAACGTCCGCCGGATTCGGGCAATGTAGGTGCCGAGCGTCCTGACGGCCTGCCCGGGCGGGTCATCGCCCCACACCCGGTCGATCAGAGTCGTCGTGGGCACCAACCGTCCCGCATCCACCGTCAACGCCGTCAACACCGCGAGACGGCGTGGTTCGCTGGTGTGGACCGACCCGTCGCGGGCGTGGACCTCAACCGGCCCGAGTAGCCGCAGCTCTTGCACCGCGCAAACCTCCCCGCCCGACCGTCGCCGGCTCGCGCGATCGAGGGCAGGCTATCAACTGAAGGATCAAGTCGATCCGGGCCGTCGGCTCCCCGATGGCACCACGGTCGGTTGCCGACCATGAGCCGACCCTGAGGCCGCCGTGACGGGACCGGGCCACTCTCTCCCTGCCCATCCGTCCGGTGGGCGCCCTCCGGCGGCGGGATCGTCGCAGGGGTCCGAAGGGAGAGCACATGAAGGTCGAGAGAAAACCGATGTGGACGGCCGGGCTCGCCGCCGCGCTGCTCATCGGCTTCGTCGTCCCAGTCGGCGCGGTGTCGGCCCACAACGGCCACGCCGCTGACGACGAGGGCCCGGTCGAGCGGGTCGACCAGCGCACGGCCGTCGAGCACGACGTTGCCCTCGTGGCGGCCCGTACCGGCTGGGCACCGGCCGCGACCGCCGAGCACCTGAGAGTCCAGCAGCGGCTGGGCGCCCTGCTCGGCCGGTTCGCGGAGCGGCATCCGGGCACCTTCGCCGGCGGCCGGCTCGCCGGGCAGCCGGGCGGGGCGTCCGACATCCGGTTCAAGGGCCAGGTGCCGGCCGACGCCGCCGCCGACGCGGCGGCCGCGGGGATCCGGGTGGACCTGACCGGTGGGGCCAGGTACTCGTCGACCGAGCTGCGGGCCCGCGCCGACGCGGTCATCAAGCATCTGCGCGGCCTCGGGTACGCCGACGCCACCGCCGCCGTGAGGTTCGACGGCACGATCGACCTGACCATCGGTGGCGGCGCACCGGCTCCCGTGCTGCCCGTGGAGCTGCGGGAGGGCGTGCGGGTCACCACGGTGCCGGCCGCGGTCACCCGGCAGGAGCACACCCGAGGCGGGGCAGAACTGCTGGACAACAACGTCTTCGAGTGCACCAGCGGGTTCACGGTGATCGACAATGCCACCGGGACCACCGGCGTGAGCACGGCCGGCCACTGCACCGGGCTGGACGAGTACCGCCCGCCCGACGGCGACCCGGACTACGGGGTCACCTTCCAGCGCGAGCACCAGGGCGTGTACGGCGACTTCCAGTGGATGACGACCCAGAATCACGTCGATCTTCCCGAGTTCTACGCCACCTCCTCCGAGGTACGCACGCTGACCGCCATGACTCCGTACTACAACCTCGCCACCGGTTTCTGGTCCTGCGTCTACGGGCGGGGTTCGAACCTGCGCGCCTGCGACCAGGTGTACTCGACGTATGTGGTGACGGTGACCGTCGGCAGTCTGGTGGCCATGACCACTGACCACACCACCGGCGGCGACAGCGGCGGCACCTGGGCGTTCGGCACCGAGGGCATCGGCGTGCACCTGGGCGACTACTACACGGGCGGAAGCTGGCGCAACGTCTACAGCCTGGCCACCAACATGTACACCGCGCTCGGCGTCACCGTCATCCTGTGACACCCCGCGCCGCCGACGGGCCCCGGTGGGTGGGGCCCGTCGGGCGCGCCGCGCCGCCGGCTTCCGGCCGGCCACCATGACGCCACCGTGACGCGCTCCCGGGACAGTGTGCGCGCCGTCCATACGGGACGGCCGGAGTTCGGGAAGGACGTCGACGTGGAGCGGTACAGGTTCAGCCGGCGGGCCGTCGGTGCGGTCGTCGCAGCGGTCGTGGGATTCGGGTCGGTGGCCGTGGCCACCGCGCCGGGGCACGCGGTTGGCGCGCCGGTGCGCAGGACGGCGTACAGCTTGCACGACACCGACGAGGCCAAGGAGGTTACGGTGAGTTGCCCGACGCCGTACCAGGTGTTCGCCGTCGGCTATCGGATCATCGACGGTCGCGGCTCGGTGGCGGTGACGCGGATGGAGCCCGACGCCGGGCTCACCTCGGCGCGGATCGAGGCGCGGGCGCGCACCGGCCATGCCGAGCCGTGGGCGTTCGAAGGGGCGGTCGTCTGCAACGTGTCCGCCAACGCACCGGTGCTGGAACCCGAGGTCGTCCACGGGGCCGCGGCCGTGACGGCGCGGTGCCCCGGTTCCACGCGGCTGCTCGGGATGGGATACCGATACGAGGGTACGGTCGATTCCGGCCACGTCACGGGTCTGATCCCGGACGCTGGCCTGAACAGCGTCGAGGTGCATACCGGCGGCCCGCCTCCGCAGACGCTCACCGCGTACGCAATCTGCCACGAGCCCCCACGATCCGACGGTCCTCTCAGCGTGCGCGTAGCGGCCGCGACCGGCCTGTCCGAGACCGGCTCCACCGCCGTGACCACGGGCCTCACGGGCTACTCCGTGTACTCGGTGGGGGTGGAGGTGCGGGGCGTCGCGAACGCGTTCCCCGAGGCGCTCATGCCGAATCCCGACGGCGGCGTCGGCCGGGCGCAGGTCGTACGTGCCCGGCAGCCGGAGCCCGCAGGCGCCGCGCGGGCCCGGCGGGGCGCGGCGGCCGGCGCCGGCGACGCCGCCAGCACGACGGTGTACGTGATCGCCGCGGGCGCATTCCACTAGCGCCCGGCAGTCGGCGCGGCGGCCGCCCGGGCGGGGCGCAGAATCACCTCGTCCGGCGGCCGCACGTCGATCGCCCGCATCGCGGCGGCGTACCGCTCGAACGCCCGGCGCGCCTCGCCGTGCCGACCGGAGGCGACCAGCGCGTGGACCAGCGCCCGGTGACCGGACTCGTCGAACTTGTCGTGTTCCAGCAGTCGCAGCAGATAGCCGACCGCCGCGTCCGGCTCCGACGTTGCCTGGGCCGCCTGGGCGAGGATCCGCAACATGCCCAGGTGGGCCGCGCGGGTCTCCTCACGGAACGGATCGCACCAGTCGGCATACGGCTCGTCCTCGAATGCCTCGGCCCGGTACCGGGCGTCGGCCGCCGCGAGGACGGTACGGGCCTCGGCCCAGGCGCCGGCCTCGGCGAGGCGCCGGCCGTGGGCGACATGCGCGAGGAAGTCGACCACGTCGACCTGGATCCGGGACAGATCGAGGGCGACGCTCGCCTGGTCGGCGGCGAGGTAGTGGTCGGCGGCGACGGCCTTGGCCGGGTCCAGCACGCCACGCACGATCGACAGCAGCACCGACAGCCGGTGGCCGGTGCGTTCCGGATCGTCATCCGGCCACAGCAGTTCGCACAGCTCGCCACGCGGCACCGGCCGTCCGCGGCGGGCGACCAGGATCTTCACCAGCTCGCGGGCCTTGCGGGACTGCCACTGCGACGCCGGCACCGCGACGCCGCCGAGGCGCACCTCGAACCGGCCCAGGGCCTGAATCACCACCTCACCTCCCGGTACCGGCCCACCATCGCGGGTCAGCGCGGCGTCACCCGGCCGGTCCGCGATCGCGCCGGCCGCGGCGAGGTGCCCGGCCGCGACCAGGGCGTCGAGCCGGTCGTCGGCGCAGGCGCCGGGCTGGCGGCCGAGCAGCACCAGGATCCGGGCCGCCTCCACGGCCGCCCCCGCGTCCGCCCAGATCGCATGGGCCTCCCGCAGCCCGGCCCGGGCCCGGGCGGGGTCCGTCTCGGTCGCGGCGCGCAGCGCCAACGCGTCGGCCATCCCGGCCAGGTCGCCCTGCGTACGGGCGATCCGCGCCGCCTCCCGCACCAGGCGTGTCGCACCGGCCGCGTCGCCCGTACGTTGCGCCACCCATCCCTGCGCCAGCAGCGCCGGCACGCGCAACTCCGCAGCGGCTTCTCGCGCGGCCCGGTTGGCATGATCGGCCGCCACTCGTGGGTCATCGTCGAGCAGGACCAGCGCCAGCCCGGCCAGCGCCTCAGTGAGAACGTGGGCGTTGCCCGCCTCGCGGGCAGCCCGGACCGCCTCCTCGTAGGCCCCGCGGGCCTGTTCGCGCCAGCCACGGCGGCGGTACACCTCGGCCAGACCCAGCCGTGCCCAGCCGAGGCGGCGCGAGCCCATCCGGTGGAAGCGGACCAGCGCCCACTCGTATCGTTGGACGGCCTCGTCGAAGCGGCCCAGCATGGTCAGCGCCTCGGCCTCGTTGTTGAGCGCCAGGGCGGCGAGGCTGGGATAGCCGGCCGCCGCCGCGTACCGGCCGGAGCGTCGCGCGGCGGCGAGCGCGTCGACGTAGCGGGCGGTGCGCAGCAGCCGGTACGCGCGATTGGTGAAGATCCGGCTCAGCAGGACGATGTCGCCGGTGCGCTCGGCGATCGACGACGCGAGCCCGTACTGCTCCGCACTGCCGGCCTCGTCGCCGGTCACGCCCAGGCACAACGCCACACTCAGGTGCGCGCTGGCCCGGGCCGGGTCGTCGCCGGCGGCCATCGCCACCTCGACCGCGCGCCGGGCGCGGTCGGTAGCCCGGTCGACGTCACCGGCCAGCAGGTGGGCGTGCGCCGTCCAGGCCAGCAGCAGTACGGCGTCGGCTGTGGGCACCTCCGGCTCACCGGCGCGGGCGAGGGCGGCAAGCGCGGCCCGTGCATCGCCTCGCTGGTAGGCGATGCGGCCCATCCGCCAGGCGAGTCCGGCGTCCCACCGTGCCTCGGCGTCGGCCACCGCCGCGTACGCGCGGGCCGCGGCGTCGACCTCGCCGACGGTGCGCAGGGCGTCGCCGCGTACCAGGCGCATGGTCCGGGTGAGCAGCCGCTGCGGCAGGCCGGCGGTCAGCTCGGCCACGGCGGCGGCGTCCCCGCCTGCCACGATGGCCGCGCCGTGCGCCTCAAGCACGCCGGCGCAGGCGTCGTCGTCGCCGGCGAGTTGGAAGGCGCGGGCCGCGGCGACGGGCGGGCCATGGTCGCGGTACCAGGTGGCGGCGAGCGCGGCGTCCGCCGTCCGCTGTGTCGAAGGGCAGCGCCGCCCCCGCCGGCTGACCTCGACCACCACCGGCACGATCCGGTGCACCGGCGGCAGGCCCGGCACCAGCGGACCGGCCGGTGCGATCACCCCGACCCGGGACAGCAGCCGTACCGACTCCTCGGCGCCCCGGTGCCCGAGCGCACGGCACAGGCCGGCCGTCACCGGCGCGAGGTGACCGACCTGCCGGATCAGGCGGACCACGGCTGGCGGCAGCGCGGCGAGGACCTCCCCGGCGACGTAGGTGGCCAGCGGGCCACCGGGCTCGCTCAGGGCGGCCAGCAGCGACTCGTGCGGGACCCCGTCGGCACGGACCACATCGGCGGCCAGATGCACCAGCGCCGGCCAGCCCGCCGTCGCCTCGTGTACGCGATCGGCGAGGTCAGGATCGGCGCGACCGTAGTCCTCGCGCAGCACGTCGGCGACCTGTTCGGCGGAGAGTGCCAGATCGGCCGGTCCCCGTTGGCTCCACAGGCCATGCCCGAGGCTGCTCGCCGCTGGGAGGTGCTGCGGCCACCGCGAGGACAGCACGACGGTGACCGCGGTGGGCGTCGACTCCACAGTGGTAACCAGGTCGTGCACCGTGTCCCGCGCCAGCCGGGGGACGTCGTCAAGGACGATCACCGCGGCGCCCGCCCGAGCGGCGTCCCTGACCAGTTGCGACAACTCGCCGGCCGGCGGTGACCCGCCGACCCGGTGCCAGTGCGTGCCAGACGTCGGAAACCAGCGGCGCAGCGCGGTGCTCTTGCCGTAGCCGGCCGCCGCCACCAGCCACCAGCACGTACTGCGACCCCCGACCGGTTCCGCGGCTGCTCTCGATGACGACCGCACCGATCCTCTCCCCTCCCCCGTTCGCACGCGCCCATAGATTTGCGCTGACTTGGATGGTTCGACAAGCCTGTGTCGGAAATCGGCCGAGCCGAACAGCGCGATGCTCTTCGATGGCACGGTGCCCGACGGTCGCGGGGGTCGGCTAGCCTTCCCCGCATGCCGAACGACGACGCGGACCGGACGGCCGCGCCCGGCGCACGCGCGCTGTACGACGCGGGCACCACCCGACTGCGCCACGGCGACCCGGCCGGGGCCCTCGCCGACCTGGACCGCAGTCTCGCCGCCGAGGACGCGTTCGCGCCCGCCTGGGTGAACCGGGGCATCGCCCTTGCCGATCTCGGCCGTGCGGACGAGGCGCGAGCCGCCTTCGACCGGGGGCTCGCGCTGGACGCCGAGCTGGTGCCGGGCTGGCGCTGCCGGGCGATCCTGCGGGCCCGCCAGGGCGACCAGGACGGGGCGATCGAGGACTACGCACGGGTGACCGTCCTGCGACCCGGCGATCACGGCGCCCATCGGGAGCTGGGCGACGCGCTGGCCGCGCTGCCCCCGGACGGACATGTCGACGAACGGCCGGACGGGCGACTAAGGCAGGCTGTGGCCGCCTACGATCGGGCCCTCGCGCTGGACGACGGCGACGCCGGCGCCTGGGCCGGCAAGGCACGCGTACTGGCGGTGCTGGCGCACGCGGCGCAGTCGGTGGAACGCGCGAGCCGGGTCGCGGGGATCGCCCCCTGGGTGTCGTTCCCGGCGGCGCACCAGGAGTTGTCCCGGCATCTCGACGCGGCGGTGGCGCGGTTCCCGGAGACGGCGTGGTTCCGGCACGAGCGGGCGTTGGCGTACCGGCAGGTGGGCGACGCGGCCGGGGAGATCACGCAGCTGCGGGCCGCCTGCGAGCTGAACCCTGACAGCGGCGCCGGCCACTTCGAGCTCGCGAGGGCGTACGCGGCGGACGGACAACGCCAACAGGCCCGGCGCAGCTTCGACGCCGCGGTGGAGCGGGACCCGGCGCTGCGCGGCCGCGCCGCCGACGTGCTCGGCGAGGACGCGGCCGCCCGGGACGGGATGGACGGGATGGAGCGGTGACGCTGCCGACACTGGCCCTGCCGATCTGGGCCGAGCTGACGCGCGGCTGGTCGTTCGTGTGCGGGCTGCCCGACGGCGGCATGGTGGTGCGCGACCTCGCCGCCGAGCGGATCCTTCTGCTCGGCCCAGGCCTGGAGCCCACCACGACGGTGGCCGTCCCGGGGCTGCGCGCCGTCGCGCCGGACGGGATCGCCGTCTCCCCCGAGGCCGGGCTGGTGGCGGTCGCCGCGGATGACGGGCTGCGGGTCCTCGACCTGGCCGGCGTGCAGCGGTACCGGCTCACGCACCCCCGATGGCGGATGGGCGGCGCCTGCGCGTGGACGTCGGGCGGCAGCCTGCTGTGGACGGTGACGCCCACCGAGGTGCCCGGCACGGTCCGGGTGGTGGCGATCGACCCCACCCGCTGGGCGCCGGCCGGCATGGTCACCGTCAGCGCGCCGAGCACCAACCATGCCTGCTACGCGATCGTCCCCGACCCGCTCGCCGACCGGGTCGGGGTGCTCGTCCTGCTCGCCGACAGCGACGGGGCGTTCCTGAGCTGGCCGCGGTGGGACGGCGCCACCGTCGTGACCGGTGAGCCCGGCCCGGACGCGCTGCTCACCGACGTCCGCGGCGACGGCCGGGAGTACGTGGCGGTGCTCGGCGGCCACCCCAGCGAGCTGATCACCGTCGACCTCGCGACGCAGGCGCCGACCGGGCGGCTCACGATGAGCGCGGCTGCCGAAGCCGACGACACGGACGACGCCTGGTACTTCGACGCGTTCTACCTCGCCGGCGGTCATCTCGCGGCGTTCACCAGGGAGGAACACCTGCTGTTGATCAGCTCGGACCCGCTGCGCCCGGTCGCCGAGCTGCGCCTCGAGGGATACCGGTTCGCGCCCTTCGACGGGTACGCCACCGATACGCCGCAGATCGCCGGGCCACACCTGAGCGGGGTGCGGCGGTGGACGGACACCAGGCTGGCCGCCATGCACTCCGACGCCGGCACCACGGTCACCCGCCTCTACGATCTGGGCGACGTGGCAAAGTCGTTGGGTCGGATCGACTCTTGCTGAGATCATGTGCGCGTGCGCGACGAGATCAGGCAGACAGAGAGCAATGATCGAGCGTTGAGCGCGGTGGTGGGGCGGCTCACAGATCGTGACCCCAGAGTGCGGGAGCTCGCGGCGGATGAGGCCGGCGATTACCTCCGGGACCGGGCGTGTAGCCATGCTGGGGCGCAGGCCGCGGTAGAGAGGCTCGTTGCGGCTGCCGTTGCTGCCGATGAGGAGCGTGTCCAGGAAGCGGCGTTGAACGCGTGCGGCGGTGCGCAAGCCTGTTACGACCTGCCGTTGGCGTTGTTCGAACCGCTGGTGCCGTTGATGTCCCGATTGTCGACTGTGCTGATCGGCTATGTGCTGGGGATTCTCGGCGCGACCCACGATCCCGCCGCGCGGTCGATCATCGCTTCCTTCGCCGAGCATGCTGATCTTTCCGTGCGTGCGGAGGCCGCCGACGCGTTGGTGGAGTTGGCCGGACGATCCTCGTAGGGGCGGCAGCCGGTGGTGCCGCTCATCCGGGTCAGCTCGTCACGCGGATCGAGAACTCGTTGTTCGCGTCGTAGTGCGGCTGCATCGTGACGCCGCCGATGATGATCGGCGACAGCACGTACGCGATGTCCTTGCGGGCCACGTCGTCCAGGAGCCGGCCGAGCCGGACCGCGGGTCGCCCCGGCGCGTAGCGCAGCCAAAGCTGCCAGGTGCCCGCCGGCAGCGCGCCGATCCGTACCGTGAAACCTGAGTCGGTGACGGAGCCCGGCAGCTCCCGGGTCGCGGTGCTCCGCAGTTCCAGCACCGGGGCGACGGGCTCGGCGCCGACCACGCGTCCCTCGATCCGCAGGCCGTCCGTGTAGATCAGCACGTTGCCGATCTCGGCGTACACCGACCGGTTCCAGACCCGCAGGCCGAAGCAGCCGTCGCCGAGTCGGTAGGGCAGCTGGACCCGGGTGGCCGTGCCGGGAATCAGGGCCCGGGTGTCCAGCCTGCCGGCCCGGACCGCCGCACCGTCCGGGGTGCGGAGCTGCCAGTTCCCCTCTGTCAGGTCGCCGCCCACCGGCACCTTCTCGTCGTCGCGCCACCAGATCAGGTCCGCGCCGCCGTCCAGCACCAGTTCGCCGTCCGCGGTGACCAGCGCGTCGACGGTCGGGACAGCGGACGTCGGCGCCGGGCCCAGCACCGGCTGCGGGGCGGTCGTTCGCTTAGAGCGGGGCCACCAGCGCCGGCGGGTGGCTTTGCGGGCCGCGAGACGTTCGAACAACTGCTCGTACTGTTCGGCGATCAGGGCCGGGTCGTAGCGTTCCGAGTTCTTCAGCGCGGCGGCGGCCATCGCTTCCCGTTGCGCGTCGTCGTTGATCAGCCGCAGCAGCGCGGCCGCCAGGGCGGCCTCGTCCCCGACCGGCGTGAGCAGGCCGTCCGTCCCGTCCTGCAGGATCTCGGCCGGACCGTGCGGCGCGTCCGTGCTGACGACCGGCACCCCGCACCGCATCGCCTCGACCAGGGTCATGCCGAACGGTTCCCGGTCGGACGGTACGGCCGCGATCGCACCCTTCGCCCATTCCGTCTCGATCGGCGTGTACGGCCCCATCATCAGCACGTTGCCCTGCAGCCCCAACTCGGCGACCAGAGCGCGCAGGTTGTTTCTGAGCTTGCCCTGGCCGTAGATCCGAAGCTGCCAGTCCGGACGTTCGGCCGCCACCGTGGCGAAGGCCTGGATCAGCAGGTCGTACCGCTTGCTGGGGATCAGCCGGCCGGCCGCCACCACGATCTTGTCCCGGCCGTGCGACCGTGGCACGGCCGGCGCCGGCACGCTGTTCGGGATGAACGTCACTTCGGTTTTCGGGAGCCGCACGTGCGCCCGGTAGTCCTCGGCGTCACGCGCGGTGACGGTCACGAACGCGTCCAGCTTGCGCAGGTGACGCGGCAACTCCTCGCGCATCGCCTTGCGCTGCTGAAGCCGGGTCAGGTGCTCCTGACCGATCCTGATCATCCGCTCCGGGGCGAATCGGCCGGCATAGGCGATCAGACCGGCCCGGGTGGCGATCACCACGTCGGCGTCGCTGCTCCCCAAGTACCGCGCGTACCGCTCCTCGACCATCCGGTCGTAGTCGCTGGACCGGTAGTCGGCCTTTGGATAGAACCGCGCCGGCTGACCGCGTTGCGGATCGTCTCCGGCGTGGTCGGGATGTCCGGCTCGTGTCTCGACGAGCGACATCAGCCGCACGGCCGGGTGCAACGGCAGTTGGGGCATGTCGCGCCCGCGCGTGGTGCTGAGCACTTCGACCTGATGACCGCGCTCGGCGAGGGCGCTGCCGAGATTGAAGGTCGTGGAGATCGTGCCGCCAATACCGAAGCCGTCGTTCAGCAGGAAAAGGACCTTCACAGGTCGGACCCTAAACCGTTCCCGCAACGGCTGTCTGCCCAGGCGCCTCGCTGCCTGTCGGCAGCCTGCTCGCGGCCCAGAGCGACCTCGCGGCTCGGACTGCGGGTGCCGTACGGACGTGTGCCCGATCTGCCGGCCGTCTCCCCCGGCCCGATCGACAGGTCCCGTCCTTGCCCAGTCTATCGAGACTCGATAGGATTCGATCGTCATTCGATGGAAGGACGGGCCATGGGAAAGCTGACCGTGCATGCGCTGCGCGTCGTGCTCGTGGTGGTGCTCGCCGGCACCGTGTTCGTACAGGTGATGATGGTGTGGGCGTTGGCCACCGACCCGGAGGACGGGGCACTCCCGCTGACCCCGCTGAGGGTGATCACGATCCTGGGCATGGCGTCGGCCCAGGTCGCCCTGGTCTGCGTATGGCGGCTGGTGACGATGGTGCGACGCGGAACCGTGTTCTCCCACGCCGCCTTCCGGTACGTCGACGTCATGACCGGAGCGATCGTGGCGGCCGCCCTCGTGTGGTTCGCGGTCACGGCCGTCAACGCGCCGGGCCAGCGGGACGACCCGGGCGTCACGGTCATCATGGGCGGGGTCGGCGTGGCCATCCTCGGGGTCGCGCTCATCGTGCGCGTGCTGCGGACGCTGCTCGCCCAGGCCGTCACGCGCGACGGCGAAGCAGCGCGGCTGCGGGCCGAGTTGGACGAGGTGATCTGATGCCGATCGCCGTCGACATCGACGTGATGCTTGCCAAGCGGAAGATGTCCGTGGGCGAGCTCGCGGACCGGGTAGGAATCACACCCGCCAACCTGGCGGTACTCAAGAACGGCCGCGCCAAGGCAGTGCGTTTCGCGACGCTCGCCGCCCTCTGCGAGGTGCTCGAGTGCCAGCCAGGCGACCTGCTGCGCTGGGAGGCCGAGGAGTCCGCGGGCCCATGACGTGTCCCAGGTCGGCGCGCGGACCCCTGACTCCGATCAGCCGACGCGACCGGGCCCGTCGGTCAGCGACTCGCCGCGCTCCACCTTCTCCATCAGCATCGCGGGTGGGAGGAACCGATCGCCGTAACGGTCGGCCAGTTGCCGCGCCCGGGCTACGAAGGCGGGTAGCCCCCCTTCGTAGCCGTTGATGTATTGCAGCGCGCCGCCCGTCCAGGCGGGGAAGCCGATGCCCATCAGGGAGCCGACGTTGGCGTCGGCGACAGAGGTGAGGACGCCTTCTTCCAGGCAGCGGACGGTGTCCAGTGCTTCGGCGAAGAGCATCCGTTCCTTCATGTCCTCGAAGGGGATATCACCACCCTCAGCGGCCTTGAAGTGCTCACGCAGGCCCGGCCACAGGCCGGCACGTTCGCCGTCCACATAGTCGTAGAACCCGGCGCCGCCGCTGCGGCCGGGGCGGCCGAATTCGTCGACCATACGGTCGATGACCGTCTCGCCCGGGTGCGCGGCCCAGGTGCCGCCGGACTCCTCGACCGCCTGCCTTCTCTCGTTGCGGATCTTTCGCGGCAGGGTGAGGGTCAGTTCGTCGAGGAGGGCCAGGACTTTGGCGGGATAACCGGCCTGGGCGGCGGCCTGTTCGACCGACGCGGGGTCCACGCCCTCGCCGACCATTGCCAGGCCCTCGTTGATGAAGTGGCCGATGACCCGCGAAGTGAAGAACCCTCGCGAATCGTTGACGACGATCGGGGTCTTGCGGAGCTGCCGCACCAGGTCGAAGGCGCGGGCCAGCGCTTCTTCGCTTGTGCCCTCGCCTTTGATGATCTCGACGAGGGGCATCTTGTCGACCGGTGAGAAGAAGTGCAGGCCGATGAAGTCCTCGGGTCGGGTGACGCCTTCGGCGAGGAGGGTGATGGGCAGGGTGGAGGTGTTGGAGCAGAGCAGCGCGTCCGGGGCGACGATGTCCTGGATTTCCTGGAAGACCTTGTGCTTGAGCGCGGTGTCCTCGAAGACGGCCTCGATGACGGCGTCGCAGCCGGCGAGGCCCTGCGGGTCGGCGGTGGGGGTGATCCGGGCCAGCAGCGCGTCCCTGTCGGCTTCCGTGACGCGGCCTCGCCTCAGAGCCTTGGTGAGCAGGACCTCGGAGTAGGCCTTGCCCTTGTCGGCCGCTTCCTGGCTGATGTCCTTGAGGACGACGTCCATGCCGGCGCGGGCGCAGGCGTAGGCGATGCCGGCGCCCATCATGCCGGCGCCGAGCACGGCGACCCTGCTCACTCGACGCGGCTCGATGCCGGTCGGGCGGCTGGCACCGGATTCGACCGTCTGGAGGTCGAAGAAGAAACCCTGGATCATGTTCTTGGCGGTCTGTCCGGTGACCAGCTCGGTGAAGTAGCGGGACTCGATGACCTGTGCGGTCTCGAAGTCGACCTGGGTGCCCTCGACCGCCGCGGCGAGGATGTTGCGCGGCGCGGGATAGGGGGCGCCGTTCAGCTGCTTCTTGAGGGTGGCGGGCAACGCCGGGAGGTTGGCGGCGAATCTCGGGGTCGACGGGGTGCCGCCGGGGATCTTGTATCCCGGAACGTCCCACGGCTGGCGGGACTCGGGGTGGGCGTCGATGAACGCGCGGGCCTTGGCGAGCATCTCCTCCCGAGTGGTGGCGACCTCGTGCACGAGGCCGGTCTCGAGCGCGCGCCGGGGTGTGTATCGGGTGCCCTGGAGCAGCACCTTCAGCAGTGCGTCGGTGATGCCCAGAAGCCGCACGGTGCGGGTGACACCGCCGCCGCCCGGGAGCAGGCCGAGGGTGACCTCGGGCAGACCGATCGTGGAGCCGGGCGCGTCGAGGGCGATGCGGTGGTGGCAGGCGAGCGCGATCTCGTACCCGCCGCCGAGCGCGGCGCCGTTGATGGCGGCGACGACGGGCTTGCCGAGGGTCTCGATGCGGCGCAGGGATCGCTTGATCGCCATCGTGGTGTCGAAGGTAGCCTGAGCGTCCTCGGGGCGGAGCCGCACCATGTCTTTGAGGTCGCCGCCCGCGAAGAACGTCTTCTTGGCGGAGGTGACGATGATGCCGCGGATGCCGTCCCCGCCCGCCACGGCGTGGTCGGCGACCGCCGTGATCGAGTCCCTGAAGGCCTGGTTCATGGTGTTGGCGGACTGATCGGGGTCGTCGAGGACGAGGGTGACGACGCCGGTCTCGTCCTGTTCCCAGCGGATGGTGCCGAACGCGCTCATGAGGGGTTCTCCGTTACGAGGTGGGCCGGTGCGGGTCAGAGACGTTCGACGATCGTGGCGACGCCCATGCCGCCGCCGACGCAGAGCGTGGCCAGGCCGTACCGCTGATCCCGGCGTTCGAGTTCGTCGATCAGCGTGCCGAGGATCATGGCGCCGGTGGCGCCGAGCGGGTGCCCGAAGGCGATCGCTCCGCCGTTGACGTTGATTTTGTCGAGGTGCAGGTCCAGGTCGCGTGCGAAGTGCAGGACGACGGCGGCGAACGCCTCGTTGATCTCGACGAGGTCGATGTCGTCGATGGTCAGTCCGGCCCGGGCGAGCGCCTTGCGGGTGGCGGGGGCGGGACCGGTGAGCATGATGGTGGGCTCGGAGCCGGAAACGGCGGCGGAGACGATCCGGGCGCGGGGTGTCATCCCGTAGTGCTCGCCGACCGCCCTGGTGCCGATGGCCACGAGGGAGGCGCCGTCGACGATGCCGGAGGAGTTGCCGGCGTGGTGGACGTGGTCGATCTTCTCGACCCAGTGGTACCGCTGCAGGGCGACGGCGTCGAAGCCGCCGAGTTCGCCGATCCCGGCGAAGGACGGCGCGAGGGTGGCGAGGGAGTCGGCGGTGGTGCCCGGCCGCATGTGCTCGTCGTGGCCGAGGACGGTCAGTCCGGCGCGGTCCATGACCGGGACGACGGACCGGTCGAAGCGGTTGTCCTTCCACGCGGTGGCGGCCCGCTCCTGAGAGAGCGCGGCGTACTCGTCGACGTCGCGGCGGGTGAAGCCGTCGATGGTGGCGATGAGGTCGGCGCCGACGCCCTGAGGGACGAAGCCGGTCTCGTAGTTGGTCATCGGGTCGGCGAACCAGGCGCCGCCGTCGGATCCCATGGGTACCCGCGACATCGATTCGACGCCGCCGGCGAGCACCAGGTCCTCCCAGCCGGAGCGGATCTTGGCAGCGGCCAGGTTGACGGCTTCGAGACCTGAGGCGCAGAAGCGGTTCTCCTGGACTCCGGCGACGGTGTGCGGCAGTCCGGCGGTGAGGGCGGCGATGCGGGCGATGTCGGAGCCCTGGTCGCCGAGCGGGCTGACGACGCCGAGCACGATGTCGTCGACGGCGGCGGGGTCCAGTCCCGGGAAACGGCGGCGGAGTTCGTGGATGAGACCCACGACGAGGTCGATCGGCTTGGTGCCGTGCAGGGCACCGTTGGACTTGCCGCGTCCGCGGGGGGTGCGGATCGCGTCGTACACGTACGCTTCGGTACTCATGTCGGCGGCCTTTCGGGGCAAGCGGGCGGCGTCAGGAGAGCAGGGACCGGCCGATGAGTTCCTTCATGATCTCGGTCGTGCCGCCGTAGATGGTTTGTACGCGGCTGTCGGTGAAAGCCTTCGCGACCGGGTACTCGGTCATGTACCCGTATCCGCCGTGCAGTTGGAGACAACGGTCGGCGACGCGTTTGTGGAGTTCGGTCGCCCACCACTTGGCCATGGAGGCGTGGACGGCATCGAGTTCGCCGTCGACATGGTCGGCGACGCAGCGGTCGAGGAAGGTGCGGGTGACGGCGCACTCGGTGGCCATCTCGGCGATCTCGAAGCGGACGTGTTGGAGCCGGGCGAGCTCGCGTCCGAACGCCTCGCGCTCCTTGACGTACGCCGTGGTGAGTTCCAGGAGATGTTCGGCGCCGGCGATGGCCGCGACGGCGATGGCGAGCCGCTCCTGGGCGAGATTGGTCATCAGGTGGATGAAGGCGCCGTTGAGCGTGCCGAGCAAATTCTCCTTGGGTACGCGTACGTCGTGGAAGAAGAGCTCGGCGGTGTCCTGCGCCCTCTGGCCGATCTTGTCGAGGTTGCGGCCACGCTCGAAGCCCGCCATGGCGCGCTCGACCACGAGCAGGGACAAGCCGCGGGCGCCGCCCTCGGGGGTGGTCTTCGCCACGACGATCACGAGGTCGGCGAGAACGCCGTTGGAGATGAACGTCTTGGCGCCGTTGAGCAGCCAATGGTCACCGTGGTCCTCGGCGCGGGTGCGGATCCCCTGCAGGTCGGAGCCGGCACCGGGCTCGGTCATCGCGATGGCGGTGACGAGCTCACCGCTGCAGAAGCCGGGCAGCCAGCGCCGCTTCTGCTCCTCGGTGGCCAGGGAGGTGAGGTACGGACCGACCATGTCGTTGTGCAGCACCAGGGCGAGGCCGGGCGTGCCGGCGCGAGCGAACTCCTCGGCGAGCACGGTGCTGAAGCGAAAGTCGGGATCACCGCCGCCGCCATATCGCTCATCGACGGCGAGGCCGAGCAGGCCCTTGCGCCCGGCGGCCCGCCACACCTCACGAGAGACGACGCCGTCCCGCTCCCACTGCGCGTAGTGCGGCAGGACCTCCTTGGCGAGGAAGTTCCGTACGGTCTCCCGGAAAGCGTCGTGGGTGGCGGTGTAGAGCTGGCGCTTCATGCACAGGGCTCCCGGATCTCGGAATTCAGGGACGGTACGGCCCAGTCTCGGGCGACCTCGTCGGCGTCGGCGCCCGGCCGCGCCGGGCCGGTGCGGACCGCGCCGGGGGTGGCGGAGAAGCGGGGTGCCGGGGCGGGCTGGACCATTCCGGCGTACTCGACGAACGTGCCGCGGGCGGCGAGGTGCGGGTGGGTGGGAGCCTCCCGCAGCGACAGGACGGGGGCCACGCAGGCATCGGTGCCCTCGAAGACCGCCGTCCACTCCGCCCGCGTACGGGCGCGAAACCGCTCGGCGACCGCGGACCGGAGCTCGGGCCAGCGGCCGACGTCATGCCGCGCGGAGGCGATCTCCCCGAGGTCGAGCAGGCGGACGAATTCGTCGTAGAACCGCTGCTCCAGGGCGCCCACCGCCAGGTATTCACCGTCCGAGGTTGGATATGTCCCGTAGAAGGGGCAGCCCCCGTCGAGCAGGTTGACACCGCGCCGGTCCTGCCAGGCACCGGAGGCGAGCAGGCCGTGGATAAAGGTGGTGAGGTGGGCGGCGCCGTCGACGATGGCGGCGTCGACGACCTGGCCCTCGCCGTGCTCGCGCGCATGCCGGAGAGCGGCGAGGACTCCGATGACGAGGTAGAGGGAGCCGCCGGCGTAGTCCCCGACGAGATTGGCGGGGACCGTGGGCGGCCCGTCCGAATCGGGGCCGAGCATGCCGAGCGTGCCGGTGACCGCGATGTAGTCGATGTCGTGACCGGCGGCACGGGCGAGCGGCCCGGCCTGGCCCCAGCCGGTGATCCGCCCGTAGATCAGCCGGGGGTTACGCGCGTGACAGTCCTCCGGCCCGACACCGAGGCGCTCGGCGACGCCCGGCCGGTAGCCCTCGATCAGCACATCGGCCCGGTCGACCAGATCGAGAACCCGCCGTCGCCCGTCCTCGGTCTTCAGGTCGAGCAGGACCGAACGTTTGTTGCGGTTGGTCAGGTCGCGCGCCGGGTCGACGCCCAGTCCGACGTCTCCGGGCCGGTCGACCCGTACGACGTCGGCTCCCAGGTCAGCGAGGAGCATGGCCGCGAACGGACCGGGACCGATACCCGCCAGTTCCACCACCCGCACGCCGTCGAGCGGACCGGTGGGTGTGGCTGCCGCGTCGGTCATGCCCGCACGCTACGGCTCGAGGCCGACCGGTCCCCATGACCTCAGCGCTCATAGTGATTGACCGCAGCGGCCAGCGTGCCCGATCGTCCTCAGCCCGGCTGATACGAGCGCGGCGTCGATCCCGTCCAGCGCTTGAACGCCCGATGGAAGGCGCTCGGCTCGGAGAAGCCGAGCTGCGCGGAGAGCTGTTCGATGGGGAACCGCCCTCCGGTCAGAGCGGCAACGGCCACGTCGCGGCGCAGCTGGTCGCGTACCTGTTGGAAGGAGGTCTCCTCGGCGGCGAGTTGCCGGCGCAGGGTCTGGGCGCTGACCGACAGTCGGGCGGCCACCTCGTCCTGTCCGGGCAGCCGCTCCGGTAGCGACTGACTCATCACCCGCCGCACCCGAGCGGCCACCGTGCTGCCGTAGTCGATCCGGGCGAGCACGTCGGCCGGGGCGCGGCGAAGGAAGGTGCGCAGACCAGCCTCGTCCTGCAGCACCGGCTCGTCGAGCAAAGCGACACTGAACACGGCTGCGGTGCGTTCGGCCCCGAAGACGCAGGGAGCGCCGAAGAGCAGCTCGTACTCCAGAACGTGCGGCGGACAGGGATAGGCGAACTCGACGCGAAGCAGGCTGATCCGGCGCCGGATCAACCAACCGGCGAAGCGGTGCCACACCACCAGCGCCGTTTCGGCCAGGAAGTGGTCCGGGTCGTCGACCTCGGCGGAGAAGCTCATCGACGCTTCGCCGCCGGACTCGGCCAAACACGGCTGGGGGCCGTCCAGAAAGAGCCGGTAGAAGTCCCCGCCGCGACGCAGCGCTGACCGCAGATCCGGGCAGTGCACGACCGCGTGGCACATCATCGCGAACGTGCCGACCTTGAGGGGCTTCGCGGCCAGGCCCAGCAGTTCGTCGTCGAGGGTGTCCCACAACAATCGGATCAGCCGGGCGAACTGCTCCGTCGACACCCGGGCGCGGTCGAGCTCCACCAGCGCCGGCGGAATGCCGGCCGCCTGCAGCATCGCGGTGGTGTCCACGCCTTGACGGCGGGCTCCGCGCAGAGCCATTCGTACGTGGTGGATGGCCACCGATCGGGTCACCATGCCGACGACCGCCCGATCCGACCGACAGAGGTCAGTGGCGGGCTCATGACCCATGATCGTACGTCCAGCAGAGCTGATGTACCCGAGCGCGGTGTCCGACGGCAACGCCTGACGCGCCGACCTGATGCTGCACGGGTCCACCCCGGACACCGGTTCGCGCTGTCCCGCGCCGGCAGCCTTGCCACCCGAATACCGCTGGCGATCCGGGTAATCGTCGCTGCGATCGCCTACTAGCGGCGATGTTGGTGATTTCAAGCCAGATGCGAATCCTTGGTTACGGTTTCGGATGCCGTTCATCGAGGAGGTCGTCGAGCTGCTGTGCGGTCTCGCTGGTCAGCCGTTCCTTCTCGTCGCCATCGAGCCGGTCGTAGTATGCCGAGAAGCGCTCGAAGGCTGAGCTGAGCGCCTCGCCGTAGGCATCGGAAGCGACGGCTTCGCGGAGGTTGACCCGCCCGGAAAGCACGCCTTCGGCCAACTCCCGCAGCAGCGGCTCGGAGCCGTTGGCCAGGGTCGTGAGGCTGGTACGCAGAAACTTGGCGAGCCGAGGGTCGCCGGCGATCTCATACACACTGTCATGCATCGATGTTCCTCATCGGTGAGGGTCTTCGGGGACGAGGGGGTTGCGGTAGCTACCGCCGGCGACCTCCGGCATCTGAACGCTTTCCAAGCTGGCCACGCCGGTCTGCGTGATGCCGATGAGGGCTTGAGTGGCGGCGTAGACGCTGGCCATGACCTTGGTGGCCTCGGCCCACATGTCGAGCATGCGAGCCACCTCGATGGCGGCAACGCCGTAGCCGACAACCGCGCCGACGCCGGTTTCCGCGGTGACGGTGCCGGCCGCGGCGGCGATGCCGGCGATGATCGCCGCGTCCAGTAGTCCCTTGATGATGCCGGAGACGGACTCGCCGGCGTTGTACGCGCCCTCGGCCGCCAGCTCGAACTGCTTGGCCACCACGCGCATGGGATGGCCCATGGCGTCCAGCTTTGCGGCGAGGTCGGTGAAGTGCTGATCGGCGGCCTCGGCCGCATGGCCCTGCCACTGCGCGCGTAGCGAGATGGCCCCGCCCTGGAGGTTGTAGCCGAGGTCGGTGGTGGCGTCCGCGGCGTTGCCGAGTGCTTTGCCTGCCTTGGCGAGGGCTTGCCAGTCGCCGAGGAAGAAGTCGGTCGCTTCGCCGAGGATGTCGTAGCCGAACACCCAGTCGATACCCTTGAGCGCCCAGTGCGAGATGCTGATGTTGTCCAGGACGGCCAGAGGGTGACTCAGCTCGACGTCACCCACCGCGGCCAAGCGGCCGGACGGATCGCGGGAGTCCGCGAACGAGGGACCACAGGGGTTACCAGCCCACGCCTGCTCCAGCGCCGTCAGGCCGGCGCGGTCGGGGCGGTCTGGCAGGGTAGCGTCCATACGCGCCGCGGCGTTGACATCGGTCCGGCGGTAATAGGCGGCGGAATCGGTAAGCCCGTCCTGGTCATGTTCGAGCAACGTGCCGACTTTGTTCAGATTCGCTTGCGCGGCAGCGAACGCGCGGGGCCCGTTCTCCCCCAAGAGTTTCATCAACCCGCCGCTGGACCATGTTCCGTCCGGCGGCGGGTACCGGTGCAGGTAGCCACCGATCGCGCGGGCGTCCCCGCTAGCCCGGCCGACCTGTTTCGCGTACCCGTCGAGACCCTCCGGGGCCACCGTGAACGTCATGAACTGCCTTCCCCCGTTGACTTGCACACTTGCCCTGTTCAGGACGCCAGGTTCGCCACCACGACGATTTCCAGAACGCCTAGAACGGTGCAGCCCCACGCCCACCAGAGACGCTGTCGCCCTGCGAAAACGTCCCTGGTCAGCTGGACAATGACTCCCAACACCCCACCGGCGATCAGGAGTACGCATCCGGGCGCGGCCGCCCACGACAGACGACCGCCCACCATCAAGAAAATTAGGGCAAACGCGAAGATGCCACCCAGGATGTTCAGTGCAGCGGCGTAGAACCGGACGCGCCCGACGGCATCGCTCTCCGACTCCGCCGCGAACTGACGCCGAAGCTCCTCACGAAATGACATTGCCCGAGGGTACAGGCATGACCGGCGTCGCCGGACCATGGTCAATGGCGGGCACCAGTCAGGCGCCGTGGCCGCGACCGCATCGCCTGGTAGCGACCGTGCCGCTGTACGGAACGCTGCGTAACGGTGTCCGGTTCATCGGCGCCGACACCATCCGGGTGCTGAAATAGCACTCATGATGACGGCCCCTTTCGTCACCTTCGCCGCGTTCATACCCCGCCAGTACCGCGGGACATGACACCAACGCGCTCTGCCGGGACCGGCCACACCGGCCGATCGTATTCCCGCGACACCGCCGGCCCGACACGAAAGAAGCGACAGCATGCGAGCGAGCGACGTGACCCAACGGCTACCGCTGCCGGTACGGGTAATCATCGCGAGCATCCTCATGGCCGTCGGCGCGTACTTCGCCGCCGCCTTCAGCTTTGTAGCGGCGCTCAACTACGGAGGGGGCCCGATCTCCTATCATCCCTGGAAACTCTGGTTCACACTGTTCTGCGCGGGCGTCGTAGCGTGCATCGCTGTACCGAGCATCGCCTGGTGGCTGCTCCTGCCCCGGGCCCGCTGGTTCGGGCCCGCCGCATTGCTGGCGCTCCAGACCATCTGGATCGCGGTATTCGTCTACTACCGCGTAACGCCGTCGAGTTGATCCACAGCCTTGCCAGCGGGAGAGCGAGTGGCAAGTAACGACAGCGGGGGATTCGGCGCAGCCGGCAAGCCGGCCCAGAGCCTCGCCACCCGGATACCGCTGGCGATCCGGGTAGTCGTCGCTGCGGTCGCGATGGTCATCGGCGCGGCGCTAGCCTCTTTTTGCACCATCATGGCGGTCTTCCAATACGGCGGAGGCTTCCTGGCCGACGAGCCTCGGCTGCCATTGCTCGCGCTCTACACGCTCGGCATACCCGTATGCCTCACAATTCCGATCATCACCTGGTGGTTCCTGCTGCCCCGAGCTCGCTGGTTCGGCATCGCCGCCCTGGTCCTCACCGAGGCCGCCTGGATCTTGTTGACCGCCTTCTTCTGACACCTACGATCTGGACGCCCGTACGGCCGTCACCAGATGGTCGGTGGGTGAGCGTTCCAGCACGTGCCGGTCCACGCTGGTGAAGCCGGCGTCGGTCAGCAGCGTGGTCAGCTCGGCGTAGCCGTACGCCCGGCCGCCCTGGGTGTGGAACAGGTTGAGGCTGAACGCCTCGACGAACGCCTCCCCCGGCCCCGGCGGCCGGCCGGCATCGGCGAGGGGCTCCAGCAGGAGCAGCCGGCCTCCGGGGCGCAGGGCGGCCGCCACCCGGCCGAGCAGCGTCGCGACCTCCGCCGGGCGGTAGCCGTGCACGATGTTGAACAGCAGGGCCACGTCGTGCCCGGTGCCGAGGTCGGCGGTGAAGAGGTCTCCCGGGCACAGCTCGACGCGGTCCGCGAGGCCCGCGGCCGCCACGGTCGCCCGGCCTTGTTCCAGCGCGCCGGCTAGGTCGACCACCTTCGCCCGCAGTTCTGGGTACGCGGTGCACAGTGCCACCGGGTACGCGGCGTGCCCGCCGCCGAGGTCCAGCAGGCTGGCCGGCCCGGCCGGCACCGGTACCCGCGGGACAACCTCCGTGGCCAGCCAGCCGGCGAGTCGGCGCAGCATGGTGTGGAAGTCGGCGAGGGTGTCGGGGCGCGTGTCCAGCCAGGCGTAGAAGTCACCGTCCGGCTTGCCGCGTCGCAGCGACTCCTCCAAGCCGCCCCACCGTTCGGTCAGCACGGTGTGCCAGAACGACAGTACGGGCGCGTAGCTGTCGGGTTTCTCGCGCAACAGCCAGCGGGCCGCGTCGGGGCTGTTGGTGTACGCGCCGCCGGCGCGGGTCAGATACCCGAAGGCGACGAGGGTGTCGCACAGGACGCGGGCGCCGACGGGGTCGAGGTCCAATCGGTCGGCCAGCTCGTCCGCAGGGAGCGCCCCGTGGGTGAGGGCCTCGAAGACGCCGAGCCGCTGCGCGGTTCCGGCGGCGTGGAAACCGACTGTGCTGAGCAGGTCGAGGTGGGCGCCCGGGATCCCGGCGGCCTCCTCGGGGGTCAGTGGTACCGGCATCAGCCGACTCCTTCCCGGACGGTGGAATCCTCGGACGTTCCGGCTGCCGACGCGGCCGTTCCGCCGGGCGGGCCGGCGTCTCTGCCGGGCGGGCGGGCATCGGTAGCGGTCGCGGCGAGCGGGGCGGTGTCGAGGTCCTTTGCGTCGGGCAGGTCGTCCACCCGGCGCAGGCTGGGCACGGCGTACGCGGCGGCGGCGAGCGCGAGCATCGCCACGCCGGTCACGGCGAAGATCAGGGCGATGCCGCGGCCGGGGCCGGTGCCGAGCAGCGCGCCCGGGCCGGCGGCGAGCGCACCACCGTCGCGCATCAGTGGCTCGGCGACCCGGTCCGCCAGGGGCCCGGCGGCGACGTACGCCAGCGGCACGGCGGCGTCGCCGACGACCCGGGCGGTGGCCATCACGCGGCCGAGCACGGCCGACTCCACCTTGGTCTGCAGCAGCGTCATCGCCGCGGTGTTGATGACCGGCAGGGTGAACAGGAACGCCGGTGCCACGACCGCGATCAGCCACGGCGACGGGGCGAGGGAGTGCAGCGCCAGCGCCACGCCGCCGGCGGCGAGTCCGGCGTGGATGCCGGTGACCCGCCGGCGCGGCCCGCCCCAGGCGCTCATCAGGAGACTTCCGGCGAAGAGCCCGGCACCTCCGGCGAACATCAGCGCGCCGAGGGTCGCCGCCGTGGCGAAGGACAGGATGAGGGGCTGGACGAGTACCCCGGCGAGGGCGAAGAGCGCGTTGTAGAGGCCGAAGACGACGAGCAGTGCCGGCAGCCCGGGCCGCTCGCGCAGGTGACGCCAGCCCGCCGCCGCATTCCGCCAGGCCGGTCCCGGTGGCCCGGCAGGGGTCCCGGCGCCGCCCGCGCCGGCCGGCCGGGTCACCTCTAGTGGCATCCGCACCACGAGCAGCGTGGCCGCGGCGACCGCGAACGTGCCCAGGTCGAGCGCGATCACGCCGCCCACGCCGATCGACGCGACGAGAGCTCCGGCGAGCAGTGGCGCCGCGATCTGTACGGCGCGCCCGGCCTGCATCATCCCGTTGAACCGGGCGAGGTGCCGCTTGCCGACGAGTCGCGGCGTCAGGGACGCGTAACTGATCTGGTGCAGCACGCCGGCCGCCGCACCGACCGCGGTGGTGACGTAGATATGCCATACCGCCAGCACATCGGCTGTGTACAGGATTGCGACGGCACCGGTGGCGAGCGCCGCGACGGCGTCGGCGCCCAGCATCAACCGGCGCCGGTCCCACCGGTCGGCGAGAACGCCGGCGAACGGCGCCGCCAGGATCGCCGGCAGTGTGCTCGCCAGGAAGATCATCGCGAACTGGCTGACCGAGCCGGTGCGCTGGTACACCCAGACGCCCAGGACGAACGCCGTCAGGCTGGAGCCGACCAGCGACACGAGCTGTCCCGCCCAGACGGTGACCAGCAACCGGACCCGCCGGGGGTCGACGCGCTCCGGCGGCACAGTGGCAGTCTCAGGCACGTCGGCTCCCCATGGTCGGCCGGTCGAGGGCACCGGCGCGGACGGTGGCCGGACCGTCGAGGGCACCGGCGCGGACGGTGGCCGGACCGTCGAGGGCACCGGCGCGGACGAGGTGGTCGAGGTAGCGGTGGAGCAGCGCGGCATCGACCGGCGGGCAGGGCGCACCGGCCGCCGCCTCGGTCGCCGAGCAGTCGAAGCGGGGCTGGCCGCCACCCGGCGTCCCCGCCTCATCGGCCGGCGGTGGGAAGAGCGGCGCGAACGCCGCCAGAGCGGCGTCGGGGCGGGCGAGCAGAGCCGCCCGCCAGCGCGGGTACGGCATCGGCTCGACCTGATAGCCGTACCCGGCCAGGGCGGCGGCCAGCTCGTCGTGGCCGAGGGTCCGGCCGTAGAAGTGCCAGTCGCTTGCGGCGCCCTGGCGGGACAGCCGGCCGATCGCCGCCGCCACGTGGTTCACCGGGGCCAGGTCGGCCGGCATGCCGAGATCCGGTACGCCGCCGAGCTGCACGCACGTGACGAGCAGCCGGCTGAACCAGTCGTCGACGTTGCCGACGCCGGTGGTGGCGTCGCCGGTGACCCGGGCCGGTCGGTAGATCGAGACCGGCAGGCCGCGTTCGCGGGCGGCGCGGGCGAGGGCGTCCGCCACCCATTTGCTGGCGTTGTACCCGTCGCCGAGCCCGCTGTCGTCCGGCGGGTCGCTCTCGCGCACGGTGGTGCCGATCCGGCCGGAGGTCAGGTAGACGCCCAGCGTGGACACCAGGTGCACGGCGCACGGCCGGCCCCGCCCGGCGAGTCGCAGCACCTCGAGCGTGCCCGCCACGTTCGCCGGGCGCAGGGCCGCGTACGCATGGAGGAAGTTGACGGCGCCACCGTTGTGGTAGACGGCGTCGACCGTGTCGGCGAGCCGGTCGGCGACGGCGGCGGTCAGCCCCAGGTTCGGCGCGGCCAGGTCGCCGGGGAGCCCGGTGAGGCGCTCGGCGTCGGTGGCGCGCCAGAGCCCGTAGCGGGCCAGGTTCTCCCGGACCCGGGCGAGCGCGGCATCGCCGGTGGCGGCTCGCACGAGGCAGTACACCTGGGCCGTACCGGCGTCGAGCAGGTCGCGCAACAGGTAGGCGCCGAGGAAGCCGGTAGCGCCGGTGATCAGTGCGGACACCGGTACGGCCGGCGGCGCCCCGGTGGGTAGCGCCGCGCAGACATCGTCGGGCAGGTCCGCGTCGGCCCGCAGCGTCCGCTCCAGCTCCGCCGCCGCGCCACCGTCCGTCGAGGTCCCGGACCGGGCGCCGTCCACGAGGGAGGCCAGCGCACCGAGGTCGGCGGCGGCCAGGACGGCCCGGACGGGCAGCTCGGCGCCCAGTTCCCCGGCGATCCGGGCGATCAGCGGTCCGGCCAGCAGCGAGTGCCCGCCGACGTCGAAGAAGCTGTCCCCGGCACCGATCGGTGTCGCCGTACCGGTCAGGTCGGCCCAGATCCGCGCGAGGTGCCTCTCGGTGCCGGTTCGCGGGGGAACATGTGCCGCCGCCGAGGTGGCCGAGCCGGGCGGTGGCAGAGCCGCCTCGTCCAGCTTGCCGTGCCGGTTCAGCGGCAGCGCGGCGACGGCCACGAACGCCGCCGGTACGAGATATTCGGGCAGGCGTTCGCGCAGTGCCCGCCGCCAGGCGACCGCCGGTGGCGGGTCGTCGCCGACCACGTACGCGATCAGCTCGGGGCGGGCGACCACGGCGACCTGACGGACGCCGGGCAGCGCGGCGACCGCGGCCTCGACCTCGCCCAGCTCGATCCGGTGCCCGCGGATCTTGACCTGCCGGTCGGCGCGGCCGAGAAACTCCAGGCTGCCGTCCGCCCGCTGCCGGGCGAGGTCGCCGGTGCGGTACATGCGGGCGCCGGGCCGGTCCGCGAACGGATCCGGCGGGAATCGGTCCGCGGTGCTGGCGGGGTCGGCGAGGTAGCCGCGGGCCGGGGCGGCGCCGCCGAGGTGGAGTTCGCCGGTCACCCCGACCGGCACCTCACGCTGGGCGCCATCGAGCACGTACGCCCGTACGTTCGGCAGCGGAACGCCGATCGGTAGCTGGGCGCCGGAGGTCTCGGCGGCGTCGACGCTGCGGTGGGTGGTGGCGCAGACCGTCCCCTCGGTGGGGCCGTAGTGGTTGACCAGCGGCACCCTGCCGCCGGTCAGCGCGGCCCACCGCCGCACGGCGAGGACCGGAACCGCCTCGCCGCCGACCATCATGAGCCGCAGTGCCCGGGGGATCTCGGCGGGGCGGACGTCGGCGAGGTCGGCCACCCAGCGGCGCCACAGCGGCGCGGGGGCGTCGACGGCGGTGACGCCGTGCCGTGCGCAGAAGGCCAGCAGCGCCGCACCGGTCAGCTCCGCGGGCCGCTCACACAGCACCAGCGCGGCCCCGCTGACCAGCGCCGGGAACACGTCGCCGACGGAGGCGTCGAAGCTGAGCGGCGGCAGCATGAGCAGCCGGTCGGCCGGGGTGAACCCGTGCACCTCGACGAAACCGTGTACGAGGTTGACCAGGCTGCGGTGGTCCACCTGCACACCCTTGGGGGCGCCGGTGGAGCCGGAGGTGTAGATGACGTACGCGAGCTGGTCGGGGTGGTGGGTGGCCGCGCCGCTCGGCGGGTCGTCCGGTTCGGGGCCGTCGGGTGCCAGCACCGTACCGGCGTACCCGTCAATACCCGTGTCCGCGACCAGCATTGGCGCACCGGCGTGGGTGAGCAGCGCGGCGAGGCGGGCCGGCGGATGGCCCGGGTCGAGCGGCAGATATCCGGCACCGGCGCGCAGGATGCCCAGGATCGCGACGATCGCGGCGGGTGAGGCGCGCAGCGCCAGCCCGACCGGGACCTCGGGGCCTGCGCCGGCGGCGCGCAGCCTCCGGGCCAGCCGGTCGGCGCGGTCCAGCAGTTCGCCGTAGCTGACGACCTCGTCGCCGGCGACGACGGCCGGTGCGTCAGGCTGGGCGGCGGCCCGGGCGGCGACCAACTCGGCGACGTTCGCGCCCGGGTACTCCCGGCGGCTGCCCCGCCAGCCGGCCTGCGCCGCGCGCTCCGCCGGGCCGCGGACGTCCAGCTCGGACAGCCGGGTGTCGGGCCGGTCGACGAGCGCGGCCAGCACCTGCCGGTACCGGTCGATCAACCGGTCGACCGTGGCCGCGTCGTAGAGGTCGGTGTCGTGGTCGACGATGACTCGCAGCCCGGCGCCGGTGTCATCCACGAAGAACGTGAGGTCCATCCGGGTCGTGTCGCGAGTGAAGCCGAGCGGTTCGAGCGCGAGACCGGCCACGGCACGGCCGCCCGTCGCGCGGGGCGGGTTGAGCACGAACATGACCTGGAACAGCGGGTTGCGACCGTCCCGGCGGGACACCCGGGCGGCCTCCACGATCCGGTCGAACGGCAGTCCGGCGTGGTCGATCGCCTCGACGTACCCGGCCTTGACCCGGTCCAGCGCGTCGGCCAGGGTCGGGTCGCCGCCGAGGTCGGTGCGGATCGGGACGCTGTTGACGAACATGCCGACCGCGTCGGCCAGTTCCGGCCGGTCCCGGGTGGTCACCGGAGAGCCGACGCAGACGTCGTCGCCGCCGGTGAGCCGCGCGAGCAGCACCTGCAACGCGGCGAGGAGCACCGCGAACCGGGTGGCGCCGTGTGCCCGGCAGACCTCGTCGACGCCGTCGCGCAGGCCGGCCGGGAACCGGTGCTCGCGGGTGCCACCGCGCCCGGAGGCGGTGGCGGGGCGGGGCCGGTCGGTGGGCAGGTCGAGGCCGTCGGGTACGCCGTCGAGCCGCCGCGCCCAGTAGGCGCGTTGCTGGCTCAGCCCCTCGCCTCCGTCCCGATCGCGCAGCCAGAGCGCGTAATCCGGGTATTGGCACCCGACCGGCGGCAGCTCCGGCCGCTGCCCGGCCTGCAGGGCAGCGTAGGCGGCGAACAACTCGCGGACGATCACCGCGATCGACCGGTCGTCGCCGACGATGTGGTGCGTGGCCAGCACCAGCGCGTGGTCCTCGGCGCCCAGCCGGATCAGCAGCGCCCGCAGCAGTGGCGGGGCGGCCAGGTCGAACGGGGTCTCGATCTCGGCGCGGACGGCCTGGTCGACGGCGGCGGCGTCCGCGCCGGGCAGCTCAGCGCGGCGAATCCGGACCCGGGCCCGCGGGTCGCCCGGGGCGAGGACCCGCTGCCCGGCGCCACCGTCGGCGTCGGGGATCAGCCCGGTGCGCAGCGCCTCGTGCCGCGCCACCACGGTGTCGACGGCGCCCTGCAACGCCTCCGGGTCGAGCGGTCCACGCAGCCGGGCCGCCCACGACAGCACGTACGCGGAGCTGCCGGGGCTCAACCGGTCGAGGAACCACAACCCTTCCTGCAGCGGGGACAGCGGCACCGGCCGGTGGGGTTCACGGCGAGCGATGGGCGTTTCGGTGCGGGCCAGGCCACGCTCGGCGAGCAGCCGGCGCAGCAACGCCTGGCGGTCGGTCGCGTCGGTCGTCATGCGTCCCCCAGCAGCACGCGTACCTCGTCGTCGGACATCGCCGCCACGTCACGGTGCAGCGCGGCGACCTCGTCCACATGGCCGGGTCGCGGTTCCAGGCGGTGCAGGACGTCGGCCAGCAACGCGACGGTCGGCGCCTCGAACAGCGCCCGGAGCGGCACGTCGACGGAGAACAGCGCCGACACCCGGGCGAGCGCCTGCGCCCCGAGCAGCGAGTGGCCGCCGAGCCGGAAGAAGTCGTCGTGGGCGCCGACCCGGGCCACGCCGAGCACGTCGCACCACACCTCGGCCAGCACCTGCGCCACCAGGCCGTCCGGGGCGACGTACTCCCCCGCCTCCGCGTCGGTCCAGGCCGGTGGTGGAAGTGCCGCCCGGTCCGTCTTGCCGTTGGCGTTGCGGGGCAGTTCCGCCAGCGGCACCGCGGCGGCCGGAAGCATGTACTCGGGCAGCCGGGCGGCGAGCCGGGGCCGCAGCGCCGCCCACAGCCCGTCGACGGCTGCCGCCCCCGTTCCGCCGGCCGGCACGAGGTAGGCGACGAGCCGCACATCACCTCCCCCGCCGTCCCAGGTGGTCACGACCGCGTCGGCGACCTCGGGTTGCGCCCGCAGCAGCTCCTCGATCTCGCCGAGCTCGATCCGGAAGCCGCGCACCTTGACCTGATGGTCGGCTCGCCCCAGGTACTCCAGCCGTCCGTCGGGCCGGTACCGGGCCAGATCGCCGGTCGCGTACAGGCGGGCGCCGGGCCGGCCGCCGAACGGGTCCGGCCGGAACCTGTCGGCGGTCAGGCCCGGGCGGCCGTGGTAGCCGCGGACCACGCCGAGGCCGCCGATGTGCACCTCGCCGACCACCCCGGCCGGAACCGGCTGCCCGGCCCGGTCGAGCACGTAGAGGCGGGTGTTGGCGATCGGGACGCCCAGGTCGATGCCGGCCGGGGCGGGCGGGACCTCGGTCGCGGCGGACCAGACCGTCGTCTCGGTCGGCCCGTAGCAGTTCCACAGGGCGGCGTGGTCGGCGCGCAGGGCGTCGGCGAGGTCGCGGGGCAAGGCCTCGCCACCGCAGAGCCGCAGCCGCAGACCCTCGGGCACGCCACCGGCGGCGAGCAGCAGCCGCCAGGTGGCCGGGGTGGCCTGCATCGCGGTGATCTGCTCCGCGGCGAGCAGGCGGCGCAGCGCGGCACCGTCGGCGGCCACCGCGGCGCCGACGACGGTAAGCCGGGCGCCGGTGACGAGTGGCAGCAGCAGCTCCAGGACCGAGATGTCGAACGACAGCGTGGTGACCGCCGCGAACCTGTCTTCCGGGCCGATGCCGACGGCGTCCACGAAGCCGGCGAGCAGGTTGACCACGGCGGCGTGCGGGACCGCGACGCCCTTCGGCCGGCCGGTCGATCCGGACGTGTAGATCAGGTACGCCAGCCCGTCCGGGTGAGCCGGTGCGGGCGGCGTAGGGCCCGCCGCGGCCAACACGGCGGCGTCATCGTCGAGGCAGACGACCTCGGCGACGCCGGCGAGCGCCGCGCCCAGGCGGGCCCGTACGGCCCGGTCGGTCACGAGCACCCGCGTACCGGAGTCGGCGATCATGTACCGCAGCCGGTCGGCCGGGAGCGCCGGGTCGAGGGGCAGGTAGCCGCAGCCGGCCGCCCAGACCCCGAGCATGGTGGTGACGAGCCGCCCGCCGCGCTCCAGGCAGATCGCCACCGGACTGTCCGGGGTGACGCCGCGCTCGCGCAGCACCGCCGACAGCCGGGCCGCGTCGCCGTGCAGCCTGGCGGCGGTCCACTGGCCGTCGGGGCCGGTGACGACCGCGGCGGTCGCCGCCGGGTCCGGCTCATCCAGGAGCAGTTCCAGCGCGCTGCCGACCGGCGGCAGCTCCCGGTCGGTGGCGTTCCACTCGACCAGCGTCCGCCACCGCTCGACCCCGCTGAGCAGCCCGATCTCGGCGACCGGCCGGTCTGGATCGGCGAGGCCCACGTCCATCAGCGTGAGCAGGTGCCGGACGAACCGTTCGATCGTGGCCGCGTCGAACAGGTCGGTGCTGTACTCCACGGCGAGCCGCAGGTCGTCGCCGTCGGGCACCCCGACGAGTGTGAGGTCGACCTTCGCCGTACCGCTGTCGAGCCCGAGCGAGGTGGCGCTGGTGCCGGCGAGATCCAGCGCGGCGCTCGGGGCGTTCTGCATGATGAGCTGCGCCTGGAAGATCGGGGCGTGGCCGAGGCTGCGGGCCGGGCGCAGCTCTTCCACCAGCTTCTCGAACGGCACGTCGGCGTGGCCGAGTCCGTTCAGGACCGCCTCTTTCGCCCGGCGGACGAGCTCGGCGAAGCCCGGGTTCCCGGCGGTGGAGACGCGCAGCGGCAACGAATTCACGAAGAAGCCGATCAGCGGCTCGACGTCGGGGTGCGTCCGCCCGGCGACCGGGGTGCCGACCACCACGTCGGACTGCCCGCTGTATCGCGACAGCAGCGCCTGGAACGCGGCGAGCAGCGTCATGAACGGCGTGGCCTTGTGCAGCCGGGCGAAGTCATGCAGCCGGGCGGTGAGCGCCGGGCCGGCCGCCGCGTAGTGCACCGCGCCCCGGTAGGACTGGGTGGCGGGGCGGGACCGGTCGGTCGGCAGACTCAGCAGTGCCGGGGCACCGGCGAGGGCGTCGCGCCAGTACGCGAGCTGGCGGGTCAGCTCCTCGCTTCCCGGGGCCAGCCGCTCCCGCTCCCAGACCGCGAACTCCCCGTACTGGGTGGGCAGCGGCGCCAGCCCGGGGTCGGTGCCGGCCCGGGCGGCGGCGTACGCGGCGTTCAGCTCGGCGTGGAGCACCCCGAGCGACCAGGCATCGGAGACGATGTGGTGCAGGCACAGCGCGAGGTAGTGCACGTCGTCGTCGGCGCGGACCAGCAGCGCGCGGACGAGCGGACCGGTGACGAGATCGAACGGGCGGGTGGCCTCCGCCCACATCAGCCGCTGCGCCTCGACTTCCCGGGCGGCGGGGTCGGCGCCCGGATCGGCGGCGGCCAGGTCGGTGATGGTCAGCTGGGCCGGGCGCGGAGGGTGGACGAGTTGCACGGGTTCCCCGCCGGAGTCGGCGAAGGTGGTCCGCAGCGCCCCGTGCCGGGCCACCACGGTGTCCAGCGCGACCCGCAGCGCCGCGTGGTCCAACGGGCCGACGACGCGGGACGCCACCGGAATGTTGTAGACGGGATCGCCGGGGTGGAACCTGTCCAGGAACCACAACCGGCGCTGACCGGACGAGAGCGGGTACGCGCGCGGCGCCTGTGCCCGCCGGGCGAGCAGCCGGGCCACCTGAGCGCGCTTGTCCTCGTTCATCACACCTCCTGCGGCTGCGGCGCGGCAACGAGACCGGGGTCGTTCCCGATCGCGAGGCCGGGTTCCGGTAGTCCCCAGCGGGCCGCCTCGGCCGCCGCCCGGCGACGCAGCCCGGCCGGTAGCACCTGGCCGAACACCCGCAGGTAAGCGGCGACGAGGTCGCGGTCACCGGCGAGGAACGGAAAGTCGGTGACGACCATGTGCCGGATCGCCAGCAGCGGCAACGGGCTGCGCAGCGGCCGGAAGTCCGCGTTCCACAGCCCGGCTTTCGGGGGTGGGCCACCGTGGAACTCACCGATCATCAGCCCGTCGGCGACGTACCGTGGCTTGAGCCGTTCCTGGGTGGCGTCGACCACGGCGGCCGCCGCCTCGACCGGCAGATCCGGGAAGACCAGCAGGATCGTCTTGAACTGGGCGCCCGGCCCGGTGACCGGCTCCAGCCGCCGGAACCAGTCCCGGTACTCCACGAGCAGCGATTCCAGGGCCGCGGCGTCGATCGACGTCCCCCGCCGCACCGCGAGGTAGAACGAGCCGCGCTCCAGTGACGCCTGGGCGTACGGGCAGACCGGCCCGCGACGGCCCAGCTCGGGGTGCGGGCGGCAGAGGTACTCGCGGGCCCAGCGCACGACCGCGCGGAGCTGGTCGACGGCGCCCGCGGCCGCCGGATGGGGCTCGGTGGCGGCCAGGTCGGCGACCTCGAACAGCAGGGTGCCGGGGTGGTCGGGGTGCGTCAGCATTCGGTCCTCACCGTCGTCCGGGGCGGCGGCGCAGCGCCGCGTAACTGCCGAGGGCGGCGCCCGCCGCGGCGAGCGCGGCAGAGCAACGCAGAATCCGGTCCTGCCGCCGGGCCCGGGCGAGGGCGTCGGCGTAGGGCACGGTGGTGTGGGCGACCATCGTGTAGAGCGGGGTCCAGGCGCGCGGGGCGAGCCGGTTCAGCATCCGGTCGGCGGCGGCCTTCGCGGCGTACGCCGGCCGGTGCACCCGGTCGCGCAGCTCCACGAAGTTGCGCACCGACAGGTCCGCGAGCACATCGGTGTGCGGCCGCCGGCGCCGCTCGTACTCGGCGAGGGCCCGGCTCGCGTCGTGCGGGTACGCCCCCAGGCACTCGTCCAGGACCAGGCAGTCCTCGAACGCCGAGTTCATGCCCTGGCCGTAGAACGGGTACACGGCGTGGCACGCGTCGCCGATGAGCACCACTTTGCCGGCGTGGCGCCACGGCGCGGTACGCACGGTGGTGAGCTGCCCGACCGGATGGTCGAAGAACTCCTCGACCAGCCGCGGCATCAGCGCCTCCGCGTCCGGGAAGTGCCGGCGGACGAAGCCGCGCACGGCCGCCGGCGTGTCCAGCGTGGCCAGGCTGGGGTCACCCTCGAACGGCGCGAACAGGGTGCAGGTCAGTGACCCGTCGACGTTCGGGTGGGCGACCATCATCGCCGCCTCGCCCGGCCAGACGTGCAGCGCGTCGAGGCGTACCCGGGGACGGCCGTCGGCACCGGCCGGGATGGTCAGCTCCTTGTATCCCCAGTCCAGGAACTCGCGGTGCAGGTCGGCGCGGCGGCCGTGCTGGAGTTGCTCCCGTACGGCGGAGAACGCGCCGTCGGCGCCCACGACGAGGTCGGCGGCGACCTCGGTGGCCGCGCCGGTGACAGCGTCCACGACCCGCACCGCCGGGGTGTCCCGGTCGAGCCGGTCCAGCCGGTGGCCGAAGTGGAACTTCACGCCGTGCCGGGTCTCGGCGGCGTCGACCAGCAGCGCGTTGAGGTCACGGCGCAGCACCGAGTGCAGGATCTGGTGCTCGGCGACCCCGTACGGCTGGAATGCCGTCGTGCCGTCGGGATGGTGCACGACCCGGCCGCGCATCGGCACGCTGCGGGCCAGGACGTCGTCGAGCAGCCCGGCGGCGGCGAGCGCGCGCATCCCCCGGGCGGAGAGGCCCAGGTTGATCGACCTGCCCTCCCCCGCGCCGGCGGCGCGCGGATCGTTCCGGCGCTCGAAGACCTGCACCGACCAGCCGCGCCGGGCCAGGTAGCCGGCGGCCAGGGAGCCGGCCAGGCCCGCTCCGGCGATCACCGCGTGCCCGGTCATCCGTTCTCCTCCGCGATCAGGGTGTCCAGCAGGTCGTCGATCTCTGCGTCCGAGAGGCTGTCGAGCGAGGCGGTCGGGTCCGGTCCACCGGGACTCCAGGCGGCCGGGCCGGCAACCGTGGTGGCCGCCGGCTCGGTCAGCCGCTCGGACAGACCGGCGATCGTCGGCGCCGCGAACAGCGCCCGCAGCGGCAGCGCCACCCCGAACTCGGCGGTGATCCGGGCGATCAGCCGGGTGGCGGTGAGCGAGTGGCCGCCGAGGTCGAAGAAGCTGTCGTGGACACCCACGCCGGGCAGGCCGAGCACGGCGCACCACAGCGCGGCCAGTCGCTCCTGCACCGGGCCGCGGGGCGCGGCGCCGGTGGTGCCACCGTCGCCCCAGCGCGGCTCCGGCAGCGCCCGCCGGTCGATCTTGCCGCTGGGGGTACGAGGCAGCCGGCTGAGCGGCACCAGCATCGCCGGGAGCATGTACTCCGGCAGCGTACGAGCCAACGCGTCCCGCACCGCGGGCCACAGCCCGGCGTCGGCGGCCGGGTCGACGGGTTCCGCGTACGCGACGAGCCGGACATCCGCCGAGTCACCGGCCGAGCCACGCCAGGCCGTCACGACGGCGTCGCGCAGCTCCGGCAGTTCCCGCAGCGCCGCCTCCACCTCGCCCAGCTCGATCCGGAAGCCTCGCACCTTGACCTGGTGGTCGGTGCGGCCCAGATACTCCAGCCGCCCGCCGGGCAGCCAGCGCGCCAGATCGCCGGTGGCGTAGAGGCGCCCGCCCGGCGCGGGGCCGAACGGATCCGGGCGGAACCGGTCCGCGGTCTGCCCCGCCCGGGCGTGGTAGCCACGGGCCACCCCCAACCCGGCGAGGTGGATCTCGCCGGCGACTCCGGTGGCCACCGGCCGCGTCCACGCGTCGAGCAGGTGCAGCCGCGTGTTGGCGACCGGCCGCCCCAGGTCGACGGGACCGTCCGGACCGACCTCGCCGAGGGTGGAGTAGACCGTGGTCTCCGACGGGCCGTACCCGTTCAGCAGCCGGGCGCCGTCGGTGCGCAACGCGTCGGCCAGCTCCCGGGTGAGCGCCTCGCCGCCGCTGATCCGCAGCCGCACCCCGCTCGGCACCCCGCCGGCGGCGAGCAGCATCCGCCAGCTCGCCGGGGTGGCCTGCACGACGGTGACGGCGCGGCGGGTCAGCTCCCGGCGCAACAGTGCCGCGTCGCGGACGGTGTCGGCGTCGAAGACCTCGACCCGGGCACCGGCCAGCAACGGCAGGATCAGTTCCACCACGGAGATGTCGAAGGCGGGGGTGGTCAGCGCCGCGACCCGATCGTCCGGCCCGAGCCCGAGGGTGGCGCCGACGCCGACCAGAAGGTTGACGAGCGACCGTTGGGTGACCGCGACACCCTTGGGTGTGCCGGTGGAGCCGGAGGTGTAGAGCAGGTACGCCAGCCCGTCCGCGGACGCGGCACCGGGCGGCGGCGCTTCCGTGGTCGGTTCGTCCACATCGACCACTCGGACACCGGTCGGCCAGGTGGTGGCGGTCCGGGTCGACGCGTCGGCGAGCAGCATCCGTACGCCCGCGTCGGCCGCCGTCGCCGCGAGGCGCCCGGCCGGCAGGCTCGGGTCGAGCGGCAGGTAACCCGCGCCCGCCTTCCACACCGCCAGGATCGCGGTGATCACGGCGGCTCCGCGGGGCAGGCAGAGCCCCACCGGGGTGTCCGGGCCGGCCCCGGCGGCGCGCAGCCGCCCGGCCAGTCGGTCGCTGCGTTCGGCCAGCTCGCCGTAGGTCAGCGACGTGCCGTCCTCCGCCATGACCGCCGTAGCGGTCGGGTCGCCGGGCCAGCGGTTCCGGAGCAGCGTCGCGAGATCGGCGTACGGCAGCGCGAGGTCGGTGTCGTTGTACCCCGCCGGGACGCCGCCACCGGCGGACGGGAGGATCGCGTCCGGGTCGGCGAGGGCCGCGTCGAGCAGTTCGGCGTACCCGTCGGCGACGGCGGCGACGCGGTCGGCGTCGAAGAGGTCCCGCCGGTAGGTGAGCCGCAGCCCCAGCCCGGCCGGGCGCTCCTCCACGGTGAGCGTGAGGTCGAACTTGGCGGTGCCGTTCTCGCACAGCTCGGGCGCGATCCGCAGCGTCCCGGCGACACGCGGCTCCTGCTGCCGTTCCAGGGCGAACATCACCTGCACGAGCGGGGCGTGCGCGAGGCTGCGGCCGGAGGTGACCGCGTCGACCACCCGGTCGAACGGCGTTTCCTGGTGGGCCAGGGCATCGGCCATCGCCGCCGTAGCGCCGCCGAGCACGTCGCGGAACGTCGGCCATGGGCCGAACCGGGCCCGCAGCGCGAGGGTGTTCGCGAAGAAACCCACCACCCGGGCGGTCTCGGACCGTAGCCGGCCGGAGACGGGCACCGCGACGAGCAGATCGTCCTGGCCGCTGAGCCGGTGCAGCAGCGCCTGGAACGCCGCGAGCAGCACGGCGAACGGGGTGGCCCCGGCGGCGCGGGCGAGGCGGTCGACCGCGGTGGAGACCCCGTCCGGCAGGTCGCGCCGGGCCAGCCCACCGACCCAGGACAGCTCGGCCGGACGGGGTCGGTCGGTGGGCAGCGCGAGCACGGCGGGGGCACCGGCGAGGACGTCACGCCAGTGCCGTACGCCGTCCTCGAGGTCGCCGGCCGCGCTCCGATCGCGCTGCCAGAGCGCCACGTCGGCGTACTGCACCGGCGGCGGGGGCAGGCCGGGGTCGCCACCGGCGGCGTACGCGGCGGCCAGCTCGTCGAAGAGGGTGTCGAACGACCAGCCATCGGCGACGGCGTGGTGCACCACCAGCACCAGCACATGCCGCTCGGGCCCCAGCCGCAACAGGCGGTGCCGCACCAGCGGGCCGGTGGCGAGGTCGAACGGGAGGGCACCCTCGGCGGCGGCGAGGGCCACCGGGTCGGCGCCCGGTGCCACACCGGTGACGTCGAGAGTGACCGTCCACGGTGGCCGGATGAGCTGGACCGGCGCCCCGTCGGCCGCACCGAGCACGGTACGCAGCGCCTCGTGCCGGGCGAGCAGCCAGCCGAGCGAACGCTCCAGCACCGCCACATCGAGCGGCCCGACAAGGTGCACCGCCCAGGTGATGTTGTACGCGGGGCAGCCGGGGTCGAGCTGGTCGAGCATCCAGAGCCGCTGCTGGTTGGCGGAGGCCGGCAGAGCGTACGACCCTGGGCCAGCGTGCAGTGTCATTCGGACCCTCCCCGGCGGGTGTCGACCGCCACGAAACGGAACTCGGCGGAGTACCGGGCGCCGACGGCGTCGGACAGCCAGAGCTGGTCGGGGCCGGGCAGCATCTCGCCGATGCGCAGCTGCGCGCCCGCGCCCGCACCCGCGAGCGTGCGCCGTACCGCCCGGGCGAGGCCGTCGACGGCGGCCAGGCTGGCGAAGTCCACGTAGAACGGCTTCTTCTCCACCGGCGTCTTCACGAACGCGAATCGGGGCAGGCCGAGCCCGCGCTGCCAGCGCCGCACCTCGGCGAAGCGGGTCGCCTCGTCGGCGGTGCAGGCGTTGGCGAGGTCGGCCGCGCGCAGCCGCCAGCTCTCCCGGGCCAGGACGACCCGGTCGACGGTGATCCGCGGCTGGTGCGCGGCCGGGCGCAGGATGTCGAACCGCTGCAGGAGCTGGAGCATCAGCGGTTCGCCGACGACGTCGGCGAGGGGCCGATCGAGGCGGCCGTCGCGGCTGCGCACCATCAGGCGGCCGCCCCGGTCGACGAGCACGCAGTCGGCCACCGACACCGCGGTGCGCGGGTCGAGGCCGCCGCTGTCGTGCCCGAAGACCAGCCGCAGGTCCCGGCCGGTGACGAGCTTGTCGGTGAGGCGGGCCGGGGCGCCGCCGTCGGCGTCGGTCGCGGCCAGCACCACCCGGGGCACCGGCAGGTCCGCGGCGGACGCGGCGAGCAGCTCGCCCGGGGCGGGATGCTGGGCGACGAACAGCGCCGACCGCAGGGTGTTCACTCCCGGATGCACCTCGCCGACGACCCAGGAGTACTCGCCGCGGCGAATCGCGTCAGGGCCGTCGGCGGCGAGCATCACGTCGGGGCTGTGCTGCCACGCGCCGGGCCAGCCGGGCGCCGGGCAGGCGAACGCCGAAGCCGCGGCGGCCCGGATGTCGGCCGTGGAGACCTGCACCCGGCGGGCTCCGGCCGGGACGCCGACAAGCGTGGCCCAGCGCTCCCGCAGCCCGCGCTCGACCGGGGCGATCAGCCGCTCGGGCAGGTCGAAGAGCAGGTCGTTGGCCCACAGCCAGAAGTCGCCGAACGGCACCTCGGCGCCGCCGGTCCGGGCGGCCAGCTCCTGGTACCGGTCCCGGCAGACGCGGCGGAACAGCGCGGCGCCGGCGCAGGTGAACCAGCGGGCGCTGTCGAGCAGCAGCCCGAGCGCGGGCCACAGCGTCTCCAGCATCGCCTCGGAGAGGGTCACCTCGGTGCCGGAGCGGCAGTCCTCGTAGACCAGGGTCCGGCCGGCGTAGACGCCGCCGGCCCGGCGGGTCGCCGCCCGCCCGGTCCGGGCGGTGAACTCACCGGCCAGCTCGGTGAGGGCGGCGGCGAGCCGGTCCGAGGAGCCGGCGGCGCCGGCCACCGCGTCCCGCCGCGCGGTGAGCGCGTCCAGCGCGGCCAGCGCCCGGCCCCGGACGGCCTCGTCGGGTACGGCGGCGAGCCGGGCCCGCACCGCCACCTCGGGGTGCAGGTCCTCCTTGGGCACCTCCAGCGACCAGGTGATCCGCTTCTCGTCGCGGAGCTGCCCGAGCAGGGCGTACACCTGGTCCTCGGTGGTGAAACCGGTGGCCGGGTCGGCGACGAGGCCGGCGGCGATCTGCGCGGCGGGCCGCAACCCGTCGCAGCGGCGCAGCAGGCTGGCGGTGTCGCGAGCCAGCGGCACGGGCGGGGTCAGCGGCAGCAGCAGGACGTCGCCGCCGTCCCGGCGATCGACCGCGACGAACGGCAGCCGCCGCGGCACCAGCCAGGGGCGCAGACCGGGCTCGTGCCGGGTGATCGCCTCGGCCAGCTCGACCACCGCCCAGCTCTCGAAGTAGACGGTCCGGCGTTCGAGCTCCCGGCCGTGCCGCACGGCGAGCGGGCCGCCGGACTCCGGCTCGATCCGGGCCCAGCCGACCGGGCCGAAGAAGCCGACGGTGTCGTTCTTGGCGCAGTACCGCTGGAGGTAGCTGGCGACCAGCGCCTCGTGCTGTCGGTGCTGGGAGCCGCCCGGGCCGGCGGCCGGGTCGCGGTGGGCGACCGGGTCCAGGGCGGTGCGCAGCGCGTGCAGGTTCTGCCAGGTCACCGCCTCCCGTACGGCCGGGTCGCGGGCGGCGTCGCGCAGCCGCGCGGACCGGTCGGCGGCGGCCTGCCCGGCCGCGGCGGCGTACGTGGCCGCGGCCTCGGCGCGCCGGGCGCGGGCATCGGCGTGGCGGCCGGCCGCGGCGGCCACCTCGGGCCCGACGGACGGGTCGAGGTCGACATCGGCATCGCGGGTGGCGGCGCGCAGCATCCGGTTCCACCGGCCCCGCTCGGTCGTGGCCGCGGTCGCCGTCGCGGCCCGGCGCGCGGCGTGCAGCAGGCCGGTGAGCTCGTCGCGGGCCGCGATGAGCGCGTCCTCCGCGCCCGCGAGAGCGTCGGCGGCGGCGACCAGGCCCGGGTCGCCGAGGGCGACGAGCGGCGCCATCGGGAAGCCGGGACGGCGCAGGCCCGCCCAGCGCCAGATGCCCCACACCCCGTCCCCCGGCCGGAAAAGGTGGTGGGGTCCCTCGGGTCGCGGCGCCGGAACGCGGAACGCCTCACGGTCACGGGCGACGAGCGCCGGGGAAGGGGCCACGCCACGGCGGGCCTCGATCTCGGCGGCGAGCCCGGCGAGCGTACGCCGGTCGTACACCGCTCGGATCGGCAGCTCCACGCCGAACGCCGCGGCGACCTCGAAGACCAGCCGGGTAGCGAGCAACGAGTTGCCGCCGAGGGCGAAGAAATCGTCGTCGGCACCGGTCGGCGCCGTCGGCAGCAGCCGGCCCCAGCTCTCGGCGAGCGCCCGTTGCACCGGGCCGGCCGGCGGCGTGCGGATGCCCTCCGAAGCGGTCGCGCCGATCGGCGGCAGCGCCCGCCGGTCCACCTTGCCATTGCCGGTCAACGGCAGCCGGTCGAGCACCGCGTACCCGGCCGGGTGCAGGTACGCCGGGAGCTGCCCGGCGGCGACGCGTCGCACCTCGGCCGCGAGGGCGTCCGCCTCGGCCGGGCCGAGTGGACCGGCCGCGGGCGTGACGTAGCCGAGCAACCGCCGCCGCTCCCCCACCCCGGCCACGACGACGACGGCGTCGCCCACGCGCGGGTGGCGGCGCAGCACCGCCTCGACCTCGCCGGGCTCCACCCGGAAGCCGCGGAGCTTGACCTGCCCGTCGGCGCGCCCGAGAAATTCGAGGGTGCCGTCCGGCAGCCAGCGGGCGCGGTCGCCGGTCCGGTACATCCGTGCGCCCGGCACCGGTGCGAAGGGGTCGGGCACGAACCGGTCCGCGGTCCGGCCCGGCTCGCCGAGGTAGCCGCGGGCCAGCCCGTCGCCGCCGGTGTACAGCTCGCCGGGGACACCCACCGGCACCGGCCGCAGCCGGCTGTCGAGGACGTACACGGTGGTGTCTGGCACCGGCCGGCCGATCGGCACGGGGTCGCCGACCGCTTCCGGGTCGGTCATCACGTGACAGGTGGTGAAGGTCGTGTTCTCGGTCGGCCCGTACCCGTTGACGACCGGGTGGCCGGGACGTGCGGCGAGGGCCGCGCGGACCGCGTCCGGGGCCAGCACGTCGCCGCCCGCGAGGAGCTGGCCGACCCCGGCGAGGCAGCCGGGATCGTACTCGACGACCTGGTGGAACAGCCCGGCGGTGAGCCACAGCGTGGTGATCCGCTCGGCGCGCAGCAGCGCCGCGACCTCCGGTACGCCCAGCGGGCCGGGCGGCGCGACGACGACGCTCGCGCCGGTGAGCAGGGCGCCCCACACCTCCAATGTGGCGGCGTCGAACGCGACCGGGGCGAGCTGGAGCACCCGCTCGCCGGGGCCGAGACGGAAATGGTCCGGGTCGCACACGAGGCGCAGCACGGCGCGGTGCGGCACGGCGACGCCCTTCGGTTCACCGGTCGAGCCGGAGGTGTAGCTGACATACGCCAGGGAGTCCGCGGCCGAGGGATCGGCGGGCGGCGTCGCGGGCTGGGCGGCGAGCGCGTCGGCGACCTCGTCGAGGCGCAGCGTCGTGGCACCGGCCGGCAACCGCCGGGCATCCACGGTCGTGGTCACGGTGAGTGCCACGCGAGCGCTGGCGAGCAACCGGGCGGTGCGCGCCGGCGGGTCGGCCGGATCGAGCGGCAGGTATGCGCCTCCCGCCTTCAGCACGGCGAGGAGCGTGACTACCAGGTCCAGGCCGCGCGGCAGGGCGATCCCGACCGGGTTGTCCGGTCGCAGCCCCCGGACGGCGAGGAGGCGGGCGAGGCGGTTGGCGCGCTCGTCCAGCTCCGCGTAGGTCAGCGCGGCGGCGCCGTACCGTACCGCCTCGGCTCCCGGCGCCCGGGCGACCTGCTCGGCGAAGACCGCCGGCACCGTGCTGGTGCGCGGGTAGCCGCTGGGCCGCCCCTGCCAGTCGCGCAGCAGCTCGTCCCGCTCGGTGGCGTCGAGGAGTGGCAAGGCACCCACCCGGGCCTCGGGCTGACGGCAGAGAGCAAGCAGCACCGTGCGGAACTGCCGCAGCATCCGGTCGGCGAGCGGATCGGCCAGGCGACGGCGGTCGTGGTAGAGCAGTACGCGCAGCCGGGGCTCGCCGTAGACGCAGACGGTGATGGGCTGGGCCGGGTGGCGGTGCACCCGTACCGCGCGGCGGCGCCAGCCGGGGTCGGCTTCGGTGAGCCGGCCGTGCAGGTCCCGGTAGTCGTACATGACGAGGCTGTCGAAGAGCGGCACGTCGGTCGGGAGCCCGCTCAGCGCGTGCAGCTCGGGCAGCGAGGCGTGCTGGTGCGCCCGGACAGCGACAATCCGTTCCCGGACCCGGACGAGCCATTCGCGCACGGTGGCGTCGGCGTCGAGGCTCAGCCGGAGCGGAACCGTGTTGACCAGCATCCCGATGATGTCCTCGGCACCGTCCACGGTGGCATGCCGGCAGGAGCGAGTGGTGCCGAAGAGCACCTCGGTGCCGCCGCCGTACCGCTGGAGCAGCACGGCCCAGGCCGCGGTGACCAGCGTGCCGAGCGAGATCCCGGCCGTGTCGGCCGCCGCCCGCGCCAGGCCCGTCTCGGCCGCCGACAGCTCGGTGCCGATCTCGCGGATCGAGTCGGGCCCACGCGGTGGGGCCGTTTCGGCCGGGCTGAGCGGCAGCGCCGTTGGCGTCGCTCCGGCCAGCTCGGCCTGCCAGAACAGCCGTTCGTCGGCGGCCGGCCGCCGGCTCCACCAGGCAACATAGTCCCGGTACGGTCGCCGCGCCGGCGGACGATACCCCTCGCCCCGGCACAGCGCCTCGTATTCCGCCACCACCTCGGCGACCAGCAGCCGGATGGAACGACCGTCGAGGATCGCGTGGTGCAGGCTCAGCACCATCGTGGACCGTTGCGGCCCGTGGTGCAGCAGCGTGACCCGGATCAGCGGCGGCTCGGCCGGGTCGAAGTCGCGGGCGCGGTCCACGCGCAGGAATCGGCGCACCCGCTCGTCGATCGGGGCCGCATCGGTACCGGTGTCGACCCAGGACACGGGAACCGTCGTCGCGTCGCTGACCGCGTGCCACGGCCCGGCGGCGTCGCCCGCGCGGTCCCAGGCGTCGCCCGCGCGGTCCCAGCTGAACGACGTGCGCAGCACGTCGTGTCGGGCGGCCGCGTGCTGCCAGGCGCTTTCCATCGCCGCCCTGTCCAGCGGCTCAGGCCAGTCGCAGACCACCTGGAGGACGTCCACCCCGGCGCCCGGTTCGTACCGGTGATTGAAGAGCAGGCCCTGCTGGATGGCGACCGTGTCATACCGATCCTGGGTCGAGGTCAACGAGCCCCCTTTCGTGATTACGCAAAATGGTGGGAGAAACTTCTCCGGTGGCAGCCGGGCAGCTCTTTTCGGCATGCCTGTGACATTCGAACGACGAGCACTGAAATGCGAGGTAACAGCGGCCAGAAGTCATCGCAGGCGATGCCTGAATATGCTGGCGATGGCGTCGAAGCCCGACGCCCGAGTGATATCCCGCCGGGCGGAAATCGCCCGCGTTATGCCCACCTCTCCCCCGTAAACAGGACGGCACGTCCATACCGCCGGCGAACCGGCTGTCGTGCCAGAACCCGCGATCCGTCCGAAAATGCGTAGATTTACCGCCGCCGACGCACACTCTGGGCAACTGCCCCCAGGCTGGGCGTCGATCTTGCGTCAGCCGTTGGCGGAGAGCCACTCCCTCAGGCCGCGCGGGCGAAGATCGGTCCACACCGTGTCAATGTGCGCCAAACAGGCGGCACGGTCGCCAGTCACTTCGGTCGATCGCCACCCGAACGGCAATTCCCCGCCGACCGGCCATACCGAGTACTGCTCCTCGTCGTTCACGACGACGAGGTACCGGCGGTCATCCACCGAGTCATCCATGTCCCCCACCTCGGAATCCGGTAAATGAGCGATGACAACGGACTATACCCTTCGCCGCCCGAAATTCAATGTCAGAAAATTGCACCATGAGAGTCCCGGGCGCGATTCCACGCCTGGTTTTAAGAATCTAACTCCGGGTATGGACCACAGCGTCCCGGATAGCGGTCGATAGCGGTCATTTGACGGCACCTGCAGCTTTGCGGGGATCCACACCGGACGGTACCGCCCAACAGCGTCAGCGGCCGCCGAAAGCGGTGGCGACCATGAGCAGGTATCCCGCCGCCGACAGCGGGACCGCGTACGCAAGTGCGAGCATGCGATCGCGCCAGGTCTTCCCGACCAGCACGGTGACCACAACGGCGAGGACGGCGAGGACGGCCGCGTACTCGACGAGTTCCGCCGTCCGGTAGTTCGGATCGCCGATCCGGCCCACGTCGATAGCCAACTCGGCCAGCAGGACCGCGGCCGGCAGATCCAGACGAAGTCAAGGAACCCCAAGATCACTGATGAGCGGAAGCCGTTGACCTCGCGTCGTTTGCTGAGGCGGTCGAGGAGGAAGGCGTGCAGGGCGTCGAGGTCGGGCACGCCGACGTGGAGCAGGAAGTCGTCGCCGCCGGCGAGGACGAAGACGCTGAGGACCTCGGGCATCTTGGCCGCTGACGCCTTGAACGTGTCGATGACGGCCCGGCTCAACGGTCGGACCTGCACGGAAACCAGGGCCTGCACGCCGCGGTTGAGCGCGTCCACTCCCGCCGCGCCGGCCGCAATCCCGCCCCTCTCCCGACTCCCACGGCAGTTTGACAATGACCTGGATCGGTCCGACTAGCGTGCATCCGGTGTGGATTAATGAACGGAGCTACCTAGTCCGGAGCCCGATCGCGCGCGTGCCCGGGCGTGTGCTCGCCGGCTTCGCCGTAACCCTCGGTGCCGCCTTCGTCCTCGCCCCCGCGCCGCTGGCGGCGATCCGGCCGGGCGGCGGATTCACCGATCAGGGGCACCTCGCCGGGTCGCTCCGGGCGGCGTTCGCCGAGTACTGGCAGTCCGGCAGCGGGGTGTTCTCTCCGAGCATGCGGAATGTCGTTGACTACTGGCTGCGCTATCACCTGGTCAAGGCGGTGACTGCCGCGCTGCTGTTCGCCGTACTCGTAGTGCTCGGGGTCCGCCTCTGGAAGGCGTTCGCCCTGGGCGCCCGGCTCGGGGTCGGCAGGCGGGCCACCCTCGCGTCGGCCGGTGTCGTGGTGACGATGGTCGCGCTGTTCTCGCTCGCCCTGGTGATGGCGAATGTCCAGGGCTCGGTGACGCCGTTCGCGTCGCTCCTGCCGATGCTGGTGGACGGTCCCGGCAGCGGCGAGGCCGCCGGGACGCTTGAGCAGGTCCGGCAACAGCTCGCGGGAGGAGGCCAGCCCTCCCCCGCCTTGCAGGTGATGATCGACGACTTCGCCCGCTACCACCTGGCGATGGCGGTGATCGCCGCGATCGTGGCGGCCGGTCTGACCGCCTTCAGCGTGCTGCTGTGGAAGCGGTTCGCCGGCACGGCACGCACCGAACGGCGGACCCGTCGGGTGCTGGCGTCGTTCGGCGTGGTCGCCGCCCTGCTGCCGCTGCTCGTCGGGCTGATCTCGGCAGCCAACACGACAATTGTCATCGATCCTGCCCCGGCCCTGTTGGCCTTCTTCCAAGGTGGCTGGTGAGCTGGGTAAGTGCTTCCCCGTCGTCCCATCGACGGGTCAGCAGCACCGCGGGATCGGCGAGAACCCGCTCCACGACAGCCTTGCCGTTCGCGACGATGCCCGCGCGTAGGTACAGGAACGAGTCGTCGGACAGGGGAATCGGCGCTTCGTCCTCCGGGTCGTCGAACCAGAACTCGTCCTCTGGCATCGCCTGGCTGGGAAATCGCATGCCGTCGATCATGTCAGCGCGTCAGCCGCGACGCTGAGACGGGCTGTCCAACGCGGAATCGCGCGGCGGGCGAGCTGGTGAAGGCCCGCGAGCGGGAGCCGAAGGGATCGGGGGAATTCCGGCAGGGCCCCTTGCGTTCGTCGGCGAACGAGTCGACCGTTGGCTTGACATTCCGCGATGCCCGGACAGTGTCGGAGGGCTGGCGGAGGATGTCCAGGAGCAGGACGTCAACGGATTCGGCGGCTGCCAAGCCGGGATCGGGGTGGGACATGACCGGGGTACGGGTACTGGTGGGCACACGCAAAGGCGCGTTCATCCTCACCGCGGATGGCAAGAGGCAAAACTGGCAGGTGAGCGAACCCCATTTCGGGGGCTGGGAGATCTACCATCTCAACGGCTCCCCGGCCCACCCGGACCGGCTGTACGCGTCGCAGTCCTCCGGCTGGTTCGGGCAGCTCATCCAACGCTCGGAAGACGGCGGCAAGTCCTGGGAGCCGGTCGGCAACGACTTCGGTTACGCCGGTCCCGTCGGCGACCACCTTTGGTACGACGGGACGCCGCGCCCGTGGGAGTTCAAGCGGATCTGGCACCTCGAGCCGGCACGCGACGACCCTGACACGGTGTACGCGGGCGCCGAGGACGCCGCGCTCTTCCGCTCGACCGACGGCGGTCACAACTGGCAGGAGCTGTCGGGCCTGCGGACCCACCCCTCCGCGCCGCGCTGGCAGCCGGGTGCCGGGGGAATGTGCCTGCACACGATCATCGTGGATCCCACCAACAGCGAGCGGATCTTCGTGGCCATCTCGGCCGCCGGGGCGTTCCGGAGTGACGACGGCGGCACGACCTGGCTGCCGATCAACCGCGGCCTGCGCTCCGAGCAGATCCCCGATCAGGACGCCGAGGTGGGGCACTGTGTGCACCGCATCGCCATGCACCCCTCCAGGCCCGAGGTGCTGTTCATGCAGAAGCACTGGGACGTCATGCGCAGCGACGACGCGGGAGCGTCGTGGCGCGAGGTGAGCGGCAACCTGCCGACCGACTTCGGGTTCCCCATCGCGGTGCACGCGCACGAGCCGGAGACCATCTATGTCGTCCCGATCAAGAGCGATTCCGAGCACTACGTGGCGGACGGGAAGTTGCGGGTATACCGCAGCCGCGCCGGCGGCGATGAATGGGAGCCGTTGACCACCGGCCTTCCCCAGGCCGACTGCTACGTCAACGTGCTCCGCGACGCGATGGCGGTCGACACGCTCGACCCGTGCGGCATCTATTTCGGAACGAGCGGCGGGCAGGTGTACGGCTCGGCGGACGGCGGAGACACCTGGGCCACGCTCGTGCGGGACCTACCGCCGGTGTTGTCGGTGGAAGTCCAGGTGCTGCCGTGATCCGTGTCGTGCTTCCCGCGCATCTGAAGAATCTGGCCCGGGTCGGCAGCGAGGTGCGACTCGAGGTGACGGAGCCGGTCACCCAGCGCCGAGTGCTCGACGAGCTGGAGGCCCGCTATCCGATGTTGCGCGGCACGATGAGGGACAGGAACACCGGCAAGCGCCGCGCCTTCATCCGGTTCTACGCCTGCGAGGAGGATCTGTCGAACGATTCGCCGGACACGCCGTTACCCGAGCCGGTGCTGGCCGGCAAGGAACCGTTCCTCGTCGTCGGCGCGATGGCCGGCGGCTGACCGGTGGTGCGGCGGCGGTGCCCTCGCCGGGTTCCGCTCAAGAGCGCCCCGGCGCGGCCGAAAAAGCGGGAGACAGTGGCTCACCGCCGCTGCGGTCGAGAGGACCCCACGAGCGCCCGCTATGACCACTGCCCCGTCTCGCGAGCATCTGGCCATGACGCCGACGGTCGCGCAAACAGCGCCGTACCCGGTCCGCCGTGACCGGGTGGGGACCATCCGGGCCAACATCGCGCTCAGCGCTATCGGACCCGCCATGGCGGCTATCTACACCGCCGGCACCTGGGGCGCACCCCATCGGCCCGCCATGCTGGGTGTCATCGCCGGGATGCTGGCCGTTTTCGGGCTCGGCTGGGGGCTCGCACCGGCCATCGCCCACTGGCGGACGCGGTACCCGGTGCAGGTCGGAGCGATCCTCTTCAGCCTCGCCAGCCTCACCGTGCTCGTGCTGTTGGACGGCGGGGTTGCCGGCCCCTTGGGCGTGTTCGTGCCGATCTGTCTGGTCTTCCTGGCCATCACCGTCCCGCCCCGGATCTTCGGTGTGCTGGCCGCGCTGTGCCTGGCCGCGTACTGGACGGCGGCGCTTGTCGGTGGTCCGCCGCCGCCGGGGTACGCGCTGGTTCACACTCTGCTCTTCGGCGGGGTGTCGTACCTGTGCCTGCGCCACGCCGGGGCGCTGGCGTCGCTGCGCCGGCGCCTCGCCGAGCTGTCCCGCGTCGACCCGCTGACCCGCTGCCTCAACCGGCGCGGGTTCGACGAGCGCGTGGCCGAGGCACTGTCCGACTCGGCACGCACCGGCCGACCGGTCACCCTCGTGCTGATCGACCTGGACCGGTTCAAGGAAATCAACGACACCTACGGCCACCGCCGCGGGGACGAAGTGCTCGCCTGGGTCGGCGAGACACTGAGCCGCGAGGCAGTGGGCCGGGAGACACTAAGCCGCGAGGCAGTGGGCCGGGAGACACTAAGCCGCGAGGCAGTGGGCCGGGAGACACTAAGCCGCGAGGCAGTGGGCCGGGAGACACTGGCCCGCGAGAAACTGGGCCGCGAGCTGGGGGCCCACGACGCGGTGGGCCGCCTCGGTGGCGACGAGTTCGCCGTGTTGCTGTCCGGTAGCGGGCCGGGCGAGGCCGACGCGACGGTGGGCCGGCTGCGTGCCGCTCTGCAACCGTGCGCCCCGGCCAGCCTCGGCCACGCCTGCTACCCGGGCGAGGCGGGCACCGTCGAGCAGCTCAAGCACCTCGCCGACGAGCGGGTCTACCGCGACAAGCGCGCCCGGGACCGGCAACTGCCGACCCCCGAGGCGGTGGCGGCCGCCCGCCGGGCGGACACGCCGCCCGCCCCGATCGAGGTCTCCAAGCGGGAACGCCGCCGGCACTCCATCGCCGATGTCGGCTGGGTGTCGATCGCCAAGGCCTCCGTGTGCGCCCTCTACGCCGTCGCCTACGCGGCCACGGTGCCGCGCTGGCCGCAGATGGTGGCGTTGTGCTCGCTGGCCATCGCCATCGGACTGGGCACCGTGCTGGCGTCGGACCGGCTCAGTCGCTGGTCCGCCACGCGGTATCTGCTGATGGCCATCTCCGTGGTCAACTACCTCACCGCCGCCAGCGTGGCCGCGGCCGGAGGCGGCGTGAGCAGCCCGGTGGGCATGTGCATGCTGGTGTCGCTACCGCTGATGGCGCTCAGTTCCCCGCTGCGCGCGGCCGTACCCGTGCTGGTCTCCGTCAGTGCCATCTACATCGTCGTGGCGGTGGGGTTCGGCGCGTCCGACGGGTGGTACGTGGCGACGCACCTGGGCGGCGTGCTCGCGGTGTCCGCCGTGTGCGCGATGCAGGGCCGCACGGCGGCCCGCCAGCGGGCACTGGTCACCCGGCTCACCCGCGTGGACACCCTCACCGGATGCCTGAACCGTCGGGGGTTCCAGGAACGGTTCACCACCGAGCTTGCGGACGCCCGCCGCGCCGGTCACCCGGTCTCGCTGCTCATCTTCGACCTGGACGGCTTCAAGCAGCTCAACGACTCGCAGGGACACGCCGCGGGCGACGAACTGCTCCGCTGGGTCGGTGCCACGCTGGGCGCCCACCTGCGCGCGGACGACGTCGTCGGCCGCCTCGGTGGCGACGAGTTCGTGGCGCTGGTCGGCGGCCGCCCCGGCACCGCCGAGAGCGACGTGGCGGACACCGCCCAGCGGCTGCGTCGAGCGCTCGCCGAGCGCACAGACGCCTGTGTCGGCGCGGCCACCCTGGACGAGCACGGCCACGACTTCGACGCTCTCTACGCGTACGCCGACGCCCAGCTCTACGCCCAGAAGGCCAGACGAGGACCGTCGCCGCGGGCGCCCCTGCCTCATGGTGCGGATGCGTCTGCCAAGACGGCCGCTTTGCCGTCGGCATAGTCGGCCATGGCCGCCGGATCGCGGTCGAAGTAGTCGTTCCAGAAGTTCGGCCGATGCCAACTGCCGGGAGCCAGGCGGAGCGATCCGTCGCCGGTCATGGCCGCTGACCAGCATGCCGGAAAGTGCCCGTCGACGGTCTCGAACATCTCCGGATCCCAGATCGTCCCGGGATCGTCACCGTCGTCGTCGTCGATGATTCGCACGTAGTGGGCGTCGGTGAAGTACGCGATCTCCAGCACGGGATACACAGCGCCGACGCGGACGCCCGGGTAGGTATCCACCGGATCGCCGAACGGGTTGATGATTCTGACGCACCGCACGAGCACCGCGAAAGTCTACGGGCAGCTGACGATCCCAGCTGCCGCTGGTACGCGCTCGGGAACCGACGGCATCAGGGCGTGCCAAAAGGGTCGGGCGTCTTTCCTCGCAGACGCAATTGGTTGTGACGCCCGTGCACCATGAGGCCATGAGCGCATTGACGGACCAGCTGCCGGCTTTGCTCGGCGTCCTGCTCGGAACGAGCGGGACCATCCTCGCCACCGGGATCGCGGACCGCTCGCGGTGGCAGCGCCAGCAGGCGGCGCGGTGGGACGAGCGCCGGCTCCAGGCGTACGTCGAGTTCGCCAACGCCGTGACACGCGATCGCTGAGAGTCCTTCTGGAGAGATGGACACGCGTGGTGACAGGCCGACGGCCCGGCGGTGTCCGCCGGGCCGTTCGGGATGGACGTTACGCGGGGACGGCGGCGAGGAGGATCTTGCCGTCCTGGCGGGTGCAGCTGCCCCAGCCGTTGGAGGTGGTGACCTTCAGGACGTAGGCGCGCTGCGGGTCGAGCGCGGTGTAGGTCTTGGCCAGCTTCGCCGTGGTCCATCCGGCCTGGGTGGTGGTGACCGTGCTGATCACCTTGTTGTCGACGAGGCGGACCAGCTGCAGCTGGGTCGTGATCGCGATCGTGGGCTTCTTCAGATCATCGCCACGGGCACCGCCGCCGGCCGCGACGAGGTAGCCCTTCCACTGCGGGACGGACATCTCGAAGGTCGCCCGGGTCCGGTCCGCGCCGCGGTAGGCGCGGGCCTTGGTGACGATGCTCGGGCTCAGCGACTTCTCGATGACGCTGACCTGAGCGCCCTGGCCGAGGCTGTCCTCCGCCCGTACCGTGATCTTGTAGGTGGCGCACTTGTTCGGGGTGGCGACGGTGGCGTAGTGCCGGCCGTTGATCAGCGCCTGGGTGGCGGGGACCAGAACGTTGGCGACCGTGGTGGCGCCGTCGGTGACTTTGACGCGGTAGCGGCTGGCGGAGGCGGTCGGCTTCCAGGACACGTCGGTCTGGCCGGCGTTGGTCGCGGAGCGGACCTGCTGCACGCCCATCGGGACACCCGGCACCTTCGCTTCGGCGGCCGAGGCCGACTGAGGGACGGCCAGGACAGCGCCGGCCAGGGCCACACCCAGGGTGGCGATAAGGCGCGACAGCTTCATTGTGTTTCTCCCGTTCGTGTTTCGCTCTGACGAAAACCACGATGGCCGCCGAACGTCAACGTCGACTCAAGTCGGACTCTGCCTTCGCGCAGCGTCACCTTCCGCTAGGCGGAACAGCGCTCACCACCCCGCCGAACATCACTGCGAGTATCGGAACGGAAGCGAGCCGTCAGTAGTGCGACGGAGGAGGAACCATGACGACCATCGACCGCAACCGGCCTGCTTGGCATCGGCCTCGCGCTGATGCTCGGCGTCGGCCTGCGCGTCACCGCCGGCGCCGCCGCCGTGATGATGGCCCTGATGGGGGGTCTGGGCCGGTGGTGGGCGCGACTGCCGTTCGTGCGCAAGCACCGCTGGCTCATCTGAGTCCGGCCGCCCGGCCGGGCGGCCTCACCCGCGTAGCGCCAACAACTCGGCCAGCAGGGCCGCGCGGGCGCAGCAGGCCTCTTCTTGCACGAACCAGATCACCACGCGGTCGGGATCGGTGGGATGCTCCTCGATGCCGAATTCGTCCCAGCCGGCGACGTTGCTCGTACCGTCCAGGATGCTGATCATGGCATTGAGGTGATGGCTGGGCAGTCCCTGATGCGTCAGCCCGCGGATGATGAGCTGCCAGGCGGCGTCGACCTCGGGATCGTCCGGCCGCCGAGCCCGGGCGAGCGCCATGATCCGCCCGTCCTGCCCGGTGTCCTCGGCGGACCCGCGCTTCTTCATCAGGAGACCGCGAGGTAGATGTCGGCGCCGTCAGCGTGGTGGATTTCCAGGTCGGTGGTGAAGGTCCGGGCGGGGGTGACGCCGGCGTCGGTGTGGCGCCAGACGCCACGCCAGGCTTCGATGAGCGCCTGGGGCATGGGGCCGCGGGCGGGCACCAGCAGGCACCGGGCGGCCGGCACCCGGACGGTGGTCATTGCGTCGGGTACGGCGGTGGAGTCGGTCACCGCCACGCCGACGATCTGGGTGTAGGCGCCGTGGTGGTCGGACTCGTAGTCGGTGAGTACCGCGTACATGCGGTCGTCGGCGCGGCCCGGCACGCCGGCGAAGGCATCGGGAGCGGTGGCGCGCTGCCACAATCCCGGCAGCTGGCCACGGGCCGGGTCGGCTTCGGCGGCGTTGTCGGTGCGTACGGCGTAGCCGGCGACGAGCAGTTCGGGGCGGTCGACGAGGGTCATGGGTTCTCCTTGAAGAGGTGGACATTGGTGGTCAGCCACCCGTCCGCGCTGGCACGCCCGCCGGGCATGGTCAGGTCGGCGAGGCTGACCCGGTCGAGGACGTCGAGATAGGCCGCCTCGGCTCGGCGCATCAGCGCGGCGACGGCACAGGGCGTGCGGCACTGGTCGGGGTCGGCGGCGCACGGGCCGCGTTGGCGGATCTCGGTGCAGACGAACAGCGCGTCCGCGAGCCCGGTGGCGCGCACGATCCGGCCGACCGAGACGTCCTGCGGCGCGGTGTGGAGTCGGTAGCCACCGCGGCGACCGGGGACCGACCGCACCACCCCGGCGGCCGCGAGATCCTGCATCACCTTGGCCAGGTAGGCCGCCGGGAGGTCGAACAGCTGCGCCAGGCGCGGCGCGGGCAGCAGCTCATCCTCGGCGAGCTGGGCCAGCACCAGGCAGACGTGGATCGCCCACTCCACGCTCTGCGGCAGCCGTCCAGACCTCATACCCAGACATTAACAGTCCGCGTTTCCCCACTTTGATCGCCACAGTATTGATCCGAAGACCGCCGAGGCTCCGTACTGCCTGGGAGAGAACCAGGTGTTTGCGGAAGGACGGTCGCGTTCGTGGCGTCGGAGTACTCGACTGAACCCGCGCAGTATCGACGGCCGGGGGGAATGCCGCGCCAACGTGTCGCGTATGTCCAGCCTCGCGGCGACGAAGAGCCCGCGTTCCGGCCAAACATGTATGAAACAGACTGGTCGCCGCGCCGGCGCCGAAAGGGTCGGCGTCGAGCCGGACGGCAAGGCCGCACCGTGTCCATCCTGATAGCGATGAGTGCTGTCTCGGCCGCCGTGGCCGGGGTCGTCGCCATCAACGGCACCGAACAGCCGACCACGACGCCGGTCACCATCGGCGGCGCGCTTCAGCAGAGATCGAGCGCCCCGCCGGCCGCCTCGCGAGGTAGGGTGCGCGTCTCCCCGGCGCCGGCCGCGCCGTCGGTGTCAGCCGCGGTTCCCGCCCCTTCGGCGACGGCGGCCCGGCCACCGCAACCGGTGGCGGGCCTCAATCAGGCACAGATGAACAATGCCGCGGTGATCGTGCGGGTCGCTCAGGAGCGTGGTCTTCCCCGCCGGGCGATGCTGGTGGCCATGATGACCGGGATGCAGGAGTCCAGCCTGCGTAACCTGGCCAACCCGTCCGTCCCGGCTTCCCTCGACCGGCCGAATGAGGGAGCCGGCGACGACTTCGATTCGCTCGGCGTCTTCCAGCAGCGTCCGAGTCAGGGCTGGGGCACTGTGGCGCAGCTGATGAACCCGCGTTACGCCGCAAACGCCTTTTACGAGCGGCTGCTCAAGACATCCGACTGGGAGTCCGAGAGTCTGGGTGACGCGGCGCAGGCCGTGCAACGGTCGGCAATTCCAGGCGCCTACGCCAAGCACGAGAAACGAGCCACCCAGGTCGTCGACGCGTTGTTGTGAGCCGACACACGTGAGTCGATGAACCGCGGTAACCCTTTGCTCGCGGTAGTCCCTACGCGGCGATGAACGGGCCAACGGCCATAGGTACAGTTGCGCACCGGTCAGGCAATGTCCTGCGCAAGGCGGCCAGGACCAGCGTGAGCAGAGGAGCAAGGGTGCGCGAACTTTCTGTCCCGCCGATCGTCACCATCGCGGACACGGCCAACCTCACCGGTCCGGTGTGGGACAACGCGGAGAGCGCCCCCGACGCGGTCCAGTTCATCCGGTCCTCGGTGACGATGGCCGACACGGGTGGGCCGCGCAGCGAAGTGACCTGCCGTGAGTTCCGCGACGAGGTGGTCGCCGTCGCCAGGGGGCTGATCGCCGCGGGTGTGCAGCCCGGCGAGCGGGTCGCGCTGATGAGCCGTACCCGGTACGAATGGACTCTGCTGGACTACGCGATCTGGGCGGTCGGCGCGGTCACCGTGCCGGTCTACGAAACCTCCAGCGCCGAACAGACCGCGTGGATCCTGGCCGACTCGGGCGCGGTGGCCTGTGTGCTGGAGACCGGCGCGCACGCGTCTGTCGTGGCCGGCGTACGGGACAAGCTGCCTGATTTGCGGAACATCTGGCAGATCGACCTCGGCGGGGTGGGCGAGCTGGTCCGGGCCGGCGCGGCGGTCGACCCGGCGGAGGTGGAGCGGCGCCGCGCGGCCGTGCGCGCCGACGACCTCGCCACCTTCATCTACACCAGCGGCACCACCGGGCGCCCCAAGGGCTGCATGCTCACCCACCGCAACCTGCACGTCGACGCCGCCAACGCGGTGGCCGCGCTGCCGAACATGTTCGGACCCGGCTCCTCGACCCTGCTCTTCCTGCCGCTGGCGCACTCCTTCGCCCGGCTCATCCAGACCGGCGTGGTGCAGATCCGGGCTCGCACGGGCTACTGCCCGGACACCACGAAACTGGTTGCCGAGCTGCAGGAGTTTCGTCCCACGTTCGTACTCTCGGTGCCCCGGGTGTTCGAGAAGGTCTACAACGCGGCCCGGCAGAAGGCGGAAGCCGACGGCAAGGGCAAGATCTTCGCCCGTGCCGAGCAGGTGGCGGTCGCGTACAGCGAGGCGCTGGAGACGACGGCCGGGCCGGGCTTCGTGCTGCGGGCGCAACACGCCCTCTTCGACCGGCTGGTCTATCGCAAACTGCGGGCGGCCCTGGGCGGGCGCTGCCGCGACGCCATCTCCGGTGGCGCGCCGCTCGGCGCCCGGCTGGGCCACTTCTTCCGCGGCATCGGGGTCACCATCTGCGAGGGGTACGGCCTGACCGAAACGTCTCCCGCCGCCGCGGCGAACCGGCCCGGCGGCATCAGGATCGGCACCGTCGGCCAGCCCCTGCCGGGTGTGACCGTACGCATCGACGACGACGGCGAAGTGCTGATCGCCGGCGACCTGGTCTTCCAGGGCTACTGGGGCAACGAGACGGCGACCGCCGAGGCGCTCACCGCCGACGGCTGGTTCCGCACCGGTGACCTCGGCAAGCTCGACGACGACGGGTACCTGCACATCACCGGCCGGAAGAAGGAGCTCATCGTGACGGCCGGCGGCAAGAACGTCGCCCCGGCCGTGCTGGAGGATCTGGTCCGGGTCCACCCGCTGGTCAGCCAGTGCGTGGTGGTCGGCGACCGGCAGCCCTTCATCGCCGCGTTGGTCACCCTCGACGAGGAGGCTCTGCCGAAGTGGCTGGCCGAGGCGGGCCTGCCGACGGAAGCCGGCGTGGAGCAGGTGCGGGACAACGAGGGGCTACGGGCGCAGATCCAGAGCGCGATCGACGCCGCCAACCAGGCCGTCTCCAAGGCCGAGGCGATCAAGGCGTTCCGCATCCTGCCCCGTGACTTCACCGAGGCGACCGGGGAGATCACCCCGTCGCTCAAGGTCAAGCGGCAGGTCGTGCACCAGATGTACGCCGCGGAGATCGCCGACATCTACCGATGATGAGTACGGTGCCAAACGGTTGCTGCACCAGAATGGCATCAGTGCGGCAACCGGGCGCGGAACCCTGGGCCGGTACACAGGACAGGTGAATCCTCTCCGCGCGTTCCGGCGTGTGCCGGCGCACCGCCGCTTCCTGGCGGGTGGAGGGCTTGCCGTCGTCGCCACGATGCCGCTGACGGGTTCGGCCGTGTACGCGGTGATGGCCCCCCTGGCGCTGGCGTCGATGACGGCGATGGTGCTGGGAATCCGGTGGCACCGGCCCCGGTGGGCGCTGCCGTGGTATTTCACGGTCGCCACGGTCGCCGCCGCCCTGCTCGGCAACCTCCTGCACGCGGTGGACGCCGGCACCGGTCGCCTGGAGTGGGCGGCGTTGCTGTTGTCGCACGTGCGGGGACCGCTGCTCGCGCTCGGCATGGCCTGCTGGGTACGCCAGGGCCTGCGCCGCGCCGGCACGATCGACGTCGCCATCGTGGCGTTGGGCGCGGCGATGTGGTGGTGGAGCCTGATCATCGAGCCGCTGCTGTTCGCCGGTCACTACCACGGATGGCAGCTGACCAGTGCGCTCGCGCTGACCACCGGCGATCTGCTGGTCCTGGTGCTGACGGTACGGGTGGCGCTGGTGAGCCGCATCCGTACGCGCGCGTACGCCCTGCTGACCGCCGGCTCCGCCGGAGTGGTCCTGGCCGGCATCGTGCGCTGGATCGAACGCGCCGACGGCGGGACGGGCAACTCCACGATTTCGGTGCTGGGGTGGACGGCCGCGCTGGTCCTGGTGGGCGCCGCGGCGTTGCACCCGTCGATGGCGCACACCGCCGGGCAGGTGCCGGCCAAACCGGCCTCGGTGTCGCCGGTACGGCTGAGCCTGTACGTGCTGCTGATCCTCAGCACCGGGGCCCTGGCCGCGTACACGCTCACCACGACGTTGCGCGACCACGGCGCGGTGTCCGTTCCGCAGGTCGCCGTGCCGGTCGTTCTGCTCTGTGGCATCGCCACGTTGCTGGTGTTCCGGTTGAGCCTGGTGGCGACCCTGCTCGGGCGCCGGGTCCGCCGGGATCCGTTGACCGGCCTGGGAACCCTGACCCTGCTGCGGGAGCAGCTCGAGACGGGACGCCCCGCCAATGGCGTCGCACTGCTGCTGATCGACCTCGACGGCTTCCGCGCCCTCAATGACAGCTTCGGCCACCAGGCTGGCGACGACCTGCTGCGGGAGGCCGCCACCCGGCTGCGCGCCAGCACCGGCTCGGCGCAGTTGATGCGCCTGGCCGGCGACGAGTTCGCCGTCCTGCTCCACGCCGACGCCGCCGGTGGCATGCGGGTCGCCGAACGGACGCTGCGGTCGCTCGGCACGCCGTACCCGGTGCCCGGCGGGGAAGTCCACCTCAGCGCCAGCATCGGCCTGCGCGCCTGGGATGGCCGGGTCAACGCCGGCGAGGTCCTGCGCGAGGCCGACGTGGCGCTGGACGCGGCCCGGTCCGCCGGCGGCAACCAGATCGTCGTCTACGACGCCGAGCTGCACGCCGACCGGCTGGCGCACACCCGCATGGTCGCCGAGCTGCGCCGCGCGCTGGCCGACGGCGAGTTCACCATGTACTACCAGCCGATCGTCGACCTGCCCACCGGGCGGGTCGCCGCAACGGAGGCGCTGCTGCGCTGGATCCGCCCCGACGGCACCTTCGTCTCCCCGGCCCAGTTCATCCCCCTGGCCGAACAGAGCGGCGCCATCGTGCCCATCGGCGACTGGGTCCTGCGTCAGGTCTGCACCGACCTGGCCGGCTGGTACGCCGAGCACGGCGTACCCTGCACGGTCAACGTCTCCGCCCAGCAGCTGCGCGACCCCGCTTTCGCCACCCGGGTGCTGGAGCTGGTGGCCCAGGCGGGCCTGCCGGGCCGGGCGCTGATCATCGAGATCACGGAGACGGCGCTGATCACCTCCGTCACCGACGCCGCCACCGCCATCGCTCAACTGGAGAGTCTGCGCGAGCAGGGCATCCGCATCGCCATCGACGACTTCGGCAGCGGCTACTCCTCGCTGTCCTACCTACGCCAACTGCCGGTCGACATCCTCAAGATGGACGGCTCGTTCACCACCGGCCAGATCGAGACCGGCGACCCCCGCGACATCGCCTTCATCCGTGCCATCCTGCAACTGGCCAGCAGCCTCGGGCTGCACACCATCGCCGAGGCCGTGGAGACCGGCACGCAGGCGCAACGTCTGCACGCCCTGGGCTGCGACCTCGCCCAGGGCTACCACTTCCACCGACCCGCCCCCGTCGCCACCCTGCACACCGTCCTGAACGACCCCGCCCGACGTGCCGACGGTGTCGTCGGCTCGCCCGCGACGGCCGGCTTGTAAACGGTCAGAGGAGATCGTCGTCCAGCTCCGCCAGCAGGGTGTCGCCGCTGGCGAGCAGGTCCAGCCACGGTCCCGTACGCGGCAGCTCATGGTCGAAGAAATACGTCGCCGCCAGGCGCTTGCCGTCGTAGAACGCGCCCCGCTTGCCGTGGGCGGCGATCGCCTGTTCCAGCCACATCCAGGCGACGACGATGTGCCCGGCGGCGTCCAGGTAGGCGGTCGCGTTCGCCAGCGCGGACCGGGGATCGCCCGAGGCCCACAGCGTCCGCGTCACGTCGGCCAGGCGCGCCCGGGCCGCATCGAGGGCGCGGGCCAGGCCCGACAGCTCCCGGGGAGCCCGCGCCGTCGTCTCGCCCATCGTGCGCAGCAGCAGCGACAGACCCGCGCCGCCGTCCATGGTGACCTTGCGTCCGAGCAGGTCCAGCGCCTGGATGCCGTCGGTGCCCTCGTGGATCGGGTTGAGCCGGTTGTCGCGGTAGAACTGCTCGACGGGGTATTCCCGGGTGTAGCCGTATCCGCCGTGCACCTGGATCGCGTAGTCGTTGGCCTTGAGGCACCACTGCGACGGCCACGCCTTCACGATGGGGGTCAGCACGTCCAGCAGCAGTGGGGCGTCCGGGGAGTCATCGTCGAGCAGCTTGGCGGCGTACAGGATGAGGGCGAGACCCCCTTCCACGTAGGTCTTGGACGCCAGGAGCATCCGGCGTACGTCCGGATGCCGCACGATCGGCACCGGCGGCGCCGTCGGGTCCTTGTCTCCCGGCGGCCGGCCCTGGACGCGTTCCCGCGCGTACGCCAGGGCGTGCAGATATCCGGTGTAACCGAGCGCGACCGCGCCGGCCCCGACGCCGATCCGCGCCTCGTTCATCATGTGGAACATGTACGCGAGCCCGCGGCCCTCCTCGCCGACCAGGTAGCCGACCGCGCCCGCGGCACCGAGCGGCCCGTGGGTCCCGTCCCCGAACGACAGCACGGCGTTGGTGGTGCCCCGGAAGCCCATCTTGTGGTTCAGTCCGACGAGCACGACGTCGTTGCGCTCACCCGGCGCACCGTCGGGCCCGAGCAGATGCTTCGGGACGATGAACAGCGACAGCCCCTTGACCCCGGCCGGCGCGCCGACGACCCGGGCCAGCACCAGGTGCACGATCGTCTCGCTGAGCTCGTGGTCGCCCCCGGAGATCCACATCTTGCTGCCGTGCAGCCGGTAGGTCCCGTCGCCCACGGGCATGGCCCGGGTCGTCACGTCGCTCAGCGACGACCCCGCCTGCGGCTCCGACAGGCACATCGTGCCGGTGAACCGACCCTCGACCATCGGCCGGACGAAGGCGTCGACATGCTCTTTCTTCGCGTACGCCAGCAGCAGGTTCACGGTCGCCATGGTGAGCATCGGGTACGCCGACGTCGCGATGTTCGCGGCCTGGAACCACGCGAAGCAGGAACGTGTGACGACGTGCGGCAGTCGCAGGCCGCCGAACTCCTCGTCCAACGCGCCGCCGAGCAGCCCCGAATCGTGGAACGCCCGCAGGGCCGACTCGACCTCGGGGATGACCGTGACGCGTTCGCCGTCGAAGGTCGGCTCCTGCAGGTCGCCCTTGCGGTTGTGGCTGGCGAACTCGCGCTCGGCGATGCGCGCCGACAGCTCGAGGACGGCGTCGAAGGTCTCCCGGGAGTGCTCGGCGAACCGGGAACGCTTGGTCAGCGCCTCGACATCGAGCCACTCATAGAGAAGAAACTCGAGGTCACGCGCCGAGAGAATCCGGGACATCCGTTGAGCTTAACTAGAACCAATGGGAATCCCCGCGCCCGGCGGCGTCGAGCCATCGCTGATACCAGGCCAGGAAATCCGGGTCCGGGGAGAAGGCCGGGGCCTGGGAGGCCCAGGACGTGTAGGCGACCCGGCCGCGCCCGGCACCCGTGACCACCAGCACCGCCATGTCGCCGCAGCCGAGATGGGCCAGCGCGATCGCGCCCGGAAACCACTCCCGGTCGTCGTCGTCCGACAGGCCTACCTCGCTCAACCAGTCAGCGCCGTATTCCCGCCCCGGAGCCACCGGGAACGGCGTGGTGAGCACCCTGTCGTGGGTGTCCTCGACCAGTGCCTCATCCCAGCGATCAAGCGGGAGCAGCCCGTAGAACGGTCCCGCACCGCCGTAGCGGCCCGGACCGCCATGGCCGACCCCCGTCACGAACGCCCGGTACTCGGCCGGCAGGACGATGCCGTGGCGACGCTCGAAGCCGGCTACCTCGGACTCGGTCAGCGTCGGACCGAGCAGCCCCCGGTGTGCCCGAGCACCGAAAATGCCCGGCTGGTCCAGCGCGGCAAGGCTGTTCCTGACGCGTTGCAGCCGCTCCAGTAACGCCGTCGGCTGCTCCATCCTCATGCCTCCCCCGCTATGTGTGACCACCCCATCCTGCCCGCAGGCCCGCACCGGGTGCACAATTGGGCCCGGACGCTGGGGAGGTGGTCACGTGGCGGGGGCGGCAATGCTGGACCACCTTCAGCTCGGTGATCACATTTGCGCGTTCGTCAACGGCACCGACGACGGGCTCGACCTGATGGCGCGAGCAGTCACGGCCGGCCTGGACGCCGGTGAGAAGGTGCTGGTGTTCACCGAACCGCTGCCGCCCGCCGCGGCGCTGGCCGGCCTGGAGGCGCGTGGCGTCGCGGTGGCTCCCGCCCAGCGGGCCGGGCAGGTGCGGGCGCTGCCATCTCACGAGGCGTACCAGCCGGATGGCCGATTTGAACCAGCCCGCATGTTGGACTCCCTTACCGGGTATATCGAGCAGGCCGCCGCAGATGGTTACCCGGGGCTGCGGCTGGTCGGCGACATGCCGTGGGCGCTGGGCGAGCCGGCCGTAGTCGATCGGCTGGTCGCGTACGAGGCGCAGGTCAACCGGTTGTTCATGGAGGGGTGCGCGGTGGGGATCTGCCTCTACGACCTGCGTGCCTTCGGCCGCGGGCTGCTCCAAGAGGTGGCATGTGCGCACCCGACGACGCTCACCGCGAACGCTGAGCCTGAGGCTGTGCCGCTGTTGCGCATCCGTCGCACCAGTGACCCGTACGGGCTGCGGTTGATCGGCGAGGCCGACCTCAGCAACGAAGCCGCCCTGGCCGCGGCGTTGGACGCCGTGCTGGACCAGCGGCCCGACCCGGCCGCTCCGATCGTCATCGATGTCGAGGGCCTGCGGTTCGCCGACGCCAACACCGCCGCGCTGCTGGTCCGGCTCGCGCTGCGGGCACCCGGCGGGGTGCACGTCAGCGGATGCCACGCGACAGTCGCAAGGGCCATGGACCGCCTTGGCGTCACACAGCTGTCCCAGCTGCGCCTGACGGGGTTGGTCGCATGAGTGGCGCCACGGTGGAACAGTTCGTGCATCCGGCGCTGCTGTACCGCGACGACGAGGAGTACCTGGCCGGCACCGTGCCGTACATCCTCGATGGGTTGGCCGCCGGCGAACCGGTCGCGGTTGCCGTCCCCGGCCCCAACCTCACCCTGATCCGCGACGCCCTGGGCGCGGACGCCGAGCGGGTGCTGCTGCGCGACATGACGGTGGTCGGCCGCAATCCAGGCCGGATCATCCCCACCGTCCTGCTGGCCTTCGCCAACGCCCACCCCGATCAGCGGGTTCGGCTGATCGGCGAACCGATCTGGGCCGGCCGCAGCGCCACCGAGTACCCCGCGTGCGCCCAGCACGAGGCGCTGATCAACGCGGCGTTCACCGACCGCGCGGCCACGATCCTGTGCCCCTACAACACCGAACTGCTCGACCCGGCGTGGATCGAGGACGCGTACCGGACGCACCCGGTCATGCTCGACGCCGCCAGCCGCTTCGACAGTGCCTTCTACGACGACCCCGTCACCGTCGCCGCCAGCTTCAACCAGCCGCTGCCCGACCCGCCCGCCGACGCGGCCACCATCGCCATCGACTTCTTCACGCTGCGGGCCGTCCGTCGCTTCGTCGTCGAGTACGCCGACCGGGCCGGTCTGGCACCCGAGCGGGTCGCGGATCTCGCCCTCGCGGTCAACGAGCTGGCCAGCAACACCGTCAAATACGGCGGCGGCACCGGCGAACTCGCCGTCTGGGCCCAGGACGGTCATCTGGTCTGCCAACTGACCGACAGCGGCCACCTCAGCGATCCCCTCGCCGGACGCATCCCGGTGCCGGCCAACGCCCTCAACGGCGGTCGAGGACTGCTGCTGGTCCACCAGCTCTGCGACCTCGTCCGCATCCACACCACACCCGCCGGCACCACCATCCGCGCCCACCTGCACCACTGACTCAGGGCGACGCCCCCACGAGCAGCTCGTCGTAGGGAAGACTGGCGCGCATGGCTGATCTGAGCGACCCGAAGTCCGCACTGCACCATTACCTCCAGACGACCCGGGAAGATCTCATCTGGAAGCTCGACGGACTGAGCGAACGCGAGGCCAGACTGCCCCGCACCGCGACCGGCAACAACCTGCTGGGAGTCCTCAAGCACTGCCTCAACGTCGAAGCCGGCTACTTCGGGCCCACCTTCGGGCGCCAGTTCCCGACCCCCGAAGAGCTGGTCCCCATGCGGGCATACGACGAGGACCCGCAGGCGGACTGGTACGCGCGGGAGGACGAGACCAAAGACGAGCTGATCGACCTCTACCGTCGTGTCGGGGCCTTCGCGGACGAAACAATCAACCAGCTACCGCTCGACGCGCCGGGGCGGGTGCCGTGGTGGGGGCCGAAGGGAGACGTAACCCTGCAAAGGATCATCGTCCACGTGATCAGCGACGTCGCCCGTCACGCCGGCCACGCCGACATCATGCGCGAGCAGCACGACGGAGCGATCGGCTGGCAGCGGGAGAACACCAACATCCCCGACGACCAGGACTGGCCGGCGTACGTCGCCAAGCTGACCAAACTCGCCGACCGGTTCGGATAGCCGCCCCGCTCCGACAGTAGGCTCGCCGGACGCGTCACCTCAGCCGGCGGTTCGCTGTCGGCGCCTCGGGCGGTTGCCGCGTATCACGGGACGAGGATGGACGGACTGACCCCTGTCTTCGTGGCGATCTGAACGAGCGCCGCATGGATGCCATGGGTCGCGGCCGGGCCGGCCGGCTTGTACATCTCGGGCAGGTGCTGCTTGTAGAACCCCGACAGTTCGGTGAGGAATGTCCGGTAGTCCTTGCCCGGCGTCGCGAAGTAGGCGTCGTCGAACTTCGTCATCAACAGCGCGGTGAGGTTGAAGTCCCGGTCGGGAAGCGCGTCGCGCAACTGCTTCAGCTTGACGGTTCGGGCCTCCAGCGGCGCGTAGCGGGCGCCGCGGTGCAGCCCGCTGGGGATCGCGACGGTGATCATTTCGTCGCCGCTCGCGAAGGCGTTCCTCAGCTCGGGGTATCGGGTCCGAAGCCGTGCCTCGACGACGTGGTGGGACTCGAAGATGAAGTCGGCCGCCGACTGCTCGATCTCGACGACCAGCTGGCGAGTGATCGTATTGCCCTGAGCGGGTCCCATGAACGTGGTCAGCCACACCTTGCCGGCCCGGTTCAGGTCACGGATCTGGTCCTGCACGTCGGTGTGTTTGCCGGTGATCAGCACGAGCTCGTCGGTCCGCTTGGCGAGGCTGTGGCCGACCACGTCGAGCAGGTGGAAGACCCGGTCCTTCGGGAACGCGTCGGAGATGTGCTGGACGACCACCGCCAGCCGGGTGCCTCTGCGGCCGGCCCGGCGGCGCATCAGCTGCGCGATCTTCTCGAACCGCGCGATGATCTTGGACTTGGTGGCCGTGCTCAGCGTCATCGGGAGCCCCTCACGGTGTCGGGACCTTCTTGACCCAGCGGACACCGCGGAGCACCTTGCCGGCGCCGGCGGTGAGCAGTTCGTCGATGATCACCTCTGCCATGATGATGCCGAGGAGCGTGCCGTGGAATTCGCCGATCGAGATGTGGTTCGAGGCGAACGAGGCGAGCTCGGTGATGATCTCGCCGTCGGTCATCTTCTCCACCGCGGCGACGGCGAATTCGGCGACCACTTCCAACGCGGCGCCCACCATGTCCAGCGGGTGGTCCCGCAGCGCCTCGAAGAAGGCGTTCACCTGGGCGAGCGCCAGGACCACATCGATAAACGGGGCGCAGGCGCCGGTCATCGAGGTGACGGCCGCGTCCCAGTCCGGTGAGTCGGTCAGACCGAGGACCGCCTCCGCGGTGAGGCCGGCGATGGCGATCGTGCATTCACCGCTGCGGATCAGGAAATCCCACATGGCCACGAGCATGTCGACGTACCCGGCGAAGTAGTCCCGTACGTATTCGCTGTAGGCCAGGCCGGCCGCCAGGACGTAAGCCTCGAGCTTGACCGGGTCGGTGAGCAATGAGTTCATGGTCGTGGTGTAGGTGATGGACAGCTCCACCAGGTCCATCGCGAGCCGGGCCTCGGTGTACACCCACAGCTTCAGCCCGGCGTCGATGAGCCGGACACCGAGCGGTTGCAGCGGATCGTCGTCGATGGACTGGAGGTCGGCCGGATCGATCGGCTCGCATACCGCCCGCTCGGTGGACAGCAATCCTCCACCGTCGAACGTCCCGGACGCCGGTGGCTGGATCACGACGCGTCCCGGTCCGGCGTCCAGACGAGCGACGCTCCTCAGCCGTTCGTCCAGCTCACCCATGTCATCCTTTCGGCGACCGCGCCAGGTAGGTGAAATGAGGCCTCCGAGAGGAAGATAAACCTCCGAGTACGCGACGCACCACAATGCCCGGGGATTGCGACCGAGTGGGTGAAGGAGCGGCGATGACGTCCGACATCGGTGGTGCGGTCGTCCGGGTGGCTGACGCGATGGCCGCGCCGCTGCTCGCCGCGACCACGCCCGAGGGGTTGCGCCGGGTGCTGTTCGCGGCCGGATGGGAGGAATTCGGCGATCTGGACGTGGCCGCCACGGTGAGCGCCCTTTCCGGACTGAAGGACGCCATCGGTGACGCGGTCGAGGACCCACCGGAGGATCTCCTCATGCTGGGCCTGCTGATAGCCCGGCTCGCTGAGCCCGCCGCCACGGTGGCGCAGGCCGTAGCGGCGGCACCGGACGCGCCGGCCGAGATCATCACCGATGTCGCCGAGGTGCTGCTCACCGCGGTTCTGGCCCGGATCCGCCCGGCGCTGCCGATCCTGGAACTGCTCGGGGTGGCGGAGCCCGCCGACGTCCCGGCCTACGACGCGGGCGGCTGGCGGCGCCGGCCGATGCGCCGCACCCGCGTCTCGGTCGAGGGCCTGACCGCCCTGCTGCGAGATCCGATCGCGCGGCTGCGCGACCTGGCCGCCGAACCCGGTGCCCTGGTCGCCGTGGCGTGGCCGCTGGTCATCGACGCGCTCGAGGATCTGGGCGTGGGCGCGACGACGGCGGACACCGACCCGGCCGCGCCGGACGCCGCCGAGCTGAGCCGCATCCTGGTCGTGGATGTGTTGACCCGCCGCCCGGTGCCGGACTACACCCGGATCGCGGTCGCCGTGACGGACGAGCCGGGCACGGGCCTGACCGTCACCGTCGCCCTCTCCCCCGGACTGGATCTGACCTGGACGCGCGGCGGATGGCGGGCCACCGTGGCGATCCCCGGACCCCAGGTGGTGCGGTTCGACAAGACCGGCATCGCGGCCGAGGCCGACATGACGCGGTTCACCGTTGGCGCCGGGTACGCGTCCACCTCGACGCCGGCGTTGCGGTTCGGCGCCGAGGGCGGGATGAACCTGACCGTGAACTCGGCCTCGTTAGACGTGCGGGTCATGGCCGGAGCGGCCGGCGCGGACTTCGCCGGATCGCTCGCGTTGGACGGGCTGGCGCTGTCGGTGGCGGCTACGGACGGGCTGCTCAGCACGCTGCTCGGCGGCGCGGCACAGGTGAACGGTGATCTGCGCGTGCAGGTGAGCGCTCGCGACGGTGTCACATTCGTCGGATCGCGGGCGCCCCGCCTGGTGCTCAGCGGCAAGCGCAGCATCGGCCCGGTCGACCTGCTGGACGTGGCCGTGGAACTGCTGCTCGACGGCGGGCCGGGCGTGGAGCTGACCGCGGGGATCGCGGCCAAGCTCGGACCGCTCGCGTTGCGGGTGGACCGGATGGGCGTGCAGCTGCGGGTCCGGGCCGCCGGTGATCCGGCGGTGTCGCTGCCGATCACCGCCGGCCTGCGCCCGCCGGCCGGGATCGGCGCGCTGATCTCCGCGGGCCCGGTGACCGGCGGCGGCTACCTGTTCCTGGACTTCGACGCCGGACAGTACGCCGGGGTGCTGCAGCTGCAGTTCAAGGCCATCGCCATCACCGCGATCGGCCTGATCAACACGAAGCTGCCGGGCGGGCGGCCGGGCTGGTCCTTCCTCATCCTCGTGGCGGTCGAGTTCCCCGGGTTACCGCTCGGGTTCGGCATCAGCCTGTACGGCCTGGGCGGCATCGTCGGCGTCAACCGGTCGATCAACACCGGTGAGATGCGCGACGCGGTCCGGGCCGGCCGGCTCGACTCGGTGCTGTTCCCGCGCGACCCGGTGACCAACGCCGCGCAGGTGCTCGGCGACCTGCAACGCATGTTCCCGACCGAGGTGGACCGGTTCACCATCGGCGTGATGGCCAAACTGGGTTGGGGTCCGGGACCGCTCATCACGGTCGAAGCCGGCGTCATCGTCGAGCTGCCGTCGCCGGTGAAGCTGGTGGTCCTGGCCAAGCTGCGGGCCGTCCTGCCCACCGCCGACGCGGCGCTGGTCCAGCTGCGGCTCGACGTCGCGGGCATCGTCGACTTCGGACGCGGCGACATCAGCATCGACGGCGCGCTGACCGGTTCCCGGATCGGCCCGTTCGCCATCGCCGGTGAAATGGCCCTGCGCGCGTCATGGGGCGCCACCAAGCACTTCACCATGGCGGCCGGCGGGTTCCACCCGCGGTTCCTGGTGCCGGAGGGCTTCCCGGTGCTGCGCCGGATCTCGATCAGCCTCGCCGACGCGGAGAACCCACGACTGCGGCTGGAGACCTATCTGGCGCTCACCGCGGCCACCGTCCAGCTCGGCGCGAAGCTCGAGGTGTACGCCGAGACCGAGGTGCTCGGGCAGACGATCTCCGGATCGGCGATGATCGGGTTCGACGCGCTCGTGCGGTTCCTGCCGCGGTTCGGGTTCGAGGTGGACCTGTTCGGCGCGATCACCATCAGCCTGAACGCCGTACCGCTGCTGACCGCCGCGCTGGAGCTACGCCTCACCGGCACCGCGCCGTGGACCGCTACCGGCGTGGCCCGGGTCCGGATCGCCTTCCTGCCCGAGGTGTCGGTCCGGGTTGAGGCCACCGTGGGACAGCCGGACAGCTCGGTCGGGCTGACCGTCAGCATCGCCGAACGGATCATCGCCGAGCTTGGCCGCCCCGCGGCGATCGAGGCGCTGCCGGTGGCGGGCGGTAGCGGCGCGGTCGTGCTGTCTCAGCCGCCCGAGGCGGCACGGGCCGCCCATCCCGGCGCGCGGGTGGTGGTCCGGCAGCGGACCGCGCCGTTCGGCGCCGCGCTGAGTCGGCTGGGCGGCGCGACGCCGTCCGATCCGGGGACGTACTCCTTGAGCGTGGCCCTGAGCGGGACCGCCGCGTCGACCACCATGGTGACCGACCTGTTCAGCCCGTCGCAATTCGGTCCCGAGAACCCGGAATCCGCCCTGGGCCGGCCCGAGTTCGAGGCGATGACCGCGGGCGTGGCCCTCTCCGACGACCGGATGGCGGTGGCCGCCGCGCCGGTTCGGATGATCGACACCACCGACGACCGGGTGATCGGCCCCGCCGAGGACCGGGTGATCGGCTCCACCGAGGACGCTCCGGGTCCGGGCCTTCCGGCCGCGGTGGTCGTCGCATGGGCACAAGCCGAGGCGGATCGGTGCGCCGCACGGCCCGGAGCCGCTGAACGCTTCTGTCCCGCGGTGCGCCCCCAGCGGCTGTCCGTGAAGCCGGAACGCTGGGTGGTAGCCGATCCCGGCTCGTTAGTCGCGACAGGCGCGGCCGTCCCGGCGATGGTGGCCGACCAGGCGGTGGCGCGGCGCGGGGCCGCCGGACCCGCCGTCCTGGCGATGCCCGAGCACGAGGCGGCGATCCCGTGAGCGGCGTCGTGCTGCGGTGGGTGCGGTCCGGTCTGGGCGCGACCGTCACCCAGCAGCGGTCGGACACCGCCAACGCCCGGCCGCCGCTGCCGATGACCCTGCGTCTGAGCCGGGACGGCGCGCGGGTCGGTCAGGTTGATCCGGCCGGGTTGGCGCTGCTCGGGCCGGGCGACGTGACCGGGCTGGACGTACGGCAGGTGCGAGCCTGCTGGCCGCCGCCGGACGCGGCCGGGGTGAGTGCGGCCGACCTGGCCTACGTGGAACTGGCCGACCCGGCGGCGCCATGGCTGGTCACCCCCTTCGGCCCGGACCCGGCCGGCAACCTCACGCCGTGGCTGGCCCTGGTCGTGGTGCCGCAGTCGCTGGCCACGCTCACGGGCGGCGGGGCGCTGCTCACCCTGGAGGTGCCGGGCACCGAGCTGCCGCCGTGGGACAGCCTGCACGCCTGGACGCACGTCCACGTCGGCGACCCGGCCGTCGACGCGTCCGACGCCGCGGCGATCCGGGCAGCGTTGGCCAGGCCCGGGACGGCAACCGCCCGACTGCTGTGCCCGCGTCGGTTGGCCACCCGGACCACGTATCTGGCGGCGCTGGTCCCGGCGTTCCGGGCCGGATCCGACGCCGTGCTGGGCGTGGTGCCGGTCACCCCGACCGCCGTGCCGGCGTGGTCGAACACCGCGGACCCGGTGCGGCTGCCGGTCTATCACAGCTGGCGGTTCACCACCGGTGAGGCGGCCACGTTCGAGGACCTGGCGATGGCGCTACGGCCCGCCGCCGAGGACGTCGCGGTTGGCGGCGCCCGGCGGATCGCCGTGGATCGGGCCGGCCGCTCGCTGCCCGACTCGGACCCGCTGCCCATCGGCGGCGCGCTACGGGTCGGTGCGGCGCCGGCCCGGCCGCCGTACGACGCGGCGCCGCTGACCGCCGAGATGACGTCCACGCGGGACCTGGCCGCGCCGGTGTGGGGGGACTGGCACGCCGAAGCGGACCCGCCATGGTTGCGGCAGCTCAACGAATGGCCGCCGCACCGCGTCGCGGCCGGGCTGGGCGCCGCCGCGGTCCGGGTGCACCAGGAACAGCTGATGGCCGCCGCCTGGGAGCAGGCCGGGCAGTGGGCGGAGGCGGACGAGCAGATCCGCCACGCGCAGGCCGGGCTGAGCGTGGCGTTGCGCCTGCACACCGACCGGCTGGCGCCCCTGATCGCCCGGCCGGCCGTGCTGCTGCAGGTGGCCTGGCCGGCCGCCGCGCGTCTCGCCGTCGCCACCGGCGCCCCCCGGTCATTGGCCGGGCAGATCGCATCGACCTGCCTGCCGCCGGCCGTGCTCGGCGCGCCGGCCCGCCGGCTGTTCCGCCCCGGCGGTCGCATCGCCCGGCGGGTGGCCGCGCTGCGCGACGGCATCTACAGCCGGTCCGAGCTGCTCGACCGTTACGCCACGGGGCAACCCGGCGCCGCACCGGATCCGGCCCCGGAACAGGTGTCCGTGCCGCGGCGCGGGCGGATCCCCCGGCCACCGCCGCTCGGTCTCGAGCCGCACATCGCCGCGGCGGCGGAAGCTTGGCGGCGCAACCGGATGCACGCCGCCGCCCCGCCCGCCTGCACCCCGGCCGACCTGAACGCGCTCGCCGGCGGGGTGAACACCGCGTTGCATCCGGAGGCGCCGCTCACCGCCCGCCTCGCCGCCCGGCTGGACACCGCCGGCAGCCCGGTCACCGTCGCGACGGCCGGCGCCCGGATCTCCCGGCTGCGGGTCGGGCCGCGCTTCGACGTGCCGCTGGTGGACCTGCTGCTGGAACAGGGCACCGACTGGCTGCTTCCCGGGGTGGCCGAGCTGCCGGACGACCGGTTGGTGCTCGCCGACCCGGACCCGGCGTTCATCGAGGCGGTCGCGGTCGGCGCCAACCACGAGGTGTCCCGCGAGTTCCTCTGGCGGCGGTTCCCGGCGGATCGGGGCAGCAGCGCGTTCACGCGGTTCTGGGACCGGCGCACCGAGGTCGGCGGCGGCGCCGCCCTCCGGGACCTGCCCGACCTCCACCACTGGGCCGGCGACCTGGGCAGTCATGTGGAGCCGGCGGCGCGGATCTCCGTGCTGGTGGCCCGCGGCCGGCTGTTTCGCGATCACCCCGGCCTGATCATCTACGCCCATCGTGGCGAGGGCACACCCGGCGCTGTGCGGCCGGCCGCCACACCGGACGACGCGAGCTGGCGGGCCGCGACCCGGTCGCCGGTCCTCACCGGACGGACGGAGCCGGACGTCGCGCTGTTCGGCTTCCCGCTGAGCGCGGACGTCATGCGGGGCGTCGGCGGCGACCCGGGTTGGTTCATCGTGCTGGCGGAGCCACCTGTGGGCAACCGGTACGGGCTGTCCGCCGACCGGGCCACCGGGCCGCTGCGCACCTGGGCCGACCTGTCCTGGTCCGACGTGACGGTCACCGGCGGCCATCTCGACCCCACCACGCCGCCCGCGACGGCTCCCACGTCCGGACCCGAATGGGCGGCCCGCTCCGACGTGCTCGCCGCGGTGCTGCGGCGCAACCCGTTCCGGGTCTTCCTCCACGCCAGCCGGCTTCTGCCGTGACCGACACCGGGATTCATCCATGCCGCTGACCCCTGAGCAGGCCGCCGCCCGCAAATCCGTCGCCGAGGCATTGGACGCCGCCCGCGTTGCCGAGCGACGGCGCGCCGCCGCGGCGGCCGAGCCGGCGGGCCAGGACCGAGACGCGCGGCTGACCGACGCGACCGCGGCCCTGGACCAGGCCCGCATCACGGTCGCCGAGAACCAGCGCCGCGTGGTGGGCAAGGGCACCGGCGCTGAGACCCTGGAGCGTGACCTGCCGGTGCTGCTCCTGCCGGTCCGGCTGGAAGCCCGGCTCGCCTGGGGCGGCCCGGGCCGCTGGACGTTCGACGACCCGCACGACGGCAGCGTCCGGCACCTGCTGGCCCGGGTCGTACCGGACACCATCCACACCGACGCGCACGAGCCGGCCCTGACCGATGCCGAGGCCGCCGCCGCCGTCGCGTACCGCAAGCTGGCGCACACCGATGCCAGGGCCGCCTGGGCGCGGCTGGGCGCCGAGGTGGGTGCGGACCGGGCGATCTGGGTGTCGCGGCAGGATCCGGCGACCGCGGCGCGGCGACCGCCCGGCTGGACCCGGCAGGTGGTGGCCCGGCTGATGCCGGACCGCTGGCAGGTAACGGTCGACCTGGACGGTGCGGACGGCCCGCGGCGCACCTCCGCGCTCGGCGCGGTCTGCCCCGACCCGGTCCCGCTCACGGCCGACCCGCTGGCGCCGCGGACGAATCCGCTGGACTGGGTCACCGACTTCGCCGTGGCGGTCGAGCGGGGCCTCGGCGTGGTGGTGCCGCTGGTCGACGCCTCCGGCACGGCCCTGCCGGGCAAGCCGGTACGGGTGACCGCGCTCGGTGTCGTGGCCCGACTGGACCCCGGCACCGCGGCGGGGGTACTGGCCGACCTGGTCGACGCGCACCACATGACGACCGGGATGCGGTTCCCGATGCCGGGTGACCCGACCACCTCGTCCGCGCTCGGCCGGGCGGTCACCGCCCGGCGTACCGCGATCACCGGTGACGTGCTGGCCGCCGAGCGTCAGCGGTACGAGGGCGCGCCCGAGCACTCCGCCCCGGACCTGAGATCCCGGATCGACCGGGTCGCCACCGCCCTGGGCACGCGTCGGCTGCCGTGGCGGGTGCTGCCCGGTGCCACCGACGCCGTGACCAACGCCGAGCGGGACCTGCGGTACGTGGTGGCCGCAGCGATCCGCCCGGCCCTGACCGAGCTGGTCGAGCCCGGTTACGCCGACGCGGCGCTGCGGCAGTACGTGGAACGGATCGAGGCGACCGGGCCGCTGCCGGTGGTGCTGGTCGGAGCCCAGCCGTACGGCCTCCTGCCGGTGCTCCCGCAGATCGACCGGGAGCCGTCCGACCCGATGCTGTCCACGGTGGAAGCCGTGCGTCGGGCGTGGTGGGAGCCGGCTCTGGATCGGATCCCCCGCCTCGGCGTGCCCGGCCGCGACAGCACCACGCAGTTGCTGGGGGCGCTCGGTCGCGACGGGACGCCGTATGGCTTCGGTTCCCGGGTCTGCGCGGGTGGCCCGATCGCCGCGGCGCTGGCCGGCGACGGCGGCACCGATCCGCTGCCGCCGCTGGAGGCGGCGTTCGGCCCGGCCGCGGCGGCCCGCTTCGCCGGGCTGCGGGACCTGCTGATGCACGCGGGAACGGCGCCCCTGGACGCCGAGCTGACAGTGCTGGACCGCCGGGACGCGGGCGGCCCCCTGCTTCGGCCGGCCGACTATCTGCTCCCGCTGGCGCTGCGCCCGCTGCCGGAGGTCATCCTGCAGACTCCGGGTCTCCCGACCGGGACCGCCGCTCCCCTGTTGTACCAGCTGGCCCGGGCGGCCCTTGTCGCGGTCATCGACGGCGAGGTACGCGCCCTCGCGCAGACCCGCGGCTTTCCCCCGGAGTCGCTACCCGGCTGGACCACCCCGGTGTCCGAGTTCCTGACCGAGGACACGTGGGTCGCCGCCGACCGGACGGGTCTCGGCTACGACGCCTGGCGTACCGTGCTGGACGTCCTGCAGGTCGATCCGCCCACCGACATCATCGCGATGCGAAATACCATCGGCGGACTCAGTGCCCTGTCCCCGGCGCTGCTGCAAGCTCTGCTGCGGCACGTGCTGGGACTCGCCACCCGCATCGACCCGTGGTACACGGCGGCGGCGTGGGAGCGGCTGATCTTCCTGCGCACCGACCGGCCGCCCGCCGGATCCGCCGTCCGGCCCGGCATCCACATCGGCGGGTTCGGCGTCCTGGAGGGCTTCCTGCCGCGGAACCCGGTCAGCGGTCCCGCCGGGTACGTGCACGCCCCGGGCGCCGCGCAGGCGATCACGGCGGCCGTCCTGCACGCCGCCCACCGCCAGCGCCACCGCGACGCGACCGGGCTGGCGGCCCCGGAGGCCGCCGCGGTCCGGGGCAGTGCCGCCGTGCGGCTGGACTCGGCCGCGCTTCGCGCCGCCGGCGAGTTGCTCGACGGGCTGCGCGAGGGCCGACCGCTCGGCGAGCTGCTCGGCGCCCGCCTGGAGGAGCGGTTGATCGCCCGCAACCGGCCCACTCTCATCGCCCCGGTACGCCACAGCTTTCCGTCCGCACAGGGGCCGTCCGCGCCGGGAGCTGTCGCCGACGGGCTGACGCTGCTGGAGGCCGCCGGATTCCCCGCCGCACCGGTACCGCCCGGCGGAATCAGCACCGACCCGGCAGCCCTGGCCGACCTGACCGCGGCGATCGCCGGCACCGCCGCCGACCTGGACGCCCTGGCCGACCTGCTGCTGGCCGAGGGCGTGCACCAACTGACCGTGGGCCGCTACGGCCGATCCGCCGGGGTGGCCGACTTCGCCGCCGCCGCCCGCACCTCGGTGCCCGTGCCGCTGCTGCCCGGGACCGACCGCTCCGCCACCGGCCGCCCGGTCCGGGTCCTGCTGCTGCTCGCGGCCACGCCGGCCGGCACGGCCACCGCGGCCGGCTGGCCGGCCACGCCTCGATCCGCCGCCGCGCCGGTGCTCGCCGACTGGGTAGCGGCCGCCCTGCCGTCCACCGCGGATATCGGGCTGTGGGCGGATCTACCGGAACACGACGGCGCTCCCGCCGCGTCCCAGGTGTTCCGGTTGAACGAGCTGTTCTCCGGCCTCCCCGCCGACGACCCGCGCCGGTTCGGCCCGCTGGAGCTGGCAGCCGCCGAGGCCGCGGTGGCACCCGGAAGCGCCCTGCACGCCCGCCTCACCGCCCTGACCTCCCGCGCGGCAGGCCGTCCCGCGGTGCCTGCCCTTGATCACAGCGGCGGTCTCGGCGCCACCGAGCTCACCGTGGTGCAGGCGGTGCGAGCCGCGGCGCGGCCCGCGCGCGTGCTCGGGTCCGGCCGGCCGCTGACGGCGGCCGACCTGGTCCGTGCCGGAACCGACCCGGGCGCCTCCGGGGTGACGGCCGAACCGGTCACGCCGATCAGCACGCGCGCCCGCGCCGCGGTGGCCGAAATGATCGCCGCCGGCGCGGCGGCCGCATCCGCCGCCACCCGGACCGCGGCAGCACGCGGGATGCGTTCCGCGTCGCCGTCTGATCTCGCCGAGCTTGTCGACACGCTGTTGCGGGCCGACTTGGCCGGGATCCGAGTCGCGGTGCCCGACACCGAGGCCGGACTGCGGGCGGCCCTCACCGCCGCCGCGACCGAGGCCGCCCGCCGCGGCGCCGCCCTGCCCGCCGAACCCGGCTCGGCCGCGCCGGACGACGCGCTGCTCGGCTGGGCGCAGGCGACCGTGGACGCGGTGTACGGCTCCGGGCTGCCGCTCGGTGCCACGATCACCGCCACCGGCCACCCGCTGACCGCCGCCACTCCCACGGCGGACCCGGCCGTCCGATCCTGGCTGGCCCGCGCCGCCGCCGTCCGGCCTCAGGTGCGCAACCTGCACCTGGCCGACCTCGTGGCCGGCGCCCGTCCCGGCGGCGCGGCGGCTCGGCCCCGCGCCGTCCGGCTCCCGGCCGGCGGGTGGACCCCCGCACCGGGAGCGCCCGGAACCGTCGACCTGATCGCCCTGGTACCGGTGGGCGGCCTGCCCGGCCCCCTCACCGGCCTGGTCATCGACGAATGGACCGAAACCGTCCCGGCGCCCGCGGTGGATACCGCGGTGACCTTCCACCAGCCCGCGCCGACGGCGGCTCCGCCGCAGACCCTGCTGATCGCGGTCCCGCCGCCGAACCTGGAGCAGTGGTCGATCGCGGCGCTGGCCGACACGGTCGACGAGGCGCTGCGCCTGGCCCGGCTGCGCGCCACCGACCTGACCGACGTGGGACCCAACCAGTTGCTGCCCGCCCTGCTGTCGTCCAGCGAGCCGCCCGGGCCGACCGCGTCACCGGCACCGCCGGACGGTCTGGCACCGACCGGCCTGATCGGAGGCTGACCCGATGGCCCGTTCCCGGCTGGTCACCCGGCTCGAACCGCGCGGCCCGGTGCCCCTCGACGAGGTCCTCGCCGCCCGGATCGGCGATTCACTCTGGCTGCTGGCCCGCCAGTGGCAGCTGGGCGAGTTGCTCGGCGAGGACGCCGGGACGCCGGTATCAGCCACCCTGAGCACAATCACCCATCCACTGACCCACGTGGCCGCGGGTGCGCCGGACGCATCGTGGCCGCGCGACACCCGCCTTGACCGGCTGCCTCCGGGCGTACCGTTGGAAGTGCTGGTGGAGGCCGCTCCCGCAGCCCGGCCCACGCCGCTGTGGCGGCGGGCCGACGCCGGGCGTGCCCTGCGCGAACTGGTCTCCGAAGCCGGGTTGACGACCGTGGCGGACGGTCTGGCCGCCGCCTATCCGCTGGACGCTCCGCCCACGGACGACACCGAGGCGACCGAGCTGTGGCCGCTGCTCGCCGGCCTGCCGGACGGCGACGCGATCGCGGACGAGGTCGCCGGGCTGGATCCCCGCGACCCCCTGCCCGACGTGTTCGGCGGGGCGGGCCGGCCCGACGAGGTGCGCGACGTGCTGAAGACCTGGCTGGCCTGGCGGGACACGGCCGCGCCGCGGACGGCGGACGTGCCGGCATGGGATGCCGCGGCGCTGACTCACCGGTTCGGGCTCGCCGCCGCCTCCAGCGAGGGCACCACGGTGTTCGCCGCCGACTACCCGGGCGGCGACGTCGACTGGTATCACTGCGCGCCGGTGCGGTCCACCGGCCCGTTGTCCGGCGCTGAGCCGCCGACCCGGTCCGAGATCACCGTGACGCCCACTCTCCTGCGCTTCCCGGGCATGCCCACCGAGCGATGGTGGGAGGTGGACGACCAGGTGGTGGACCTGGGTGCGGCGGACGCGGGCGCGGCCGACCTCGCCCGGCTGCTGGTCCTGGACTTCGCGATCTCGTACGGCGCGGACGCCTATCTGGTGCCGCTGCGGCTCCCCGCCGCCTCCTGGACCACCGTCGAGGAGCTGACCGTCGTGGACAGCTTCGGCGACCGCGACGTCATCGGCCCGGCCGCGTCGGCGGACTGGGCGATGTTCACCCCTGACCCGGCAGCGCCTGGACTGCTGCTGGTGCCCGGCGCGGTCGGCCGAATCGACGGCGACCCGATGGAAGAGATCAGCCTGTCGCGTGACGAGGTGGCCAACCTGGCGTGGCTCGTCGAGGAACGCTGGGAGGGCGGCACCGGCCACCCGGTGGAACGACGCCCGCCGGCGCGCCCGCCGGTCGAGGCGCCCGCCGACCCGACCGTCGACCTGGTATGGCGCCTGGTGGACGACCCGCCGCCGAGCTGGGTGCCGCTGCGCCCCGATCAGGATCCGGCGCTCGGTCCGGTGTTGGTCCGGCTGGCGCTGACCGGAAGGACCACCCGGTCACTGCTGGCCGGCGACGTCGCCGACCCGCTTCCCGACCGGGCGGTGCCACACGCGGGACGGTCCCTCACGCGCCGCTACCACCTGGCATACGACGAAGCGGGGCGGCCACTGCTCTGGGCCGGTCGCGCGGTCCGCGCCGCCACAGCGTCCGGCGCCGCCGGCACCGCCTGGGACCGGGCTGAGCTGCCGCCGCGTTCGTAGCTGTTCACCCGCTGGGCCGCTGGCTTCGACTTTCGCGCCAAGGCCGCATGACGAGGCACTAGATACTGTGAAACGCCGCCTGGCGTGGCAGATATCTGTTCGATACGACGACGGGAGCACGGTCCATGTCATACGTACGGCGCTTCGACCATGTCGGTATCACGGTCGCCGATCTTGATGTCGTGACCGCCTTTTTCGTGGCGCTCGGCCTGGAGGTCGAGGGCAGGACGTTCGTCGAGGGCGAGTTCCTGGAGACGGTCTGCGGCATTCCCGACTCCCGCACCGAGATCGTCATGCTGAAGTCGCCCGACGGGGGCGCTCGTCTGGAGCTCGCGAGATTTGTGCGGCCGGACTCCGTGCCGGGCTCGCCGGACGCCATGGCCAACGAGCTGGGACTGCGCAACGTGTCCTTCGAGGTGAGCGACGTGCGGGCCGCTGTCGACTGGGCGGCGAGTGAAGGCTACGGCCTGGTCGGTGGCATCGGCGAGTACGAGGGTGCTTGGCGGATGGCCTATGTCCGGGGGCCGGAAGGGATCATCGTCTCGCTGGCCGAGAGTATCGGCTGAGCTGGCAACGCACCGCCTCATGAAGGTGAAAAACCTTCGTGACAAGTGTTGCCGAGACTTGATCGATGTGTTGCTATATCCGTGGGGATCGCGCCCGATCATCAGGCGGCGCGCCCGGCGCGACAGCACATATCCATGCCACTTCCGATTCAGCGTGCGCGGGTCAGAACGGTGATCCGCGTACGCGTCCCCGGGCGCTCCGGTCATCGACAGCGGAGCGAGCCGGCCGCGCCGGCGACCGCCCCGGATGTCCACAGCGATCCGGCACCCGAATGGGAGGATGGCATGTTCGACAACGGTCGTCTGACGCGCACCGCCACGTCGCGGCGCCGCGACGCTCACCCGATTCGCTCCCTGCTGGCACGCCCGATGCGCGCCCACGGGCGGATCGCGGTGCTGTCCGCCGTCCTTACGATGACGGCCCTGCTGCTCAGCGCGGCGCCCAGTGCGGCGGCCGAGTCCGGCTGGTGGGTGCCGACCGGTCGGCCGACGCCGGACGCCCAGGTCAACGTCACGGGCGAGCCCTTCAAGGGCACCGACTCGCAGGGCCGGGTCCGCGGCCTCGTCGACGCGCACGACCACATCATGTCCAACGAGGCCTTCGGCGGCCGGCTGCTCTGCGGCAAGTCGTTCTCCGAGGCGGGCATCGCGGACGCGCTCAAGGACTGCCCCGAGCACTACCCCGACGGCTCCCTGGCCATCTTCGACTGGATCATGAACGGCGGCGACGGCCGGCACGACCCCAACGGCTGGCCGACGTTCAAGGACTGGCCGGCGCACGACTCACTGACCCACCAGCAGAACTACTACGCCTGGATCGAGCGCGCTTGGCGCGGCGGTCAACGCGTGCTGGTCAACGACCTCGTCACCAACGGCGTGATCTGCTCGGTCTACTTCTTCAAGGACCGCAGCTGTGACGAGATGACCTCCATCCGGCTGCAGGCCCGCAAGACGTACGAGATGCAGGACTACATCGATCGGATGTACGGCGGCCCGGGCAAGGGCTGGTTCCGTATCGTCACCGACAGCGGTCAGGCCCGCGACGTCATCCGGCAGGGCAAACTCGCCGTCGTCCTGGGCGTCGAGACGTCCGAGCCGTTCGGCTGCAAGCAGATCCTCGACGTGGCTCAGTGCGACAGCGGCGACATCGACCGGGGCCTCGACGAGCTGTACCAGCTGGGCGTGCGCAGCATGTTCCTCTGCCACAAGTTCGACAACGCGCTGTGCGGAGTCCGGTTCGACTCGGGCAGCACCGGTACGGCGATCAACGGCGGCCAGTTCCTGTCCACCGGCACCTTCTGGATGACGGAGAACTGCCCGGGACCCCAGCACGACAACCCGATCGGCGGCAGCACAGCCGCACAGTGCAACGTCCGTGGTCTCACCACGCTCGGCGAGTACGCCCTGCGCGGGATGATGAAGCGCAAGATGATGGTCGAGATCGACCACATGAGCGTCAAGGCCGCGGGCCGGACCCTGGACGTACTCGAATCCGCGTCGTATCCCGGGGTGATCTCGTCGCACGGCTGGATGGATCTGGGCTGGACGGAGCGGGTCTACCGGCTCGGCGGCTTCATCGCCCAGTACATGAACGGCGCCGAGGGTTTCATCGCCGAGGCCACGCGCACCAAGGCGCTGCGTGACAAGTACGGGACCGGCTATGGCTTCGGCACCGACATGAACGGTCTGGGTGGCTGGCCGGGACCCCGCGGTGCGAACGCGCCGAACCCGGTTCGGTACCCCTACCGCAGCGCTGATGGCAGCGCCGTCCTCGACCGGGCGACCACCGGGGAACGTACGTGGGACCTCAACACCGACGGCGCCGCCCACTACGGCCTGGTGCCCGACTGGGTGGAACAGATCCGGTTGTTGGGCGGGCAGACGGTGGTGGACGACCTGCTGTTGGGCGCCGAGTCGTACCTGCGGAGCTGGTCCGCGTCGGAGCAGCACGCACCCGGGGTGAATCTCGCCAGGAACGCGGCCGCGTCGGCCAGCTCCACGGAGTGGAATCCGTTCACCAGCTACGCTCCCGGCCGGGCCGTCGACGGCGACCCGGCCACCCGCTGGGCGAGCGGGTGGAGCGACGACCAGTGGCTCCGGATCGACCTCGGGTCGGCCCGCGTCGTCCGCGCCGTCACGCTGGACTGGGAGAGCGCCTACGGCAAGGCGTACCGCGTCGAGGTCTCCAACGACGACCGCACCTGGGAAACCGTGTGGTCCACGACGACTGGCGACGGCGGCCTGGACAATGTCCGGTTCACCGCGACCTCGGCCCGCTATCTGCGCGTCCATGGGGTGCAACGCGGCACCGGCTGGGGCTACTCCCTGAGGGAGGTCGGCGTATACAGCGGGTGAGGACCGCAGGCGCGGGCTGGCCGTCCTCCTCGGAATGAGACGTCGTCAGGAGAAGAGCCCCGACAATCCACAGCCCCACATGGATTTGCGTACGGCGGGCGAAGCATCGACTATGACGAGTCGACTTCCCGCGATGTTCGCCAGCTGATGACACGCCACAAGGGCTCGCAACGCCGAGGAGTCGATGCTGGCGACCTCACTGAGGTCCAGCTCTATCCGCCTCGGCGTGGGATTGAATATTTTCCCGATGATGATGTCCCGAGCGCCACCGGCGCGCACCTCGTCGAGGTCGCCGGTGAGCGCGATGCGGACGACTGAACGTGCGCCACTTCCCGTTGGCAGTTGCATGTCATCAACATTTGGAGCGAAGCTCGCCGGAACCCGTCGACGCACTGTCCCTGCGCAATCTGCAGGATTCGACGGCTCGCGTCAACGCCCGGGAAACCTGACCGAAGACTCGAGGATCGGTGCTGGAAAACAGCACCGCGACACTGCCGCGATATTCCGCCCACAGCTCCATTCTCGGCACATACAGTCGGCGGCACGCGAGAGTTGCGGCGAGTATTGCCGCTATCGCGGGCAGCAACGGCCTTTGCAGCACCGAACCGGCCACCAGACCGACGGTCAACAGCGCCACGATCACGACAATTCCACCGGAGGACGCCGGACCACACCTCGAGCGTCGCACCATGCCCACCCTGCCGATATGCTTGATCCGATAGCGGGCAACGCCATTTCCCAACCTGATGAGCGCCTGATCGGTGATGATCATTTCTCGGCCGTGGTAATAGAAGATGGTCCTCATGCCGCCTCCATTCTCATGCGATCCGCAGTCGACGCAGCAGACGGGGATAAACCTCGTTAACCAAGAATCACAGGAGACTCCGCGCCGTTCCTCTACCGAACGACCCGAACACCTCTACCAAACGGGATAGCAGCCATTTTGGCTCCAGGCTTCGGCGTGACGACGCTGGCGCAGAGCGTCATCGACGTTGTGGGCCGGTCACTCTGGATGAGAATATGCGCTCGGATTGTCACGCCGACAATACCCTGAGCCATTCATGGAGGTTTTGCATGCCGGGAATGCGGGCAATCGCCGCACTATTCCTTTCTGCCGCGATGGTGACGCCACCACGGGCGTCGGGCCCGCCCGCTGACCACGTCACCATCGAGAAGCTGACGGTGAACGGCACCGGCTGCCGGGCAGACACGGTCGCGGTCGGGCTGTCGCCCGACAGGGAGGCGTTCACCGTGATCTACAGCGACTATCTCGCCCGGGCCGGCACCGGCGCCAGGAACCCCGACCAGCGCCGCACCTGCGGCCTCACCGTTCGGCTCAACGTGCCGGCAACCCTGGGGTACGCCATCACCGCCGTGGACTATCGCGGATACGCCCACCTCGAACCAGGTGCTTCGGCCTCCCTCTCCGCGCGCTACCACTTCCAGGGTTCCGGTGCGCCGACGTATACCGTGCACCCCTTCGCCAGTGGACTGGACGACTCGTGGCAGGTCACCGACTCGGCCGGCGGTGGCCCGGTGTTCAGCTCATGCGGTCAGGGCCGCAAGATCGACATCGATACCGAGCTGCGCGTGAGCGCGGACCGGGCCGACGCACCCACCAGCCTCATCACCATGGATTCCACCGACAGCGAGGTCGCTAGCACATACCACCTCAGCTACCGCGCCTGCTGACCCGTCGCTGTGTCGTTCGGTGCTCGACAGGCTCAGTCGCTCGGCAGCAGCCCGGCGTCCCGTGCGACGAGCGCGGCCTGCACCCGGTTGCCGCAGCCGAGCTTGGTGAGGAGATGCCGCACGTGCGTCTTGACCGTGCCCTCGCCGAGATAGAGCCGCTCGGCCGCCTCGGCATTGGACAGCCCGAGACCGACCATCACCAGCACCTCCCGCTCCCGGGTGGTCAGCAAACCGACCATCCGACGGGCCTCGGCCGCCCGGCCCGCACCGGCCGTCACGTACCGGTCGACCAGCCCCCGGATGACCCGGGGCGAAAGTATCGCGTGCCCGTTCGCGGCGGCCCGGACGGCATGGATGAGGTCCTGCGGCCCGGTGTCCTTCAGCACGAAACCGGCGGCACCGGCGGTCAGCGCCCGCGCCACGTACTCGTCCTCACCGAAGGTCGTCAGCATCACGACCCGGATCGTCGGCGCGCGGACCGCCAACCGCTCCGCGGCGGTCAGGCCGTCCATTCCCGGCATGCGCACATCCATGAGGACCACGTCGACCGCCAGCCCGACGGCGAGCTCGAGCGCCTCGGCGCCGTCCCTGGCCTCCCCGACGACCTCGACGTCACCGGCGTGCGACAACACCATGCGCAGGCCGGCTCGCACGAGCGCCTCGTCGTCGGCGACCAATACCCGGACCAGGCCGGTGGCATCGATCATTTCGGTTCCTGATCAAGCGTACGGACCGGGAACTCGTCCACGGCAACGAGCCGGTCGACGCGGAAGCAATGCCGGACGATCACCTCGTTCTCCCCGTCGTCCCAGTCCAGGGAGTAGAGGCACGTGGAATCGGCTGGCTGGGGTGTCTCCACGGCTTTGGCGGCCAGGCGGGCGAGCGGATCATCCGTACCGACGATGGTCCTGACGTCGGCCTGGGTCATGCCGATCCGGACCGGTTCGGCCGGCTGTTCTTCGTAGGGATCGGTCCCCGGCACGACGAGCGACGCGCCGTTGAGCACTGCGGAGACCAGCGCCGGGACGCCGACCAGGCCCACGGTGAGAACGACGGCGATTCCGCGCCGATGATCCAGGGTACGCCGGTGCACGCCACTCCCCCGCCGGGCCGGGACGGGCGCCGGGCCGGCCGCCAAAGGCTGCTCCGGCAAGCGGTCCGGGGTGGCCGGCTCGTCCAGCGGCAGCGTGGCCAGCACCCGAAAGCCGCCGCCCGCGGTGGCGCCGGCGGCGAAGGCCCCGCCGAGGAGTCGCACTCGTTCCTGCACACCGACCAGACCCAGTCCGGTACCCGCGGAGCGCGGCGCCGTCACCCGCGGCACGGGCGGGCTGCTGGTGACCTCGATCCGTACGCGGCCCAGGCACCGCTCGACGACCACCGTCGCCTCCGCGCCGGGCGCGTGCCGGTGAATGTTGGTGAGCCCCTCCCGCACCAGCCGGTGCACGGCCCGACGGACCGGCAGTGGAGCATCGGTGAGGTCATCCCCGTCCCAGGTCAGCACCACGGGTACGCCCGCCGAGCGGGATTCCGCCACCAGCATGGCCAGGTCGGTCTTCGTGCCGGTCTGCGCCAACGGCTGCAGCAGCGGCTCGCCGGGATCGACCGAGCGCAGCATGCCCAGCGTCGCGCGGAGCTCCCGCATCGCGGCGTGTACGGTGCCACGAATCAACCGGGCCTCGTCGGCACCCGCCGGCGTCCTCGCCGCGTTCCCATATCCAGCGAGCCGGTACTCCCCGGTCCCGTTGCCCCCGGTCCCGTTGCCCACGGACCCGGTCCCCACAGACCCGGTCCCCACAGACCCGGTCCCCACAGACCCGGTCCCCACAGTTCCGGTTCCCACGGACCCGGTCCCCACGGTGCCGGCCCCACCTCTGTGGGCCCCGTCGGTCTCGCTCAGGGTGGGCTCCGTGCCCGTCGTGGCGAGTTCGAGCGCGCCGGCGTACAGGGAAATGAGGCTCAGCCGATGACCGAGCTGATCGTGCATCTCCTGGGCGATGCGGGACCGTTCCTGGAGCCGGGCGGCCGAATGCGCAAGCCGGTAGTTGTCCTCCAGGTAGTGCGCCCGCTCGCGGAGCACCGCGACGAGTCGGTCCGCCTTGCCGAGTAGCACCTGCACACCGAACGGCAGACCGATGCAGATGAGCAGCGCCACGGCGTGACCGGCGACAACGATCGTCCAGCCGTAGTGGGCGCCGGCCACGGCGACGGCGAGGTCGACCACGACGGCCAGCGCGACCGAGATCCGCAGCCGGCGCTCCGGTCGGACGTGCCCGGCGGCACGGAAGGCCGTCAACGCGAGCAGCGCACCGGCCGCGGGCCACAGGGCGAACAAGGCGGCAGCGCCGACAAGGGTCGTGGCCGGGAACCTCAGCCGGGCAAGCGCGAGAAGAACCGTGCCGCCGAGCAGTGCCAAGACCCACTTCGAACCGGGCTCGCACTCGAAATAGGCCCACGTGGAATCGAACGACAGCTGGTCGACACCCCGGCTGACCGCGGCGACGAGCACCGCCAGGCCGAGTTGTCGCACCACCCGCCTTGCGCGTCGCGCCGTAGTCACCTCAGCTTGTGTCACTCCGGAGAGTACGAGGCGGGCGGAACCAAGGTTCACCGCGGGCGAGCTGACCAGCGGCGATCCGGGGCCGACACCACGCACGTCGCCGCGCGCGACGGAGGGCGCCGGATCCCGCCGATCCTGGCTGGACGGCGAAATCGGCGCCCCACCGGAACGCTTCACGGTGATGGCCGTCGGTCCGGTTACGACTGCGGGTCAGTTGCGCATCTCGGCGTTGTCCGCGGCGTTTTCCATATCGCTCATCTGGCGGGCCGCCGAACCGTTACCGCCTTGATCGGAGCCTTGACGCCCGTTCTGCTGGTTGTTGTTGTTCTGGTTCTGCTGGCCGTTCTGGCCCTGGCCGTTCTGGCCCTTGCACCGGTTCTGAC
>NZ_JBFBAJ010000002.1:303047-558514 GCF_040682215.1 Actinoplanes sp. NPDC051346 | reverse complement strand
CCCTGCTGGTTCTGACCCTGCTGGTTCTGACCCTGCTGGTTCTGACCCTGCTGGTTCTGACCCTGCTGGTTCTGACCCTGCTGGTTCTGACCCTGCTGGTTCTGACCCTGGCCGTTCTGACCCTGGCCGTTCTGACCCTGCTGGTTCTGCTGTTGCGCAGCGCGCAGCTGCGCGAGTGCCTGGCGCGCATTGTTGAGCGCCTTAACAGCACTCGCCCTCGCGGCGCGCAGCTGTCCGAGCGCGGCCCGCGCATTTGCAGCCTTGTTCTGCGCGTCCTGCTGCGCCGCGTTGTTGCCCCTGTTTGCCGCAGCATTCCGCTGCGCCGCCCGTGCCGCCTGCACCGCTCGCTGGGCCTTCGCCCGCTCGACCCGGAACTGCCTCAACTGCGTGAAGAAAGTCCGCCGCGCGGCGTCGAATTGGTTCCGGGCCTGTTGCACACCACCCTGCTGGCCCTGGCCTTGGCCCTGCCCCTGGCCTTGGCCCTGGCCCTGCCCCTGCCCCTGGCCCTGCCCCTGGTTCTGGTTCTGGTTCTGGCCCTGGTTCTGGTTCTGGCCCTGGTTCTGGTTCTGGCCCTGGTTCTGGTTCTGGCCTTGCCCCTGGCCCTGGTTCTGGCCCTGGTTCTGACCCTGGTTCTGGCCCCGCTGACCCTGACCTTGGTTCTGGTTGTTCTGGATCCGGCCGGCTCCGGCGCTGTTCGCGTTGGCTCCCGAGAGGGAACGCACGTCGCAGTTGGTCCGGGCGGTGCGGTTGTTCTCCATTGCCGAACTGATGCCCGGAATCGTCGTCATCGCGCCGGCCGCCGCCACCGCGGCCACGGCAATGGCGATCTTGATTCCCTTCCTTCCCTTCACACCTTGCATGGTTACCTCCTCGAAATCGGCTGCACTTCGGGTGACAGTTGACCGTCCCTACGTGGCCGACAACGCATTCGGTTCAATGCAGCGAAATAAATTTCCGAGCAGCAAAAAGGAGGGAAATAGAGGTAGGCCCCGCGCCATTTTCAGGCCGGGGCAATCGTCGATTGTCCAATTGTCGCGCACGGCAGAAAGGAATGCAGATCGCCGGCTACCGTCCGATCCACGAGGATGACGTGGGTGCCGAACCGGCGAGCCATCGACATCCGGGATCGACACCAAGAATCGCAGGAAACTCCGCGCCGTTCTTCTACCGAGCGACCCGAGCACCTCTACCGATCGGAAGAGCTCTCGGCGCTTTTCCACAAGCGTGCGAGGTCTCGATCACCCGCACGCGGCGCTCAGTCGTCCTGTGTGGCCGCGCGGATGAGGTTGTGCTCGATGCGTTCGAGGATGCTGAGCGTTTCGGTGCGTTCGGCGGCGGTCAGGTCGCCGAGAGTTCTGTTCTCGAGCTCTGTCCAGATGTTCTCGACCTGCTGTCGCAGGGCGAGGCTGGCGGCGGTGGGTTCGATGATGGTGGCGCGCTTGTCGGTGGCGCACGGGCAGCGCCGCACGAAGCCCGCGTGCTCCAGCCGCTGGATGGTGCGGGTCATGGTGGCGGCGTCCGAGTCGAGCAGGCGTACGAGGTCGGCCGCACGCTGGGGGCCCCGGTCCCACAGGTGCATCATGACCAGTTCCTGGCCGGGGTGCAGGCCCACCCGGCGTAGCAGCTGCCCCACGTGCATCCGGTGCAGCCGGGCGACGCGGAAGATCGCGTGACTGACCGGTCCGTTCCGAGCGCAGGCCGGGACCGGCACGCCCTCCGCGGGATTCGTGTCGGGACAGGTGGGCCCTTCGGCTGACACGGGCGCTCCTCGACCTAAACGTTGTGCAGGCAGGCAATATGGGGACTACCAGTCTATCGGAAGGCCCTAAATCCACCCGGTGCTGGCGCGAGAGCAGCTTCCCTCCGTAGTGACGTCGGTTACGGTGCGGTCCACGACGCCCGATCTGCTGATTTACTTGTTCGGACAGGCAATTCGTGAAGTGGCGTCGAGCGACCCGTTGCGACGCCCGCCAGCGACAAGGACTGGAACATGACGTCAGCATTCGACTCGCACGAGCTGGGCGGCAAGCGCCTGGCGAACCGCATCGCGATGGCTCCCATGACGCGCAGCCGTGCCTACGGTCCCGGCGCGACACCGACAGACGCGATGGCCACGTACTACGCGCAGCGGGCCTCCGCGGGTTTGATCATCAGCGAAGGCGTTCAGCCGTCGGTCGTGGGGCAGGGCTACCCCCACACCCCCGGTCTGCACTCGGACGAGCAGGTCGCCGCGTGGCGCACGGTGACTGATGCCGTACACGCCAAGGGTGGTGTGATCTTCGCTCAGCTCATGCATGCCGGGCGCATCGGTCACCCCAGCCTGCTGCCGGACGGCCTGACCCCCGTCGGACCGTCCGCGGTCGCTCCCGCCGGCCAGATCTACACCTCTCAGGGACCGCAGGACTTCACCACGCCGAGAGAGCTGACCGAGCAGGAGATCACGGAGACGATCCGCGACTTCGCGACCGCGGCCCGTAACGCGATCGCCGCCGGCTTCGACGGCGTCGAGATCCACGGCGCCAACGGCTACCTGGTCCACCAGTTCCTGTCGGCCAACGCCAACCAGCGCACCGACGCCTGGGGTGGCACCGTCGAGGGTCGCATCCGGTTCGGTGCCGAGGTCGCTGCCGCAGTCGCCGACGCCATCGGCGCGGAGCGGGTCGGCTTCCGCATCTCGCCGAGCAACCCCTACAACGACATCGTCGAGGACGAAACGGACGCCGTCTACGTCGCGCTGGTCGACCGGCTGGCTCCGCTAAGCCTGGCCTACCTGCACCTGGTCGAGAGCGCCGACCGCGATCTGACCCGCCGGCTGCGCAAGGAATGGCCCACCACGTTCATCCTCAACCCCTTCACCCACCCCGCACCGACCGGGCCCGAGGCGCTGGAACTGATCGAGGACGGCACCGCCGACGTCATCGCCTTCGGCGCCCTTTTCCTGGCCAACCCCGATCTTCCGGTACGCCTCGCCGCCGGTGGCCCGTTCAACAGCCCCGACCCGGCCGCCTTCTTCGGCGGCGACCACCGCGGCTACACCGACTATCCGACGCTTGCCTGAACGACAGCGGCGCAAGGCCCCCGCCGCCCGCTTCGCAGTGGGCCACGTCACCAGCCGGAACCGGAGAAATGTGCGCTGTCCTGGCGGCGGCCGCTACAAGCCGTCGCCGGGCGGCGGCCGCTACAAGCCGTCGCCGGGCGGCGGGCCGAGCCGGACGAGCCGGCCCGAGCAAGCCGAACGGCCCGAGCAAGCCGAACGGCCCGAGCAAGCCGAACGGCCCGGGCGAGCCGGACGGCCCGGTGCCGGGCCCGGCCGGGTGCGTGGCGGTCATGGAATGGGCGCCAGCGAACGACGCGCGTCAGCCGGCCCAGCGGTAGCGACGCTGCGGTCGTCCGGCCGAGCCGTACCGGAGCCGGACCTCCGCCTTGCCCGCCGTGACGAAGTGCTCGAGGTATCGGCGCGTGCTGACCCGGGACAGGCCGATCCGTTCGGCGCACTCGCCCGCCGAGAGGTCGCCGTCGCAGGCGCGCATCGCCGCGGCGATCAGTGCGGACGTGTCCGCCGTCAGGCCCTTGGGCAGCGGCGCGGCCGCCGTACGCAGCGCCGCGAACAGATTGTCCACGTCGGCTTGTTCCACGTCCGTCGTCTCGGAGAGCCGGCCGTACGCCGCGGCGTAGCGTTCGAGCCGGTCGCGGAGCACGTCGAAGGTGAACGGCTTGAGCACGTAGTGCACGACGCCGCCGTGCAGGGCCGAGCGGACCGTCGACACGTCCCGGGCGGCGGTCACCGCCAGCACATCGGGGCCGTCGCCTCCGCCTTCCCGTAGCCGCCGCAGCACCTCCAGGCCGCTGAAGTCCGGCAGGTAGATGTCCAGCAGCACCAGGTCCGGCCGCAACGCTTCCACCTGGGCCAGCGCGTCGGCGCCGGTGTGCACGACCCCGACCGTCTGGTATCCGGGCACCCGGTCCACGAAGCCGCGGTGCACCCGGGCCACCATGAAGTCGTCGTCGACGACGAGTACCCGGATCATGAGATCGCCTCGAGCTCGTACGGAAGACGGGCCGTGAACGTCGAGCCGGAGACCCCCACGGTCCCGCCGCGGTGCACGCAGATCAGCCGGATCATCGCCAGCCCGAGCCCGTGGTGGCCCCGCGCCTCGTCCTTGGTGCTGTAGCCCTGCTGGAAGACCCGGCTGGCCAACTCGGGGTCGACGCCGGGGCCCGTGTCGGTGACCGTCACCAGCACCTCGCCCTCCCCCGACCGTACGGTCACGGTGATGCGACCGCCCGCGTCGACCGCGTCGAGGGCGTTGTCGACCAGATTGCCCACCACGGTGACAAGGTCGCCGGAGAGCCGGTCGCTGACCGGCGGCAGGTCGGTGCCGTCGCCGATGGCCAGCGTGACACCCTGCTCGCCGGCGAGGCTCGCCTTGGCGATCAGCAGCGCGGCCAGCGCGGTGTCCCGGACGACCTGGGTGACCTCGCGGTCGAGGCTCTCGTGCAGCTCGCTGGTGCGGTTGATGTAGCGGACCACCTCGTCGTGCTCGCCGAGTTCGACCAGTCCGGCGATGGTGTGCAGGCGGTTGACGAACTCGTGTGCCTGGGCCCGCAGCGTGTCGGTGGTGTGCCTGCTGACGTCCAGCTCGCGGCGCAGGGCGGTCAGCTCGGTGCGGTCGCGCAGCGTGGTCACCGACCCGACCGCGCGGTCGCGCATGACCACCGGCTGCCGGTTGAGCACGACGACCCGGTCGTCGCTGAGTACGACCTGGTCGACGCCCTCCGAACGACCGGTGAGCACGTCCAGCAGCGCCGGTTCCAGGCCCTGGTCGTGCAGCGAACGGCCGACCGCGTCGGCCGGCATGCCGAGCAGCCGGATGGCCTCGTCGTTGGCGAGGGTGACGCGGTGCGCGGGATCGGTGCCGATGACGCCTTCCTTGATGCCGTGCAGCATCGCCTCGCGGTGCTCGACCAGCCCGACGATCTCCCCGGGCTCCAGGCCGAGTGTCTGCCGTTTGACCCGCCGGGCCAGCAGGAGCGAGCCGCCGGCGCCCAGCACCGTGCCGAGCACGAGGTAGGTGAGCAGGTTCGCCAGGGCGTCGGCGAGCTGGTCGACCAGGGTCGGATAGGTGCGGCCGACGATGATCAGGCCGATGAAACGGCCGTCCCGCTCGTCGAGGACCGGCACGTGCGCGGTCAGCGACTTGCCGCCCTGGAAGCTGACGCCCACCCAGGACCGACCGGTGAGCCCCGGGCTGTCGCCCATCGCCGCCGCGCGGCCCGCGTCCGGGCCGGTCACGATCGTGCCGGCGGCGTCGATGACCATCACGTACGACGCGCCGGACACCGCTCGGGCGCTCTCCGCGACCGTCTCCAGGGCCTCGCGGCCGAGCGGGTTGCCCAGGCCGAGCCGCACGGTCCGGTTGATGGCCGTGTTCTCGCCGACGGACCTCAGCCGCTCACCCTCGACGCGGCGGAAGGCGGCGTCCGACTCGGTGATGGACACCGCGGCGACGGCGCAGACGACCAGCAGCACGATGGCCAGTTGCAGAATCAACAGCTGGCCGGCGAGCGACAGACGCTGCCTCACGGTGCACCTCCTGGTCGGCGGCGTGCGTTCCACAGCAAAGTGCGTCGGCGCCGCGGATGCAAGACCGATCTGGCGTCGTCCGCGGGAACAGCGCAAGATGCGGTGCGAAGGAGGTGCGGATTGCGGCGGCGAACGATGCTCACGGGCGCGCTGGGTGGTGCGTTGGCGGCCGTTCTGCAGGGTTGTTCCCCCGCGGGCGATTTTTCGGATCTGCGGGTGATGGTGCCGAATCCGCCCGGCAGCGGGTACGACATCACTGCCCGGGTCCTGGCCCGCGCGCTGGACGCGGCCGGCATCGCCCGCGGCGTGGAGGTGTTCAACCTGCCCGGCGGCAGCGGGGTGGTCGGGCTGCGGCGCCTCGCGTACGAGCAGGGCAACGACCGCCTCGTGATGGTGATGGGACTGGGGCTGGTGGGCGCCGAACTCGCCGCCGGCGCGCCCGCGACCCTGGCGGGCACCACGCCCGTCGCCCGCCTGGTCGAGGAGCCGGCCATCGTCGTGGTCCGCCGCGACTCGCCGTACGGCTCGCTGGACGAGCTGATCGACGGGTGGCGGGCCGACCCGGCCGGCGTGCGGGTCGGCGGCGGCTCGTCGATCGGCGGACCGGACCACCTGGCCACCATGCTGCTCGCCGAAGCGATCGGCCTGTCCCCCGCGCGCGTGGCGTACACCCGGCAGGACGGCGGCGGCGACCTGCTCGCGGCGATCCTCGGCCGCGAGGTGGAGTTCGCGATGTCCGGGCTGAGCGAGTACGCCGACCAGATCAAGTCGGGTCAGCTGCGGGCGCTCGCCGTGACCAGCGAGCGCCCGGTCGACCAGGTCGCCGCACCGACCGTACGCTCGGCCGGGATCGACATCGTCGTCAACAACTGGCGCGGAATCGTCGCCCCGCCCGGCCTGGCCGCGCCTGAGGCGATCCGGGCCTTGATCGCGGCGCTCGACGCGTCGCCGGAGTGGGCCGACGCGCGGGCCCGCTTCGGCTGGACCGACGCCTACCTGGCCGGTGACGCCTTCGCCCGGTTCATGGCGGACGAGCGCGGCCGGGTGGCCGGCGTCCTGAACCGGCTCGGCGTCACCGCCCAGGCCTGATCGCGGTAGCTGAGCCAGCCCGCGGCGGAAAACCGAAGCCAAGAGAGGAAGGATCAATCGTCTTCCGCGAACGCCAGCCGCTCGGTAACGGCGGGACGTCCCCGCAGCCGTGCCACGATCCGCGGCAGGTACGGCACCAGGAGCGCCACCACCACCAGGGCGAGCAGGGTCACGGTGAGCGGACGGGTCACAAAGACCGTCAGGTCCCCGTCGGAAAGCACGAGCGCCCGGCGGAACTGGAGCTCCATCATCGGCCCGAGGATCAGCCCGAGGATGACCGGTGCGATCGGAAAGTCGAAGTGGCGCATCCCGAAACCGATCACCCCCACGCCGTACGCGATGAAGACCTGGTTGACACTGCCGGTCGCGGCATACACGCCCAGGGTGGCGAAGACGAGGATGCCCGCGTACAGAATGGGTCTGGGGATCTGCAGGACTTTGACCCAGACCCGGATCAGCGGGAGGTTCAGGGCCAGCAGCAGCACATTCCCGACGTAGAGCGAGGCGATCAGCGCCCAGACCAGCTCGGGTGAGCGGTCGAAGAGCTGCGGGCCGGGCTGCAGGTTGAAGATCTGGAACGCGGCCAGCATGACGGCGGCGGTCGCGGACGTCGGAATGCCTAGGGTCAGCAGCGGCACCAGGACGCCCGAGAAGGCGGCGTTGTTGGCCGCCTCCGGACCGGCGACGCCTTCGATCGCGCCCTTGCCGAACTCGGCACGGTTCTTCGAGCGGTGCTTCTCGTAGGTGTACGACAGGAACGTGGGGACGTCCGCGCCGCCGGAAGGCAGGGCACCGAACGGGAATCCGACCGCGGTGCCGCGCAGCCACGGCGCCCACGAGCGGCGCAGGTCGTCACGGCTCAGCCAGCCCCGCCCCGATGAGCCGGGCTCCAGCGGAGTCACGTGCTCGGGCAGGCCGCGCAGCCTGCTGGCCACGTGCAGCGTCTCACCGATCGCGAAGAGCCCGACGATCACCACCACGATGTCGATGCCCTCCAACAGTTCCATCGTGCCGAAGGTGAACCGGGCCTGACCGGTCAGCCCGTCGATCCCGACGAGACCGAGGAACAGACCGAAGATCAAAGACATCATTCCGCGTACGAGGGAACGGCCGACCAGAGCCGTGACCGCGACCATGGCCAGCAGCGCCAGCGCGAAATAGTCGGCGGCGCGGAACGTGGTGGCCAGTTTCGCCACCGGCTGGGCGAACAGACTCAGCAGCAACGTGGAGATCGTGCCCGCGACGAACGATCCGATCGCCGCCGTCGCGAGGGCCGCCTTGGCGCGGCCGCGCCGGGCCATCTGATAGCCCTCGATGGCGGTCGCCACGGACGAGGACTCGCCGGGCGTGTTCAGCAGGATGGACGTGGTCGAACCGCCGTACATGGCGCCGTAGTAGATGCCGGCGAACATGATGAACGTGCCGATCGGGTCGTCCAGGCTGAACGTGACGGGCAGCAGCAGGGCGATGGTCAGCGCGGGGCCGATGCCGGGCAGCACGCCGACGAAGGTGCCGAGGGTGACGCCGATCGCCGCGTACAGAAGATATTCGCCCGTGAGCACCGTGCCGAAGCCGGCGAGCAGATCACCGAAGACGTTCACAGCGGAAACACCCCCGCGGGCAGGAAGATGTCGAGGAACCGGGTGAAGCCCAGGTAGACGGCGATCGGCAGCACCACGGCGACGATGACGTCACGGACCAGGTTGCGGCTGCCGAGCACCCGCGCGGTGGCGACGGTGAACAGCGCGGCGGAGACGACAAACCCGGCGTACTCGAGCGCGACGGCGAAGCCCACCAGGGCGGCCAGCACGCCGGCCGGAGCCCACCATCCGGGCTTGTGCTGCTCCTGGTCGGTCGCCTCGGTGGCATCCACGGTCGTTTCGCCGGCGACATCGGGCATCGGTCGCTGCCGGGGCCGGAGCTGCGTGACGAGGTAGACACCGGCGACGGCCACCCACGCGACGGTCACGACGACCGGCGCGAGCCGCGGGCCCCGCAGGCCGAAGTCGCCCTCGGCCGTCAGCGCCGACCAGAGCAGCAGAAGGCCCGCGACGAGCAGGACGCCCGCGAGGACGGCTTGTGCGGAGACGCCGGTGCGGCGGCCCGTGGCGGACCGCCCCACCGGTTCGGAACGCGGCTCCATCTAGCCCAGCCCGATGTCGGTCAGGACGGTCGTGATGCGCTCGTTCTCGCTCTTGAAGAAGGCGGCCGCCTCGTCACCGCTCTTGTAGAAGTCTTCCCAGCCCTGTGCCCGCATCGCCGAGGTCCAGCCCGGAGACGAGTGCAGCTTGTCGATGAACGCGGTGATCGCGGTCTTGTCGGCGGCGCTGATGCCGGGCGGTGCCACGACCCCGCGCCAGTTCATCAGCTCCACGTCGAACCCCTGCTCCTTGACGGTCGGTGCGGGCTTGCCGCCGCCCACGTCGACGCCCGTGGCGCCGGAGACCGCCAGGGCCCTGACCTTGCCCGCGGCGACCAGGTCCTTGAACTCGCTCTGCCCGGAGACCGCCGCGGTGAGGTCGCCGGCGAGCAGCGCCGCCTTCGCCTCACCGCCGCCGGAGTACGCGACGTACTTCATCGCCTTGGGGTCGGCGCCGGCCGCCTTGGCGAGCAGCCCCACCAGGATCTGGTCGGTGCCGCCGGCCGAGCCCCCACCCCAGTTGACCGAGGCCGGGTTCGCCTTGGCGTCGTCCATCAGCTGCTTGAGCGTCGTGTACTTCGACGCCGCCGGCACGACGATGACCTCCTGCTCGGCGGTCAGCGTGGCGATCGGGGTGATCTGATCGAGCTTGACCGGCGACTTGTTCGCCACCACGCCGCCGACCATCACGAGCCCCATGACCATCAGGTGATGCGGGTCGCCCTGGTTCTTGGAGACGAGTTGCGCCAGGCCGATGGTGCCCGCGGCGCCCGTCACGTTGGAGACCTCGACACCCTCGTCGAGCAGCTTGCCGTCGGTCATGACCTTCTGCATGGTGCGCGCCGTCAGGTCCCATCCGCCGCCCGGCGCGGCCGGCACCATCAGCTGCAGTGTCTTCGTCGGGTACCTGACCTCGCCACCGGCCGCGTTCCTGTTGCCGGCGGTGTCCTTCTGGCAGCCGGCGGCGGTCGCGGCGAGCAGCGCCGCCGCGGTGGCCGCGAGAATCCGGCGCGACCGTCGAGCGGTCGGTGAGGGTTTGTCCATGGTCCGCACGGCGGTCCTCCTCGGATCGGCGCGTTACCGCGCCGTTAGGGATGTGTTGCGCCGATGCTGCGGCCGAACCGTCATGCCGTCACGCTTACGGTCACGGTGTTCGTTGTGGCCTTTCTGGTCGTGCGCCGCCCTGGGCGACGTGCGCGCGTGGTTTGCTCGCGGCGGCGTCGCGGGTCGCCCGCTCGTATGATCCGGCAGTGGAGGATGGAGTTTCTGTCGATCGGAGATCCGGCTCACCATGACCGACGACGGCCTTACTGCCTTCAGCGCCCGCCGACGGCTGCGGTCGACGCTGCGCCGGATCCGGGAAAACCTGGGTCTCACCCAGAACCAGGTCGCTGCCGAGCTTGACTGGTCGATCTCGAAGTTCACCCGGATCGAAGGCGGGACGGTGTCGATCGGCGCCAGCGATCTCCTCGCGCTCTGCGTGTTCTACGGCGTCGGGCCCAGCGTTCAGGAACAACTTCTGCACTACCGGGAGCGCGCGAAGGGAAGGAGTTGGTGGCATCCCTACAAGGCCGTCATGCCCGCCTCGATGGCTACTCTCGTCGACCTCGAGTCCGACGCTGCCGCCTTGAGGATGTTGGCGACCACGGAGATTCCCCACCTGTTCCAGACCGACGAGTACGCCCATGCGTCGGTGACCGCGCAGTTTGGCCCGGTGCCGAGCGACGAAACCACGAGTCGGACCGCGCTTCGGCTCGCGCGGCAGTCGGTATTGACGCGACCCGACGCGCCGCAGGTGACGCTGCTGCTCGACGAGTCGGTGTTGTACCGCGCTGTCGCGGACGCCACCGTCATGGCTCGCCAGCTCCTACGGCTGGCGGAAATGTCCCGCCGTCCGAACACAGACCTGCGGATCTACCCGTTCGAGGCGGGCGCCTACGGGTATCCGGGCGGCCTCGTGCTGATCGAGCATCGCGCGGTCGAGGACGGCGTCACTCTGTACTACGACACGGTCGAGGACGCCACGACGGTGGAGGACCCGACGGAAGTGCGACGGCACCTCGCGGGGTTCGAGGCCCTGTGGGACAAGGCTCTGGACCGTAACCGAACGAACCATTTGCTCCATCATGTCGCTACCCAGTACGCCGAGTCGGGGCATACCCGACCTTGGCTGTGACTGTCAGCGCAGCAGCGCGGCTTCCAGCGACTCGATCGCCTGGGGATTGGCGTCGGCGTCCCCATTGACCAGCTCGACGCAACGGGACGCACCGTCGTCACCGGAGTCGAGAACAAGGCCCGTCACGAGACTCCGCCACGGCGCGGACGTCAACCCGCTGCGCCACAATCGCACCGTCGACCGCCACCAGTCGACGCAGTCCGCGCCGGGCGGCGCCAACTGCCGCAGCGAGGGCGGCCGGTCGGAGAGGAGCACCGCGAAGGTGACGAGGTTGGCGGTGTAGGCGGCGATCATCCGCACGACGTCGACCGGCACCGGCTCGTAGCGGCCGTAGCTTCCCGCCGACCGAGCCCGTGCGGTGGCCAGCAGATCACCGACGGCCGCTCGGGCCGCGCCGCGCCGGGTGGCGGGCATCCGTGCGGCGATCTGCTGGGCGAACTCGACGACCGGGCGGCGCTGCTGCAGCGGCTCGTGCGACAGCAGCGCCCGGATCATGCTGTCGTCGGCGGGCTCGTGTGCGGACGGGTCCGAGAGGTAGAGCTGATTCCCCGCCGCGAATCCCGCTATCAGCCGAAGCAGCCGCTCGGCGATCAGGTATTCGCCGAACGTGGCGTGCAGGAACTCGTAGGTGCGCCGGTCGTCCCCGCTGCCCTTGTCCGCCTGGGCGGTGTGGATGAAGAAGAAGTCCGCGACCGTTCGCTGACCGTGGGTCAGCGGTGCGTGGAAACCGCTCTGCGGCACCGTCGCCTCGGCCCGGGTCAGCGCGTCCAGGTCATGGTCGAGATGGTGGTCGCTGACGTGCTGACGTCCCCGGTTGAACATGGCGAACGCCGCGACACTGAGCCGCCACCGGCGCTCATTGAGCAGCCTTTCCAGTTCGGTTCCGGTCGGCGCCCGGTCTTGTTTGTCGATCACCTGGCGCCTAATGAAGGTGTCCAGCAGCCTCTCGTAGAGGGTGGCCATCGACATTTCGGCGTCGTCGAGCGTCGGCGCGTCGCGATCCGCCGCGTACATCGCGAGCATGGTCAGCAGCAGCGGCTGCCCGGCCAGCGCGCGGTGGACCCGGACCGCGGCCAGGCTGAGCGGCCGGAAGCCGGGCGAGCCCCGGTTGGCCCTGTTCCAGTTGGAGAGCCAGGCGGCGATCTGCTCGTCGTCGAAGTCCTCGAGCTTCATCAGGAGGGAGCCTTCAGGTACGCGCGCACGGTCCACCACCAGTGTCCGCGACGTGACGATCACCGCCACAGCGCGGCCGAGGTCGTGTTCCTCGGTCTGGAAGCGCCTGACTTCGGCGAGGTACCCCGATTGGGTAACCCCGGTGGCCTGCACCAGTTCGTCGAATCCGTCCAGGATGATGACGCGGGTCAACCCCGCGCTCTCATCCGCCAGTCGGCCCCAGGTGACCGTGTCGTGCAGGACGTCACGCAACGCCGACTCGACCTGGTTGAGAATGCTGTCCTCGGGGTTGACCCTGCGCAGCTGCACCGGGACGACGGTGAATCCCTCGGCCGGCAGTCGAGCGGCGAGGACGTTGCTGAGCAGTGACTTGCCCGCCCCGGGATGCCCGAGGACGACGAGCGGACACCGGGCCGCGTCGGGATGCGCCAGATAGCCGGCCATGAACTCGTCCAGATCCGTGCGCACGGGCTGCCGCGACCACCAGGACTCCTGCGCCGGCGCGGCCGACGGATCGGCGACCGCGACGCGAAACCGCGGCGTGATGAACCCGTCGGCCACAGAGGGGAAGGAGAGCCCGTCCGGGGTGGACTCGGAACGCAGCAACGGCTTCTGCAGGACCGCCGTCGCGGCCGAGATCAGCTTCCAGCGGTAGGAGGCGCGCTCCGGTCGTTGCGCCGCCACGGTGAGCGCGAGCAGATCGTACAGTTTTCCCAGGGTCTCGGATTGCGACCGCAGCAGCGAGGTGACCCGGGCACCCATCGCACCGATGTCGAACCGGGTAGCGGCGTGCTCGCCCAGGCTCGCCCAGACAAGAAACTCCGGCGCGTCGACGCCCAGCCGCAGGTACCGCTCCCGGTAGAGCACCTCCCAACGCCGCACCGCGCTCGTGCGTAGAGCCTGCGAGTCGACGCCGAGGTGCTTCCAGACCCGGAGCCCCTCGAAGAAGGCCACCGCGTCCCGGATCAGCCGGTCGACCCGGCCGACCAGCTCGAGCTGGATGTTCTCCTCGAACCCGGCGCGCGGTGACGGCAACGGCAGGTCGAGCCGGACCAGGTGATCGATCCAGGACGTCTGCGTGACGACGTCCCCTGGCGCGCTCGCCAGCTGCACCTTCTCGGCGTCGCTGAGCTCGAGCGCGCCGAAGCTCGGACCGATGTGCTCGCTGATGGCGTCGAACAACGCGGAGAGCACCAGCGTCGTGTGCGCCGCGGCGATGAGATCGTGCCGGTCGCGGCCCTGTGCGCCGCGCACCCGTCCACTCACCGTGTCGAGCAGGCCTCGCACGATCCGGGTCAGCTCCATCTTCGCGTCGACCAGGCCGAGCGCGGGCGGGAATACGATGGCGCCGAGCAGAATGCCTGAGCCGACAGCCCGATCGACGACGTCCAGGACCGGCCGGTCGATCTTTCCCAGCAGCGCGGCGGCGCCCGCGTAGGTCAGCGGTGAATGGCCCATGGCCAAACGTTACCCACCTCTGGAACCGCTTTCCCATGGCACATATCGCGCGCGGTCCCGCCAACTCTGGCGACGGGGTCGCCGCCGCATTCCGCGACGATCGGAGACCAACCGCCCCTGCCACCGGAACTCGGCTTCATGAAAGGCCTGGGCAAGCTGCGCCACGTCGTGGAGCGGAAAGCCGCGGTCTTGACCCAGTAGTAGACCCAGGTGCCGCGCCGCGCCGATCGGGCCAGCGCCCAGCGCCCTGCCTCCGCGGATCAGCTCGGCTCCCACCTCCTTGGGGCGGCGTCGGAGGCCAGGATTCGGTGACACCCGAATCGTGGATGCCTTACCACCGGTGCGCCCACCATGTCCGAAACAATCATCCGACAGAGAGTAGGGTCAATGTTCCTTCGACGTAGCGCCGCCGCCATGGGCGCCATCCTGACTGGATGCGGCATGGTGCTGGCGATGGTGCAACCCGCCGCCGCTGAGCCGAACTGCGACGTGCCGGAACCGCCGCCCATCTGTGGCGGGGGCGGCGGTGGCGGTGGCGGTACCACGCATGCCCCCAAGCTTTTCATCGACTTGGCACAGCAGGACACGTCCCAGTCGTCGGTCCACGTCCAAGGCTGGACCGCCGACCCGGATGGTCCCACCACGGCCCTGACCGTCCACGTCAAGGTCGACGGCAATGAGGTGAACGCCGTAAACGCGACCGTGCACCGGCCTGACGTCGCCGCCGCCTATCCACGATTCGGGGCCGCCCACGGCTTCGACGTGTGGGTGCCGGCGTCGCCGGGACAGCACACCATCTGCGTCCTGGCGGTCGGCGTGGGCACGGGTGGAAACACGGAGCGCTGCGCCGCGATGGACGGTATCGTCCAGTTTGAGGCCCATGACATCGCATACGATATGGACCATGCTGTCCTGACCGAGATGTCGTTGGAGCAGCTCGACAAGGTGACCAACCGCAATGACACCGCGGTGCAGCAGTCCACCGAGATCAGCGGCTCCAAGACCACGACCGACACCGAGACCTGGTCGAACACCAAGAGTGTCAAGGTGACGGTCTCCACCTCTATCAAGGTCGGATTCCCCATCTTCGCCGACGGCAAGGTCACCGTTTCCGCGGAAGGTTCGTACAGTGGCACCGACGGCGGTTCGGTGCAGCGGGCCCGGTCGTTCTCGTGGCGACAGCCCGTCCTCGTGCCGGCTCGCTCCATCGTGGAGGCCACCGTCACGGTCGCGCATGCCAAGGTCGCCGTGCCATACACGCTGAGCGGCGAGTACATCTACGGCAGTGGTGCCCGGGCCGCCGGCACCATCGGCGGTACGTTCAAGGGCGGCAACAGCGAGAACCTCACCGTCGTGCTCAGGCAGTACAACCTCAACGGAACACCGGCCGCGGCACCGGTCCGGCAGCCCAAGGCAACGCTGCTAAGGGTGCGCTGAGCTACCAGACGGCTGCCGGGGCACCTGCCTGCTCCGGCAGCCGGCCTGTCCCGCTCGGCACGCCACCCAAGCCGACGCTGTGGCGACCGCGCGGCGCCACCTCACCCCTTCCGACCACCGCACAAGCGCCCTCAATACTGCAACGGCACTTAGCACGGACGGCGTCGACGTCCCAGTCCGCCCAGCGCAGCAGGAGCTGCATCCCGTCGGGTGAGGTGTCCCCGGCCTGCTCGGCCGACGGCCACCCGTTCTTACGGTCCAGGCCGGCGACCAGCCCTGTCAGGTACTGCCGGGCACGCCGGCGCGGCTCCGAGCGGGTGAACCGGCCCGCGATCCGGGCATGCGGCCGGTCCGACTCCACCGACCACTGATCAACCTCGATCAGTGCCACACTCGGACCAACGAGCCGATCATCGATACGTTCCCCAGACCTCAGACGGCCGGACGTTCTGTCTCACCTGGACGGGCTACCAGGAGAACGCGGTCCGGTCGCCCGCCGCGGTGCTCTCGCCGCCGGCGTTCGTCACGATCACGTGTCCGGTCGCCCGGGCGGCGCGCCCCGGCACGGTGATCGTCAGCTGGGTCGCCGACGTCACCTTGAACGTGGCCTTGACCCCCGCCGCCATCACCAGCTTCGTGCCGGTGAAGTTGGTGCCGGTCACGACGACCGTCGTCGCCTTCATCGTGCCCCGGTGCACCGACAGGGCGGTCACCGTCGGCTTGGGCGGTGCGAGGTAGCGGAAGTAGTTCGCGGGGGTGCCGGCGCTGGTGCCGCCCGGTGTGGTCACCCGGACGTTGTCCCACGTGCCCGCCTTCTGGGCGGGGAACACCGCTCGCAGCTGGGTGTTGGACAGCACCGTGAACGACGCCCGCGCCGGGCCGACCGTCACGGCGGTGGTGCCGGTGAAGTCGGTGCCGGTGAGGACGACCGTGGTCGAGACGTTGCTCATCCCCTGGTCGACGGAGAGGCCGGTGACGGCCGGTCGCGGCGGGTTCACGTACGTCAGACGACCGGCCGCCACGGCCTTGCTGGTCCCGTACGGTGTGGTCACCGTGACGTCGACCGTTCCGGCCGCACTCGGCGGGGCGGTGAACGTGAGCGCGGTCGGCGACAGGACCTTGACCTTGCGAACCACGGCCTTGCCCACCGTCACCGTGGTGGCGCCCGACAGGTCCGTGCCGGTGATCGTAACCTCGGTGCCGTTGACGACCGACGCCGTCGACGTGCTGAGCGCCTGTACGGCCGGCGGCGGGATGTAGGTGTAGGTGGTCGCGGGTGTCGCCGTGGTGGTGCCGATCGGGTTCTCCACCGTCACATCCACCACGCCACCGGCGACGCTCGGCGGAACGGTCGCGGTCAGCTGAGTCGGGGTGACGGTCTTGAGCGTGGCGCGGACCTTGCCGAAGCGGACCGCGCTCACGCTCGCCAGGTTCGTGCCTCTGATCGTCATGGTGCTTCCGCCGGTGGTGGCGCCGCCGCGGGTCGACAACGCGGTGACCGTCGGCCGGGCGATGACGGCGGGGCGCTGGCCCAGACCCTGCATAGCCTCGTCGACCGCGAGGTACTTCGGCGCCTGGTCGATCGGCTGACCCTCGTACTCGACGAGACCCCACGAACCCCACTTGGACACCGAGCCGCCCGAGGCGAACAACGCGAGGGTGCCGCCGCCCAGCTCGCGCCACTGGCTCAGGTACTGCGCGTACATGGTGCGCATGCGGGGGTGGCGGTTCGCGGCGTACATGATCTTGTTGACGGCCTCGTTGTTCTCGCCGCCGGCGATGCCGGCCAGGTGCTGGCCGCCCTCGTACCCGATGAGGTCCAGGTCGTACTTGTCGGCGAGCGCCTTGTACAGGGTGATCCAGACGCGGATCTCCTGGTTGATGGCGCGCTGACAGTTGTCGAGTACGCCGTTCACGCCGGCCTTCAGCACGCCCGCGGCGGCCGTGGGAGCGCCGGGGTTGATGAGCTTGCCGGTGCGCAGGTAGTCGCCGTCGCAGCTGAAGTAGGGCGCGATCGCCACCGCGTCGGCCTCCCGGTAGGCGTTCTGCCAGGACAGGACGGCCTCGCCGCTGGCCGGGAAGGCGGCCTGGGTGGCCAGGACCCGCACCACGCGACGGTCGGCGTCGGCACCGAAGACCTCCCGCCAGATCCGGAAGATCTCGACCGAGCGTTGCGCCTGCATGTGCAGCTTGGCCTGCCATTCCCATCCGGGATTGAACATGCCCTTGGCGACGCCTTGCTGCTGCGCCCACTTCGCCTGCGCGAAGATGCCGTTCCAGACCTCGTTGGAGAACTCGACGTAGATCTTGCGGTCCGGGTCGACAGTGTCGCGGATCGTGGTCGCGAACTGGCGGATCCAGTTGTCGTCGGCGAGATGCGGCATCGTGAACCAGGGGTCGGCGCCGACCCGGTTCGCCAGCCGCGCCATGATCTGCGGTGCGGCGCCATTGCCCTGCCGCGCGGAGTGCTCGGTCGGATACTGGTCCCAGGTGACCTGGTGCGAGTTGTTGGCCTCCATCCAGTCCATGAACCGCAGCGTCTTCATGCCCCGCAGGCGCTCCAGGAACAGCGGGTGGAACTCCTGCTCGGCACCGGTGTGCTCGTAACCCGGCATCCACACGTGGATGTCGCGCACGTAGTCAAGGGGATCGGTCTCGCTGATCCGCAGGAAGTGGCCACCGGGGTTGCCGACCTCGAACTCGAACCGGTTCGCGGTCACGTTGCTGGTCGTGCCGCCGCCCCAGATCGACACCTTCCCCTTGCCCTTCCAGGTGACGACGAACTTGCCCGCCGGGTACGGGGAAGGGCTGAGCAGGATCGCGGCGTCCACCGACGCGTCCTTCTCGAGTTTGGTCACCCAGCCGTCGGCGTCGAGGTTGAGCGCGGGGCCCAGACCCCAGCCGGCCCCCACCCGCTGCGAGATCCAGTAGCGGGAGGTCCGGAAGGCGTCCACGAACTGCCACTCGGGCATCCAGTCGCTGATACCGCCCACGTTGACGCCCAGGCCCACCTCGCCGGCCGAGGCGGACGCCTCGCTCCGCACGCCGACGCTGTCCGCGGCGGCGACCGCCCGCGCGGGCACAACGGGCAGGAGCACCGCGACGGCGGCGAGCGCGGTCGAGATCGACGCGGCGCGCCGAAACGCCGTTCGGAACACTGAGCGGTTGCCCGTACGGACGTGAGTCATCATGCCTCGCTGTTCGTGGGGAGCTGGGTTCAACCAGAATCGCCGGCCCCGGGCGCGGCAGGGTGTGGGACCGGTTGCGGTCCGGGTGCGTCGCACGCGCATGTTTTGCCGACAAGCGGGGTACGCGCCTCCCCCATCACTCTTGTCGGAGGTGATCGATCAATGACTACCGCTCGGGCGCGCGCGGCGTCGCACCGCTCACTCGTTCAGACCGTGGCCCTCGCTGTCGGCGTCGTGTTCCTGCTCGTCGGCGTCCTGGGCTTCATCCCCGGCGTCACGACCGGCTACGACGCCATGACCTTCGCCGGACACGAGTCCGACGCCGAGCTGCTCGGCGTGTTCCAGGTGTCCGTGCTGCACAACATCGTGCATCTGCTGTTCGGCGCCGCGGGCCTGGCGATGGCACGCACCGCGGCGATGGCGCGCCTCTTCCTCATCGGCGGCGGCGCCATCTACCTGGTGCTCTGGCTCTACGGGCTGATCATTGACCACGCCAGCGCCGCCAACTTCGTCCCGGTCAACACCGCCGACGACTGGCTGCACTTCTTCCTGGGCATCGCCATGATCGGCCTCGGGCTGCTCACCACACGTCGCCGTACCGTCTGACCGGACGCGGTGCCGCTCTCGGCTGGCCAGGAGCGGCACCGCGCTCCGCTTCAGTCGTCGCTGTCCTTCTTGACGGTCGCGGTGATGAAGGAGCCCTCGGCCACCGTCGAGCCGGCCTTCGGGTCCTGTGACACGACGATCCAGTTCGAGTCGATGACTGGAATCCGGTTCGCGCCCGTGACGTCCTTCGCCGGCGCCACGTGCAGGCCGGCCGCGCGCCAAAGATCCTGTGCTGACTGATAGTCCAAGCCGACCCCGCGGGGCACCTCAATCTTGGCGGGCTTCGGAGCTTTCACCTTCGTGGAAGCCGCTTCCGCACTCGCGACTGCCTCGGAGGGCGTGGTCGCCGCCGTAGCGGTCGCCGCCGGAGCCGGTCCCGCGGCCTGGTCGGGCGCACCGCAGGCGGCCAGCGCGAGCATGGTCGCCGTCATGACGACTGTGGCGGAACTTGCCCGCGGCAAAGCCTGGCCAAGGTGTCGACCACTCACATTTCCTCCGTTGGTGGTAGATCAACCGTCAGCCTCACGCATTTCCGCGGCTGGTGGCGTACTCGCTGTCCGCCGCCGGCGAGGTGACGCGGCCAGCCGGCGGGGTGGCGGTCGTGGCGGCGGTGGCGTTACCGGGGCACCACCGGCCCGGTGGCCAGCATGTGGTCGACGGCGGTCAGGCCGCGTGCCAGTTCATGCCGGGACAGCGGAGCCCCGAATCCGATCCGGAACCCTGGTCGCTTGCCGCCGAACTCACCCGCCGGGGCCACGGACACGCCGTGCACCCGCCCGAGCGCGGCCAGGTCAGCGCCTCGCCACTCGTCGGCTAGTTCCACCCAGGCGTGCGCTCCGCCCACGCCGCACCTTCGGGCGGTGGGCAACAACTGTTCGACCAGGGCCAGCCGGGCGACCGACTCGGCCCGGCGACTGTCGGCCAGCCGGGTCACCAGCCCGTCGACCACCAGTCGGCGCACCAGGTCGACGACCAGCGACGGCGGCATCCAGGCAGAGCTTCGGGCGGCGGCCAGCATCGCGTCGTGCAGCGCTGGCGGACAGCTCAGGAACGCGAGTCGCAGGCCCGGCGCGACGGCTTTGCTGGTGCTGGCCAGATAGACACAGCGCTCCGGGGCGAACGAGCTCACCGGCGGCGGAGCGTCGGCGGCCAGGGGTGCGAAGGGGTCGTCTTCGAGCAGGATCAGCCGGTGCTCGCGGAGCGCGTCGGCCAGTTCGGCACGCCGGTCCGCCGACATGGTGGCGCCGGTCGGGTTGTGCAGCGTCGGCGTGGTCACCACGACGCTCACTCCCTGCTTCGGGAGCGCGTCGGGGTGGAGCCCGTCGCCGTCGTGCGGTACGGGGACGAGCCGCAGTCGCAGCAGCCGGGCCGCCGCACGTACCCCCGGATTGGCCAGCTCGTCCACGGCGATCCGGTCGCCGGGCCGGGTGAGCGCGGCGAGCGCGACGAAGAGCGCGTGCTGCCCTCCGGAGGTGCCCAACACCTGATGCGTCGAGACGCGCAACCCGAACGTGTCCAGGTAATCCGCTCCCAGGACGCCCGGATCCTCCCCTCCGCCGGTGGCGACGAGTGTGGCGAGAGAACCCTGGTCCCAGGCCCCGGCGAGTTCGCGGAGCAGGGTCGATGACGGCGGGGCCGCGTAGTTGCCGGCGAGGTCCACGACCTTCCCGGCGCTGTCCGGCGGTGCCTCGAAGCTGGTGGCTCCTCGCGTGGGCCGGACAAACGTGCCCCGGCCGGCTTCGCCGCTGGTGAGCCCGCGGTGTCCCAGCTCGGCGTAAGCCCTGGCCACGGTTCCCGGCGTGGTGCCGAGCCGGTGTGCCACCGCCCGCACTGTCGGCAGTCGCCAGCCGTCCGGCAACCGCCCGGCCTCGATGTCGTGGGCGATGCCATCGGCGAGGCGGAGGTAGAGCGGGCCGGCCCCGGCCCGGGGCGTGGGATGCCACTTTGTATCCATACAAGTGCGGATTGTATCGCAACTTGTTTCGCTCTACGGTTCTGCCATGCGCGATCTTGACGAGCTGCTCGCCCACGAGGCGCGCCGCGCCGGCATTCCCGGCGCCGCGTTGGTCGCCTGGCGAGACAGTCACCGCTATACAGCGGCGTTCGGCGTGACCAGCGTCGAGCAACCGGCCCCGGTCACCGTGGATACCCCGTTCCGCATCGGCTCCACGACCAAGCCGCTGACCACCGCGGCCATCCTGGCCCTGGCCGATGACAAGGTGCTGGATCTTGACGAGCCGCTGCCCTGGGGGATGACCCTGCGCCAGCTGCTCAGCCACACCGGCGGGCTGCCCGCGGATCCGATCACCCCGAGCAATCTGTACGGGCCGACAGCACCCGACGCGTTGCGCCTCTGGGCCGGGCAGCCGCCCGCCCTGGTCTCGCCCCCGGGGCAACGGTGGTGCTACAGCAATCCCGGGTTCGCCCTCGCCGCCCACGCCGCCGAACTGGCGACCGGAGCGTCCATCGCGGATCTCGTCGACCGGCACGTCCTTCGCCCGCTCGGCATGAGACACACGTCGTGGCGGTTGACCGATGCGATCACGTGGACCCCCGCGCAATGCCACGTGGGCGATCCACCCGCCGTCCAACGTCCGGCCTTCGACAACGCGGTCTATGCCGCCGCCGGCTTCGCCTACAGCAGCGCCTCGGACCTGGCCCGATTCTTGACGCGCGTACCCGAGGCCATGACGGTCCGGCACGCGGACACGGTGGATCAGGAACTCGACGGGTACGGCTTGGGCCTCTACGTCGGCAGCCGCGCCGGCATCGCCAGGTTCGGACACCCGGGTGGAATCCAAGGCTCGGGCTGTCAGCTCCAGGCCACCTCGGATGGCCTGGCCGGTGTGGCCCTCGTCTACAACCTGCAACCGCCGGGCGGCTGGCCGTTCGCCGCTTCCGTGCTCGATGCGTTCCTGGAGGCCTCGAAATGACCGACAACCGCGTCGCCCGGATGGCCCGTACCCTGCTGGATTACTCCCTGGAAGTGGTAGCCGGCGAGACCGTGCTGCTCCGCTCGACCGGGCCGGCCGGTTCGCCGCTCGTCCGGGAGCTCTACGCACAGTGCCTGTCCCGCGGCGCTCTTCCGTCGGTCTACACCCACGTCGCGGACGAGGACGCCCTCGTGCTCGCCGCGACCCTCGATCCCGCGCTGCACCGCCGGGCGGATCCGATGCTGACCCACCTCTACGACACCGCGGACGTGATCATCCGCATCGAGAGCGAGGACCACCCCTATGCGCTGCGCGCCTATCCGCCCGCCGAGCAGGAGGCGCGGCAGGAATCCCGCTTCAGCCTGATCTACCAGCAGCTGCGCCGCCTGTCGGCGGGCACGCTGCGCCGCTGCACGACACACTTCCCGACCGAGGGGTACGCCCGGAGCGCCGGGATGAGTCTTGCGCGGTATACGGATCTGGTGCATCGAGTCATGCTCACTGATCGCGAGGATCCCGTCCTGGCCTGGCGTCGCGTGCGAGACGACCAGCAGCGCGTCGCCGACCGGCTGGCCGGTGCCCGGGAACTCCACATCGTCGGCACAGACCTCGATCTGCGCATGTCGCTGGAGGGCCGGCCGGTGGACAACTCTTGTGGCCGGCAGAACCTGCCGGACGGCGAGTTGAACCTGGCGCCTGTCGAGAACAGCGTCACCGGCTGGGTCCGGGCCTCCGGGGCGGCGTACCTGCACGACACGGAGGTCCGCGAGCTGCGCCTGGAGTTCACCGCCGGCCGGGTGAGTCGTTGGCAATGCTCCACGGGCGCTGAACAGGTCGAGGCCGCCCTGGCGGTGGACGACGCCGCCGGCCGGATCGGCGAGATAGGCCTCGGCATGAACCCCGGCGCGCCCGGCCCGGTCGGCTACGCACTGATCGACACCAAGATCGCGGGAATGATGTCGATCTCCCTGGGACAGGGCCACACCCCGACCGGCAGCGCGAACAACTCCCCCGTGCACTGGACGTTTCCGGTGGACCTCCGCCCGGCCAGCTCGATCACCGCCGACGGCGCGGTCGTCTTCCGCGATGGCCTGCCGACCGCGGGGTTGGGCAACCCGGGATAGCAAACCGTACGTCCGTACTGTTTAATGGCGGCATGAACATCGTCCCGGAGCCCGGCCCCCTACGACTCCTGGCCGCGTCGACATTGGTCAACACGTTCGGCAACGGACTCTGGATGGCGTCGAGCGCACTGTTTCTGACCAGATCCGTCGGGCTCTCCGTCGGACAGACCGGGTTGGCGTTGACCCTGGCCGCGCTGGTGAGCATGACCGCCAGCGTGCCGATGGGATACGTCGCCGACCGCCGCGGGCCGCGCGGCATTCTCGTCGCCGGACTGCTCGCGCTCGCTACCGGCACGGCGGCGATGACGCTCGTCGACTCCTTCGGGGCGTTCCTGCTCGTCGCCCTGCCGATGGCCGTGGCCGACGCCGCTCAACGCGCCGCCAGGGGTGCGGTCATCGCCGGCGCCGTGGCCCCCGACCGGCGCGTGTACACCCGCGCCTACCTGCGCTCGTTGACCAACGTGGGAATCGCCGCCGGTGCGGCGTGCGCCGGCATCGGCCTGGTGGTCGACACCCGGGCCGCCTACGTGTCGCTGATTCTCGGCAACGCCACGACATTCGTGCTGGCGGCGGCGCTACTGAGCCGGCTCGCTCCGATCGCGCCCACACCCGCCCCGACCACCGGCCCCCGGCTGGTAGCACTACGCGACCGGCCGTTTCTCGTGTTCGTGGTGCTCGACGGGCTGATGGCCACCCACTTCGGCCTGTTCGAGGTGGCGCTGCCACTGTGGATCTACCTGCGTACGGATGCACCGCATTGGTTGATCGCGGTGTTGTTCCTGGTCAACACCGGCGCGGTGGTGCTGTTCCAGGTCCGCGCCGCCCGCGGAACCGACCACCTGGGCGGCGCCGCCCGCGCTTCCCGACGGGCCGGATTCGCGCTCCTGATAGCTTGCGTGTTGTTCGCGGCATCCGGCGCCACCACCAGCGCGGTGACCGTGGGACTCCTCATCGCCGGCGCGGCCGTGCACGTGTTCGGCGAACTGTGGCACGCCGCGGCCGGCTGGGGCATCTCGTTCGGCCTGGCACCGGCCGACGCCCACGGGCAGTACCAGGGCGCGTACTCGATGGGGATGCAACTGGGTCAGATGCTCGCCCCGCTGCTGGTGACGGCCCTGACGGTCGGCTGGGGCACGCCCGGCTGGCTGCTGCTGGGTACGGCGTTCGCGCTGATCGGCTGCCTGGTCCCACCGGTGGTGCGCTGGGCCCTGGCAACCCGCCCGACTCCACACGTCGAAGAGCCCGCACCAGCCACGGCCGGATAGCCGGGCCATCTACGACGTTACGTGGGGCGCCGACGAGTCCGGATCTACGCGCACCGGAAGCGGCTGGCCGCAGGTCACCAGGGGAAGTCCGGGCCTTCTGTGCCGAGGTTCACCAAGAGGCCGGTGTGGGTGTAGAAGTTCATCGCCGAGAACAGCGCGAACGCGACGCCGGACACGGTCCAGGACCAGTACATGAGCTGCCAGGCGACGCGGCTGTTCGGGCGGATCGCGAACGGGAAGGCGAGGCAGCCGACGGCGGCTAGGCCGTATAGGACGATGGCGAAGAACAGGTTCTCGATCATCGGGTAGTCGTGCAGCAGGCCGGTGATGGGCTCTTCGGCCGGCGCCGAGCCCACCGCGTTGAAGCGGGCGATCGCGGCGGCGCACCAGGCGAGGATAATGCCGAGCCAGAAGACCACCCAGCTCGCCGGCGACAGCGCGGTGCGTAGCCGGTCCGGGTCGAGGGGGTCGCCGGTGCGGGCGAGGTGCCAGGCCGCGGCGAGGAGCAGGACGCCGAGGATCAGGGTCGGCTCGCCGAAGATCGTGTCGATGTAGTCCTTGGCGGGGGCCAGGGGATGCCACACCGTCATGACGAAGCCGAGGCTGGTGAGGATGGTCCCGAGGACGCCGAACGTCGCGGCCCAGCCGCCGGCCGCCCGGTCGCGGTTGACGAGCAGCAGCGGCGGGTGGTCGCCGCGGACGACCGCCCAGAAGCGAGGGACGAGCAGAAGGGCGACTCCCGCGGCCACTCCCATGGTGGTGTTGAACATGATCAGTCGCATCGGATGCTCCCCGGGGAGCGCATCGAGGTCGCTATCGCGTCCAGGTCATCGGTCAGCCGTCGCACCTCGGCGGTGTTCATGGACCCACCACACCAAGATCGGCGGCGGCCTGTCACCGTCACCCACTCGAACGTGACAGAGCCCTGCTAGAACGGCCGCGACCCCTCGAGGCGGGGACTACGCTTGTTTCGTGGGCGACAGCGCTATCGATCCGACCTATTTGCGTGCTCGTGACCCCCGGACATAGAGCAGGGTCGACTACGGCGCGGGCAGGTCCGTGCGGGTCTGGATCAGCTCGGTGCCCACGCTGGGTGCCGCGTCCGAACCGGGGCGGACGAGCTCCGCGCGCACCTCATGCATCCTCAGCTCACCGCCCAGGATCTCCTCGGCGAAGTGGCAGGCCACCCGCTGTCCCGAGTCGTCGAACACCCGCAGTTCCGGCCGCTGTTCGGCGCAGCGGCTCTGCGACCAGGGGCAGCGCGTGCGGAACCGGCATCCGCTCGGCGGGTTGGCCGGCGACGGAAGGTCGCCGGCCAGCAGGATCCGCTCCCGCCGGTCCTCCACCCGCGGGTCGGGGATGGGCACGGCCGAGAGCAGAGCCCGGGTGTACGGGTGCAGCGGGCGCTCGTACAGCTGGTCGCCGTCCGCCTCCTCGACCAGCGAGCCCAGGTACATCACGCCGATGGTGTCGGAGATGTGCCGGACGACCGCGAGGTCGTGCGCGATGACCAGGTAGGTCAGCCCCAACGAGTCCTGCAGGTCGCCGAGGAGGTTGACCACCTGCGCCTGGATCGACACGTCCAGCGCGGACACCGGCTCGTCGGCCACGATCAGCTCGGGTCCGAGCACCAGGGCCCGGGCGATGCCGATCCGCTGGCGCTGCCCGCCGGAGAACTCGTGCGGGTACTTGTTCAGCGCCGACGCCGGCAGGCCGACCGAGTCCAGGGTGGACCTCAGCCGCCGCTGCACCTCGGCCTTGTCCTTGTGCAGGCCGTGCGCCTTGAGGCCCTCGACGAGCAGGGATTCCACCGACTGGCGGGGGTCCAGGCTCGACATCGGGTCCTGGAACACCATCTGGATGCGCCGGCGGAACAGCCGCATCCGCTCGCCCTTGAGCGAGCGGACGTCCGTGCCGTCGAAGGTGATCGCACCGCTGGTCGGCTCGACCAGGCGCAGCAGGCCGCGGCCGAGCGTCGACTTGCCGCACCCGGACTCGCCGACCAGACCGTAGGTCTCGCCACGCTTGACCTTCAGCGAGACCCCGTCGACGGCATAGACATAGCCGACCGTACGGTCGAACAGCAGTCCGCTCTTGATCGGAAAGTGGACCTTGAGGTCGTCGATCTCGACAAGCGCGTCGTTCACGCCGGGACCTCCTGGGGGACGGGGTTCGTGCACCGCAGCGCGCCGCCGCGGAGGGTGGGCTCGAGGGGAACCGTCTCGCCGACGCAGTCGTCGATCACCCGATCGCAGCGGGGCGCGAAGGCGCAACCCTCCGACCAGGGGATGTTGTCGTTGACCGAGCCGCGGATCTGGTGCAGCCGAGCGCCGCGGTCGACATCCAGGCGGGGCACGGACTGCAACAACCCGTGCGTGTACGGGTGCCGCGGGTCCGCGAACAGGTCATGGCGTCCGGCCCGCTCGACCACCTTGCCGGCGTAGAGGACGTTGACCGTGTCGCAGAGCCCGGCCACCACCCCGAGGTCATGGGTGATCATCATCAGCGCGGTGCCGGACCGGTCGACCAGGTCCTTGAGCAGCGTGAGGATCTGCGCCTGGATAGTCACGTCCAGCGCGGTCGTCGGCTCGTCGGCGATCAGCAGGCGTGGCTCGCAGGCCAGGGCGATGGCGATCAGCGCCCGCTGCCGCATGCCGCCGGAGAGCTGGTGCGGGAATTCCTTGAGCCGCCGCTTCGGATCGGGGATGCCGACCGCGTCGAGCAGTCCCCTGGCCTCCCTCAGCGCCGCCTGCCGGGTCCGGCCCTGGTGGCGTTCGAGCACCTCGGCCACCTGCAGGCCGAGCGGGATCACCGGGTTCAGCGAGGACAGCGGGTCCTGGAAGATCATGCCGATGTCCCGGCCGCGCCGGTCCCGCAGCTCCTGGGGGCGCAGCTTGAGCAGGTCGGTGTCGGCGAAGCGGACCTCGCCGGTGACCTTGTTGCCGCGGCGCGGCAGCAGACCCATGATCGCCAGGCTGGTCACCGACTTGCCGCAGCCGGACTCGCCGACCAGCCCGACCGTCTGGCCGGGTTCCACGGAGAAGCTGACGCCGTCGACCGCCGTGAAGGGCTTGGCGCCCTTGCGCTGGAAGACGACCGACAGGTCACGAACGTCGAGGAGGGGCATGATTCACCGCCGGTTCTTCGGGTCGAGCGCCTCGCGCATGCTCTCGCCGAGCAAGGTGAAGCCGAGGGCGACGAGGATGATCGCGCACGCCGGGAAGTAGGCGAGCTCCGGGCGGACCTCGAAGTATCGGACGCCGTCCACGCCGAGCATCAGACCCCACTCGGCGCGGTTGATGTCCGGGTCGCCGAGGCCCAGGAACGACAGCGCGGCCGCGTCCAGGATCGCCACCGCGAAGGTCAGGGTGGCTTGCACGATGACCGCGGTGAGCGAGTTCGGCAGCATGTGCCGCAGCACGATGTCCTTCCGCTTCACGCCCAGCGCGCGGGCCGCGAGCACATGGTCGCTCTCCCGTTGCGCCAGCATCGATCCGCGCAGCAGCCGGGCGAAGATGGGCACGTTCACCACCGCGACCGCGATGATCACCGTCCACTGCGTGGACCTGCTGGCCAGGGCGACCAGCGTGATCGCCAGCAGCAGGCTGGGCAGGGCCAGCATGACGTCGGTGATCCGCATGATCAGCACGTCGACCCAGCCGCCGACGGCGCCGGCGATCGCGCCGAGGAGCACGCCGAGCAGCAGGCCGATGAGGGTGGCCAGGACGCCGACGAAGAGCGTCTGCCGGGCGCCGTAGGTCATGCGGGACGCGAAGTCGCGGCCCAGCGGGTCGCTGCCGAGCGGGTGCCCGGCGGTGGCTCCCGGGATCGAGTCGACGGTCAGTTCCTTGGTCAGCTCCGGGAACCGCTGCACCGGGTCGTGCGGCGCCACCAGCGGCGCGAAGACCGCGATGACGAGGAACAGCAGGATGATGGCCGCGCCGACGATCGCGGCGGGGTTGCGCAGCAGCCGGCGGCCGGCCTCGCGGATCAGGCTGACGCCGCCGGCCTCGGCGGTCCGCGCGGTCAGCTCGTCGATGCGGCGGCGCTTGTGGTCGGCGAGCGTCGAGATTCCGCCGGTTCCGCTCACTGCACACGCACCCTCGGGTCGATGATCGCGTACGAGAGGTCGACCAGCAGGTTGACCACGATGAAGACGACGGCCGCGAGCAGGATCAGCGCCTGGAGCACCGGATAGTCGCGGCCGCCGCTGATCGAGTCGGTGATCAGCGTGCCCAGGCCGCCCCAGTTGTAGACCTTCTCGGTCAGCACCGCGCCGGCCAGCAGCGCGCCGGTCTGCAGGCCGATGGTGGTGACCACCGGCAGCAGCGCGTTGCGCAGCACATGCCGCTTGCGCACGGTGGCGTTGCGCAGGCCCTTGGCGTCCGCGGTGCGGATGTAGTCCTCGTCGAGAACGTCCAGCACGCTCGCCCGGGTGATCCGGATGATGATCGCCAGCGGGATCGTCGCCAGGGTGAAGGCGGGCAGCACCAGATGCCAGAGGGCGTCGGCGGAGGCGTCCAGCTCGCGGGTCAGCAGCCCGTCCAGCACGAAGAAGCCGGTCACGTCGGTGTTTCCCAGGCCGGTGGTGATCCGGCCGGACGGCGGGAAGACGTGGACGTCCTGCGTCAGCCAGTCCTTGAGCAGGTAGCCGAGGAAGAAGATCGGGATCGAGATGCCGACCAGGGTGACGATGATTGTCGCGTTGTCGAGCAGCCGCCCGCGGTGCCGGGCCGCGAGGTATCCCAGCGGGATGCCCAGCCCGATCGCGATGATGATCGCCGCGATGGCCAGTTCGATGGTCGCCGGGAAGGACCGGCTGATCACGTCCGTCACCGGCTCGCCGGTGCGGATGGAGTTGCCGAAGTTGCCGGTCACCACGTTTTTCAGGAAGCGACCGTACTGGACCCAGATCGGCTGGTCGTAGCCGAGGGCCCGGATCAGCAGCTCGCGGGTCTGCGGGGTCGCGCGTTCGCCCAGCAACGCGTCGACGGGTCCGCCGGGAAGGCTGCGCAGCCAGAAGAAGACCAGGGTCATCAGGGCGATCAGGGTGACGACCAGCTGGATCAGGCGGCGCGCGATGACTCTCACCATGAGAAATGACGCATCCTTGATTCGCGCCGGACGGCCCGGACCTCGATCATCGAGGTCCGGGCCCCGGCGGTGCCTGGTACTACGGAGCTACTTGGTGAGCGAGACGGTGTCGAACTTCTCGGCGGTGAGCGGGCTCGGCGCCAGACCCTGGACGTTCTTCGTGGTGACCACGGCCGGCGGGGCGTGCCAGATCGGGACGGCCGGCAGCCACTTGGCGGCGAGGTCGCGGTTGACCTGCTCGAACGCGGCCTTCTTGGCCGTCGGGTCGACGGTCGCGTCGGCCTTGCCGATGGCGGTGAACATGTCGGTCATCGACGCGTCGCCGAACTCGGTCTTGGCCCGGCCGAAGAAGGTGCCGACGAAGTTGCCCGGGTCGTTGTAGTCGCCGGTCCACCCGAGCATGTGCAGGTCCTGCTTGCCGAACTGCTGCACGTCGTCCTTGAAGCCGCCGTTCCACGGCCGCGGGACGCCGTTGACCTTGATGCCGGCGGCCTGCAGGTCGTTCGCCAGTACGGTGAAGATCTCCTGCGGGTTCGGCATGTACGGCCGGGACACCTCGGTCGGGTAGTAGAAGTTGAGCGTCAGCCCGGTCGCGCCGGCCTCGGACAGCAGCTGCTTGGCCTTGTCCACGTTGTACTCGTACTTCTGCACGTCCGGGGCGTAGCCGAGCACCGAGTTCGGCAGGAACTGGTCAGCCACCGCCGAGCCGCCCGGGCCCTTGGTCTGCACCAGCTGGGCGCGGTTGAGCGCGTACGCGATCGCCTGGCGGACCCGCAGGTCCTTCAGCTTCGGGTTGTTCTTCTGGTTGATGCCCAGGTAGAGGATGTTGAAGGCGGGCCGGTCGAGCACCTTGTAACCCTCGCCCGCCAGCGCCTTGCGGTCGGCCGGGGCCGGGAAGTCGATCGCGTGCACCGTGCCGGCGCGCAGCTCCTGCTTCCGGGTGTTCTCGTCCTTGATGATCTTGATGATCGCCTTGTCGACCTTGGCCTTGTCGCCCCAGTAGTCGGGGTTCCGGTTCAGGGTGATCTCGCCGGTGGCCTTGTTCCAGCCGCCGAACGTGAAAGCGCCGGTGCCGGTCGGGTGCTCGTTCGCGAACGCGCTGTACGAGAAGGAGTCACCGTTCTGCGTGACCGTGTCGGCGCCGTGCTTCTGCATCGCGGTCGGGCTGGCGATGGAGAACGCGGTCAGCGCGAACGCGCCCGGAAAGGCGCCCTTGTACCTCTTCATCGTCACGACGGCGGTGGCGGCGTCCTGTGCCTTGCAGTTGTCGTAGACGGCGTCCGGGCTGCCGGCGAATCCACCGAAGACGTCGGTGTAGTAGATCATCTGGGACTGGGCCGCCGCGCCCTTCATGTTGTACCAACGGTCGAAGTTCGCGCAGACCGCGGCGGCGTCCAGCGCGGTGCCATCGTGGAACTTGACGCCCTGGCGCAGCTTGAACGTCCAGATCTTGCCGGTCGGGTCGTTGGACCAGCTCTCCGCCAGGCCACCCGCCAGCTCGGCGGTGCCGGGCTTATGGGCGATGAGGGTGTCGTACATCTGCCGGATCGGCCGGAACGACTCACCGTCATCGTTGAAGATCGGGTCGAAGTTCTTCGGATCGCCGGCACCCGCGAAGATGAAGGTGCCGCCGTTGGCGGCCTTGCCCCCGTTGCCACCGCGGTCGCTTTCCGCGCAGCCGGCCGCGCCGATCGCCAGCGCCGCGATGGCACCGGCGGCGACGACCGTCCGAAGTCTCCTCGCCCGCATCCCTGATGCACGCATCGTGTTCACCTCGTCCTATGGGTACGGACAAACGCGGCGACGGCTGGTCACCGCTGGCGAGACACTAACCATTGATGGCGATCACATCGTGGGTTGGTATCGGATCGTGTCCTTTCGGCCTAGGAAACCGGGGCCCGATCCCGCTCACTCAACAGCTCCGAGAGGGTGACCGGCTCCAGGCCGCGACGCTGGAGCCCCGCGAGGATCAGCGGCAGCGCGTCGTCGGTGTACTGGGCGTTCGCCTGCGTGACATGCATGATCACGATCGAGCCGGGGCGCACCTTCGACAGGACCGCCTCCACCACGGGCGCCGCGCTCCGGGCGAACGGGTCACCGCTGACCACATCGCCGTCGACCACGGTCACGCCGAGCGGCGCGAGGGCCCGAAGCGCCGCCTTGTCATGACAAAGACCTGGGAACCGGAAGTATCGGGTCTGTCGCCCGCCGAAGGGTTCCAGCACCCGGAACGTCCTGGCGACGTCGCCGGTCATCCGGTCGGCCGGCAGTTGTGGTAGCCCATAGCAGTCGCCCGTGAACGCCGCGTGTTCATAGCTGTGGTTGGCCAGCTCGAACCGGGGATTGGCGGCGAGCCTACGGGTCACCTCCGGATACTGCTCCGCCCACTGGCCGGTAACGAAGAAGGTCGCGGGTGTCTTGCGCTTCTCGAGCAGATCCAACACCGAGAGGTTCGCGTACGAGGCCACCTCGCCCCGCCGCAGCCGAGCGATCATAGCGTCGGTCATGTCGGCGTCGAAGGTCAACGCCACCCGCGCTCCACTCCGAGGGCCGTGGTTCACCACCGGCGGCAACGCCCCACTCCGGGGCGGCGCCGACGTGCCGGTGCGGCCTGACGTCGACTCGACCGGCGGCGGACCGGACGACGCCCGCGCGGCCTGGCCGGTCGGAGTGCCGGTCGGTGTGCCGGTCGCGGCGGCGTGGGGCGCCGGCTCCGTGGCACCGCACCCCGCCAACGCCAGCGCCGCCCAGAACGCGAGAAGCCTTCGACTGATCGACATGCGGGCGATGATCGCACCGTCGCGCCACGTGCCCTAGTCCGTCGTACACTCGGCGCATGCCCGGCCTGCAGCACAGCGTCACCATCGCGGCCCCGCCCGAGCGGGTCTGGGCGGTGCTCGTCGACGTCGAGCGCTGGCCCGAGCGGATCCCGACGGTCGACGCCGTGGAGCGCCTCGACGACGGGCCGCTGGCCGTCGGCTCCCGAACCCGGTTGCAGCAGCCTCGCCTGCCCCCGGGGGTGTGGACCGTCACCGAGTTCGCCGACGGGACGTCGTACACCTGGACGTCGAGCTCGCCCGGCGTCACCGTCACCGCCACGCACGCCGTCGAGCCGCACCCCGACGGGAGCCGGCTCACCCTCGCCCTGACCGTGTCCGGTCCGCTGTCCGGGATCGGCTGGCTGATGACCCGGTCGCTGACGAACAGGTACGTCGACACGGAAGCCGCCTCGATCAAAAAGGCCGCCGAGACCTCCTAGTCAGCGGAGCAGGGCCGGCATCGCCTCGGCGAGCATCACGCGCCAGCCGGGCAGCGGCGCGACGCCGGTTCCCGCCCAGCGGTCGTGGCCGAGCACGCTGTAGGCGGGCCGCCGGGCCGGGCGCCGGAAGCGGTCGCTGGTGGTCGGGCATACCCGGTCCGGGTCGAGGCCAGCCTCGGCGAAGACCGCCCGGGCCAGGCCGTGCCAGGTGGTCGCTCCGGCGGCGGTGCCGTGGTAAGCGCCCGGGGCGGCACGACCGGCCGTGGCCGCGGCGGCGAGCGCGATGAGCTGCCGGGCGAGGGCGTACGACCACGTGGGCGGCCCCCGCTGGTCGTCGACCACATCGACGGTGTCGCGCTCGGCGGCGAGCCGCAGCATGGTGCGGACGAAGTTGGGGCCGTGCTCCCCGTAGAGCCAGGCGGTCCGCACGACGTAACCGCCGGCCGCCAGGACGGCCCGCTCGCCCAGCGCCTTTCCCCGCCCGTACGCGTTGATCGGCGCCTGGGCCGTGTCCTCGGCATACGGGGACGCGGCGGTGCCGTCGAAGACGTAGTCGGTGGAGAGGTGGATCAGCCGCTCGCCGGCCACGGCGGCGAGGCCCCGCACGGCATGGCCGTTGACCGCGGTGGCGGCCTCCTCGGCGGTCTCGGCGCCGTCGACGTCGGTCCACGCCGCCGTGTTGACCACGACGTCGACGCCGGCGACGGCGTCACGGACCGCGGCGGGGTCGGCCACGTCGAGGTCGGAGCGGGTCGCCGCCAGCACGTCCCGCTCCCCCGCCTCGGCCAGGGCGGCGCACAGGTCCCGGCCGAGCATGCCGCCGGCGCCGGTGACCAGCCAGCGCATCAGGCGGTGCCCCGCGCCTTGAGCGGCTCCCACCAGTCCCGGTTGTCGCGATACCAGGCGACCGTGGACGCCAGCCCCTGGTCCAGAGCGATCCGGGGCGCGTACCCGAGCTCCTCGCTGATCTTGGTGATGTCCAGGGAATACCGGCGGTCGTGGCCCTTGCGGTCGGCCACGGGCCGGACCATGTCCCAGCCGGCGCCGCAGGCGTCGAGCAGTCGGCCGGTCAGCTCCCGGTTGGTCAGCTCGGTGCCGCCGCCGATGTGGTAGACCTCGCCGGCCCGGCCCTTCTCGAGGACCAGCTGGATGCCGCGGCAATGGTCGGCGACGTGCAACCAGTCACGGACGTTGCCGCCGTCGCCGTAGAGCGGCACCCGCTCGCCGTCCAGGAGGTTGGTGACGAACAGCGGGATGACCTTTTCCGGGAACTGGTACGGGCCGTAGTTGTTGGAGCAGCGGGTCACCACCACGTCCATCCCGTGGGTGCGGTGGGCGGCCAGGGCCAGCAGGTCCGACCCGGCCTTGGAGGCGGCGTACGGCGAGTTCGGCGCGAGCGGCCAGCTCTCGGTCCACGAGCCGTCCTCGATCGAGCCGTACACCTCGTCGGTGGAGACGTGCACGAACCGGCCGATGCCCGCGGCCCGCGCCTCGTCGAGCAGCGTCTGTGTGCCCAGCACGTTGGTGGTAACGAACGGCAGGGCGCCGGCGATCGACCTGTCCACATGGGACTCGGCCGCGAAATGAACGACGGCGTCATGGCCGGGTAACAATTCGCGCAGCAGGTCGGAATCGGCGATATCGCCTTGCACGAAGTGGAGTCGGGAGTCCGTCACGGGCAGGTTGGCGCGATTTCCGGAATACGACAACAGGTCCAGAACAGTCACGTGGGCACCGGCGGCACCTGCGTATTCATCCTGAAGGAGGGCCCGGACATAGGCCGAACCGATGAAACCGGCGCCGCCGGTGACAAAAATCCGCACAGTTGGCGAGTGTAGTCCCACGGCTACTGATGCATAGGCTTCCGTCGTGCGTGGAATTCTGCTCGCCGGTGGCACCGGCTCGCGGCTGTGGCCGATCACGATGGCGATGTCGAAACAGCTGATGCCCATCTTCGACAAACCGATGGTGTACTACCCGCTCACCACGTTGGTCTCCGCCGGGATCCGGGAGGTCCTGGTCATCACGACACCCGAGGACCAGCCGCATTTCCAGCGGTTGCTCGGCGACGGGGGCCGATTCGGGCTGTCCCTGTCGTACGCGGAGCAGGCCCGACCGGAGGGCATCGCGCAGGCGTTCCGGATCGGCGCCGACTTCATCGGCGACCAGCAGGTCGCCCTCATCCTCGGCGACAACATCTTCCACGGCGTCGGCCTGGGCCGGCAGCTGGCCCGTTTCGGGGCACCGGTCGGCGGGCGGGTGTTCGCCTATCCGGTCGCGGATCCCCAGCGCTACGGCGTGGTCGAGTTCGACGACACCGGGCGGGTGCTGTCCATCGAGGAGAAACCGGAGCGGCCCAAGTCCACGTACGTGGTGCCCGGCCTCTATTTCTACGACGCCGACGTGGTCCGGATCGCGGAGAAGCTGGAGCCCAGCGCCCGCGGGGAGCTGGAGATCACCGCGGTGAACGAGGAATACCTGCGCCAGGGCCGGCTCACCGTGACGGTCCTGGACCGGGGCACGGTGTGGCTCGACACCGGCACGTTCCAGTCGATGGTGCAGGCGTCCGAGTACGTGCGGGTCATCGAGGAGCGGCAGGGTCTGAAGATCGGGTGCGTCGAGGAGGCGGCCTGGCGGCTGGGCTTCATCTCCGACGATGAGCTGCGCGAGCTGGCCGGGCCGTTGCTGAAGAGCGGGTACGGCGAGTATCTCGTGCGGCTGCTGGACGCCGGCCGTTACGGCGGCGCCCGATGAAGATCCGCTCGCTGAGCATCGAGGGTGCGTACGAAGTCACCCCGCAGCAGCACCGCGACGGCCGCGGCACGTTCCTTGAGTGGTACAGGTTCGACGCCCTGGCCGCCGCCGTGGGCCGTCCGCTGGACCTCGCCCAGGCCAACCTCTCGACCTCCGCGCGCGGCGTCGTCCGGGGCATCCATTTCGCCGACGTGCCGCCGGGACAGGCCAAGTACCTCACCTGCGTCGCGGGGGCCGTGCTCGACGTGGTGGTGGACATCCGGGTCGGCTCACCCACGTACGGCGCCTGGGAGGCCGTGCCGCTCGACGACCAGGACCGGCGCGCCGTCTATCTCGCCGAGGGGCTCGGGCACGGCTTCTGCGCGCTGACCGAGAACGCGACCGTGGCGTACCTGTGCTCGTCCACCTACCGGCCCGGGCACGAGCACGGCATCCATCCGCTCGACCCGGAGCTGGGGCTGCCGTGGCCGGCCGGCGTGCCGGAGCTGTCCGCGAAGGACGGGGCCGCGCCGACGCTGGCGCAGGCCCGCGCCGCCGGCCTGCTCCCCCACTACGACGCTTGTTCGGCATATGCCGAGCAGGGGGTCAGGCAGCGGTCATAGAGCCGCGGGCGTCCGTCGGACGCGGCCGGGCGGGCGCGGCCAGGTGGGCCAGCAGGGCGTCGGCCACGCGGGCGCCCGCGTGGCCGTCCCAGAGGGCCGGCGACAGTTTGGCCGGTGGGACGGCGAGGACCCGGTCGGCGGTGGCGACGATCCGCTCCGGATCGCGCCCGACGAGGGTGTTGGTGCCCTCGGTGAGGGTGATCGGCCGCTCGGTCGAGTCGCGCATGGTGAGGCACGGCACGCCGAGTGCCGTCGTCTCCTCCTGCACCCCGCCCGAATCGGTCAGCACCAGCCGGGCCGAGGCCTGCAGAGCGATGAAGTCGAGGTATCCGGCGGGCGGCACCAGCCGGATGCCGCCGGGCAGGCCGACCTGCTTCAGCCGTACGGCCGTGCGGGGATGCACGGGCAGGACGACCGTCAACCTCCGGGCCACCTCGCCGAGCGCGCGCAGCAGCCCGCCGAGCATGTCCGCGTCGTCGACGTTGGCCGGCCGGTGCAGCGTCGCCAGGGCGTACCCGCCGGCGGTGAGCCCGTGGCGGTGCAGCGCGTCGGAGGCCAGCGCCCGGTCGAGGTTCGCGTACAGAGTGTCGATCATGACGTTGCCGACCAGGTGGATCTGGTCGGCGTGGTAGCCCTCGGCGCGCAGGTTGTCGACGCCGTCCGGCGACGGCGCGAACAGCAGGTCGCTGAGCCGGTCGGTGACGACCCGGTTGACCTCCTCGGGCATGCGCCAGTCGCGGCTGCGCAGGCCGGCCTCGACGTGGCCGACCGGCACCCCGGCCTTGGCGGCGACCAGGGCGCAGGCCACCGTCGAGGTGACGTCGCCGACGACGACGACCGCGTCCGGGGCGAGCTCGTCGACGATCGGCTCGAACGCGGTCATCACCCGGGCGGTCTGCTCCGCGTGCGTGCCGGACCCGGTGCCGAGGTGGCGGTCCGGCGGGCGCAGGCCGAGGTCGCTGAAGAACACGTCGTTCATCGCGGCGTCGTAGTGCTGGCCGGTGTGCACCAGCACCACCTCCGCGCCGCGTGCCTCGAGGGCGTCCATGACCGGCTTGACCTTCATGAAGTTAGGCCGGGCGCCGGCCACGCAGACGATCCGGGGCACGCTCAGATCACCTCGACCGTGGGACCGTGTAGCCGCCGGCGGGTGTCGAGCAGGCACTTCGCCTCGCTGCCGATGAGGTCGTAGTCGAACTCGTCGTGGTCGGCGAGCAGCACCACGGCGTCGGCGCCGCGCAGCTCCTCGGCGGTCAGCGCCACCATGGCCAGGTCGGGCGCCCCGTGCGCGGCCTCGACCACGTGCGGATCCGCCACCCGGACCTCCGCACCCATCTGCCGCAACAGCTGCACGATCCGGACCGCCGGCGACTCGCGGGCGTCACCCGTGTTCTTCTTGTACGCCAACCCGAGCAGCAGGATCCGACTGCCGGAGACCGAGCGCTGCCGGCGGTTGAGCGCGTCGATGAGCCGGCGTACCACGTAGTCGGGCATGTGGTTGTTGATGTCGTTGGCCAGGTCGACGAACCGGACGCTGTGACCGAGGGCGCGCTGCGCCCGCCAGGACAGATAGGACGGGTCGACCGGCAGGCAGTGACCGCCGACGCCGGGGCCCGGGGTGAAGCGCATGAAGCCGAAGGGCTTGGTCGACGCCGCGTCGATCGCCTGCCAGACGTCGATGCCCAGATCGTTGGAGATCATGGCGATCTCGTTGACCAGGGCGATGTTGACATGGCGGAAGGTGTTCTCGATGAGCTTGGCGAGCTCGGCCTCCCGCGGCGACGACACGGTCACCGTGGTGTCCACGACGGTGTCGTAGAACTCCTTGATCCGCCGCAGCGAGGTCTCGTCCACGCCGGAGACGATCTTCGGGGTGTTGACGACGTTCCAGGTGGGGTTGCCCGGGTCGATGCGCTCGGGGCTGAAGCCGAGCGCGAAGTCGGTGCCCGCGGTCAGCCCGGAGACCTTCTCGAGGATCGGCTGGACCACCTCCTCGGTGGTGCCCGGATAGGTGGTCGACTCCAGCACCACGGTGGCGCCCGGGCGCAGGTGGTCGGCGAGCAGCTCGGCGCACGCCTCGACGTACGACAGGTCCGGGACGCCGTCGCGCAGCGGGGTGGGCACGCTGATCAGGGCCACGTCGAATCCGGCGCAGTCCGCCGGGTCGGTGCTGGCGCGAAAGGACCCCTCGGCCAGGACGGCGCGCAGCCGCTGGGCCGGGACGTCCTCCACGTACGACTCGCCCCGCGCCAGGCGGCCGACGCGGACGGTGTCGACGTCGTACCCGACGATCTCGTGGCCGACCTCGGCCGCTCGGACGGCCAGCGGCAGCCCGACGTACCCCAGGCCGGCGATGACGACTCGCATGGCTGTCTCCTCAGTTGGTCTTGCCGGCCCGCGCGGATCGCGCGGACCGCGCCCACTCGCGGGCGACGAGCCGGACGAACGCGACGTTGGTGGTCAGGTAGCGGCCGCCGAGTCGGCGCGGCTCCTGCAGGACGCGGTACAGCCATTCGAAGCCCATCCGCTGCCAGATCAGCGGCGCGCGCTGGACCACACCGGCCAGCACGTCGAAGGAGCCGCCCACGCCGTGCACCACCTTGGCGCCGGTCCGGGCGCCGTAGGTGGCCACGAAGACCTCCTTCTTCGGCGAGGTCATGCCGAGGAACAGCAGATCCGCGCCGCTGGCCTTGACGGCCTCGGCGATCGCGGCGGTCTCGTCCTCGCAGTAGTAGCCGTGGTGGCTCCCGGCGATGCGCAGATCGGGATGCTGGGCCCCGACGCGCTCGACCATGCGCTCGAGCACCTCCGGGCGGGCGCCGAGGAAGTAGACGGAGCGGTCCTCGACCTCCGCCATGTAGAGCAGGCGCTGGAACAGGTCGATACCGGCCACCCGCTCGGGCAGCCGGCGGTGCAGCAGGCGACTGGCCCACACCACGGACTGCCCGTCCGCGACGATGAGGTCGCAGCCCAGCACCGCGTCGCGCAGGGCCGCGTCCTGGCACATCTTGACGATCTTCGCGGCGTTGACCACGCCGACCTCGAGCAGCTCGCCGCGATCCACCGCGTCCATGCAGACCTCGACGGCTTCGCCGAGGCTGAGCGCGTCGACGGGTATCCCGAAGAGGTCGTGCCGGGTGTGCTCCCGCCCGACCAGACGATCCGCCTGCATCGCCGTCACCGTCCCTTGCCATCGGAGGAGGACCACGTGAACAACAGCCAGCCGAACTCGTACGGCCGGCACTCCCGGTCGAGCGAGGTCGGCCGGTACACCCGGTCGACGACCGGCAGGCGAAGTCCGGAGCGGGCGCGCGTGGTGACCGCGTGCAGACCCCGGACGATCTTGCGAGGGTCGCCGCGGTGGACCTTGCGGACGGTCAGTCCCTCGTCGTCGAGCAGCAACGGCTCCCCGGCATCGCCCAGTTCATCGGGGCGAAGCAGCCAGCGCAGACCCCGGCGGATCGGCTCGCCGTAGTCGCCGCCGCCCGCCTCGGTCAGGTCCAGCAGCGCCATCGGCGCCATCGCGTGCTGGTGCACCGAATAGACGGGATAGCCCTCGATGACGGCGCCGGTGCGGGCGTCGTAGTGCCACCACCACTGCCCGCCGGGGCCCTGCAGCCGGCAGATCTGCTCCGCGGTGGTCCGGGCCGCCGCGAGGGCCACCGGGTCGTCGCCCGAGCGGTGCAGTCGGGCGAGTGCCTGCACCGGATAGACCTGATCGGCGAAGCAGGACACGTGGTCGCGGTAGGACCTCACCAGACCGGGCCCGGTGACGTGGGGAAACACCGGGCTGCCCGGGAGGACGCAGTCGAGCAGCCGCCGCCGGGCGAGGGCCAGCTCCACCTCGACGTCGATCTGGGCACGGGCCTCGGCCAGCGCCGAGACGACCCAGGCGCTCTCGACGACATATTCGGGCGCGGTCCCGCGGTCGAACTCGCGCAGCCGCCGGATCGCATCCGGCAGGAGAGGGTGACCGGTCCGGGCGGCGCACCAGGCGATCAGCGCGATGTCGCCCAGGTTGCGGCTGGCCGCCTGCCGCCGCACGAGCAGGGCGACGAATTCGTCGAGTCGGTGGCCGCCCAGCAATGCGGGCCGCGCGTCGGCCGGCAACCGGGACACCCCCAGGGCCACAATCGCGGCATAACGCAGGCTCGTGCCGGCCAGTCGCGAGGTGGTGCGGCCATTCGTGGTGGCGAACGTACGCGAAAAGGCGAATTCGTCGGTATCCGCGCGATACATTGTGGGCAATCCGCGCGATGCGAGCGTGATGAGGCGTTTTGTCAGCTCACCGGTTTCACCGTCAAGGTGAGCGAATCTCGCGGGTGCTGGCGTCATGTCGTCCTTCCGGAGGGCGGCAAAGGGCGACTCCGCATCCACATAGGACGGATGAACCGCGTCCGATCGGCAGAGGCGGAGTAGCCGCATTCCCTTGGCTGGTAGACGATTCCGGTAACCACGGCAGACGGCGTCGACAGCGAGGGCAGGCACGAGCGCACCGGCCCTCCACGGAAACCGAGGAGCCGAAAATGAGGCTACTGAGGACGGTCCTCCCGCCGGAAGATGTGACGGCTAGCTGACATGGCGTCATGACCGTTTCGCTCAGCGCCTTCCGATTTCTCCAACCGACCGGGCGGTGCGGATCCTCGGAACGGTCAATGCCCGCCGGTCGGACCGGATTGACATCAGTCACCGTTTCGACGAGCCGGAGAGGAAATGGCGGGTGAACGGCACGCCAACAAAAAGACGCCGGTTAGGACGCGGGTGGGAACGGCAGCCGCTTCGGGCGTACGAGCGCGGCGGCGGCGCGGCGGCTGCGGGGATGCCCCAGCGCCGCCCGGGACGCCTCGCGGAGCAGGACCACCGACCAGAAGAGGGCCGTGGCGACCCGTGAATGGCGCATTCCGAACAGCCGGACGCGGTTGACCGTCAGCAGGCTCCAGAGCGCCGGCGACACCCGCGACTCCCCGCCGAGGTGCACCACCTCGGCGCGAGCCACCAACGCGGTCAGGAAGCCATGGTCTCGGGCCCGCAGTGCGAACTCGGTCTCCTCGGAGTAGAGGAAGAACCGCTCCTCCCACGGCCCGCAGGACGCGAGGCACTCACGGGAGATCAGCATGACCGCGCCGGTGGCCCAGTCCACCGGGCCGTCACGGAAGTACGCGTCGTGATCGACGACCGTCTCGCCGAGCCCCGCGAGCCGCCCGGCGCGCTGGCCGAGCAGCGCCTCGCCGAGGGCGCGGAAGATGGTCGGTTCGCGGCGCAGCGACAGGGCCACGCCGCCGTCCTCGTCGAGGATGCGCGGCACGGCGATGCCGACGCGCCGCCCGTCGTCCCCGCCGAGCCGGGCCATCATCGTCGCCACCGAACCGGTGCTCAGCCGTACGTCCGGGTTGAGGATCAGCACCGCGTCGTACGGCTCCGCGATCCGCACCGCGGCGTTGAACGCGGCGGCGTAACCGGCATTGCGCCCGGTCTGCGCGACGCGGCACCCGGGCACCATCCGTCGGGCGAGCGCCACGCTGTCGTCGGCGGAGGCGTTGTCCGCGACGACGAGGTGCCAGGACAGGCCCCGCAGGCCGTCATCCAGGGAGCTCAGCAGCCCCGGCAGGACGGCGGCACTGTTGTAGGTCACCACGACCACGGCCACCGTGGGCACGCCGGAGCCGGCACCGGCTTCGGCCTCGGCGCTCATGCCGCGCGGCTGCTGTCGTCGCGCAGCCACGTCGTGAAGTCGCCGGAGCGGATGGGACGGCGCGCCCGCCAGCGGGTGACCGCCGTGACAGCGAGAAAGACCACCAGCTTCAGCGCCGCCGACGGCCGCCCACGAACGACCCGGAACAGGTCCGCGCGGCTGGTACGCGCGGAGTCCACCGCGTCTTTCGAGAGCCGCCGCAGCTGAACCGTCGCGGTGACCGACCGGACGCGGCGGCGCAGGAGGTCGCCCAGGGTCCGCGGCGCGTGCACCACCACCCGGGCTCCGGGCACCACCCGCCGCTGCGCCGGGGTGAACGCGACCGACGCGGCGAGGTCGTCGCCCATCACCTCGGGCAGCGCCCGCAGCCGCCGCCTGGCCTCCGGCGAGACCGCGATCACGCCGCGACCGAACAGCCCCTCGCGAACCACCGGCAGCTCCTGCCAGAAGTCGTAGTACCAGCGCACCGGCCAGGACGAGCGCTCGGTCGCGACGACCCGTTCCGGGGCGACCGCCAGCACTCCGGGCTCGCGCAGCGCGACGGCCAGGCGGCGCACGTCGGCCGCGCCGATCTCCACGTCGGCGTCGATGTAGACGACCTCGGCGCCGGTGACGCGGTCGTCGCCGGCGCGCAACGCGGCGTACTTTCCGGCGCGGGTGAGCGGCACCACCTCGACGGAGTCGCCGAAGGACCGGGCGACCCGCTCGGTGTCGTCGGTGCAGCCGTTGGGCACGACGACGATCTCGAACTCGCCGGGCGACGCGCCGACCAGCAGCCCGCACAGAAGCCGGCCGATGACCGGCGCCTCGTCATGCGCGGGGACCACTACGCTGATCACCCACGCAGTATCTCCACGACCCCGCGGGCGCACCACCGACTGTCGGATCCCGGTCCCAGGACGCGCCGGACGGCCATCGCGGAAGGACCGTCGGGAGTGACGCACCGTCCACATGGACGAGTGCGGCGACCACCCCGCGCGCGTATCGATGGAGTCCGACGAGTCAGTGGAGAGGCGGGGCGATACGTGTACGTCTCGATGCGCGACCGGCCCGCGGCCCCGGCGGACCGGCACGGCGGCCGGGTGGCGAGAACCGTGCTGCTCCTCGGCGTGGTCAGCATGCTCACCGATGTCTCCTCGGAGATGGTCGCCGCGGTGCTGCCGCTGTATCTCACCGCCCAGGTCGGACTCGGCTTCCTCGCGTACGGTCTGGTCGACGGCCTCTACCAGGGGGTGAGCGCGACGGTCCGGATCGCCGGTGGATACGCCGGCGACCGCGGCGGCCGTCCGAAACGGATCGCGGCGATCGGGTACGGCGTCTCGGCGCTCAGCCGGATCGCCCTGCTGCCGGCCCAGGGCTTCGCCGCCGTCACCGCCGTCATCACCGCCGACCGGCTCGGTAAGGGCCTGCGGACCGCTCCCCGCGACGCGCTGATCGCCGGGGCGTCCGACCCCGCCCTGCTCGGGCGGGCGTTCGGCGTGCACCGCACCCTCGACACGGTCGGCGCCGCGCTCGGCCCCTTGGCCGCCTTCGCGCTGCTCATGGCCGTGCCGGGAAGCTACGACTCGGTGTTCGTCACGTCCTTCGCCGTCGGTGTCGTCGGGTTCGCCGTCCTGGTCCTGTTCGTGCCCGACCTCCGCACCGGCGCGGCGGCCCGGGTGCGGCTGCGCCAGGTGGTGCGGGAGGTCGGCCGGGCGCGCCTTCGGCGCCCCCTGGCCGCGACCGCCCTGCTGGGTGTGCTGACCGTCGGCGACGGGTTCCTCTACCTCGCCCTGCAACAGCGCGACGACCTCGCCGCCGGCTTCTTCCCCCTGCTGTACGTGGGCACCAACGTCGCGTACCTCGCGCTGGCCCTGCCACTGGGCCGGCTCGCCGACCGCATCGGCCGGGCCCGGGTGCTCGTGGGCGGTCACGTCGCCCTGATCGCCGCCTACGTGGCGGCCGGCGGGCCGTACGGCGGCGCCGCCACGACGGTGGCCGTCCTGCTGCTGCTCGGCACCTTCTACGCGGCCACCGACGGCGTACTCGCCGCCCTCGTCAGCCGGTTGGTCAGCGTCGAGGCGAGAGGCAGCGGGATCGCGGCGGCCCAGACCGTCGTCGCGCTCACCCGCTTCGCCGCCGCGATCGGCTTCGGCGGCCTCTGGGTCATGGTCGGGCGCAGCGACGCCCTGCTGCTCGTCGCACTCCTACTCGCCGCCGCCCTGCCTGTGGCCTGGTGGTTGCTGCGTCGGGTGGAGGCTCAGGCATGAGCGACTGCACCGAACCGCGCCAAGCGGCACGGAACGACGGCCGTGACGGTGAGGGCCAGGAGCCCATGCCCGGCAGACTCAGCATGAGCGGGCGGATCAGGGTGGCGGTCCTCGCGGGCGTCGTGCTCGTCGTCCTCGTCGCGGCCGGTGCGTACGTCCTGCGGGTACGGCAGCAGCAGGCGGCGGCAAACTCGGCGCCGGGCGCGCCCCGCGCCGAGCTCGCGACGGTGTCGGCGGCGCCGCACCTCGTCTTCCGCAACACCGCCCTCGGCGAGGGATACGGCCGGCTCGCGCTGGTGCCGCTGACCGCGCCTGCCGGTCCACGCGCGCTGACCGACGTGTCGTGCGAGCGGGTCTACGCGGTCGCCGCGCGGTCGGTGTGCCTGTCGGCGCGCCGAGGCATCACCAACACCTACCGGGCGCAGGTGCTCGGCACCGATTGGGCACCGGCCGGGGAACTGCCGCTGACCGGCCTGCCGAGCCGGGCCCGGCTGTCGCGCGACGGCACCCTGGCGGCCACGACGACGTTCGTCTACGGCGACTCGTACGCGAGCCCGGGCCAGTTCTCGACCCGTACCACGGTCACCAGCCTCGACGACGGCCGGCACACCGACCTGGAGACGTTCCGGCTCGAGGTGGACGGCCGGGCCGTGACCCGCGCGGACCGCAACTTCTGGGGCGTCACGTTCGCCGACGACGACACCTTCTACGCCACCGCTTCGACGGGCGGACGGACCTGGCTGGTCCGCGGCAGCGTCTCCGCGCGCCGGATGACGGCGGTGCGCGGAGACGTCGAATGCCCGTCGCTGTCTCCGGACGGCACCCGCGTCGGCTTCAAGAAGCACGGCGAGCTGCCGGCCGGACGCTGGCGGCTGGCCGTCTACGACCTGCGCACCGGGGTCGAGACCGTGCTTGCCGAGCCGCGCAGCGTCGACGACCAGGTGGTGTGGCTCGACGACGCGACCGTCCTCTACGGGCTGCCGCGGACCGCTGAATCCGGCGCCGCCACCAGCGACGTCTGGGCGGCGCCCGCCGACGGCACGGGGCTACCCCGGGTGCTCGTGCCGGACGCGTGGTCCCCCGCGGTGGTCAGCCCTTCCTGACCGCGATCAGCGACTTGGTCAGCCCGGCGAGCCGCTCGCCGAGCAGCCGCGAGTCCGGGAAGTAGTACCGCATCTGGCTGCGGTCGAGCAGCTCGGTCCAGAGCACGCCGGTCAGCGCGTCGCGCAGGTCGGCGGAGCGCACGTGCGCCAGCGGCCACCGGCGGGCGACCACCGCCCGCGCCCGGACCGGCAGGAACTGCATTCCGGGCGCGATCCAGTGCGGCTCCACCGGGAAATACCGGTACGGCGTCTGCACCCAGTGCGCGGGAGCGAGCCGGTGCACGGACTCGGCGAACCGCAGCCGCCGCTCGTGCCCGCCGACGTGCTCGATGACGGAGTTCGAGAAGACGAGGTCGTAGCGACCGGAGGCGATCCGCTCCGGCAGCGCGCAGGCGTCGCCGGTGTCGACGGTGATCCAGTCGGGCACGTCGGCCGGTGGGGTGTCGATGTTGACGACGTGCACGTGCTTCGGATGCGGCGCCGACCGCGTCCAGGTCCCCGCGTCCCCACCGAGATCGATCACCGACATCTCGGCGAGGTCGGGGAAGACCCGCACCAGCCACTCCCACCGGCGCGCCCGGCGCCGGCCGCCCCAGGACCCGTCGCGGTCGACCACACGTTCCCGAATGGACTGTGAACCCATGCCCGGACCCTAGCCCGCCGCCGGACCGTGCCCCAGGGCCCGCCGCGCCCCGGGTCGCCCATCCGACACGGTGGCGCCACTTTTCGTCCGGCCGGCGGGGTGGACTGACCAATGTGGCACGTCGATCGGTACTCATGGTTCTCTCGCACTCGGCGGACCGCCGGTAGAGTCCCCGTGTCCGGGCCCACGAAGGGGGTTCTGTGCGCAAGCCGATCGCCCTGCGGGCCGCTCTCGGTCTGGCTCTGGTCGCGCTCCTGGCCGCCGCCACCTGGTGGATGGCCGGGCGGAGCAACAGCCAGCGACCGACCGCGGCCCGGGTGCCGCCGAGCGGCGCCCCCGCGCCGGTCGCGCCGGTCACGCCGTCCGCCCGACCGCCCAGCGCGTCGGCACCGAACCCGCGCCCGTCGGTGAGCGTCAGCTCCACCACCACCGCCCGGCCGAAAGCCAGCAGCGCTCCCCGCGCCCGAGCGGGCTTTCCGAACGCCGGCACCACCGGTGTGCCGGCCGGCGTGACGCTCAAGGCGGCGACGACCACCTCCCTGCGCATCCGGAAGGCGGGCACGGTGATCGACCGCGCCGACATCCGCGGCGAGATCAGCGTCGAGGCGAACAACGTCACCATCAAGAACTCGCGGGTGGTCAACGCCGGCAACTGGGGCATCGTGCAACGACCGGAGGTCAGCGGCCTGGTCGTCAAGGACAGCGAGATCCGGGGGAACGGCAAGGACCGGCTGCAGTACGCCATCCTGAATCTCGGCAGCGGCGACATCTCGATCCTGCGCAACGACATCTCCGGAGTCTCCGACGCGCTGTCGACGAACGTCGGGCTCATCGAGGGCAACTATCTGCACGATCCGGTCTACTTCGACGGCGACCACACGGACATGATCCAGTCGAACTCCGGCCCACCGGCGGGACAACGCCTGGTGATCCGCCACAACACGGTCGTCAACACCCTCGAACAGACCGCGGCGATCGCGCTGTTCCAGGACTTCGGCGTCCAACACGACGCGACCATCGAGCACAACCTGCTGGCGGGCGGCGGATACGCGCTGTACGCGGGCGCGGGCAAGCTGGGCACCTCGTACAACATCAGGGTGATCGGCAACGTGTTCAGCCGCGAGGTGTTCGCCAAGAGCGGCCAGTACGGCGCGGTCGCCTACTGGGACTCCGGCGGCAGCGGCAACGTGTGGCAGGACAACGTCTGGGCCGACACCGGCCGGCCCGTCACGGCGGACTGACGAGAGACGGAGCGCCCTCCCCATGTTCGAAGGAAGCCGCGGTGACCTTGTCGTCTACTACTCGGGCAGCCGCTGGGACGGCCCGCCCGGGCACGACCGTCACATGGCCGAGGCCCTCAGCCGCTTCCGTCCGGTGCTCTTCGTCGAACCGATCGTGTCCGCCTTGACCGGCTTCCACCGTCCCGAACTCGCCGGTCTGCTGGACCGGCCGCGGCTGCGGGTGCTGTCGGCGCGGCTGGCCCACCTGGTCACCCCGGTCGTGCCCGGGTTCAGCCGGCCCGCCGTCCACCGCCTGGTGCCGCCGATGGTCCGCCGAGCCACCCGCCGGGCTGTCCAGAAGCTGTACGGATCGACGTCGCGGGAGCCGCTGGCGGCGGTCGTCTGCAGCCGCTTCGGGGATCCGGGTGCTCCGCTGCCGGCGCGGCGCCGGGTCTTCTACGTCACCGACGATCTGGTCGCCGGAGCCGGCATGGTCGGCCTGTCGCGGGACTGGCTGTTGCGCGAGGAAGCCGCCTCCCTGCGCCGGGCGGACGCGGTCGCCGTCGTCTCCGAGTCCATCCGCGAACGGTACGCCCGCGACGGCGTCCACGCGGAGCTCGTCGCCAACGGGTGCCAGCCGGACGCCTACGCCACTGTCGACGAGGCACCGGTCCCGGCCGACGTCCGCCTGCCAGGGCCGGTCGCCGGTCTTCTCGGGCACGTCAACGACCGCATCGACCTCGCCCTGCTGGAAGCGGTCGCCGACACCTCGTCGCTGCTGATCGTGGGGCCGGTGGCGCCCGGCTACGACTCCGCCCGCTTCGAGGCGCTGACGGCACGCCCCAACGTCTGCTGGACCGGGCCGAAGCCGTACGCGGAGATGCCGTCGTACCTGCGGCTCATCGATGTGGGCCTCACCCCGTACGCGGACAACGCGTTCAACCGGGCCAGTTTCCCGCTCAAGACCCTCGAGTACCTCGCCGCCGGCCGGGGGGTGGTCGCCACGCCGCTGCCCGCCGTGACCTGGCTGGACACCGATCTGGTCAACACCGCGTCGACGCCGGCGGCGTTCGCGGCCCGGGTCCGGGAGGCACTCGCCCTGCCCCGTACGGAGGAACTCGCCGCACGCCGGCGGGCATTCGCCCGGGAACACAGCTGGGACCGACGGGCCCGGCAGATCGCCGAACTGCTGGGCGTCGGCGCGGCGGAGGTGCGGCGCTGATGAAGATCCTCGTGTTCGCGCACCGGCTGGAGGTCGGCGGCACCCAGGTCAACGCGATCGAGCTGGCCGCGGAACTGCGTGACGCCCACGGGCACGACCCGGTCCTGTTCGCGACGCCGGGTCCGATGGTGGAGCTGGCCGTCGCGAAGGGCCTGCGGTTCCTCCCGGCCCCGGAGCCCTCCTGGAACCCTTCGTGGTCCCGCATGCGGGCACTGCGGGAGGCGGTCCGCCGCGAGCAACCCGATTTGGTGCACGCCTGGGACTGGCCGCAGTGCCTCGACGCCTACTACGGGGTGCACCTCACCCGGGCGGTGCCCCTGCTCGTCACGGTGATGTCGATGGCGGTGCCCCGGCTGGTCCCGCGTGCCGTGCTCACCACCTTCGGCACTCCTGAGCTGGTCGACCAGGCACGCGCGGCGGGGCGGAACCGGCTCGGCCTGCTCCTGCCTCCGGTCGACGTGCACCACAACGCCCCGGACGCCGCGAACGGCGGCGACTTCCGAGCCCGGCACGGCCTCGGCCCCGACGACACCGTGCTCGTGACCGTGTCACGCCTCGTCGAGCACCTGAAGCTGGAAGGGTTGCGCCGCACCGTACGCGCCATGGCCGTCCTCGGGCGCGAGATGCCCCGGTTGCGGTTCGTCATCGTGGGTGACGGCACCGCGCGCCAGAGCCTCGAGCGCCTCGCCGAGCAGACCAACGCGGCGCTCGGCCGCCGCGCGGTGGTCCTGACCGGAGCGCTGGTCGACCCCCGTCCGGCGTACGCGGCGGCCGACGTGGTCGTCGGCATGGGCGGATCGTCGCTGCGGGCCCTGGCGTTCGCCAAGCCGACCATCGTGGTGGGTGAGCGGGGATTCGTGTCGGCGTTCACCGACGAGACCGCCGATCAGTTCCGCTACCAGGGCATGTACGGCCTCGGCGACGGCGACGAGGGCGACCACCGGCTCACCGCCGAGCTGCGGAGGATCGTCGGCGCGCCGGAACGGTTCGCCGAACTGGGCGCCGTCTCCCGGGATTTCGTCGTGCGCCACTACTCCCTCGAATCCGTGACCCGGCAGTTGGACGATCTCTGCCGGGAGGCGGCCGCGGATCGGCCGGCGCTGCGGGTGCGGGCGGCGGACGGCGTACGCACCGCCGCGGTCCGGGTCGCGGGAGGCGCGGTGCCGCAGGCGCTGCGGGCGAGGATCAGCCGACTCGCGCGGCTCACACCCCGGACGTAGTCGGCACCGCCTGGCGCCGGGTGACTTTGAGCAGCCGGACCAACGGCCACGCCACGATCCCGAACGTCGCCGTGCTGGCCAGGCCACCCACGAGCAGCGTGGCCAGGTCGCCGTCGACGAGCCGGTGCGCGCCGAGGGCCACCGCCACCGCGGCCACTCCGGCGACCGCGGGTCGCCGGGCCGACCGCAGCACGTCCAGCGGCCTTATGCCGAGGGTGGCGAGTGCCGCCAGGTGCAGCGGAACCGCGACCCCCAGGGCGACGAGCACATGGGCGACTCCCGCACCCCGGATGCCGCCGTGCAGGGCACCGACGGTCAGGGCGGGTAACAGGGCGAGGATCCAGCCGCCCTGGATGAGCAGGGTCAGCCGGGCCTTGCCGGCGGCGGTCAGCACGTCGGCGGCGAGCTGCATGGCCACCCGCAGGCCGCCGAGGATCGCGAGGAAGGACAGCGCCCCGGCGGCGGCCGCCCAGCCCGGCCCATAGACGAACCGCGTGGCCGGCAGGGCGTAGACGGCGAGCAGAGCGCCGACCAGCGTCGTCGGGGCCATGATGAGCGTGAGCGAGCGGCAGAAGGCGGCCCTGAGAGCACCCGGATCGTGTTGGAGCCGGGCGAACGCCGGCACCGAGACCCGGGCGACGGCGACCGACAGGATGCTCACCGGCCAGCTCGACAGGTTGAAGGCCAGCAGGTAGAGACCGAGCGCCTCCGGCCCCAGCATGCGCCCGACCACGATGTAGTCGACGTTCATGAGCCCGACCGCCAGCAGCAGCGTCCCGGCGATGGGCAGGCCCGCGCTCAGCACGTGCCGGGCCACCGCGCGGGACCAGCCGGGCCGGAACCGCGCCGGGGCGAACACGAAGAGGAGGACACCGTTGACGATGTTGCCGACGAACCGTCCCCACGCCAGGCTCCAGGCGCCGAAGCCCAGCACGGCCAGGACGATCGACAGCCCGAGCGTCACCACCATGCCGGTCAGGTCCGCCGTGGCCCGCCTGCCCTGCAGGAACGACCGGGTGAGCATCGCCGAAGGGACGGCGAACAGCCCGTTGACCAGCACGGAGACGGCCATCAGGCGCACGATGCCGGCGGCGTCGCCCGCGCCGAGCGCCGTCGCGATCGCGGGCGCACCGAGGAAGGTTCCGCCGGCGATCAGGAAGCTCGCGCCGAGGATGATGCTCGTCGCCGTCGGGGCGATCTCCTCGATCCGGCCCGACCAGCGCACCAGGGTCGGCTCGAGACCGAGGTCGTTGATGTTCGCCAGAATGAGCAGCACCACCAGGGCGACCGTGAACTGCCCGTAGTCCTCGGGCGACAACAGCCGCGCGAGCACGATGCCGCTGAGCACCGTGCCGGCGCGTGTCGCGACGCTGCTGAGAAAGCTCCAGCCCAGGCCCCGCCGGACCACCGTGCCGAATGGCTCTTCCGCGGCCTCGGCGTCCGTCACTGGCCAGGCGTGCCGCGCCGGCGGCCGACGGGCAGCCGCGCCCGCAGCTTGCGCGCGCCCTGCCGCACCCGATGGTGGGTGCTGAGGCGGATGCGCTGGGGCAGCGGAGCGAACGAGTAGTCCGGGTATCCGCGGTTGAACGGCTGCAGATGCCAGTTGTCGTCCGGGTCCGCCTCGGCCAGCTTGCGGAACGCCGCGGCCCGGTGATCGGCCACCTCGAGCAGCTCCCAGTCGGCGGAACCCCGCATGAAGCCGTACACGACCGCCACGGCCGGCATCGGGACGTCGTCGAGGACAAGCACGCCGCCGACCGCCAGCATCCGCTCCACGTAGTGGAAGTCGATGGTGGGATGCGGGAACGAGTGCTTCCCGTCGATGAAGGCGACGTCCACCGGCCGATCGAGCTTCAGCGCGGGCAACGCGGAGTCACTGGTTTCGGCCAGAAACTCCAGGCGGCTCGTGTCCAGACCCAGGGACTCGCAATAGGACCGGATGCGCTCGTGCTCGCCGGGTGCGGGACTGATCGCGGTGTGTTCCGCGCCCGCCGCCGTGAAGATGACCGTGGAGGCGCCGGCGCCCGTCTCGATCGTCCGGTCACCCGCCCGGACGTGGGCGGCCAGCAGCCCCAGAGTGTCCGGGAGAGCGTTCCAGATCCGCGTTCCGCCGGCGTGGAACGCCGGCCCGTCGGTCATCAGTCGGTCCACGATCGACGCTGCGCCGTCCTTCATTGATCCCCCTCATTTCGGGTGCACATCGCAAGATACCGATTTCGATGAGGGGATTCCTCGGCCGTTCAGCCGTGCTTCCGGCGCCCGGCAGACAACGCTTGTGAGCGTACGGGTGCGGAATTGACCGCACAGTCGTATCCATGACTGCCGATCGCGGTTTTCTCCGCTAGGAACCGAACCATCGGGGCGTGGACGTGCGGACCGCCCGGGACGGATGGGTGAACCGCCAGAGCGTGCCGCAGATTCCGATCAGCATTCCGAGGGTCAGTGAGTACGTCGTGTAGGTGAGTGAGTCGAAGGTGTAGGCGATGAAGAGGGCCACCACCTGCGTCGAGATCAGCACCAGGCAGAGGTGTCGGTCGGCGGGCTCGGCCGAGCGGCGGAGTGCTATCGCGGCGAGCGCGATCGCGGTCAGGTGCAGCACGGCGAGAACCGCCACGCCGACGGCGCCGGACTCGAGGGCGGTGCGTAGCCACTGGTTGTCCAGGAACTGGTACATCGGGGGTTCCCAGGTGCCGGTGCCCCGGCCCCACCACGGCCGCTGGCTGTAGTAGTAGCCCACCATGGCGTAGCGCTCGGTGCGGACCTCGATGCTGGAGTCGTCGCTCGCGCCGGCGAAGATGTCGTAGAACATGCGCACTGTCGACGGCTGGACCGCCGACATCGCGACCACGGCCGTCAGTCCCATGGCGATCACGTTGTATCGGGTGCGCCAGGTCCAGAGTGGCATCAGGATCAGGATCGCGATGACCACCGAGATGATGCCCGTACGGGAGATGGTGACGAGGATGCCCGCGACGATCAGGAACGCGGCGACGCCGAACCGGCGGCGGCTGCGCAGGGTGGCGGCGAACTTGGCGAAGTGGATGGCGATCGGCAGGGCGAGGGACAACGTCGCGGCGAGCTCCAGATAGTGCGTGGTCGTGGCGGCCACCCGCAGCCCGCCGCCGCGTTCCTGATAGCCGGGAACGCCGAGGTTGGACAGACCCGGCACCGTCATGTATTCGACGATGTTGACCGGCAGCGCCTTCTGCAGCAGGCCGATGACCGACATGTAGACGCAGCACCAGACGAAGACCTGCAGGGCGACGCGGAGCCGGTCCCAGTTGGAGATGCCGTCCGCCGCGACCAGGATCGCGCCGATGAAGGCGGCGCCGCCGGCCAGCAACGCCCGGTCCGCGGCGTTCGCCTCCAACGGCGTCAGCCCGCGTTCGAAGCCGATCACGTACGAGATCAGCAGGGAGAGCAGGTAGAGCAGGACGGCCCAACGCACCGGCTGCGGGCCCGGCATGGCGAGCCGGGGATTGCCTCGGGTGCCGACCCACCAGCAGAACATCACCACGCAGACCACCGTGCCGGGCCGGCCGACGTCGGCCGACGTGCCGGGCACGATGAGCCGGGACGGGATCAGGGTGAGCAGGCAGATCGTCAGCCCGAAGGCCAGGGCCGCGTCCAGGCGCACCCGTCGGCGCCGCGTCGCGTAGGTCTGCTCGGCGAAGCGTGCCGGCTCGAGGTCCGCGGCGTGGAAGGCCGGTGCGGTCACGGTCATCTACCGCGATCGTCGTCGGCTCCCGACTCACCGGCACGGGGCGAACGGGGCAGGAGAATGGTCGCGTCGGACGAGGCGGCGGACGACGAGATCACGACGGTGCCGGCATTCCTGCCGTTGCCGACCGAGGGGTGCCTCGTGTCCCTGTCGCTCTTGCGGTCACGGTCCTGCGCGAATTGTCCCAGCTGGGTGGTCTTCTCCCAGTCCTCCGGCACGGAGACGTCCGGGTTGGATCGCTGGCGCACCATGGGCGGCACACCCTCACCCGTCCCGGTGGCCGCCGACCTGGGCCGGCGCCGCCGGCGCAGCAGGGCGTCGAACAGGATGGTCACCCCGCCGGTCATCAGGATGCCGATCGCGAAGACCACGACCACCGCGCGCTTGACCTTGCCGCCCGGTCGCTTGACGTTCTCGCCCTTGTCGAGCCGGTAGGCGGTGATCATGTCGGCGGACTTGACGCCGTACTGCTTCTGGAGCATGGCCACGGACTGCTCGTAGTGGCTCGTGATCAGCGCCGTGGCCGACACCGCCTGCTCGAGCGTCGGTGCGATGACCTCCACGATGGCGACCGGATTGCGGTCGCCGATGGTGATCTCGAAGCTGGCGCTGTCGTCCTGGACCTTCAGCTGGTCGAGGAACGTCTGGTCCTGGGTGGACACCATGGCGGCGTTGCTCAGCGAGGTGATGCCGAGCGCGAGCCACGGATTCTGCGCCTGGGCGGCCTTGGCCGGATCCGACACCGCGGTCGGCGGGATCAGCTGGACATACGCGGTGATCGCGTAGTCGGGCTTGATCGCGACCGCGGTGTACGCCGTTCCGGCGATCGTCAGCAGCAGCAGAGTGACCGAGACATACCAGCGCCGGACCAGGAGCTTGGTGAGGTCCCAGAAATCCATGCCGTTCTCCTCTGCCGGTTGCGCTTCGGCGGAGTCGCCAGCGTGCGGCGCGCGTCCGGACGCGCTCGACCGACCGTCTCCCCAGGAATTACGGCCGACACTAGCGTCGAACCGCGGCGTCAGCCATCCGTCATCGGGATCGATTGAATCGGACAGCCGACACTGTGTATCCGCTAGCGGCTCATCCGCCGGCGGCGATGAAGATCGTGTCGACCCAGAAGTTGTGGTTCGTCGTCCCCGACGGGAACCCGGCTCCGTACCTGTAGCGTCCGCCCTGCGGCGGCACACGCAGTGGCACGTTGTTCGCTCCCGACGAGAGCCCGTTCAGATCCACGGCGTAGCGCCCATCCGTCATGGCGTACGACACCACATAGGTCGTACCCGGGGTGATGGTGACCGGGGAGGAGAACAGCATCGTCTGCCATCCGGAATCGGATTCGCTGACGAAGGTGCCGGTGGCCAGGAGCGCGCCCGAGGCCGACCACAGCGAGCCGGTGTGGGTGCCGCTGTTGTCCGAACCCTTGTAGTACCGCACGCCATGGACCGCGCCCGCGGCGTCGGAGGTGAAGGCCATGCCGACCTCGATGGCCGCCGGGTCGTTCCACTGCGGGTTGACCGGGGTCGCCGAGGCGGGGAACACGGTGACGGCACCGGGCGGAACCGGCGGCTGGGGCGGCTGCGGCTCGGTCGGGGCGGCGACGAACAGCGGGTCGACCCAGTAGTTGGTGCTGCCGAACGAATTCGTCGGGAAGGCGTCCGAGCCGTACACGTACACGCCGTTGTTGCCGGCGGGGGCGCTCAAGGGGCCGTTGGTCCACTTCGCGTTGAAGAAGCCGCCGGTCGCGGCGTAGTTGCCGCGCGGGGCGAAGTACGACGCCACGTAGGCCGTTCCCGCCGTGACCCGCACAGGCTCGGTGAAGTACACGGTCTGCCAGCCGCTCGACGACTCACTGACGAACGTCGCCGAGGCCAGCCGGGTGCCGGTCGACGACCAGACGCTGCCGACGTGCGTACCGCCGTTGCCGGTGCCCTTGAAGAAGCGCACGCCGATCACCGAGCCGTCGGCGCTCGGGGTGAACCGCACGCCGAGCGTGATGGCCCCGGAGTCCCTGACCGCCGGCACGGCCGGCGTGTCGACGGCGGAGAAGAGCTTGCTGACCGTGGTCGAGGCCGGGTCGGTGGTGAACGTCCACGTCTGGGGCGCCGCCATCGCGTTGCCGTTGGTGTCCGACGCGGTCACCGTGGCGGTGAACCGCTGTCCGGGCGCGAGTGACTCCGCCGGGGCGAACCGGGCCGTCTTCGAGGTGGCGTCGTACGAGGTGGACCCGGCGACCGGGGCGTTGCCGGCGGCGGCCAGGGTGAACTGCACCGTGGCCGCGTTGATCGGCTTGCTGAAGGTCGCGGTCGGCTGCGCCGAGACGGGCACGTACACGGCGTTCGGCGTCGGCGTCACCGAGGTGACGGTCGGCACCGTCAGCGCCGACGAGTCGAACAGCACGTCGACGTAGTAGTTGGTGGCGTTGTACGAGCGTACGGGGAAGTCGCCCGGCGCACCGTACACGCCGTTGCCGGCCGAGTCCTGGCTGCGCGGCGAGCTCAGCGGCGACGCGACGTACGGGCTGTAGGCGAAGGCCCACGGGTCCGCCGCGTAGTGCCCGTTGGGAGCGCTGTACGACGCGACGTAGGTCGTGCCCGCGACCACCGGCACGGCGGGCGAGAACATCAGCGTCTGCCAGCCGGTCGCCGTCTCGCCGGTGAAGGTGCCGCCGGCGAGCAGGTCACCGTTCTCCGACCAGAGGCTGCCCGTGTGGGTGCCCGTATTACCGGCGCCCTTGTAGAAGCGCACACCCTTGACGAACCCGTCGGTCTGCGGGAGCACCTTGACGCCCAGCTCGGCGGCGGAGGCGTCGCCGGACGCGGGGGTGCCGGGGACCCGGTTGCCGAACAGGCTGGTCGAGCCGGTCAACGCGAGCGCCCGGGAGGCCGCCGCGCCGAGGTTCGCGCTGTCGTCGGCGGCCCGCACCTTGATGGTCGTCGCGCCGTCGCCGGTGACGGTGCCGGCGTACGACCAGTTCGTGGTCCCCGTCGCCGGATGCCAGGTGGTGCCGTTGTCCAGCGAGACCTCGACGCCGGCCACCACCCCGCCGGCGTCGGTCGCGGTGCCCGACACGGTGATGGTCGCCCCGTTCGCGGCGGAGGCACCCGAGGCCGGCGAGGCGATGGTCACCGTCGGCCCGGTGGTGTCCGTGGAGGCCGTGGCCGCGACGAGCCCGCTCATCCGCGTCGCCGGCTGCACCCTCATGTCCGCCAGGAGGTTCACCGTGGCCTGCTGCATCCGGAGGTCGGCGGGCGCGACCGGGTCGAACGAGCTGTCGTGGTCGGCGTCGAGCCCCCACGCGTACTGCACGGTGCCGGCGCCGAACACCAGGGCGCCGCTGGGCACCCGGTAGAGCGTCATGTGGTGGGTGGTGGTGCCGGGGGTGACGACCTCGCCGAAGTCACGCAGGTACTCGGGGGTGTCGCCGGTGGTCGTCGACAGCCGGATCAGGCCGGCCGGCCGGAACCCGTTGTCCAGGTCCTCGTCCGATTCGTACCCGACGGTGTGCGGGGCGAGCGTCGCGGTGGCCCCGGTCGTCTGGGTGGCCACCGAGGTGTTGCGCCAGAACCGGTTCTTACCCTGTGCCGCCGGGACCCGCATGGTGAGGTCGGTGCTGTTGGCCATGAAGGCGGTACCGGTCAGCGCGTTCTCCGGCCGGCCGCCGTTGGCGGGCGGGCTGAAGCGCGGATCGCGCCAGGTGCCGGTCCACTCGGCGGTGGGGTCGCTCTTGCGGCTGTCCCACGTCTCCTTGTAGCAGACCAGCGTGCGGTGGCCGGCGTTGGCGCCGTCCTTGCTGCTCTCCCACCGGGTCTTCCAGTAGACCTCGTTGCCGCTGAGGAAGGCGAGGCTGGTGCCGGCGTCCCGGGCGGCCTCGACCGCCGTGCGCTGCGGCCCCGACCAGTACTCGTCGTGGCCGACGGACAGGAAGACCTTGTGGTTCTCGATGAGGCCGCCGCGACGGTCACTGTCGACGTCGGTGGTGTACGTGACGTCGTAGCCGTTGCGCTCCAGGAAACGGATCGCCGGATACTCGGTGCTGAACAGGAAGTCGCGCCCGTCGAAGGCACCCCGAGTGGCGAACGGCCGGTTGTAGCTGATCTTGGTGGCCCGGCCGTTGGGCCCCGAGTAGAAGTTCGCGCCGCCGTAGTTGTTGTAGGCCTGCCAGGTGGCGTCGGAGGTCTTGAACAGGACGTCGGACGTGCTGGTGTCGTCGCGGACGACGAACGTGACGTGGCTGGCGCCGCCGTCGTCGGTGCGGGTCAGCAGGGCGAAGTAGACGCCGGAGACGGCGGTCGCCGGCACCGGCCAGCTGGCCGACACGGCCCAGGTGCCGCAGTCGTAGATCTGCGTCGGCACGTCGGTCACGCACTCGGTGTTCTGGTTCTGGGCCGGGAACGTGCCGGACAGCGACGTCACCTTGCGGGCGCCGTTGCCGCCGTAGTAGCCGAGCCGGTAGATGTCGATCGTGTAGGCGTGCTCGGCCCGCACCTTGAAGCTCGCCGTGCCGCCCGCGTTGACGCTCATGTCCGTCGCGAAGCCCTGCAGCGTCTCGTCGCCCGCGCCGGTTATCTGCCAGACATCCGGTGCGGTGCCGGGCTTGGCGTTCTCGCAGACGACGGGATTGGGCGAACAGGCGGCCGCCGACGCGGCTCCGGACACGCTGCCGACGGCGCCGGCCGCGATCAGGACGCAGGTGGCGCCCATCGCCACGAACCTGCGCAATAGGCCTGCTGTGTCCATGATGTCGAGCCTCTCCGATGAGGAATGTGTTTTCCTCCGCCGATCGGAGGGTGCGATTCCACCATTCAGGTCAGGTGTCGCTCAGGTGTCGCGAAATTGCGTGGCCGAAGTGCCCGCTGTCCATACCCGACAATAGAGTCCCGACGCATTGCGGGTACTCCCCCGATAGGGCAGAGGTAACTCCGGGGAATGTCGGATAACGGACCGGCTTTATTCGGCGGAGTCGGGCAAATACGCCACAGAATCGTCTAGCCGAGTGCGGCGGTCAGTGCCGCCGCCACCGTCTCCTGTTGGGACGCGGTGATCTGCGGGTAGATGGGCAGGGACAGCAGTTCGGGCGCGGCGGCCTCGGCGTTCGGGAACGATCCACCCAGCGCGGCGAAGGCGCCCGTGCGGTGCACCGGCACCGGGTAGTGGATCGCCGCGCCCACGCCGGCCGTGTGCAGGCGCGACAGCACCTCGTCGCGCCGGGCGGGCGTGCCGTCACCAGGAATTCGTACACAGTAGAGGTGCCAGACGTGGACATTGCCGTTGAGCGTCTCCGGGAGGATCACGTCGAGGCCGGCGAGGAGCTCGTCGTAGCGGACCGCGGCGGCGCGGCGGCGCTCGTTCCAGGCGGCCAGGCGGGCCAGCTTGGCCCGCAGGACGACCGCTTGGAGGCCGTCGAGGCGGCTGTTCACGCCGATCAGGTCGTGGGTGTACCTGGTGAGGCCGCCGTGGCTGCCCAGGGTGCGTACCGTGGTGGCGAGCTCCGGCGACGCGGTGACGACCGCGCCGGCGTCGCCGTACGCGCCGAGGTTCTTGCCCGGGTAGAAGCTCGTGGCGGCGATGCCGCCCACGCCGGCGCCGCTGCCGTGGCGGGTGGCGCCCTGGCACTGGGCGGCGTCCTCGACGATGGCCACGTCGCGTCCCTCGAGGCCCGCCCGCAGCCGCTCGACCGGAGCCAGCTGGCCGTAGAGGTGCACGGGCACGACGGCCCGGGTGGCGGGCGTGACCGCGGCGAGCGCCGCCTCGACGTCGATCAGGTACGTGCCGGGTACACAGTCGACGAGCACCACGCGGGCACCCGCGCGGGCCACCGCCTCGGCGGTGGCGATGAACGTGTTGGCGGGCAGGATCACCTCGGTGCCCGGGCCAACGCCGACGGCGCGCAGCGCCAGTTCGAGGGCGTCGGTGCCGTTGGCCACGCCGACGCAATGCTCCAAGCCCGAGAACGCGGCGTACTCCCGCTCGAACGCGGCCACCTCGGCACCGCCGACGAACGCGGTTTCGGCGAGGACGCGCTTGAAGCCCGCCTCGACCTCCTCGGCCACCTCCGCGTGGGCGGCGGCCAGGTCGACGAGCGGAATACGGGTCATGGATGTCAACTCCTCGAGGCGTCACGTAGCTTGCGGGCCGGGTTGCCGGCCCAGATCTGACCCGGCGGAACGTCCCCGAGCACGACGGAACCCATGCCGACCAGCGACCGGGCGCCCACGGTCACTCCCTCCCGGAGGAGGGCGCCGGCCCCGACGTACGCACCGGTGCCGAGGACCACGCCGCCGCCCAGCCGGACGCCGGAGGCCACGGTCGCGTAGTCGCCCACCCGGTCGTCGTGGGTCAGTACGGCCTGGGGCATGACCGCCACGTGCGCTCCGACGGTGACGTCGGCGGTCAGCACCGTACCGGCCAGCAGCACACTGCCCGGACCGACCAGGCTGCCGGCGCCGATCTCCGCGGCCGGATGCACGACCGTGGCGTACCGCTCCCCCGGCAGGCCGAGGCGCTCCACGATGCGCTGCCGCACGTCGTAGGCGCGCGGGTTGCCCACGCACACCACGACCGCCGCCTCCGGCATATCGAGCACGCTGTCGACTCCACCGAGGATCGGCAGCCCGGAGCGCGTGGTGCCGTGCAGCGCGGGGTCGTCGTCGACGAATCCGCGGACCCGCCAGGTCGCCGCCGCGGCGGCGGCCGTCTCCCGGGCGAAGCCGCCCGCACCGACGATGACGAGATCTCTCACCGGCTGGCCAGGTCGCGCAGGATGCCGACGATGTGGTTCTGGTCGTCCTCGGTCAGCGCGTGGTGCAGCGGCAGGATCAGCGAGTCGCGGGTCAGCCGCTCGGTCACCGGCAACGGTCCGGGCGTCACGTCGGCGTACGCCGGCTCGAGGTGCGCGGCCATGATGCCGCGCCGGGCGGACACACCGCGAGCGGCCAGCTCCGCCAGCGTCTCGTCCCGGCCCGTGCCGAACGACGGGTTCAGCAGCACCCAGAACGACTGGTAGTTGGTCTGCCCGTACACGGGGTCCCGGACCGGCACCAGGCCGTCGATGCCGGCGAGCAGGTCCTGGTAGCGGGCGGCGAGCGCCCGGCGCTGCGCGACCAGAGCGGGCAGCCGGCCCAACTGCACCAGACCGACCGCCGCCTGGATGTCGGTCATCCGGTAGTTGTAGGCGGTCTCCAGGTACGCCTCCTGCACCGGCTGAGCGCTGGCGTGCCGGTCGGCGGCGGAGACGCTCATGCCGTGCTCGCGCAGCTGGCGCAGGCGCGCGGCCCACCGGGCGTCGTCGACGGTGACCATGCCGCCCTCGCCGGTCGTGATGAGTTTTCGCGGGTGGAACGACCAGGCCGCGATCGCGGCACCGGCGCCGGCCGGTTGCCCGTACGCGGTGGAGCCGGCCGCGCACGCGGCATCCTCGACCAGGCATACACCCCAGCCGTCGGCGGCCTTGCGCAGCGCCGCGGTGTCGAACGGCACGCCGCCCTGGTGCACGGCGATGACCGCCCGGGTCCGCGGCGTGGTTACGGCGTCGATCGTATCGACCGTGAGGTTGCCGGTGGCGAGGTCGACGTCGGCGAAGACCGGCGTCGCGCCGACGTAGCGGACCGCGTTGGCGGTGGCGATGAACGACAACGACGGCACGACGACCTCGTCGCCGGGCCCTATCCCCAGCACCACCAGCGCCAGGTGCAGCGCGGTGGTGCAGGAGCTGACCGCGACGCCGTGCCCGGCGCCGACGGTCGCCGCGAACTCCTGCTCGAAGCGGGCGACGCGGGGACCCTGCGCGACCCAGCCGGACCGGACGGCGTCGGCCGCCGCCTGTGCCTCTTCCTCCCCCAGCAGGGGAACCATGACGGGAATCATCGGGACGCCCGCCACCAGTCCACCAGGCCCTGCAGGCCCTCCCGCAGGCCGATCTCGGCGCGGAAACCCAGCTCGCGCTCGGCCGCGCCGGTGTCGGCCAGGCGGCGGGTGACCCCGTTGACCGCGCGGGCCGGACCGTGTTCCGGGGCGAGGTCGGATTTCATGACCTCGCTGAGCGCCCGCGCCAGGTCCTTGAGGCTGGTCTCGGTGCCGCTGGCGATGTTGAACACCTTGTCGGTGACGTCGGCGCGGGCGGCCAAAATGTTGGCGCGTGCGATGTCGGCGACGTGGACGAAGTCCATGGTCTGCAGGCCGTCGCCGAGGATCAGCGGCGCGGTGCCCGACTCGATGCGCTCCATCCAGCGGATCAGCACCTCGGTGTAGAGGCCGTGGACGTCCATTCGGGGGCCGTACACGTTGAAGTAGCGCAGGGCGACGTAGTCGAGGCCGTACATGCTGTGGAAGCTGCGCAGCATCGCCTCGTTGAAGGCCTTCGCGGCGCCGTAGAAGGTGTCGTTGTTGTACGGATGGTGCCGCTCGGTGGTGGGGAACTCCTCGGCCAGGCCGTACACCGACGCCGACGAGGAGACGACGACCTTGGTGACGTTCTCGGCCGCCGCGGCCTCGACGACGTTGAACGTGCCGTCCACCAGAACCTCGTTGGCCAGCCGCGGTTCCTCCGCACACTGGGTGATGCGGATGGCGGCGAGGTGGAAGACGAGGTCCTTGCCGGCGGTCACCTCGCGTACCAGAGCGCGGTCCCGGATGTCGCCCTCGATCAGCCGCACCGGGCCGTTCGCCGTCGCCCGGGCCAGGTTTTCCCGCCTGCCGCGCACGAGGTTGTCGAGGACGACGACCTCCGCCGCCCCGCCCCGGACGAGCTCGTCGACGACGTGCGAGCCGATCGTGCCCGCCCCGCCGGTGACCAGGGCACGCGCGCCCTCGATGTCCACGCCCGTCACGCCGCACGCCTCTCGTTGAGCTCGATCATCGTTCCGCCCTCGCCCAGGCTGCGCGAGGCGGCCCGCAGGATCTCCAGGACGCGCAGCCCGGACCGCCCGTCGGTCAGCGCGGGCGTGCCCGTGGTGATGGCACGCGCGTACTCGTCCACCATGGTCCGCAGCGCCTCGCGCTCGGTCAGCGCCGGCGCGACCATGTCACCGGACCGGTAGGAGACCAGAATGTCGCGGCGCTGCTCGTCACCCAGCTCCTCCGGCGACGCGACGTCGACGCCCCGGTCGTAGATGGCGAGCCGCTGGCTGGGGTTGAGGTCGTCCCAGACCAGAGTGCGTTTGGAGCCGCCGAAGATGGCCGTACGGACCTTCACCGGCGACAGCCAGTTGACGTGGATGTGCGCGATCGCGCCCGTGTTGAGCCGCAACGTCAGATACGCCACACAGGCCCGGCCGGCGCCGATGCCGTCGGCACCGTGCGCGGCGACGGCCACCGGGGTCACGCCCGGCGGCAGCACGAAGTCGAGGATCGACAGGTCGTGCGGCGCCAGGTCCCAGACCACGTCGATGTCGCGCTGCACCAGCCCCAGATTGATCCGTACGGAATCGAGGAAGTGCAGCTCCCCCAGCTCGCCGGAACGCAGCAGCTCGCGAATGCGCAGCACCGCGGGGGTGTAGCAGTAGGTGTGGTCGCACATCAGGGTCAACCCGCGCCGGTCGGCCTCCTCGACGAGCCGCCGACCCTCCTGGACGGTGGCGGCGAGCGGCTTCTCGATGAGCACGTTCTTGCCGGCCCGCAGGGCGGCCATCGCGACCGACAGATGCGTAGCGGCCGGGGTGGCGACGGCGACGGCGTGCACGGCGGGGTCGGCGAGGATCTCGTCCAGGTCGGCGGAGACCCGCACGGTGGAGTAGCCGCCGATCACCCGCCGTGCCCGCTCGACGTCGAGGTCGCAGAGCCAGCGCAGCCGGAAGGCGGGAGCGGACTGGAAGTTGCGGACCAGGTTCGGGCCCCAGTAACCGGCTCCGACAACGGCGATTCCGATGGGTTCGTCACGCACAGAACATCCGTTTCGTTCTGGAAGCCGGGGCTTCGTCGGGAAAGCGAGAACGCGCGCCGGTGCTGAGTCGACCGTGGACGGTGGCACGGATGCCGACGCCGGTCGATGGGAAGCTACCGACCCCCTCGTGCCCGCCGCCAGATCATTGACGGAATTACGGCGGAGCCGGGAGGGCAAGCCGGTACCTTCGGTTGCCGGCGCCGCGCCTGTCGGTCAGTGACAGCGCCGCCCTTCGGCCACATTGGGCGCTGGGGTCGGTATTCCGACACGAACGGGTACCGTCCCGCCACTACCCTGACCCCGCTCAGAAGGGACCACCATGACCGACGCGATCCCCGCCCGCGGCGGCGTGACCGTCGCGCCGACCGCCGATGTCGACGCGCGGGCCACGATCGGCGCGGGCACGCGGATCTGGCACCTCGCCCAGATCCGCGAGCACGCCGCCCTCGGCCGCGACTGCAATGTCGGCCGGGGCGCCTACGTCGGCCCCGGTGTCGTCGTCGGCGACAACGTCAAGCTCCAGAACCACGCCCTGGTCTACGAGCCGGCCCGGCTCGGCGACGGCGTGTTCATCGGCCCGGCCGCGGTGCTGACCAACGACGAGTACCCGCGCGCGGTCACGCCCGACGGCCGCCCGAAGACCCACGCCGACTGGACCGCCGTCGGAGTCACGATCGGCGAGGGCGCGGCCATCGGCGCACGCTGCGTGTGCGTCGCGCCGGTGACCGTGGGCCGCTGGGCGCTGGTGGCGGCGGGCGCGGTCGTCACGAAGGACGTGCCCGACTTCGCCCTCGTCGTGGGCGTGCCGGCCCGCCGGGTCGGCTGGGTCGGCCGCGCCGGACGCCCCCTGACCGACCGGGGCGACGGCGTCTGGCGGTGCCCGGAGACCGGCGCCGAGTACGTCGAGATCGACGGCCGCCTAGTGGAGAAGTGACCCCGTCAACCACGCGTCTCGAAGGTGACCGGAAGCTGCTGCAGGCCGCGGAGCACGCTGGGGCGCCACCGGAGTTCGGCCGGATCGGTCGCCGCGGTCAAGGCGGGGAGCCGCCGCAGCACGGCGCCGATGCCCTCCACCGCCTCGACCCTGGCCAGGGCCGCGCCGAGACAGAAGTGCGGGCCGTGACCGAACGCGACGTGGGGATTGTCCGCGCGGTCGAAGCGGACCTCGTCGGGACGCTCGAACCGTTCCGGGTCGCGGTTGGCGGCGCCGGTGGACAGGATGACGATCTGATCGGCCGGAATGGTCGTGCCGCCGATCTCCACATCGGTCGTCGTGTACCGCGCCACGCCGGTCATCACGGGCCCGTCGAAGCGGAGAAACTCCTCGACCGCGGCCGGCAGCAGACTCGGATCGGCGCGCAGCGCTTCCCGCTGATCCGGCCGCCGCAGCAGCAGCCACACGCCGGTGCCGATCAGGTTGACCGTGGTCTCGTGGCCGGCGACCAGCAGCAACAGGGCCATCGAGATGAGTTCGGAATCGGTGAGCCGCTGCTCCTCGCTGGCGGCCACGAGGTCGCTGAGCAGGTCGTCGTCGCGGCCCGCCGGCTTGCTCGCCACCAGGTCGGCGAGGTAGTCGCGCAGCCGGCCACGGGCGGCGTCGGCGAGCGCCACTCCGGCCGCGTCCACCGGAGGGCGCAGCAGGTCGGAGCTCTGGCGGCTGAAGTAGGCGCGGTCGGCGAAGGGCACGCCGAGCAGTTCACAGATCACCGCCACCGGCAGCGGGAAGGCGAATTCCGCGACGAGGTCGGCGTGGCCGCGCGGAACGATCGCGTCGAGCAGACCTTCCGCGAGATCGCGCACCCGCGGCCGCATCGCCTCGACCCGCCGGGCCGTGAACGCCCGCGACACCAGGCGGCGCAGCCTGGTGTGGTCGGGCGCGTCGGTGGTCAGCATGGACGGCAACGCGTTGCCGGTGAGACGTGCCGTGCGGCCCGGCTGCCCGGTGAGCGTGCGCGGGTCGCTGGACAACCGCGGATCTCCGGCGGCGGCGAGAACGTCACTGTGGCGGGTGACCATCCAGGCCTCGCTGCCGTCGCGCAGCCGGATCCGCTGCACCGGACCTTCGGTCCGCAGGTGGTTGAGCCAGGGGTACGGGTCGGGGCGCCGCTCCAGGTCAGCGGGTACGGGGTGCACGGGAAGTAGGGCGCTGTCGGCCATCGGGACTCCTTGCACGCGTCATGGACGGACATCTCTGTAACGAGCGTTCCAGACAGATCGAGGCCCGTCTACGCGTCTGCGAATGGTGCCAACCGCGCACGGCGGCCTATGGTCATCCCATGCAGGACACGGCGGCCGGTGAGCGCGCGACACCGTCACGCGAGGCGATCCTGGAAGCGGCGACCACGCTCATGTCCCGGCACGGGTACGCCGCCACGTCCATCTCCCGCATCTCGGTCGCCTGCGGCCTGCCGGCCAGCTCCATCTACTGGCACTTCGGCAGCAAGGAGGGTGTCTACCTCGCCGTGTTGCGGCAGGCCCGACATGCCCTGCTGGCCGGCCTCCCGAGCGCCACCGTCGCCGGCGGCGACGAGTCCCAGCGGCTCACCCTGTTCCTGGACTCGGTGGACGAGCTGTTCCACCGGCACCCGCACGACCTTCGCCTGCTGGTCGGCATCAGCATGCTCGAGGACAGCGCCGGCACAGCGGCGCGGGCCGAACTCTCGCAGTACCGGTCGGCGCTACGGCGATGGTTGGCGGACTCGCTCGGGTCCGTGTTCACCGTCCCGGGAACCTCACCGATGGCCGAGGAGCTCGCGCGATTCCTGCTCAGCGTGGCGGGCGGCGCCTCGATCGCCCGCTGGTTCCAGGATCCGGACGCGTCGCTGCCGACGGCCGGCCTGCACGTCGCGCTCACCGCCCTGGCCCACCACCACCGAGCCTCGAACTGACTTTACCGACAGCTCTCCGCTTTGGACCGGCGAGACGCTACGTGAAATCTCCTCCGGTAGCCACCCGGAGCGGATGTTGGATCTGTCACCGGAATCAATGAATGGCAGGGGTTCCCACCGCTGCCGAGCCGCGCATAGGGTCGTCCACATTGCAAGCATCAGCGCCCCGTGCCGAATGTGTGAATGTCGCGTTTCGCGCTTGTGAACCTACCGATGTTGACCGGCTCACCATCTGCGAGGATGTCATGATCGCCGATTCGTTGATTCCGCTGACCGCCTACCAACGCGACGTCTGGGCCGCGAGTGCGCGATTTCCGGGGCTCCCCCGCTTCAATGTCACGGCGACCGCTCGACTCGCGGGGAACGTGGACCTCGCGGTGCTCAAAGAGTGTTGCGAACGAGGCATTGAACGCAATGACGCGTTCACACTCCGGTTCGGTGAACGCGACGGCACCCCCGTCCAGTGGCGCCAACCCGAACCTGCCCGGATCGACATCCACGACTTCTCCGCCGCGCCGGATCCCGCGGCCGCGTGCCGGTCCTGGATGGAGCGCGCGGCCCGCCGCCCGGTCGATCTCACCGGCCGGCGGCTCTACGAGACGGCCCTGATCCTCGAGAGCGACTCGGTCACCCACCTGTACGGGACGGTGCACCACATCATCATCGACGGCTGGGGCGTCGACCAGCTCGTACGGCAGATCCTCGCCGACTACGCGCACGCCACGACCACGGGCCGAGCCCTGGAGATCACGGCCGGCTCCTACCTCGCACACGTCGAGGAACACGCGCGCTACCAGGGATCGCAGCGGTGGGAGCGGGACCGGACGTTCTACGAGCGCACCCTCGCGGATGTCCGTCCCGCGCTGTTCCCGGCCAGGACCCCGGCCGCCGAGGGGGACGGCACCCGGCGCAGCGGCCGCCACACGTTCGGAATCGAACGGGAGCTGGTCGACCGCATCCGCCACCGGCAGATGTCCGTGTTCCCCTTTCTCACCGCGGCGCTGGCCACCTATCTGGCCCGGGTGCACCGCACGGACGAGGTGGTGCTCGGCATCCCCCATCTCAACCGGCACAACATCCGGGAAAAGCGAACCGTCGGCTATTTCGCGAACATGCTTCCGCTTCGGGTGGCGGTGCGGGGCGCCATGTCGACCTCCGATATCGCGACGCAGATCTCCGCAGCGACGATCGCCACCAAACGCCACGAGCGACTGTCGCTCGGCGACGTTCTCCGCGCATTGCCGTCAACGGCGGAAGGACCCCGTCGCCTGTTCGACGTCACCGTTTCCTATCTCCGGCTGTCCGCCTCCGATGAGGTTCCCGGATTGTCGGTGGAACGGTCCCAGCTGCCGCACGGGCACGACCAGGACGTGCTGACGGTGTATATCAGGGACTACGACGACAGCGACGCGATCAGGATCGACCTGGACTACGCGCTCGACGTGTTCGATGAGGATTTCACCATCGCGTCCGTGGCCCGGCACCTGGAAACACTGATGCGGCGGGCGATCCACGACCCGCTGGCGCCCGTACGCGACCTGACGATGATTTCCGGCGAGGAATTCCACGACATCGTCCGGCGTAACAACGACACGCGGGCGCCGTACCGGGCGGACGTGACCCTCCACGCGCTGATCGCCGAGCAGGCCGCCCGGACACCGGACCGCGTCGCCGTCGTCGGAAACGGGACGGGCGGCGGTCTCACCTACGCCGATCTCGATGCGCGCGCCACCACCGTCGCGCATGCGCTGCGGGGACGCGGCGTGGGGCCGGACGACCGGGTCGCCGTCCAGATCGAGCGCGGCCCCGACCTGATCGTCGCGCTTCTGGGCGTCCTGAAGGCGGGCGGGGCGTATGTGCCGATCGATCCGGGCTATCCGAGCGACCGGAAAGAGTTCCTGCTGGCCGACAGCGGGGCCAAGGCGGTCCTGACCGCGCACGACCCCGCCCTGCGCCCGGACGCGGGGCCGGTGGCGCGGCTCGCCGAGGCCGCGTCGCCGCACAGCCTCGCCTACGTGATCTACACCTCCGGCTCGACCGGGCGGCCCAAGGGCGTCATGATCGAGCACCACTCGGTGGTGAACCGCCTGGCCTGGATGCGGAAGCGCTACCCGATCGGCGCCGAGGACGTCGTGCTGCAGAAGACACCGAGCTCGTTCGACGTGTCGGTCTGGGAACTGTTCTGGTGGGCGGTCGAGGGAGCCCGGGTAGCCCTGCTGCCACCGGGCGCCGAGAAGGAACCGGGCCGGATCCTGCGCGCCGTCGCCGAGCACGGCGTGACCGTGCTCCACTTCGTACCGTCGATGTTCGGTCCGTTTCTTGATCTTCTGGAGAGCGCGCCCGAGCGGCGGGCGGAGGCCGCGTCGCTGCGCTATGTCTTCTGCAGCGGCGAAGCGCTACCGGCGACGCTGGTCGAGCGGTACAACCGGGTGTTCGCCACCGCCGGGGCGCCGCGGCTGGTGAACCTCTACGGCCCGACCGAGGCGACCGTCGACGTCTCCTTTTTCGACTGCCCGGCGGACGCGACCCGGCCGGTGCGCCGGGTGCCGATCGGCAGGCCGATCGACAACCACCGGCTCTACGTGCTCGACCTCGACGACCAGCCGCAGCCGGTGGGCGTCGTCGGGGAGCTGTGCATAGCCGGCGCCGGGCTGGCCCGCGGATATCTCGACAGGCCGGAGCTCACCCGGGAGAAGTTCGTCGACGACCCGTTCCACCCGGGCGAGCGGATGTATCGCACGGGCGACCTCGCCCGGTGGCTCGCCGACGGAACCCTCGAATATCTGGGGCGCGTCGACGACCAGGTGAAGATCCGCGGTAACCGGGTCGAGCTCGGCGAGGTACGCAACGCCCTGTCGCGAGCGCCCGGGGTGGCCGGCGCGGTGGTCGTCGACCGGCACACGGCGGTCCGCGGCCTCCACCTCGTCGGGTACTACGTCGCCGCCGACGAGATCGATCCGGTGCTGCTGCGCGCCCACCTGACGACCACACTGCCGGAATTCATGATCCCGGCATACTTCGTACGGATCGACAGCGTCCCGCTGACGCCGAACGGGAAGGCCGACCGGCGCGCCCTGCCGGCACCGTCGCTCGCCGAGGCCGCACCTGGGACCCGGCCGCGCAACGAGGTGGAGGCCACCCTCGCCGCGATCTGGCGCGACGTGCTCGAGACGACCGATGTCGGCGTCCACGACAACTACTTCGGCCTCGGCGGCGACTCGATCCTCATGCTCCGCATCCGCGCCAGGGCCGCCGGCCACGGGCTGCACTTCGCGCTGACCGACCTCATCACCCACCCCACCGTCGCGGAGCTGGCCACGCGCGTCACCACGACCGCGCCGGACGCCGGCGGGCCCGGGCCCGCCTTCGCGCTGGTCGCGGGCGTCGATCGGGCTCGCCTGGCAGCGGCGCAAGACGCCTACCCGATGACCCGGCTCCAACTCGGGATGCTCTTCCACAGCCGCGGGCACGACGACTCGGACCTCTACCACGACGTCTTCCGCTACACGCTCAAGCTCGCCTGGGACGAGGCCGCCTTCCGGCGGGCCCGCGCGGGCCTGGTGGCCCGCCATCCCGTTCTCCGCTCGTCGTTGCACCTGGCCGACTTCTCCGAGCCGTTACAGGTCGTGCACCGCGACCCGGGAAGGACGGTGGACGTCGTCGACCTGCGCTCACACACCGAGACCGCGGCGGAGGCCGTGGTCCGGGAGCACATCGCCGCACGTCGCCACCACAGGTACGCCTTCGAGTCACCCGAGCTGCACCTGCTCCGGGCGCACGTCCGGCCCGGCCGCCTCGACCTCGTGTTCAGCTTTCACCACGCGATCCTGGACGGCTGGAGCGTGGCGAACCTGATCGGTGAGCTGGTGCGGGACTATCTGCACGCGCTCGGGAGGAACGTCGAGCCGGTCGCCGCGGCCCTCACCGCGTCGCCGGTCGCCTACGTGCGGGCCGAGCGGAACGCGCTGTCCGACGAGACGACCCGGCGGTACTGGGAGGACCGGCTGCACGGCGCCGCACCCGCCGCGCTGGAAAGCTTCCGACCGTACGAACCGCCCGGCGACGGCGCGCCCGTCACCCGTCGCGTCCCGCTGCCGGACCGGCTCCACCGGGCGGTCCACCGCTTCGCCCACGACCACGCGCTGGCCGTCAAGTCGGTGCTGCTGGCGGCGCACTGCCTCACGTTGCGGCTGCTGACCGGCGGCGAGGATGTCGTCACCGGCTTGGTCACCCACGGGCGGACCGAGCAGCCGGACGCCGATCGGCTCGCCGGGCTGTTCCTGAACACCGTGCCGGTCCGGCTCGACCCGACGCCACGCGGCTGGCTCGACACGGTGCGCGCGGTGTTCGACCAGGAGCGGGACGGCTACCCGTACCGGCGGTATCCCCTCAGCGCCATTCAGGCCGACCACGGCGTGGAGGTGCGGACCGCCTTCAACTACGTCAACTTCCATCAGCTCACGCCGCTGTTGGCGACGGCGGGCGTCGAGCTGTGCGACTTCGAGATCTGGGAACGTACCAACTTCGCGCTGCTGGTCAACGCGATCACCGATCCTCGGGACGGGCGTTTGGAGCTGCGCGTCGACGGCGACGGCCGTACCGTCACCGCCGCGCTGGCCGACCTGTTCGGACGTCACTACCTGCGGATCCTGCGTCGGATCGTCGATCGCCCGCGCGAGACCGCGGACTTCGCGTTCCTCAGCGTCGGCGGCACCGACGTGGTGCGCTGGTTCGAACACCAGGCGCTGCGGAACCCCCACGCGGTCGCTCTGTCGTTCGGGTCGCCCGCCCGGCAGTGGTCCTACGAGGAGTTGGACGCTGCCGCGAACCGGGTGGCGCGGCGGCTCCTCGCGCTCGGGGCGCTCCCGGGCGCACGGGTCGGCATCGCGATGGACCGCTCGCCGGAGATGATCGCCACCGTCCTCGGCATCGCGAAGGCGGGCGCCGCCTGCGTCCCGCTCGACGTCAGCTACCCGCTGCGGCGCATCGCCGCCATGGTCGGCGTGACCCGCCCGTTCCGGATCATCGCGCACCCGCGGCACGCCCACCTCTTCGACGACCCGGACCTGCTGCTGAGCGACTTCAACGACCCGGACCTGCTGCTGCGCGACTTCGACGACCCGGACCTGCTGCTGAGCGACTCCGACGACCCGGACCCGCTGCTGAGCGCCGGGGCGGCGGCCGCGGCTGACACCGCCGACGAACGGTTCGCGGCGGCGGCGATCGACCCGGACAGCGTCGCGTACGTCCTGTTCACCTCCGGCTCCACCGGCGAGCCGAAGGGCGTGGCGATGCCGCACCGGGCGCTGGCCAACCTGGTCGCCTGGCAGAACCGCCGGGCCAGCGGCGCTCCCGGCGGGACCACGCTGCAGTTCGCGCCGCTGAGCTTCGACGTCTCCTTCCAGGAGATCTTCTCCACCCTGTGCGGCGGTGGGATCCTGCGGCTGGTCCACGAGGACGAGCGGCGTGACATGGCCTCGCTGCTGCGCCTGCTCGACCGCGAGGGCGTCGAACGGGTCTTCCTGCCGTACGTCGCTCTCCAACAGCTCGCCGAGACCGCGCAGGCCCTGGACATCCACCCGCGGAAGTTGCGGGTGCTGATCTCCTCCGGTGAGCAGCTACGGGTCACCGCCGACATCCGGCGCTTGTGCCGCGCGCTGCGGGGCTCGCTGCTGGAGAACCAGTACGGCCCGACCGAGACGCACGTCGTGACCGCGTGTGAGCTGAGCGGTGATCCGGACGGTTTCCCGGCACTGCCGCCGATCGGGCGGGCCATCGACGGCGCCGAGGTGCATCTTCTCGACGCACGCCTGCGGCCGGTGCCCGAGGGGGCCCGGGGAGAGATCTACGTGGGCGGCGCCTGCCTCGCCCAGGGCTACGAGGGCCGGCCGGACCTGACCCGGGAACGCTTCATCGCGCACCCCAGCGGCCGCCTGTACCGCACCGGAGACCTCGGCCGCCGGCTGCCGGGCGGTGACATCGTCTGCCTCGAACGGGTCGACACCCAGGTGAAGGTGCGCGGCTTCCGGGTGGAACCCGCCGAGGTGGAGCTGGCCATCCTCGGGCTCGCCGCACACCACCGGAGCATCCGGGAGGTGGCCGTGGTGGCCCGACGCCGGGACACCGAGGCCTATCTGGCCGCGTTCCTGGTGGGCGACGAGTCGCGGGTCGACGTGGAGGAGGTGCGACGGCAGCTGCGCGCGTCGTTGCCCGAACACCTGGTTCCGGCGCGGTTCGCCTGGCTGCCCCGGCTGCCACGCACCCCGAGCGGCAAGCGGGACGACGCGCGGCTGCGGGAGGTCCCGCTGGCACCGGTGTCCGTCGGGGTGCGGCGCATGCCACCCCGTGACGAATACGAGCGCGTCGTGGCCGACCTGGTCGCCGAGCTGCTCCGGGTGCCCACGCCGGGCGCGCACGACGACTTCTTCGCCCTCGGTGGTACGTCGCTGAGCGCCATGCGGGTCGTCGTGATGATCGAGAAGCGCTACGGCCTGAACGTTCCCCTGTCGGCGTTCGTGCGAACCCCGACCGTCGCCGAGCTGGCCGGCAGGCTTCGCGGTGGCACGCCCGCGGCCTTCGACCCCCTCGTACCGATCCGGACCGAGGGCGGCCGGCCACCGCTCTTCCTGGTCCACCCCATCGGCGGCAACGTGCTGTGCTACGTACGGCTGGCTCAAGCGCTGCCCGCGGACCAGCCGGTGTACGCGTTGCAGGCGGCGGGAACGGAGCCGGGGACCGAGCCGCTGCGCGACCTGTCCGACCTCGCACGCAGCTATCTGGAGGCGATCCGGCGGGTGCAACCGGACGGCCCCTACAGCATCGGCGGGTGGTCGTTCGGCGGGTTCGTCGCGTTCGAGATGGCCCGCCAGCTGCGGGCCTCGAACGCCGAGGTGGACAACCTCCTGCTGCTCGACACGATCATCCCGACCGTGGACGGGTATCCCTCGGTGAACCGGGACCTGCTGTTCGAGTGGTTCCTCTGGGAGCTGCTGTGGCTCGAACGCGGTGGCGCCGCCGCCGCGGCGACCCTTCCCCGGGGACTCGACGACGACGAGGCGTTCGACGCCATCCTGCGGCACGCGGTCGACGCGGGTGTCCTGCCCGCCGAATGCTCGCCGGCCCACGTTCGTCGCCTGTTCGGCGTGTTCGAGGCCAACTGGCGGGCACTGCTCGACTATCGGCCGGAACCGGTCGACCAGGACCTCACGCTGCTGCGGGCCAGCGGACCGCTGCCGGACGTGCTCGCGCCCGCGCACCACGCGGTCGGCAGCATGCACCAGAACCCGACGAACGGCTGGTCCACCTGGACGAACGGTCGCGTCGACGTCGTGGACGTGCCCGGAGACCACCTGCGGATGATGGAGCCGCCGCACATCACCACGGTCGCCCGGCGGATCCACGAGCTGACCCGCGCCCAGCGGAGCGCGCGATGAGGCGGGGCCGGCGGCCCCGGGTGATCGTCGTCGGCGCCGGGATCGGCGGGTTGACGGCGGCCGTCGCCCTGCGTCAGGTCGGCATCGACGTGGCGATCTATGAGCGGGCGGCAGAGCTCCGCCCGGCCGGCACCGCGTTGTCGATCATGAGCAACGCGGTGTCCGCCCTGGGCACGCTCGGCATCGACCTGCATCTCGACAAGCGCGGACGGGCCATCGAGACCTTCCAGTTCCTGACCCATGACGGCCGTCCCATCCGGACGCTGCCGCTGAAGGAGATCGGCGACCGGCTCGGCGCGCCGAGCGTCAACATCGGCCGCGCCGAACTGCAGCAGGCCCTGCTCGACCGCCTCGACGGGCATCCGATCGAGCTGGGTGCCACCGTGACCGGCTTCGAGGCCACCCCGGACGGCGTCCGCGTCGGGTTCGCGGACGGCGGCGAGGCACACGGCGACGTGCTCATCGGCGCCGACGGATTCCACTCGGTGATCCGCCGCCAGATCGCCGGTCCCGCCCGGCCCCACGAGCCGGGATACGTGTGCTGGCTGGCGGTCGCACCCCTGCGCCACGAGCGGCTCCCCGACGGCGCGGTCCACCACTACTGGGGGGCGGGGCAGCGGTTCGGGCTGATCGACATCGGCCACGGGCGGGTCTACTGGTGGGGCACGAAGAACATGCGGGCCGCGGCGGCCCGCGATTGGTGCGGCGGCAAGGACAGGATCGCGCGGGCGTACGCCGGCTGGGCCGACGAGGTGCGCGAGGCCATCCGGGTCACCCCGGCCGAGGCGATCGTCAGCGTCCCCGCGCGGGACCGGCCCTTCCTCGAGAAGTGGGGAACCGGTCCGGTCACCCTGCTCGGCGACGCGGCACACCCCATGCTGACCAGCCTCGGCCAGGGCGCGGGCACCGCGATGGAGGATGCTGTCGTGCTGGCCGGCAGCCTCGCCGGGGCCACCGACCTGCCACAGGCCCTCCGCACCTACGAGAGCCGCCGCCGGGCCCGGACCCGGCGGATGGTGCGGACGTCACGCCAGCTCAGCCTGATCGAGCAGCTCGAAAGTCCCCTGCCGAGGCGGTTACGGGACGCGTACTTCCGGTGGGTGCCCGCCTCCGTGCTGTACCGGCAGAACGAGTCCGTCCTGACGTACCCCGCGGCGATGCCATGAGCCGGCGGCCGCTGAGCCCGCTCGAACGGTGGTACTGGATCGCCGACCAGCTCTCGCCGCTCCACGTGATCGCCCGGGTCCGACTGCGCGGACGGTTCCCGCCGGAGCTGGCCCGACGCTCGCTCGCCGGGCTACAGGCCCGCCACCCGCTGCTGCGGGTCGCGATCGCCGACGAGGCCGGCCGGGCGGCGGCCTTCGTGCCGTGCACCACCGCGATCGCGCTGCGGCAGGTCACGGCGACGGACGCGGACGCGGAGACGCGGTGGCAGCGGGAGATCAACGACCGGGAACTGGTCGATCGGCTCGACTGGCGCGCCGGGCCGCTTCTGCGCGCCGTCGTCGTCACCGTCGGCGACGACGTCCACGACCTCATCCTGACCGTCTCGCACTGCGTCGCCGACGGCACCACCGCGCTCTCGCTGCTCCAGCAGTGGATCCGGATCGCCGACGGGTGCCGGTCGGGTGCCGGCGAACCGTCCCGCGCCCGGAGCCTGCCCGCCCCGGAAGACCTGTTCCCGCGTCGTCACCGCGGCACGAAGGGCGCCCTCGCCGTCGTCCGCGCCCAGCTGCGTGACCAGATCGCGAGGCTGCGATGGCGACCCCGGCGGATCGCGGCCAGCGCGGCGGTGCCGTTCGACCGCCGGCGCACCGGGTTCATCCACCGGTCGCTGTCCGCCGCTCAGGTCGACGCGCTCGTCGACGCGTGCCGGCGGGAGGGCTCGACCGTGCACGGGGCGCTCGCCGCGGCGATGGCGACCGCTGTCGCCGAGGACGCCGGCATCGGCTCGGGCGGTCATGTCGTCGTCGGTTCGCCCGTCGACTTCCGACCGGAGCTGGACCCACCGGTGTCACCGGACGAGGTTGGCGCGTACGTGGCGACGGTCGGTTCGTTCGTCCCCCACCAGCCGGGCACACCGCTGTGGCCCGCGGCCCGCGCCGTCACCGGCGATCTCGCCCGCCGGCGGCGGCGCGGCGAGCACCTCTCCATGATCAGTCTGCTGCGCTGGGCGGGCCCGACCGACCTGGCGGCGAGCGACCCGTTCGTGCGCCGGGTGGAGCGGCGGGGGCCGGGCAATCTGTGCCTGTCCAACCTCGGTCGCCACCGGTTCCCCGACGAGATCGGCCCGTGGCACCTGTCCGGCGCGCAGTTCGTCGCCGGCATCTCCGTCTCCGGCTACTTCGTGGCCACCGTGAACACCACCCACGACCACCTGTTCTGGAACTTCACGTACGTCGACGGCATCGTGCCCCGTGCCCGCGCGGAACGACTCGCCGACGCGTGCGTCACCACACTGTTGTCCGCCGTGGCGGAGGACCCGCACCGAGAAAGGACCACCGTTGTCTGAGCAACTCGTCGGAGAAGGCCGCACGGTCCTCGTGTCGGGTGCGTCCACCGGGCTGGGCCGCGCGTGCGCCCGCCACCTGGACGATCTCGGCTTCCGCGTCTTCGCCGGCGTCCGCCGGTCTGCCGACGCCGAGGCGCTGCGGGCCGCGTCGTCGCCCCGGCTGCGCACCATCATGCTCGACGTGACCAGCGAGGAGTCCGTCGCGCGGGCCACGGCGCTGGTGTCGGCGCAGGTCGGCGACCGTGGCCTGTGGGGACTGGTCAATAACGCCGGCATCTGCGTCTCGGCACCGCTGGAATGCGTGTCTCCCGCTCAGCTGCGCCACCAGCTGGACACCAACCTGATCGGCCACCACGCGGTGATCCAGGCCAGCCTGCCCCTGCTGCGCACGGCACACGGGCGGATCGTGAACGTCAGCTCCGGTCTCGGCCGGATCGCCAGTCCGTACCTGGGCGCCTATGCCGCGTCGCAGTTCGCCAAGGAGGGCTACAGCGACGCCCTCCGGCGTGAACTGCGGCCCTTCGACGTCGCCGTCTCCATCGTGCAGCCGGGCGCGATCAGGACGCCGATCTGGGAAAAGGTGTCCGAGGTGGGACACCGCACCCTCGACGGGGCACCGGTGGAGGTCGCCGAGCTGTATCGCGCTTCCTTCCTGCGGTTCCTGGAAGGCAACGATCGGCGGGCCAGGGCGAGCGCCACCCGGCCGGAACGGTTCGCCGACGCCGTCGCGCACGCGATGACCGCCCGGCGGCCGAAGTCCCGCTACCGCGTGGGCTTCGATTCGCGACTCACGAGCGTGCTGGCGCGCGTCCTTCCCGACCGGGTCCTGGACGCTGCCTTCGCCACCATCGTCGGCGAGGCCAAGACCTCGGAATTGGATCATGAGGAGTCGCATCGCGAGTCCTAGCGTGGGCTCATGAATCCTCGACTCGCCGCCGACCTCGCGGCGCTACCGGAGCTCCTGGAGTCCACCCAGAGGTACGCCGCCGACGTACTCGACGGCCTGGACGACCGCCCGGCGGCCCACCCGCCCACGCCGCGCACCGCCGAACCGCTGCCCGCGGAGGGCGCCGGGCTGGCCGGGGCGCTGACCACGTTCGCGCGGCGCTGGGCGCCCGGGCTCTCCGGCAGCGCCGGCCCCCGATACCTGGGGTTCGTCACCGGCGGCACCACCCCGGCCGCCCTCGCCGGCGACTGGCTGACCAGCGTCTTCGACCAGAACGCCAGCTCGGAGATCGGCTCCGCGGCCAGCGCTCTGGAGCACGAGACGCTGCACTGGCTGCGGGAGCTGTTCGGCCTGCCCGCCCGCCATTCCGGAGCGTTCCTCACCGGAGCGACCATGTCCAACCTCGTGGGCCTGGCGATCGGCCGCGAATGGCTCGGCGACCAGCTCGGCGTGGACGTGGGCCGGCAAGGCGTGCACGCGCTGGGGCCGGTCGAGGTGCTGTCCGGCTCGCCGCACTCCAGCATCTACAAGGCGCTGTCCATGCTGGGCCTGGGTCGCGAGGCGGTGCGCCAGCTGCCCGTCCTCCCCGACCGGGAGGCGGTCGACGTGGCGGCGCTTCGCGCCGAACTGGCCGCCCGCCGGGGCCGGCCGGCCATCGTGGTTGCCAACGCCGGCACGGTCAACACCGTCGACTACGACGACCTGCGGGCGATCGCCGCGCTGCGCGAGGAATTCCCGTTCTGGCTGCACGTGGACGCGGCATTCGGCGCGTTCGCCGCGCTCAGCCCCACGTACGCGCCGCTGCTGGACGGGCTCGTCGAGGCCGACTCCGTCTGCGTCGACCTGCACAAGTGGCTCAACGTGCCGTACGACTCGGCGGTGCAGTTCACCCGCCGGCCGGACCTGCAGGCCAGGGTGTTCGGCAACGCGGCCGCGTACCTCGGCCCGATCACCGAGCAGCCGGACTTCGTCCACCTGACCCCGGAGAACTCCCGGCGGCTGCGGGCGCTGGCCGCCTGGTTCTCCCTCGCCGCGTACGGCCGGGCGGGGCACCGCGACATCGTGGAGCGCAACGTCGCCTCGGCACAGCGGGTCGGCGCGCGCCTCGCGGAGCTGCCCGGGGTGCGTCTGCTCGCCCCGGTCCGGCTCAACGTCGTCTGCCTGGCGGTCCCGGACGACCCGGACACGGTGGTCCGCGCGCTCACCGAGACCGGCGAGGCGTTCGCGACGCCCACCGTGTACGCCGGAACGCCCGGGCTCCGCCTGGCCTTCAGCAACTGGCGGACCACCGAGGCCGACGAGGAGCGGATCGTCGCCGCGGTGCGCAAGGCCCTGTCGTGATCGGGCTGCCGCGCGCCTTCGGCTGAACGGCCCAGGGGACGCCGAATGCCGGGCCGGAGATCCTGACGATTCTCATTAATTCGTTCGGGATCGAATGGCAATTTCCCGATACTGCCGCGGCGGCGCGGGCGGATACGTTCGTTTCGGCCGCAATTATCAGTATCGGAAAGGCATTCGCGTGACTAAATCTCCCCACATTCCCCGGCGGCGGGTGATCACCGGCGGGGTGCTCGCCGCCGCGGTGATCGCCGCGGTCGCGCCGCCGCTGGTCCCGGACGCCGACGCGGCCGCGACCCGGGTCTTCACCGGCATCGACGTCCGCTCCGGCGGAGACGGTTACCTGCTCAGTTCGGCCCGCGGCGAGATGTACGCCTTCGGCGGCGCCGCCGCGGTCCGCAACCCGGCCGGGTTCGCCGGCGACATCGTCGACGTGGCGCTCACCGCCGACGGCAGAGGCGCGCTGGCGGTCAGCTCCACCGGGCAGTTCTACGCCTCCGGCACGGCGACGCCCCAGCGCAACCCATCCGGGTTCAGCGGCCGGATCGCCGGCGTCGCGCTCACCGCGGATGGTCGCGGCGCGATGGCGGTGAGCTCGGCGGGACAGTTCTACGCGTACGGCACGGCGAAAGCACAGCCCAACCCGTCCGGGTTCAGCGGCGAGATCGTCGACGTGGCGCTGACCGCCGACGGGCAGGGCACGATGGCGGTCAGTTCGACCGGGCAGTTCTACGCCTACGGCACCGCGAAGGCGCAGCCCAACCCGTCCGGGTTCACCGGACGCGTCGTCGGACTGTCGATCACCGCCGACGGCCGGGGCGCAATGGCGCTGAGCTCGGCGGGACAGTTCTACGCCTACGGCACCGCCACCGCCCAGTCCAACCCGCGAAACTTCTCCGGCGAGATGATCGCCCTCGACCTGACCGCCGACGGGCGCGGCGTTGTCGCCCTGTCCAGCACCGGCCAGGTGTACGCGTACGGCACCGCCCGCTACCACGGCAACGGCGACTCCGGCTGCGAGTCGTTTTCCGGCCGGGCCGTCTGCCACGACATCCGGGCCCGCTACCGGGCGCTCGGCGGGCCGGGCGGTCCGCTGGGGCAGCCGACCAGCGGCGAGTTCGGGGTGCTCAACGGTGGTCTCGGCCAGCACTTCACGTCCGGCTCGATCTACTGGTCGGCACGGACCGGCGCCCGGGACGTACGCGGCGCGATCCGCGACAAGTGGTTCTCGATGGCCGCCGAACGGGGTCTGCTGGGCATGCCCGTCGGTGGCGAGTTCTTCTCCAACGGCCACTGGGGCAGCCGGTTCGCCAACGGTTCCATCTACTTCTCCGGTGCCACCGGCGCGCACGAGGTGCACGGCGAGATCCACCGCGTCTACGCCGCGAACAACTTCGCCGAGGGAAGACTCGGCATGCCGCTGACCGACGAGGTGAACGGGTCCGGCGACTGGGCCGGCGGCAAGGCCTCCTTCTTCGTCGGCGGCTCGATCGTGTGGGACGGCCGCGCCACCCGGGTCCGGGAGTTGTCCGCCGCCGATCGGCGGGCCGAGGCGCGGACACTGCAGGCGATGACCCTGGACGAATTCATGGCCGTGCAGCGCGGAGTCGACAAGTCGGACACCATCCAGTGGAGGACCGACGGCTGTTCCGGTCCCACCGGGGGCGAGCTGGACAAGATCTTCGAGCCCGCCTGTATCCGGCACGACTTCGGCAACAAGAGTTTCGGGCCGAGGAACCTCAGGCTCGACACCTCGGAGGCGAGCTTCAAGCGGGTGAACGACGTCTTCCGCAAGGACTTGATGTCGATCTGCACCAGGCACGGGAACCCGTGGGTGAGCAACGGCAAACTACCGCCGGTCAGGTGCGGACTCGCCGCCGACGCGACCCACCGTACGGTTGTCGCCGCCCGCCGGACATGGTGGGACGCCTGATCGGGATCCGTCAGGCGCGCAGGAGCGCGTCGTACACCTCGGCGAACCGCGCGCGTCGTTGCGCGTAGTGCCCGACGTGCGCGGGCCGGGGCTCGTATGTGGACCCGGTCGCCCGGGGCGCGCGCGGGACGTCCGGTGCCAGCACGTCGAGCGCGAGCAGCGCCGTGCCGCGCTGTGTGGCGCGTGGCCGGGTCACGTGCGTGACGGGGCGGCCGAGCACGTCCGCCAGGACCTGGAGCCACTCGGGCTGGTCGTTGCTGACCCGGCCCGCCGCCGCGACCTCCAGGACCCGGGGGGCGGCCGGGTGCAGTTCGTCGGCGACGCGCGCGTAGGTCATGGCCACGCCCTCGACGATGCCGCGGAACAGGGTGTCGGCGTCGGTGGCCGCGGACACCCCGCCGAGCACGGCGCGTGCCCCGCCGACCCAGCCGGGCGCGCGTTCGCCGGTGAGGTACGGCAGCACGAGCGGCGTGGCGTCGCTCGGCGGCGCGGTGAGGACGGCCGCGAGTGCGGGGCTGAGGCGCAACGTGCTCTGCGCCCAGCTGACGGCGCGACCGACGTCGTTGATCGCCCCGCCGAGCAGCGTGCGTCCCGAGTCGACACGGTAGTTCCACAATCCGAACGGCAGGGGGTCGGCGGGGCCGTCGAGCAGCACCCGCAGCGCACCGCTGGTGGCTGTCGCCGCGGTGAGCACCGTGGCGTCGGTCGCTCCGGACCCGATGTTGCTGGCGAAGCCGTCGGTGATGACAGGGAACCAGACGGCCCGGGCGAGGGCGGGCCAGCGCGGCAGGGCCGCGGAAGGCGCCGGCTCTGTCAGGTCTCGCGGCGGGGAGAGCTGCTCGGGGCCGATGCCCGCGGCGGCGAGCAGCTCGGCGTCGAGCCCGCCGGTGCGACGGTCGAGCAGGCCGGTCCATGCCACCGTGGATGTTCCGGCGAGCGGGTGCCCGATCAACCGGGCCAGAATGTATTCGCCCAGTGACCACCACGCCGCGGCCTGAGCGACGACGCGGGGCTGCACGGCCGCGAGCCAGCGCAGGCGCGGGGCGTGGTAGCTGGTATGCAGGCGGGTGCCGGTGCGCTGCTGCACCGCGTGCTCGTCGAGCTCCTCCCGCAGGGCCGCGACCGCGCCGGCGCTGCGGGAGTCGGCGTAGGTCAGGCACGGGGTGAGCGCCCGGCCGGCCGCGTCGACCGCGATCAGCGACGCGGCGAAGGTGTCCATCGCGACGCCGGCGACGCGGGTCCCCAGTCGTGGGTCGCCGGCCACCGCGTCGAGGATCTGCTCGACCTCCGCGGTCACCTGATCGGGGTCGATGACCGAGGTGCCGTCGGGCGCGACCGTGAAGGCGTGCGGCACCTTGCGTTGCAGGCCGTGTACCCGCCGACCCGACGCGTCGTGCACGCCGCCGCGGGTGGCGGTTGACCCGATGTCCAACGCGAGGACCAGCGGGTCCAGCGCCGCGTCCAGGGCGACGTCGTCGTTGGTCCGGGTCATCGCATTCCTCGTCGTCGGCGGCGCGGGTCTGCGAGGACCCTCACCAACCCTAGTACCGCGACGGCGGTTAGGTGAGCTGGTGGGAGTGGACGACCTCATCGATCGGAAAAGCCGAAATGAGGATCCCTCACGTCTGTGCGCCGGGGCACAATACTGCGCCATGGACTCGTCATGGACGGCTGTCGGGCTGCCGATCGCGCTCGGCATCATCATGCTCGGCCTCGGGCTGGGCCTCACCGTGGCGGACTTCCGCCGCGTGGTGGGATATCCCAGAGCGGCGCTGATCGCGCTCGGCTGCCAGGCCTTGCTGCTGCCCGCGTTCTGCTTCGGACTGGTCGTCGCATTGGACCTGCCGCCCGCACTGGCGGTCGGCATGATGCTGCTCGCCGCGTCGCCCGGCGGCACGACGGCCAACCTGTACAGCCACCTCTTCGGCGGGCACGTGGCGCTCAACGTGACCCTTACCGCCGTCAACTCGGTCCTCGCGGTCGTCACGCTGCCGGTCATCGTGAACCTCTCGGCCGCGTACTTCCTCGACGGCGCCGGGCCCATCGGCCTGCAATTCGACAAGGTGGTGCAGGTCTTCGCGATCGTCCTCGTGCCGGTCGCCGGCGGCATGGCGCTGCGGGCACGGTTCCCGGGGTTCGCCGACCGCCTGGCTCGGCCGGTCAAGATCTTGTCCGTCGTGGTGCTGGTCGCGGTCATCGCCGGTGCGGTGCTCAAGGAGCGCGAGAACCTCGCGGACTACTTCGTCGCCGTCGGCATCGCGGTCCTGATCTTCAACGTGGTCAGCCTCGCCATCGGGTACGGCGCGCCGAGGCTGGCCGGGGTAGGCCGACGCGAGTCGATCGCCGTCGGCATGGAGATCGGCATCCACAACAGCACCCTGGCGATCACGATCGCGATCAGCCCCACCCTGTTGAACAGCACCGAGATGGCGATTCCCGCGGCCGTGTACGGCCTCGTCATGTTCTTCACCGCCACCGCCTTCGGATATCTCGTCACCAGGCGGCGGAACCGAGCGACCATCCCGGTGTGATCCCGCGCTCTTGGCTTCCTCGGAACTGTATGACATCTTTGGTCAGACAGTTCTAGAACTTTGGAGGTCCCATGGAGTCGATCCCGCGGCCCCTTCCGGACGGCGGCGTGCTCACCGCGGTCCGGGGCGGCATGCCGGAGCCGTCCGCCGGCGGGCGGTTCGGCCAGCACGGCGGCAGGTTCGTGCCGGAGTCGCTGATCGCGGCGTGCGAGGAAGTGGAGGCGGCGTTCCGCGACGCCTGGGCCGACCCGCGGTTCCACCAGCGGCTCGACCGGTTCCGGACGGCCTACGCGGGTCGGCCGACCGCGCTGACGCCGGCCTGGAACCTGTCCGCCGAACTGGGCATCACGCTCCTGCTCAAGCGGGAGGACCTGGCGCACACCGGGTCACACAAGATCAACAACGTCCTGGGGCAGGCGCTGCTGGCGCAGCGGATGGGTCGCACCCGGCTGCTCGCCGAGACCGGGGCCGGCCAGCACGGTGTCGCCACGGCCACCGCCGCGGCGCTGTTCGGCATGCGGGCCACGGTGTTCATGGGCGAGCGGGACATCGAACGACAGGAACTCAACGTGTTCCGGATGAAGGCCCTCGGCGCCGAGGTGGTGCCCGTCGGCACCGGCAGCCGGACGCTGAAGGACGCCTGCAACGAGGCGATGCGTCACTGGGTCGGCGCGGTCGCCGACTCGTACTACTGCGTCGGATCGGTGATCGGTCCGCATCCGTACCCGTGGATGGTCCGGGAATTTCAGCGGGTCATCGGCGACGAGGCGCGCGCGCAGTGCGCCGTCGAGTTGAACACCTCGGTCCCGGACTACGTCGTCGCCTGCGTCGGCGGTGGCTCCAACGCCGCGGGGACGTTCGCCGGCTTCGTCGACACCGGTGCCCGCCTCGTGGGGGTGGAGGCCGCCGGCGGTGCGGCCATGACGTCCGGCGAGCTCGGCGTCGTCCACGGATATCGCTCCCGGGTGCTGCAGGACGAGTACGGGCAGATCGCCGAGGCGCACTCCATCTCCGCCGGGCTGGACTACCCCGGTGTCGGTCCGGAGCACGCGCACCTCGGTGAGACGGGGCGGGCCCGATACGTCCAGGTCGGCGACGACGAGGTGCTCGCCGCGCTGTACCGGCTGGCCCGCACCGAGGGAATTCTGTGCGCCCTGGAGTCGGCGCACGCGCTGGCCTGGGTCTTCCGGGCCGTCGAGGAGGGCGACCTCCCGCGCGGATCCCGGGTGCTGGTCACCCTGTCCGGCCGTGGTGACAAGGACATGCCGACCCTGATGGAGCGGGACCGATGACGATCAACCCGGCGACTCTCGCAACCGTGGACGCGCTGCCGGTGGAGACGACGCTGCGCGCGGCGCGCGACCATGGAAGGGCCATTCTTGTTCCGTACGTGACCGGAGGCGTCACCGCCGACTGGACCGACTACCTGCTGGCGTACCAGGAAGCCGGCGCCGACGCGATCGAGATCGGCCTGCCGTTCTCCGACCCGATGCTGGACGGCGCGACCATCCAGCGCGCGTCCGACCAGGCGCTGGCGCGCGGTACGACGGTCGCCGGCATCCTCGCCGACCTCGCCGCCGTCCGGGGTCGGGTCCGGGTGCCGCTGATCGCCATGACGTACGCCAATCTGGTGGTCCGGGCGGGCGCCCGGGCCTTCTGCGAGCTGCTGGCCGGCGCCGGAATCCGTGGGCTGATCGTGCCCGACGTCCCGGTGGACGAACTCGGCGAGTTCGCGCAGGCCGCCGAGGCCGCCGGGGTCGAGATGATCCTGCTGGTGGCGCCGTCCACCGAGCCGGGACGGCTGCGCGAGATCTGCGACCGTAGCCGGGGGTTCGTCTACGCCGTCAGCGTCATGGGAACCACCGGCGAACGCGACACGCTGGCCGACACGGCGGCCGCCCTCGCCGCCGCCGTACGCGCGGTCAGCGACCGGCCGGTGCTGATCGGGTTCGGCGTCTCCTCGGCGGCCCACGCCGTCCAGGCGGCGCGGATGGCCGACGGCGCCGTCATGGCGTCGAGCCTCATGCGTAAGGTGCTGGACGGGGCCACGCCGGCCGAGGTCGGCCGGGACCTGGCGGCGGTACGCCGGGAACTTGATCGGGAGCGGGATGGCGACGAACCAGCGACAGGAATCGAAGTACCGCACGATCGCGGCTGACCTGAGTGCCAAGATCCGCAGCGGGGACTACCCGCCGGGCGCCGCGCTGCCGCCGCAACGGGAGCTCAGCGCGACATACGGGGTCACGCTGGCCACGCTGCGGCAGGCCCTGCAGGTGCTGGAGGGCGACGGGCTGCTGTCGCAGCAGCCCGGGCGCGGCACGTTCGTCGCCGAGCCGAAGGCGGCCTACCTGCTCGGCTCCCTGCGAGGGTTCGCCGAGGATCTGCGCGCGCAGGGTCAGACGGTGAGCACCGAGATCCTCGGGCAGGCCCAGCGCCGGCTGCCGGCCTGGGTGGCCGTGCACCTCGACGCGGAGGCCGGCGAGCGGGCACTGCGCCTGGAGCGCACCCGGCTCGTCGCCGGCCGGCCCGCCGTGCACCAGGTGTCCTGGATCCGGGAGCCGGCCGCGCACCAGCTGCGTGCCGCGGACGTCAGCGCCGGCTCGCTGTACGCCGCCCTCGCGGCGGTCGGCGTGGTGGTGCACCGGGCCACCGAGACGCTCCGGCCCGGACAGCTCGACAAGGCGACCGCGGCACTGCTGCGGCAGCCCCCTGGAACCCCGGTCTTCGTGTCCGACCGGGTGACGCGGGGCCTCGACGACGCCGCGATCGTGTTCGACCGCGCGACGATGCTCGGCACGGTGATGGAGATCCGCACCGAGCGGGCGGCCGCCGGCCTGTCGATGCGCTGGAGCCGCCCGGAGCGCTGAGCCAGGTAACGGCCGGAACGGCGGCGGCGTGCCGCCCGTCGAACCTCCCGTGATGAAGAGGAATCGCTCGCGATTCATGATCGCGGGCGGGGCATGCCTCCTGGCGCTGGCCGCCTGGGCCATCCCGGCCCGGAGTCCCGCCGCGTGGAATGAGCCGCCGGCCTACGAGTACACGGTGGAATTTCGCTGCGACATGGCGTTTCCCCCTGGGCGTTACACGCTGACGGTGGCCAACGGCAGGGTCGAGAAGGCCAGGGGTGCCGACGCTTTCAGCGAGAACGTCATGACGGTCAGGAAAATGAAGCCCGAGCACTTTCCGACCCTGGGCGATCTGTTCGAGGATTTCCAGCGGGCCAGGAGCGCCGGAGCGGATGTGGCGAAGGTCAGCGTCGATCCCGAAGACGGTCATCCGACGAGGATTCGACTGGACTACCGCAAGGAGTCCGTCGATGACGAGTCCTGTTCCGACATCGTCGGGTTCACCCCACGGTAGCGGCTCAGCGCTGCCGAGCCAGGCCGGTGCCCCCACAATCCTGGCACATGGTCGCCGGGGTGTGTCTGTCCTCGAAGCCGTCCCCGGTGAAGGTGAAGGTCCGCTCCGGGTCCCGGTTCAACCAGCCGGTGCCGCGACACCGCAGGCAGCGGGGGGCGGGTAGGCGCATCCCGGGTTCCTTGTCGCGTCCCCGCCGGGCGATGGAGCGGGCCACCCGCCAAGTGCCGCTGGCCACGTTGAACACCAGCGCGAGCACACCGAGCACCAGCACCACGACGACCAGGATCACGAGCAGAAGCCACTCCATAGGACCCATCCTCCCGCTGGAGCGGCCGAACCCACGCCCCCTCGGCGTAACCGTTTGGTGAGGCGATAGCCGCCAACCGTCCAGATTGGTGCACTCTAGCCGTACATGCTCTTTCCAATCTGTTCGGTCGTTGGTTGACTTCTCCCCTAGTCAGTACCCCGCGCCGAAAGGCAGAATTCGCAGCGATGACCGACGTCGTCCCGTACCCGAGCCCGCTGCCGCAGCTCGCCACACCCGGTGAACGCCTCGGGTGGATCTTCAACGACCGCAATCTATACCGGCGTCGATATCTGGAGCCGCCGCCACAGCCCAGCCAGGTGCCGACCCACCTGCACGAGCGCCTGATGCGGGCCCAGAGTGGCATGGCCAAGCGGATCCTGATCTCGCTCGGCGTGGGCCTCGGCCTGGCCGTGCTGATCAGCTGCTGCGGGGGCGCCGCGAGCATGGGCGACTCCGGCAGCGGCGCGGGGGCGGTGTTCAGCTTCCTGGCCTTCGTCGCGTTCCTCGCGGGTGTCGGCGGCGCGGTGCTGGCCGGGGTGGCGCCCTCGATGGCGCGCAAGGCGATCGAGAACGCCCAGGGGCAGGCCCAGCACGAGTACGCCCAGGCGTACGCCGCGTGGGACAGCCGACGTCAGTGGCACGACCAGCAGCAACAGCAGATCGTCGACGCCATGTGCGAATGGTCCGCGGCCGCACCCACCGGGGGCACCCGGCGGATCGACATCATCGGCGGCACGACGTACGGCTGGGAGGCGGTGCTGACCGTCTTCGGTGGATCGCTGCTCGCCACCCGTGGCCCGATGACCCTGGTCGACTTCACCGGTGAGGCGCTCTGCGGCGAGCTCATGCAGCTGGCCGTCGCGACCAACCGTACGGTGCGGGAACGCCGCCTGCCGTCGCAGCTCGCCCAGCTCGACCTGGTCGGCGCGCTGGAACCGAACGAGCTGGTCGACTGCCTGGTGGAGGCGATGTACGGCGACGCGCAGGGCGCCAGCCGCGCGGAGCGGTCCCAGGACTCGATGCTGCTACGCGAGGTCTGCGGGGTGCTCGCGCCCAACCTCAGCATGGCCCGGCTGGTGGCCTCCCTGCGGGTGCTCACCGACCGCCCGGTGCAGGCCGCGCTCACCCCGGACGAGTGTGACCGGCTGCTCGACCTGCAACCGGACGAGAGCCGCCGGCAGATGCACCAGCACCTGCGCCGGATCGAGGCGTTCCTGCATCCGCTGGAGGCGATGGGCACCGAGCCGAGCGCCGGCAGCGCCGACCTGACCTGCCTGATCGCCGACAGCGACGGCCGCAACGCCCAGAACGAGCTACTCAAGGACCTGCTGGTGCAGTGGCTGGCGCGGCAGGTGCGGCGCGAGGCCACGCCAATGGGCTCCCTGGTGATCCTCGGCGCGGACGAGGTGCACCACCGTTCCATCGAGAAGCTCAGCACTCTCTGTGAACGTCGCGGCATCCGGCTGGTGCTGCTCTTCGGCCATCTGCGCGAGGAGTCGCTGCACACCATCGGCGGCGGCGAGGTGGCGCTGATGCGGCTCGGCAACCACCAGGAGGCGACGCAGGCGGCGGACTTCATCGGCAAGGGCCACAAGTTCGTGCTCAGCCAGCTCACCCGCACGCTGGGCGGCAACGACACGCACACGCTCGCCGACACGTACGGTGAATCGCAGACCCAGGGTGGTTCCTCCGGCACCAGCCGCAGCGGCCTGGACTTCACCAGCCAGAGTGGCACCAACTGGAGCAAGACCCGGAACTGGAGCCAGACCGAGTCCGTCGCGAAGGGTACGAACTGGAGCGACGCCCAGTCGGCACAGCGGGTGTACGAGTACGCCCTCGAGCCGCGGGTGCTCCAGGATCTTCCCGAGTACGCGATGATCCTGGTCAAGGGCGAGGGCCGCGGCTCGGTCGTGCAGGCCGTCGAGGTCGACCCGGGCATCGTCACGCTCCCCCGGGTGTCGATGACGCCGGTCGACCTGCAACCGTTGCCCGATCCGACGGAGGCGGTCATCCCGGCGACCCGGCAGCCCAGCCAGGTCACCGTGTCCCAGCCGCAACCGCTGGCCGCCCACGAGGTCACCGCGCACCAGGCCGCCGGTCCGGTCCTCCAGGGCTGGGGCGCCGCGCCGACCAACCAGCCCCAGCCCGAGTACCGACAGCAGCCGTACCAGGGACCGTGGGGTGGGCCTCAGTGAGCGGGCCGCTCGAGGGGCTCCCGGTCAGCCGGGTCCTCGAGCTGCCGCGCCGGCCCCCGTCCACGCGCGAGGGTCCCGGAACGGACGTGGGCCGCAGGCAGCGGCTCGCCGCGATCGTGTCGGCCTACCACGCGGGCACGACCCTGCTGCTCGGCTGGCACCGGCGGGCCGCCGCCGGGCCGGTCGAGGTCTTCGCGGCGGGTGGGATCAGCGGTGAGCCGGACCTCCGCGGGCTGACGCCGCTCTCCCTGCCGCCCGGAGGGCTCGGCCGCCCGTATCCCGGCCCGGATCTGCTCGGGACACTGCGCGCGGTGCCCTGCTGGACGAGGGTGGCCGGGCTGACCGACGGGCTGCTGGTCGACGACTCCGCGCCGGCGGACGAGGATGTGCGGCCCACCCTCGACGAGTGCCTGCTGCACGTGTGGCATGCGGGGTTCGCCTGGTTCGTCCTGGCCGAGCCGGTGCCGGCGGACGAGATCGTCACCATCGCCCGGCAGGTCGCGCTCGAGGAACGCCAGGCGCAGTCCAAGTCGCAGTCGCCGGAGCAGGCGGTGGCGGCCGCCCGCCTGCAGCGCCGGCACCGGGAACTGCAGCAGGGCCGGTCCACCGGCATGTGGCGGGTGCATCTGCTGGTCGGCGGCGACTCCCCCGCCGGGGCCGCCGCCGTCGCCGGGCTGCTGTGCGCGTCCGCCGACCTGGACCGCCAGCCGTACGCGCTGGCACCGACCGGGCTGACCGGCGACCTGGACAAGATCCTCCACCAGGAGGTGCCCGACTCGCCGGTCCTGGCCGGCTCCCCGCTGCTCGCGTCGCTCGCGGTGACGCCGGTCGAGGAAGTGCCCGGCCTGCGGTTCGCGATGCGCTCCGAGTTCGACGTCACCCCCGAGACCGCCGGCCGCGACCCCGGCGCGCTGTCCGTGGGTACGGTGCTGGACCGCACCGAGACACCGGTCGGTCCCCTGGAGATTCCCCGCGCCAGCCTGAACCGGCACACATTCGTCTGCGGGGCGACCGGCGCCGGCAAGTCGCAGACCGTCCGGCACCTCCTCGAGGGCGCCACCGCCGAGCGCCTGCCGTGGCTGGTGGTCGAGCCGGCCAAGGCCGAGTACCGGCAGATGGCCGACCGGATCGGCGCCCAGCGGGTGATCACTGTCCGGCCCGGAGACACGCGGGCGGCACCGGCCGGCTTCAACCCGCTGCGCCCGGCCGACGGCTTCCCGTTACAGACCCACCTGGACCTGACCAGGTCGCTGTTCCTCGCCGCGTTCGAGGCCGACGAGCCGTTCCCGCAGGTCCTCAGTGCCGCGCTGACCCGCTGTTACGAGGAACTGGGCTGGGATCTGGCGCTCAGCGAGGCCCGGGTGCCCGGCCACCACCCGCGCTATCCGACCCTGGGCGACCTGCAGCGCACCGCCGAACTCGTGGTCGACCAGATCGGGTACGGCAAGGAGATCACCGACAACGTCCGCGGGTTCATCAGGGTCCGGCTCTCCAGCCTGCGGCTCGGCACCACCGGCCGGTTCTTCGAGGGCGGCCATCCGCTGGACCTCACCGAGCTGACGCGGCACAACGTGGTCTTCGAGATCGAGGACGTCGGCGACGACAGCGACAAGGCGTTCCTGATGGGTGGCCTGCTGATCCAGCTCACCGAACACCTGCGCGTGCGGACGCGTCGAGATCCGGTCGCCGCGCTGGGCTTGCGCCACTTGAGCGTGTTCGAGGAGGCGCACAGGCTGTTGCGCCGCACCGAGAAGGCGGGCCCGGCGTCCCACGCGGTGGAGCTGTTCGCGGCGCTGCTGGCCGAGATCCGGGCGTACGGTGAAGGATTGATCATCGCCGAGCAGATTCCCAGCAAGCTCGTCCCGGACGTCATCAAGAACACCGCGATCAAGATCATGCACCGCCTGCCGGCCGCCGACGACCGCGAGGCGGTCGGCGCCACCGTCAACCTCACCGACCGCCAATCCCAGTTCCTGGTCACCCTCCCGCCGGGCGTCGCGGCGGTGTTCGCCGACGGCATGGACCAACCCGTTCTGGTACGCATGCCCGACGGCACACCCCGCGAACGAGGTGGGCACACCCCGACCGCCCCCGCCGACGCGATCATCGGCCGCCGGAGCCGGACGTGCGGGGCGTCCTGCCTGGCTTCGGCATGCACGCTGCGCGACATGCGTACGGCCCAGCGGTACCTGCAGGACGAGCCGTGGCTGGCGGTATGGGCGGAACTGGCAGTGCTCGGTCACCTGACGGGCTGGCCCACCCCGGCGTTGCGGGCGCACCGGATCCGGCAACTCCTCGACCTGCCGCCCCGGTCCCGGGAGTGCGCGATGTCCCACGCGGTGGACGAGGCGGTGGCGGCGCGCTCGTCGGTGCTGTCCACGCACTCCGACCCGGCGTCGGTCGCCGAGCACGTGCTCGCCGCGATGACCGGATACCTGGACGGGGTCTTCGACTGCGCGGACGAGGAACTGGCGTTCCTGGCCCGGCCGTACAGGTGGGCGCGGCTCGCCGACATCCTGGACGCGGCCGCGAAGGTCGACGACGCGGGGCCGCGGCATCCGCGCTCCGCCGCATGGGCTTCGGCATACGGACGCGAGATCCCCGGCGAAACGGTCGGCATGCAGGCCGCGGCGGTGCGCCGGTGGCTGGAATCCGACACCTCGGACGCGACGGTACGCCGGAACGTGGCACTGGGCGTGCGGACGCCTGGGGCGTTGGAGCGGGCGGTCGGGTCGACGTTCGAGGCGCGGGACTGGACTGAACGGGTCGAGACCGTCCTGAGCGAGGAATTCGTCAACTGCCACTGGCCGACCCGCTTCCTGGTGCCGGTCGAGGCGACCGACGGGTCGGCGGTGCGCTGATGGCCGAGAACGTCCAGGAGACCAGGCCGCCCGAGCCGCCGCCGAAACCGCCGGAGGTGCCGAAGCCGACCGAGCGGTCGAACCGCTCGGAGAATCTCGCTGATCCGAACGAGTCGCGGCAGTCGGCGTGGCAGGACATCCGCAACGCGGCCCGGTCCGAACACACGGCCGCCAAGACCGAGCGCGACCTGACAGCTGGTGAGACCGGAGTGGGCGCCGGCTCGGGTCCGTGGTTCGACGAGGGCACCAACCATCGCGACGGCGGCGCGGTCCAGCAGACGACCGACGGATCGTGCGTGTCGGCGTCCGGGGAGATGCTCACCGACGGGCGGGTCACCCAGGCGGAGCTGCTGTCCGAACTCGGCGACTGGTCGAACCTGTCCGCACTGCGTGACGAGCTGAACAAACACGACGGCGAGGGCACCTGGACCGGTCACTACTTCCAGGACGGCGGCGAGGCCCTACGCCAGGCGTCCGAGGGCCCGATGGCGGCACAGGTGCAGGCGCCGTTCGGGCGCGCACACATGGTTATCCTCGAACCGGGCGAAAACGGCTCGTTCACGGTCCGTGACCCCAATGAGGGCAGTTCATACGACGTCGACGGCGCCTGGGTCGAGAAATACGTATCAGGAGGGGTGTTCCGGTGAGCCCATCGCGGATGACACAAGTGACCGCAGTCGGCGACGACACGTACGAGGTCGTGTTCGACGGAACCGTCGAACCGTCGACGGTGCTCTGCACGGTGAACATGTCCGGTGTGGTTCCCGGCGTGAGCGTGAAGCCGGACCCGTTCATGTCGGGTGACTACGGCGACCCGCGACCGATCATGGCAGCCGTCATCGCCATGCACCAGGCCCGCCAGGTCCCCGGAGCCTAGCCACCCATGCGCGGCCAGGCTCGCGCCGTGCGGTCGTCCAGTTCGTCTTCCCAATGCCGCCTGAGCACAGTGGGCACCGTGTCGCGCAGCGCGTCACGTACCAGTCGCAGCTCCTCGGACGTCAGCGGAAGGGCGGGAAACGCCCGGCCGACCGCGGCGGCGAACGCCGATCCGCGCCTGGCCAGCGACGGGGCTCGCGCGACGTAGGCGGCGACGTACGGCGCGACGAGCTCCCGTTGTGACACCGACCAGAGCCCGGCGGCCAGCGCTTTGAAGCGGCGTACGGAAACGTCGGGGTCCTCGGTCATCGCCGCCCACCTCGAGCGCGGCCGACACGTCCGAGGGTGGCAGCTCTCCATGCCGGGTCCGCGGTCACACTCAGCGTGATCGGCGCCTTGAGATCGAGCTGGTCGAAGCTGGCACGTACGCCGGCGAGATGGTCGAGCCGTCGAGCGTCACGTCGAGAGACTCCGCCCGGTGCAGCTCGAGGACCCGCTCGCTATCCCCACCAACGCACTGATATCGGCCAAGGCCGACCAGGTCCTCGCCAAAGCCGCCGAATGCCCGCCATCAGGGGTGACACGCCCGCGTTAACCGAGGTCGATCTCGTCATATCGATGACGGTGCTCTAGCGTGTCATCACCTATTCGAAGTCTGTCTTCCCTCGAGCGGGACCGGCCACTTACCGTCTGTAAGCCGGCTGACACTCGCGGGAGTCGCGTCATGCATATTGGAGGTCGGGTCCGTTGTCCCCTGCGCTCATGAGGCGTTCAATCATCGGGACCGTTGCACTGTCGTTGTCCGTGCTCGGGACCGCCGCTCCGGCGCTCGCCGACACGGCCGGGACCGGCCTGGTCATCAGTGAGGTCTACGTCAACGGCGGCTCTTCCGGAGCCGCGTACAGCAACAAGTTCGTCGAGCTCTTCAACCCCACCGCGAACGCGATCTCGCTGGCCGGCGACACCCTGCAGTACCGGTCCGCGACGAGCACCGGCACGCCGAGCGGCACGCAGGTGTTCGCGCTGACGGGGTCGGTGGCCGCGCACGGCCACTTCCTCGTCCAGCTGCCGGGTAACGGCGCGAGCACGAACCCGGGCGCGGCGCTGCCCACGCCCGACCTGGCCACCACCGCCGGCGTCAACCCGGGTGGCGCCGGCGGCACCCTCTACCTGGCCGCGAGCGCCACGGGCGTGCCGCCCACCGACACCACGGTCATCGACCGGATCGGCTGGGGCACCAGCAACGCGCCGGAGGGCACGGCGTCGACCGGCAACTCGCTCGTCCTGAGCTACCAGCGCGCCGCGTCCGGCGCGGACACCGACAACAACGCCGCCGACTTCACCACGGCCGCGCCCACGCCGCAGAACGCCTCGTCGGACGGGGGCACGACCCCGCCGACGGCCGTGACGGTGACCAACCCCGGCACGCAGAACGCGACGACCGGCGCCGCGATCACGCCGCTCACGCTGAAGGCGGCGGGCGGGACCACGCCGTACACGTGGACAGCGGTTGATCTTCCCGCCGGCCTGGCGATCTCGGACGCGGGTGTCGTCTCGGGAACCCCGACCACGGCGGGCACCTCGAAGGTGACCGTGACAGCGACGGACGCGGCCGGGGTCAGCGGTTCGGCGACGTTCGACTTCCAGGTGAGCGCGCCCGCCGCGGTCGTGACGATCGCCGCCCTCCAGGGCACCAACACCGACACCTCCCCGTACGCGGGCCAGGCCGTCACCACCGAGGGCGTCGTGACCGCCGCCTACCCGACCGGCGGCCTCAACGGCTTCTTCCTGCAGACCGGCGGAGCGGGCGGCGACGACGCCACGCCGGGCGCCTCGGACGCGGTGTTCGTGTTCGGCACGCAGTCGGCCGCGCAGGTCACCGTCGGCGACTCGGTGCGGGTGACCGGCAAGGTCACCGAGTTCCAGGGCCTGACCGAGATCACCGGCCCGGTCGTGACGAAGCTCGACACCCCGCTGCCGGCCGCGCAGGCGGCCGCGCTCCCGTGGACGCAGCTCACGACGGACGCGCAGAAGGAGGCCCACGAGGGTGAACTGGTCGCGCCGCACGGCACCTTCACCGTGACCGACAACTACGACTCCAACTTCTACGGCTCGTTCACGCTGGCCGCCGGCGACGAGCCGCTGCGCCAGCCGACCGACGCCGGTCGGGCCGGCAGCGCCGAGGCACAGGCCGCCGTCGCGGACAACGCCGCGCGCGCGATCACCCTCGACGACGCGTCGACCCTGAACTACAGCACGAGCGCCAACAACGGCCGCCCGCTTCCGTGGCTCACTCCCGACAACCCGGTCAGCGTCGGCTCGAAGGTCACCTTCCACCAGCCGGTCGTGCTCGATTACCGGTTCTCGCAGTGGAACTTCCAGCCGACCGCGCAGGTCACCGGCGACGGCAAGGCCGTGGCGACGTTCAGCGACACGCGTACGGCCAACCAGAACCCGGTCGCGCTGCCGGGCAACGGACGCCTGGCCACGTTCAACGTCGAGAACTACTTCCCGATGACCGGCGAACGGTACGTCGCCGCCGGCCTCGGCACGTGCACCTACTACAACGACCGGGCGGGCAACCACATCGGCGTGAACACCTGCAAGGGTACGGACGGCAGCGCCGGCCCGCGCGGCGCGGCGGACGCGGCCAGCTTCGCCCGCCAGCAGTCGAAGATCGTCACGGGCATCAACCGGCTCGGCGCGAGCATCGTCTCGCTGGAAGAGGTCGAGAACTCGGTCAAGTTCGGCGAGCCCCGCGACACCGCGCTCGCCGGCCTGGTCGACGCCCTCAACGCGGCCGCCGGCTCGACCGTGTGGTCGTACGTGCCGTCGCCGGCCGCCGACCAGCTGCCCTCGCTGAACCAGCAGGACGTCATCCGCACCGCGTTCATCTACAAGAAGGCGGAGGTCGCGCCGGTCGGCCCGTCGGTCGTCCTGACCACCGAGTCGGACCCCGGCGAGCCGTTCTCGATCGCCCGCCAGCCGCTGGCCCAGGGCTTCAAGAAGGCAGGGGCCGCCGACGGGGACGCCTTCCTCGTCGTCGCCAACCACTGGAAGTCGAAGAGCCCCGGCACCCCGCTGTACCCCGGTGACGAGGAGGACAAGTCGTCGCCGGCGGCCAACCAGGGCGCCTTCAACGCGACCCGGGTGCGCGAGGCCGAGGCCGTGATCACGTTCGCCGCGCAGACGGCGGACACCCTGCGCACCGACCGGATCTTCCTGCTCGGCGACTTCAACGCCTACACGCACGAGGACCCGATGGAGAAGCTGTACGCGGCCGGCTACACCGACCTCGGCAGCGCCTTCGACCCGCACGACCACACGTACATGTACAACGGCCTCGCGGGCTCGCTCGACCACATCCTCGCCAGCCCGGCCGCCAAGGCCATGGTCACCGGCGCGGACATCTGGCAGATCAACGCCCACGAGGCGGTGGCGTACGCGTACAGCCGCTACAACTACAACGCGACGCTGCTGTTCAACGGCAACGACCCGTTCCACGCGTCCGACCACAACCCGGAGATCGTCGGCCTGAACATGCCGTCGACCCCGGAGTGGAACGCCAAGAAGATCTACACCACCGGCGACCTCGTCAGCTACCACGGCTCGACGTGGCGCGCCCTCTGGTGGACGGCCCTCCTCCCGCCCGGCTCCCCCTACGGCGCCTGGGAAGAGATCGCGGTCACCTCGAACGGCACCGCGCTCTGGACGCCCTCGCGGGTCTTCGTGACCGGTGACACCGCCGTCTACGAGGGCAAGAAGTACGTCGCCAAGTGGTGGAACCGCAACGTGAAGCCGACGACCACCGGCTCCTGGAGCCCCTGGAAGCCGGCCGCCTGACACCGCCGATAGCCGTTCGGGCCGCCCTCGCTCAGCCGAGGGCGGCCCGTTCGCTGTCGACGGCGGGAGCAGGGACGATAACCTCCACCGGTGGATGATCAACCATGTCACTGCCTGCTGTGCCAGGTCCCGCTCGCCGAGGAGAGCTGGGACCAGCGGGACCGGGGCATCGCCGACAACATCCGGCGGTTCGGGTGGAACGTCAACGGCGTGTCGGGCGGGTCGACGCCGGACTGGGCGTACTCCATCGGAATCTGGCACACCCTGCGAAGTCCTGAGGTGTGCGTGTTCGGGCTGCCGGCGCAGACCGCGATGAACATCGTCAACGTCGTGGGCGAGTTGCTCCGGGAGGGCGAGCGGGTGCGCGACGGCCAGCGGCGCGATGACGTGCTCAACGGATATGACGTGGTGTTACGCGCGGTTGAGCCACGCTGGTACGGCCAGTTCTTCGGAGCGGGCATCGACTTCTACCAGCGGCCGCCTATGCCGATGGTGCAGATCATCTGGCCCGATCGGGATCGCCGTTTCCCCTGGGACCCGGACGTGGACGGCCAGTGCCGCCAATCGCAGCCCAGCCTGTGGCTGCGGCCGGAAGACCATCCGCCGGGCAGGTGGGCGGAGCACGACCCCTATGCGGGTTGGCCGTTCCGCACCAGCCTGCCGTACTCCATGGCGCATGCCTCGGCTGGCGTCGCGTCCGGCACCGCGGCGATCAGCACGGTGCTGCGCGAGGATGACGGAACGTGGTGGTTCCTGGAGGCGGACGCTGACCGCGACGCTACCGAGCAGGTCACGTTGCGGCAGGTCGCCGACACGCACCCGGACGTGGTGACGGTCGCCGACCTGCGGCCCGGTGAGCGGGCCGGCCGCGACCAGGACGGCACCTGGCGCCGATAGAGCTCACCAGCGGGTGTTTGCCGTGCTCGGGGTCGACGGGCCGAGTTCGGCGGGGATGAACAGGCCCTGGCGCTGCGCGCGCATCGCGGCGACGGCCCGCGACGACGTTTCCAGTTTCACCATGATGTGATCGATGTGGCCGACGGCCGTACGGGTCGTGACGTGGAGCGTCGCGGCGATGTGCGCGTTGGAGCGGCCCTCGACGAGCAGGCCGAGCACCTGCAACTCGCGCGTGGTCAGACCGTTCAGCGACGGTGGTGGCGACAGGAGTACGACCATCCGCAGGCGGTTGGCCGGCTGCGGCGGACAGGCGAGGGCCGTGACCCGCAGCAGCGGCGGAGCGGACGGGTCCGAGTCGTCGTTTCGGCACAGGAACGCGGTGCGGACCTGCCGGTTGGCCAGCCGCACGAGGGCGGCGAGGACCACGGGCCGCCCGGGCGCCAACAGAGCATGTTCCGGCAGGCCGGGGAGCACGGTGGTGCCGCCACCGTGGCTCACGACCACCCCCGCGATCGCGTCGGTCACCAGCGACGCGAGGACAGTCAGGTTGCGCAGCGGGTCGACCGCGTGGGCGATCAGCGGCATGACCAGGTGCAGCAGGGCGCAGGTGTCCTCACTGGCCGGACGGGGATCGGCGGTGTTGACCGTGAAGAGGCCGAGGAAGCGACCGTCGGCGGTGAACAGGCCACTGCCCAGTCCCTCGCGAAAACCCGCCGGGTACAGGTAGTCGGCCCACAATGGGAGCTCGTTCGGAAGCGGGGCCAGGTCGCTGACCCGCAGCGGCCGCCGGCTGCCATGCAGGTCCAGCCGTTCCAGGTCGGTGACCAGCGCGGGGCTGTCCAGATACGACTGCGCCGCGTCGAAGCCTTGACGGGCCAACGGCACGTGCCGGCGCTGCTCGGCGTCGAACAGGGTGATGAACGCGCCGTCGTAGTGAGTGATGCGTCGCAGCGGCTCCAGAAGCGCCCGTGCCCGGTCGGTGATGGTTCCCGGGATCGCCGCTATCCCGGCGATCTCAGCCACCATCTGCGACGTTCTGGCAGGTAACTCCACCATGCCACACCATCCCGAGACCACATCGGCGGCGTTCGTCCACCCATTCTGCACCTCGACGCCGATCCAGCCCTAGGCAGGTCGATCGACGTCGATTCACCAGCGGGCGAGTTGTTCTTGGAGTGGGGCTCTGGGATGCTGCGGGCATGCCTCCCCTTCCCACGACATCGGCCGAGGATGTCACCGACCAGCCGCTCCGCGAGCAGTTCGAGGCCTTTGTCGACGAACACCGCGAGGCGCTCCGCCGATGCTTGGACGGGCTGACCGAGGAGCAGGCACGCCGGTCGCTTGTCCCCTCCCGGACCACCCTGCTCGGGCTCGTCAAGCATGCGGTCTTTGTCGAGAAGGTCTGGTTCGACGAGGCCATCACGTGCCGGTCACGCGCCGAGATCGGCATTCCCGCCACGCCGGACGAGTCGTTCATCCTCGACGAGAACGACACCATCGCCACGATCCAGCGAGCGCACCGGGAAGCATGCGAGGCGTCGCGTCGGGCAACCTCATCCTTGACGTTGGACGAGACGGTCCACGGCAATCGGCGGGGCCCGCTCCCGCTGCGGTGGGTCTACCTCCACGTGCTGCGTGAGCTCGCGCAGCACTGCGGGCACGCGGACATCCTCCGCGAGCAAATCGTCAACCCATAGCGACCGATCGTACCGATCACGGCAGCGGGCCGCCGGTCTCCACCGGTTCCGAGGCGGAGGCCCCCGGGACCGGTCGGCCGGTCGGGAACGCCGGGGCGTCGGCGTCCGGCAGGAGGCTCCACGCGCTGACCGCGATCCGGCCGGTGCTGCCCAGGTCGAGGCCGCCGCCCAGGTCCACGAGTCGGTACGGGCGGTCGGCCAGCGGGGCGATGTCGAGGAACTTCACCGTCACCGGTGGCTCCCGGGTGTCGTCGTAGGTGTTGCGCCAGGCCACGCCCGAGCCGGCCCGCTGTCCCGGCCGCAGAACCACGGGCTTCGGCGGGCCGTCCCACGGCAGGCCGGAGCCGACGATCTCCTTGACCCCGTGCAGGACCCGGACCTTCAGCGCCGCGCGGTCCTCGTCGAGGGGCCGTACGGCCGGATAGCCGTTCAGCCGGTAGGTCCGCGACCCGCAGTTGACCAGCGTGATGCCGCGCACCCGCAGCCCCATCGCGGCGTCCACCTCGCCCACCTCGAACCGGACACCCTCGGTCGGGCACGTCTCGGCGGTGGTCGACGGGCGGGGCTGCCCGAACCGGGCGGGCGGGGGCTCCGAAGGAAACCCGGGCGGCCCCGACCCGGACAGCCCCGACCCGGGCGGCCCCGACCCGGACAGCCCCGACCCGGGCGGCCCCGACCCGGACAGCCCCGACCCGGTCGAGGTCCCCGGCGCGGCACAGCCGGCGAGCAGCGCCGCGACGGTGAGCAGGGCAGCGCGGCGGTAGGCCCGCATGTCTATCACCGACCAATCAGGTTGTGCCGCGAGTGCCCGCTCAGCACTGAAAGAGGAACGCGGCGGTGGTGCACGGCCGGCAGCAGAAGGCGTACCCGCAACCGCCCCCGAAGTTCGCGGCGGTCCGACGATCGTGGCCTTCCTCGAGCTGGACGACGAACGCCATCGGTCGACCGCACGTGCCGCAGGTGGGCGTCTCGTCGTCCTGCACCCATGCTGGTCGGCCGCCGAGCTGACCCAGCACCTCCCGGTCGCTGCGCTGGTGCCAGCGCTCCCCGGCCTCGGGATAGTCCTCGCCGTCGAGCTCCGCACACGCGACCGCTGACGCCCCGCCCAGCAGGGTCTCGCCGTCATCGGGTGGGACAGGAGTGTGGGCGGTGTCGGATTCGAAGAGGAACGCCCGATTGCCTCCCGCGGTGGGATCCCACTCGCCGCACAGGCCGGGATCGTTCTGGCACATGAAGAGGGAGAGCAGGCCGACGCCGCCTGGTTCGATGTCCGCGAGGCTGACTTGCGCCAGGAACTGCATGGGTCCCGCGCACTGCCGGCAGCGAGGCCACTCAAACTCGCGCGACGTGTGGGGGACCCCGCCCGTGCGGGTCCCGGGAGCGTCGTCGGCCACCGGCCCGGCGTAGGTCATCAGCTTCACCACGCGAGCAGGATAAGTTGCTGTGCCCGTCAGGGTGTCACCACGTCGCTCATTGGGCGTCCCGCTCGGAGGGCGGCCAGGTTGTCGGCCACGCGCCGCGCGGCGCCGACCGGTCGCCCGCCCGCCGCGTGCGGCGAGATGATGACGTTCGGTTCGTCCCACAGCTCCGAGTCGGGCGGCAGCGGTTCGGCGTCGAAAACGTCCAGCGCCGCCCCGCCGAGGCGGCCGGCCCGGATGGCCGCGAGGACCGCGTCGGCGTCCACGGTGCTCCCGCGCCCGACGTTCACCAGCCAGGCGTGGGCGGGCAGCGCCGCGAGGAGGGCCGCGTCGAGCACCCGCGCGGTCTCCGGTGTGGCTGGCAAGATCATGATCAGGACGTCGGTGCGCGGCAGCAGCGCGGGCAGGTCGGTGGCCGCGACGACGTCGAACCCGTGTCGCCGCCCCGCGGTGCGTGCCACCCCGGTGACCTGGGCGCCCAGCGCGGCGAGCAGCGGCGCCAGGGTGGCCGCGATGCCGCCGAAGCCCCAGATCACGACCCGGGCGTCGCGCAGGGTACGGAAGCTGTCCGGCTCGCGGACCGGCTGCAGGCCGCCCCACTCCCCGGCCCAGCGATGCCCGATCTGGGCCCGTACCAGCAGGTTGACGCGCCGTGCGGCGGCGAGGGTGAGGGCCAGGGTGTGCTCGGCGACCGTCTGGTCGTGCAGGCCGCGCCCGCCGGTCACGACGACCTGCGGCGCGAAGCCCGCCCGCAGCACCACGTCCGGGCCGGCCGCGAGCGTCTGCACCCAACGCAGCCGGGTCAGCCGCCGCGCGGCGTCCCGCACCTGCGGTAACTCGTTGCCCCAGACCACCAGGGCCTCGGCGTCGAGGTGGGCGTGCGGGATCGGCTCCGAGATCGCGTAGCGGACCTCGCGTACGTCGTCGGGCAGGCTCAGATCCAGGTCGATGCTGTCGGGCAACAGGAGCTTCATAGCAGCTAACACCATATCTGGACCGGCGCGGAGCCGGGTTGGTGGCGCCATTACTCGCCTGTCGCCGCGTGGGAGGCGAGACCGTCGGCCATCTGTCGCATGACCCGTGGCATGACGCGTTTCATCAGCCAGCCCAGGCCCCAGCGGGCGTCGCAGGTGCCGTGCCAGTGGATCGTGGGGCCGCCCTCGGGCGAGGGTGCGAGGTCGACGACCGCCCGGTAGTTGCGGATGGTCGGGTTGCAAGGCGTCCTCGTAGGCCAGTTGCTTCTCCTCGACCAGTCCGGTCAGCCGTTCTCCGGTCACGATCCGCCCGGTGCGGAACGCGCGGACCGCGCCGACGGAGTCGCGGACGCTTGCCCGGCCCGCACCGGTTTCCCGTCGGAGCGCGTCCGCATGTCCACGTCCCCGGCCACGTAGAGCACCAGATGCAGGTCGAAACATTCGGTAACTGAATGTGGTCGGGCGAGTCGAACACAGCGCCAGCCTAGGTGGCTGGGTTCAGCCTTCCACCAGGAGAATCGCTGTCGAGGGGCACATGGACGCCGCCTCGTGGACAGCGTCATGGTGTTGCTGGTCCGGCTCGGCGTGGAGCACGACCGCGACACCGTCGTCGTCGCGCTGGTCGAACACGTCGGGGGCGACCATCACGCACTGGCCCGCGGCGACGCACCGTTGCTCCTGGATCTCCACTCGCAGCGACATCGGATTCCTCCGTGAACGGACGATAATTGGGATTGGCCTCTCGCGAGACGGCGGGTCGGGCGGAAACACCGGCCCGGTCAGACCTCGGGACATACCCGCGGCACGCCGATCGAATCCGATTCTACGCGCCGATGCACCAACGTGGACTCTGTAGCCGGATCGCGTTGCGCTGTGCTATATCCATTGAGGTGCGACACTTTCGTATTGGTCGCGCTTCTGCGGGGTAACCGCACAAAGCGGGGATCGACGGGGCAGAAGCATTCGCTCCCCCATTCGTCCGTTCTGTGGGATGGGTTCCGCCACCATTTCGGCCGGTCGGGCCGTCTGTCGACCCATCCTCTTTTACCGACAGGAGCATCGATGGCAACCAACACGGCATTCGATCCGCTCCCCCATCTGCTGTTGGCCGTACCGTTGGTGATTCTCACCTGCAAGGTCGGGGCGCAGCTCATGCGCCGGCTGGGCCAGCCTCCCGTGGTGGGTGAGATCGCGGCCGGCATCCTTCTCGGCCCCTCCCTGCTGGGCTGGCTGTGGCCTCAGGGCCAGGACTGGCTGCTGCCCGACGCGGTGCTGCCCTACCTCACGGCCCTGGGCAATCTGGGCCTGCTGGCCTTCATGTTCTTCGTCGGGCTCGAGCTCGATCTGGGCGTGGTACGCCGCCACGGCAGGACGGCAGTGGCGCTGAGCCTGTCCAGCATCGCCTTGGCGCTGCTGATGGGCTCGCTGCTCGGGGTCGGCATGTACGGGTTCTTCGCGCCCGAGAACGTGGACGTCCTCCCCTTCGTTCTTTTCATAGCGGTGTCGATGAGCATCACCGCGTTTCCGGTGCTGGCCCGGATCCTCACCGATCGAGGCATGTACAAAACGCCGGTGGGGGCCCTGGCGATGACCTGCGCCGCCGTCGACGACGTCATGGCGTGGTGCCTGTTGGTCGTGGTGGTGGCGGTCGCCAGCAGCGGATCGCCGGTCGAGGCGGTGGCCACCGCCGTGCTCACGATCGGCTTCGCTCTGCTCATGCGCTATGCGACGCGGCCGCTGTTCGCCCGTTGGGCCGCCCGCGCCGAACGCCGGCACACCGACAGCGTGGTGCTCGTCGTGCTGTTCAGCGGGCTGTGCCTGTCCGCGCTGGCCACCGAGCAGATCGGCGTGCATGCCCTGTTCGGGGCGTTCCTGTTCGGCACCGTGACCCCGCGCGGCACGCCGGCGATCGATCGTCAGGCGGCCCGGCTGAGGGCGGTGACGGTTCCGCTGCTGTTGCCGCTGTTCTTTGTGACGACGGGCCTCAAGACCGACATCTTTCTGCTGGTGGCCGATCCCCTGCAGTGGCTGTGGCTCGCCGCGGTGCTCGCGGTGGCGGTGCTGTCCAAGTGGGGTGGGGGCGCTGCCGCGGCTCGGCTCGCCGGGGAAACCTGGCGTGACGCGTTGTCGCTCGGCGCGTTGATGAACTGCCGCGGGTTGACCGAGCTGGTGGTACTGAACATCGGCCTAGGCCTGGGCGTGATCGGCGACGATCTGTTCACCATCCTGGTGCTGATGGCGTTGCTGACGACGGCCGCGACCTCGCCCCTGCTCGATCTGCTTCGTCGCGAGCGGCCCGCGCGAGTGCGGCCCGCGCGAGTGCGGGCCGCGCGAGTGCGGGCCGCGCACGAGCAGCCCGCGCACGAGCGGTCCATGGACGACCAGTTCGCCGACCGGCCGGCTCGCGCGCGATGACCGGCGCTACCGGGCGGGGTAGTCGGCGCCTGATTCCGAGAGCGCCTGGGCGGCCGCGTCGTTGAGGGTCGAGATGAGCCAGTCCTCCAGCGGAACGCTCTCCCGCTCCGCGGCTTCCCGCCAGCGCCGCACGTATTCCTCGGCGACTCCCAGGCGGGAGACGAGGGCGCCTTTGCTGGACTTGCGTTTTCCGCCGCCGATTCCCTTGAGCCTGCGGCGGAGTTCGTTCCTGGACCACTTCTCTTGCGCCGCGAGTCGGAGCCACTTGCCCTGCTCCTCGGGATCCAGGGACGCGACGTCGGCGTGGTGCTGGAAGCTCAGTTCCTCATGCCGGCGCGAAATGTGGAATTTGCGGGCGACCCACGCGTAGTTGCGAAGTGTCTGATAGTCGAGGCCGGCGGTCTCGATGGCGTGCTGATAACGGTCCCGGTAATGGTCTTGACCGTGCACCAGCCAGTCACCGAGGCACCACGCGGAGGTGTCGGCGATGCGGATCAGCTTCGGGCCGGCCCGCTCCCACAACTCGAAGGGCAGGTTCTCCGGGATCTCGAGCCCTACCCGGGTGGTGAGGATCTGGCTGAGCTGCCGGGACCCTCGATGATCGACTGCGGCGACCCGCCGTCCGAGCTGGGACGCCGTCGAGCCAGTGTCGTCTGTGGATATGGCTTGCGAACTCGCTGATACGCGGCGCAAAGTTCAGCCTCCCCCGTAGTAACTGAGATCTGTGCTGCGGCGCAATAGTTCTTGTTGACCTTAACACCCATGAAGGCTACACACATCTATGCGTCGTGCAATTTGATCTTTACAAGGAACGTCGGCGTCGCCCACTCTGAGGACCGTTTACGATTCCATTCCCGCGCAATGACCGGGCGCTTCCGGCATTGATGATCATGAACTGGTCATGGCCGAGTGGCCAACCATCCACAGTAGATCGACGGGCCGCGCTCCCGCCAGTCGCTCTGGGTAACGAATTGTGGCCTGTCCCGCCAGCGGGACAGGCCACACTTGTCACACCGGCGTATCAATCCGCGGTCGACGCGGCGGTACTCGGGACCGCCGCCTCCGCGGGACGCGGCTCGGTTCCGCGGACCAGCAACGACGCCGCGACCGCGGTCAGGATCATGAACGCGGTGATGAGCAGGGCGGGACCGGCCGCGGCCACCAGGCTGTCCACCGACACCTGCGAGAGAACACTGTCTGCGGCCGGGGATCCGGTGTCCACGACCGCCGCCGATCCGGCGTTGAGGCCCTGGTCAGCCAGCCGCTCCACGCCTTCGGATACGGCGGCCGCGCCCGCCGGGCTCAGGTCCTGGCTGGCGGACGCGGCCCCGTCGCGCAGCGAGGCGAGCCAGACCGCCTGCATCACGGCGCCGACCACGGCGATGCACACCGCCGCTCCTACCTGGCGCACCACCTCGATCAGTCCGGACGCACGGCCGAAGGCGTCGGGGGTGATCTCCTGCATGGCCACCATGCTGACCGGGGCGAAGGTGAGTCCGGCACCGGCGCCGGCGACGATCAGCGGCAGCATGAAGCTCCACCACGGAGTCTCGAGCCAGGCCAGCAGCCCGGTCAGCGCGGCGCCGAACGCGAAGACCGTGAAACCGGTGGCCAGCAGGGACCGTCCGGAGAGCCGGCCGGCGAGCCGGCCCGCCACGGGTGCGACCAGGGAGGCAGCCACCCACATCGGACACAGGACGAGACCGGCCTGCAGCGGTCCGACGCCCAGCGCGGCCTGCAGGTAGATCGTCATGACGAGCTGTGTGCCGAAGATGCCGAAGTAGGTGGCGATGGAGGCCCACAGCATCAGCGCGTAGTTGCGGCTGGTGAAGGTCGCCCGGGGTAGCAGGCCGCCCTGCCTGGAGCGCTCCACGAAGAAGAAGACGCCGAGCAGCACGACGCCGAGCACGAGCAGCTGCGGGATGCCGATCGGCCCCCAGACGGCGCCCCAGTCGTAACGCTGGCCCTCGATGAGGGCGTAGAGCGCCGCGAACAGGCCCGCCGACACCAGCAGGGTGGCGCCCAGGGAGACCCCTCGGGCCTGACGATCCCGGGTGGCGGGCAGCACGGCGAAGGTGGCCAGCAGGCCGAGGACGCCGATGGGCAGGTTGAGGTAGAAGATCGACCGCCAGCCGAAGAGGTCGATCAGCACGCCACCGAGGATGGGAGCGGCCGCGGCGGCGGAACCGATGACCGACGCGAGCACTCCGAACGCCATCGCCCTGCGTTCGGGCGGGAAGACGGCCGCGGTGATCGCCAGTGCCTGCGGTGCGGCGAGGGCCGCGCCGATGCCCTGCAGGACCCGGGCGACGATCAGCGCCTCGGGTGAGTCGGCGAGCGCGCACATCAGCGAGGTCACGGTGAAGACGAGAAGACCCGCGAAGAAGACGTTGCGATGTCCCAGCAGGTCGCCGAGGCGGCCACCCAGCAACAACAGCATTGCGAAGGGAAAGATGTAGCCGTTGAGCACCCATAGGATCTCGCCCGCGGAGGCGTCGAGACTGGCGGCGATATTCGGCACCGCGACATTGACCGCGGTACTATCGAGCACATTCATGAAGTAGCCTAGCGCCACCACGGTGAGTGCTATCCAGGGATTTGCCAGCATCCTGTTCCGAGTCGTGCCTTCCGTCGCCATGCCTTACCCTTCTTGCCACCGGACGAGCATTAATCGGACTGAACAGGGACAACTTACAGCGTCATTAGGAACGCGCTCAAATCGGCGCCATGCCGTTCATCCGTCCGGCGCCATTAAATGATCATGCAGGATGCCGGACCGTCACTGATTGTTAAAGAATCTGACGCGAGATTCCAACCGTTGCATCGAGGGGGAGCGAGATGGACTCCACAATGATCAAAGTCGTCCGTAACCACGAGGATCAGTACTCCATCTGGCCTGGTGACCAGCCGTTGCCCGACGGCTGGGAGGCGACCGGGTTCTCCGGCACGGAACAGGAGTGCCTGGCGCACATCGACGAGGTGTGGACCGACATGCGGCCCCGAAGCCTGCGCCTGGCCATGACCGAGGGGTAACCATCGCGATGTTCCCGGGGTGGCACGCCGAACTGGCCGAGTTCTTCGAGGGCCTGCGACTGCACAACGACAAGACCTGGTTCGAGCGGCACCGGGACATGTTCACCCGGGCGGTCATGGCACCCACCGAGGCGCTCGCGGCCGAGCTGGCTCCCCGCTACGGAGAACCCCACATCTTCCGACTGCGCCGTGACGCCCGCTTCGCGGCGGGGCAGCCGCCGTACCGAACCGCGCTGGGCGTGCAGTTCGACGCGACCGCCGTGCACTACTACCTTTCCGTCAGCGCCACCGAGTTGGTGACCTCGTTCGGGCGTACGCGTCCGGACGACGAGTGGGTGCGGCAGTTCCGCGCGGCGGTCGCCGGCCCGGCCGGGAAGTCGCTTCAGGACGTTCTGGCGGGCCTCGCCGAGGGCGGCTTCGACATCGACGGCTCGAGCCTGAAAACCACGCCACGCGGGTTCACCGCCGACCACCCGCGCGCCGACCTCCTGCGGTACAGGGCCATCACGGCCACCCGCCGATGGCCACCGCGGCACTGGCTCGGCACCCCCGCCGCGCTCGACCTGATCGCGCGGACCTTCGACGAGGCGGCCGGCCTCGCCCGGTGGCTACGTACCCAGATCCGGATCGGAGACCGATGACCGCCAGCAACTCCCTGAAGGAATATCAGAAGGCCGCCTGGTCGGCGGGCGACTACAACGTGGTCGCCGGTTCGACGGTGATCGCCGCCGAGCTGCTGCTCGAAGCGGTCGACGTGCTGCCGGGCGAACGGGTCCTGGACGCGGCGTGCGGCAGCGGCAACGCCACCCTGGCCGCGGTACGCCGCTTCGCCGACGTGGTCGGCCTGGACTTCTCCCCCACGATGCTCGCCGAGGCGCGCCGCAGGCTGGACACCGAGGGCGGCGTGGCCGAACTCGTCGAGGGCGACGTCGAGCGGCTGCCCTTCCCGGACGAGCACTTCGACGTCGTCCTGTCCGCGTTCGGCGCCATGTTCGCGCCGGACCAGCGGCGCACCGCCGCGGAGCTGCTGCGGGTCTGCAAACCGGGCGGACGGATCGGCCTGGCGTGCTGGAGCCCGCGAGGAGCGCTGGGACGGCTGTTCGACATCGCCGCCCGCTACCTTCCGCCCACGCCCGGCGTGCCGACGCCGACCGCCTGGGGCGATGTCGAGCAGCTACGGTCGCTGTTCGGCGAAGGTGTCGAGCACATCCGGTGGAGTGACCGGGACTTCATCTTCCGGTATCACTCGCCGGAGCACTGGATGACGCATTTCCGGGAGCACTTCGGACCGACCCGGATGACCCTGTCGGCCCTTCCGCAACGGCTCGCCGTCCGGTTGGAGCGGGACCTGGTCGCGATGTGGGACGAATACAACCGGGCGACGGACGGCCGGCTGGTCGCGCCGGTGCGGTACCTCGAGGCGGTGCTCACCAAGAGCCGCTGACGGGTACGACGAGAGCCGTTGATCCGCGCTGGCCGGATCAACGGCTCTCGTCGTGCGCTTGCCTCAGGGACGCGTCATGCTTCGTCGGCGCAGTCGAGCACCACCTTGCCCACCCGGTCGGAGCCTTCCAGATGGGCCAACGCGAGCGGCGCCTCCGAAAGGGGGAACTCCTTGTCCACCCGCGGCCGCAGGCCGTTGCCGGCCGCCTTGATGAGGTCGGCGAACTCCGCGCTGTGACCGGTGGTCGACCCGAGAATGGTCAGGTGGCGGACGAACACCCGGGGCAGGTTCAACTGGGCGGCGGCTCCGGCGGTCGCCCCGCAGGTGACGATGCGGCCACCGATCGCGGCCGCCCGCAACGCCTCGTCGAAGGTGGCGCCGCCGACGTGATCGAGAACCACATCGGCGGCGGCACCGTCGGTGACGTCGAGGACCGACCGGGCGAAGCCGCTCGCCGAGGAGAAGACGTGCTCGGCGCCCAGCGCGCGCAGCTGTTCCGCCTTCGCGTCCGAGCGGCTGGTGGTCAGCACCCGGGCCCCGAGATAACGGCCGATCAGGATCGCCGCCGTGCCCACCGCGCCGCTGCCGCCGATCACCAGCAGCGTCTCCCCCGCGCTGAGCCGCGCCCGGGTCACCAGCATCCGCCACGCGGTCAGGTACGCCAGCGGCAGCGCCGCCGTCTCCGCCCAGCTCAGGCCGGCCGGCCGGCGGTGCAGGCTGTGCGCCTGCACCTGGATGCGTTCACAGGCGGTGCCGTCAGCGTGCTCGCCCAGGACGGCGAACTCGGTGCAGTGCGCCTGCTCGCCGCGCCGGCACGGGGCGCACCGCCAGCACGCGGCGACCGGATAGACCACCACCTGGTCACCGGGAGCCCATTCCGGCGAGCCGCTCGCCTCGACGACTCCCGCCCCGTCGGCCGCGATGACCCGCGGCGGGGTGACCCGTTGGGTGCCGCTGGCCACCCACAGGTCGAGATGGTTCAGCGCGGCGGCCTGGAGCCGGACCCGGACGTGCCCGGCAGGAGGGTCGACGACCGGGCGGCGGCGCATCCGTACGCCCGACGGGCCCAGAGGCTCCTCCCACACCGCGCACCGTCCCTGGCTGAGAGTCAAAGGCACTGCCATCTGGCTTCCCTTTCTCGTCATGGCGAGCCGACGGCGGAGGGCCGGCTGCCGAGGATGAACTCGCCGACCGACGCCTCGCGCAGCGCGTCGAGGCCGGTGGCGGCGCTGAACGCCGCGGAGTCGCCGGTGCCCAGAGCGCAGGGCGCCAGGCCCAGCTCCGTCGCCACGAGGTACATGACCTGCTGCACGACACCGACGTGCTTGGCGATCAGCGCGTACGAGATCGCGTCGTAATTTCTCATCAGCCGAGCGAACCGGGCCGTCATGACCAGCAGCACCTGCGGCTGGCGCGGCATGCCGGCCATCGTGGCGGCCAACCGCAGCAGCCGGCGGGTCGGCGCGTCGATACCGGCGACGCCGCGGCGCAGCTGATGCTCCTGGGCGTCGTAGTGGTAGAGCCCCGGTTCCAGGCCGCCCACCAGCCGCACCACCGGATAGATCTCCAGCTCGTATCCGGATGACGCGGACGGGTAGGGCCGGCTGATGTGCTCGACCCCGTCCTTCTCCACCAGCCAGCGGTTGCGGGCGCAGCGGAAGAGGAACTCGCCGAGCTGCTCGGTGGTGACGGGCGTGTCGTCGTCGTGGCGGCGCAGCGATCGGCGCCGCTCCAGCACCGTGCCGAGCGGACTCGCCGACGGCCGGTGCAGTGGCTCGGCCGGCCCGGCGAAGGGAACATGCCGGGCCGGCAACGGCTCCGAGAGCGCCTGAGCCGGGCCGAACGGCTCGCAACGCATGGGGTTGCTCCGAGTCCGGGCGTGGAACCACAGCTCGTGCGGTGCCCACCGGTCGGCGGGCTCTTGCGCCGCCCGTTGCACGACGAGGCCCGCCGCCGCGAGATCACTCAGCAGCCGATGCGCCACCTCGTCGCCGGGTGGTGCGCCGGCACCGGAGACGACCGACAACAGGGCCGGGTCCGACAGGTGGATCTCGCACCAGGCCAGCGGCGACTCCACGACCAGCGCCTGGCCGCACCGGCGGACCACGGCGAAACGGGAGAGCACCGGATCCTCGGGCACCGGGGCCGGACGCGCCGGCGGCGGGGCCACGGGACGCATCAGGTACGCCGGCCGCGCGTCGGCGACCCGGGTCTCCAGCCAGCCGCCCGCGAGCAGGTCGGCCACGAGCGCGTCGGCTCCTTCGCCGTCGTCGACCGCCAGCCCCGGCTTCTCGCAGAGCGCGAGAAGGGCGCGCCGGTTCTCCGGTGTCAGCTCGCCGAGTTGATGCGCCACCGGCGGCCCCAACCGGTCGCCGTCGGCGGTCCCGAGCACGAGATCGTCGTCGGCTTCGCCTCGGGCGTACGCGTCCCGCCGTTGGGTCACGGAGTCCTGGCCCGCGGTCAGCCGGCCGGCCACGGTCGGCGTCAGCTCGTCGCGTGCGGACATCGCCACCAACCAGGTCGCGCCGTCGGCCGTCCGCACCGGGAAACAGTCAGGCCGTAGCCGCAGCCGTACCCGCACGATGTTCTCCCTCCTCAGGTCAGGCCGCCGCGGTGACTTCGAGTTCGACCATCAGCTCCGGGAAGGCCAGTGCGGCCACACCCAGCAGCGAGCCCGGGGGTGCGACGTTCGCGGCCGCGAGCCGCTCACCCATGGCGCCGAAGTTCTCCAGGAACAGCGGCACGTCGACGGTGTACATGTTGAGCCGCACGACGTTCTCCCACGTCATGTCCGCGTCACGCAGCAGGGCCTCGACGTTGTCCATGCACACGCCGATCTGGGCGGCCATGTCTCCGGGATGGAGCACCTCCCCCTCGGCGTCCAGTGAGGTCTGGCCGGCGCACATCAGCAGCCGGGTGGGCTCGTCGACCACCTCGGCCGAGTTGAACCCGAACTTCTGCGTCCACGGCCAGGGGTTGATAGCGGTGCGTCGCACGTCTCTCTCCTTCAGCGATTCGGCGATGACTGGCTCACGACGCCGTGCAGGAAGGTGCGCACGACGTCGGCGAACAGTTGTGGCGCGGTGTCCATGCCCAGGTGCGCCTGGCCGGGCAGCGACCGCAGGTGGGCGCCGGGCACGGCGGAGGCCACCCGCTGGGCGGCCCGCCGCAGGTCCTCGGGGCTGCACTCCCCCGAGATCACCAGCGTGGGGGCCTGGATAGCGGCGAGGTGCCCGGCGTCCAGCACGTAGTTCGCGGTCTGTTCGATCTCGCGCGGGATGGTGCGCGCGACCTCGGCCCGTTCCCGAAAGCCCGGCACCCGGCGTAGCAGGTTGACCTGGGCCGGCGGAAGCCCGATGACGTCGGTGAGGAACAGGCAGAGGCCCTCTTCCGGGTCTCCGGCGGCGACCGCGGCACCGATCCGGGCCGCCACCTCGCTGGCGGCAGGCGCGGTTGTCACCGGGATCGGCGGCTCGTACAGCACCAGTCCACCCAGCGACGGCAGCTGGGCTGCCGCTTCCAGCGCGCAGATGGCGCCGTACGAGTGAGCGATCAGGACGGTCCGGTCGCCGAGGTGCCGCATCACCGCGACGAGGTCGGCGGCTTCCGCCCGCCATCCGTACGCCGGCGCGTCGCCGCTCGCGCCGCGCCCGCGACGGTCGAGCGCGTGAACGGTGAACTCGTCGGCCAGGGCGGTCGTCGTCACCCGCCACCGCTGGTGGTCCTCGCCGGTGCCGTGCACGAGCAGCACTGACGGGCCACTGCCCCCGGAGAACAGCGCGAGCGGTACGCCGTCGGGCGACTCCACGACCGTACGCGGCGTCATGACGACACCGCCGTCAGCATCGGGTCGAGCGTCCGCCGTACCCGATCGAGCAGTGCGTCGCGGGCCGTCCGTACGAAGAAGTGGCCACCGGGCAGGACGTGACGGTCGAAGGGCCCGACCGTCTGCTCCGCCCACCGGTCCACGTCCGCCACGGGCGCCTCGGCGTCCTGCTCGCCGGCCAGAGCGGTGATGGGGCATTCCAGCGGCGAGTCGTCGCGATACCGGTAGGTCTCGTGCGCGGCGAAGTCGGCGCGCAACGTCGGACCGAGCACCGCCCGCAGCTGGGGATCGGCGGACAACTGCGCCGGCGTGCCGCCGAGGGCCTCGACGTGCGCCCACATCTCGTCCTCGGCGAGGCGGTGGACCCTGGCGGTGACGGGAACCTGCGGTGCGCTGGCGCCGGAGACGATCAGCCGCGCCACCGGTGGATGGCCGGTGCGTTGCAACCAGCGGGCCACCTCGAAGGCGACGGTCGCGCCGAGGCTGTGCCCGAAGAACACGGTCGGCACCTCGGTCAGCTCGTCGGAGATGACGGCGTGCCCGACCGCCAGCACCAGCGCGTCGAGGTCACGCAGCGCCGGCTCGGACAGTCGTTCCGCCCGGCCCGGCGGCTGGACGGCGAGCACGTCGACGCCGTCGGGCAGCAGGTCGCGCCAGCCCGCGTAGGTGGCGGCGGTGCCGCCGGCGTACGGGAAGCACAGCAGCCGGACGGACGGGGCCGCCGGCGCCGGTTCGTCCGCCGGCCGCACCAGCCAGCCCACGGTCGAGCGGGCGACGCGGATGGCCGCCGCGACCTCGGTGATCGTCGGACCACGGTAGAACGTGGGCAGATCGAGCTGCACGCCCCAGCGTTCCTCGATGTGGGTGACGGCATGGACGGCGATCATGCTGTGCCCGCCCAGCTCGAAGAAGTTGTCGTCGGGGCCCGGCCGGGGTTGCTCGAGCAGGCGCTGCCACAGCGCCGTCAGATCCGCCTCGACGTCGTCGGACGTGCGCGCCGCCGTACCCGGGGAATCGCGGTCCGGGGTGGGCGCGGGCAGCGCAAGCCGGTCCACCTTGCCGGTGGCCCCGCGCGGCAGCCCGTCGAGCAGCACGAACTTTCCTGGCACGGCCGCCGCGGGCAGCCGTTGCGTCAGCGCCGCCCGGACCGGCGCGACCTGAGCGGGTTCGACACCGACGAGGTAGGCGACGAGGCTCGGTGAGGCGGCGTCCCCCCGGGCGACGACCGCCGTTTCCCGGATGTCGGGCAACGCCCGCACCGCCGCCTCGACCTCGTCGAGATTGACGCGCTGCCCGCGCACCTTGACCTGCCGGTCGGCGCGCCCGGCCAGTTCCAGGTCGCCGTCCGGACTCAGCCGCCCGAGGTCCCCGGTGCGGTACATGCGGGCGCCGGGAAGCCCGGAATAGGGGTCCGGCCGCCAGCGGGCAGCGGTGAGGGCGGGCGCGTCGAGATAGCCGCGGGCGACTCCAGGGCCGGCGACGTGCACCTCCCCCACCTCACCGGCCGGCACCGGCAGGCCCCGCGGATCGAGCAGACGCACCACGGTGTCGCGCACCGGGCGCCCGACGTGCGGAACCCCCGGCCGCCGGTCGAGTGGCTGCCCGACGGCCTCGTCGACCCAGGAGGTGATGTGTGTCGTCTCGGTCGATCCGTAGGTGCACGCCACCTGGAACGGCAGGTCGTCCGGCGGCCAGTCGTCAAGCCGCTCTCCGGTCACCATGAGCAACCGCAGGTCCGTCTCGGTGGGCCATGGCGCGCGCCAGAGAGGCTCCGCGAGCGTACGGGTCAACTGCAGCACCGTGATCCGGTTGGCGATCACCCAGTCCCGCAGCCGGTCGGCGAACAGCAGGGTCTCGTCGCTGGGCAGGTGAACGGTGGCACCGACCGACAGCGCCGGCCACAGCTCGTTCACCAGCGACACCCCGTAGCCGGGGCCGGACATCCAGGTGGTGCGGTCCCGCTCGGACAGGCTCAAAGCCTCCCGCGCCCAGGCGACGCACTGCAGCACCGACACGTGCCGGGCGACGACGCCCTTCGGCCCGTCGCTGGAGCCGGAGGTCTGCACGACGTGCGCGGTCGCCTCCAGCGCGGCACGGGGAAACGGCTGGGCCGCGTCGCCGGACCACTCCTGGTCGACCTCGACGACCGACACGCCGAGCGCCTCCAGCGCGGCGCGCTGGTCGGCCGGCGCGCCACGCTGACCGGAGGCGGTGACCACCGCGACGACCCCGGACTGTCGCAGCAGGCCGGTGATCCGGTCCACCGGCGACGCGGGGTCGGTGAGCACCGGGGCGGCGCCCGACTTGAGGATTCCCAGCAGCGCGACCACCGCGTGGGGCCCGCGCCGCAGGCAGGTGCCGATCAGCCTCTCCGGCCCCGCGTCCACCCGCGCCCGCAGGTCGGCGGCGAGGAGCGTGGCACGTCGGTCCAGTTCGCCGTAGGTCAGTGTGCCCTCCGGCGACACCACCGCCGGCCGCTGCGGGTGACGGGCCGCCCGCGCCGCGATCAGTTCGTGCACGAGTTCCTCGCCCGGTCCGCCGCCGGGGCGCCCGGCGGCGGACGAAGCGTCGATCGGGCCGGTCACGATGATGCACCTCTCAGGTCGACAACGTCAGGGTCGGTATCGGTGGCGGACTCGGCCAGGTGGCCGGCCAGCGCCCGCATCCGCGGGTGTTGGAAGAACAGCTCGACCGGCACGTCCACCCCGGCCTCGGCCGCGGCGTTGATCAGGACGATCGCCCGCAGCGAATCGCCGCCGAGGCTGAAGAAGTTGTCGTCGGGGCCGACCGGCACCCCGCCGAGGACGTCCGCGGCCAGCCCGCGCAGCAGCGCCTCGGTCTCGGTCCGTGGTTCCTGCTGCCCCGCGCCGGGGTCGTCGACCGCGGCCGGACCGTCCCCGAGGGCGGTGAGCGCCGCCCGGTCCACCTTGCCGTTCGAGGTCAGCGGCAGCGCGGACAGCGACTGGTAGCGGGCCGGGATGATGTTGGCGTGCAGCTTGCCGGCGAGGTATTCGCGCAGTTCGGCGGCGGTCGGCGACGGATCCGTGGCCGGGACGACATGAGCCACGAGCCGCAGCGAGGACCGTTTCTCACCGACCGCGACGACGCAGGCCGCCGCGACGCCGGGATGGCTCTCCAGCGCCGTGTCGATCTCACCCAGTTCGACGCGTTGCCCGAGGATCTTCACCTGGAAGTCCTCGCGGCCGAGGATCTCCAGCACCGCTCCCGGGCGGTAGCGGCCGAGGTCGCCGGTGCGGTACAGGCGCTCACCGGTGCGCGGATGCACGATGAATCGCTCACCGGTCTTGCGAGGGTCTCGCCAGTAGCCGCGGGCCAGTCCGGTGCCGGCGATGAACAGCGCACCGGTGACCCAGTCGGGCCGCGGCTCCAGGTCGTCGTCGAGGACGTGCCAGCGCTGGTTGGTGAGCGGGCGGCCGTACGGAACGCTCACCCAGTCGGGTGTGGCGGGGCCGACGTCGTGCCAGATCGACCAGATGGACGCCTCGGTGGCGCCGCCCAGGCTCACCGGCTTCGCCCCGGGGGCGAGCTCGCCCAGCTGATCGTGCATGCTCAGCGGGATCCAGTCGCCGCTGAGCAGCACCCACCGCAAGCTGTCCGGCAGTCGCTCGCCGCGGCCTCGCGCGTACTCGACGAGGATCTGCAGCAGGGCCGGTGCCGAGTTCCACACGCTGACCCGGTGCGCGGCGAGCAGCCGTAGCCACTGCCCCGGCTCGGGATTGTCCGCCGCGGGCGGCATCACGAGGGCGGCACCGGCGCCGAGCGCGCCGAAGATGTCCCACACGGACAGGTCGAAGCCGAGCGCGCTGACCGCCAGGACCCGGTCGGAGGGTTGGACGGCGAGCCGCTCGTTGATGTCCACCACCGTGTTGAGGGCGGCGCGATGCTCGATCATGACGCCCTTGGGCTCCCCGGTCGACCCGGAGGTGTAGATGACGTAGGCGAGGTCGTCGGGCTTCGCCGGGCACGGCGGCAGGGGGCTCGCCGGCGCGGGCAGGTCCTCGTGGACGGCGATGACCCGTACATCGTCCGGGAGTGCCGAGGTGTCGGCGCCCGGCTGCACCAGCACGGCTCGCACCTGCGCGTTGGCGGTCAGGTACCGGATCCGCTCGGCCGGCAGGTCCGGGTCGATCGGCAGATAGGCGCCGCCGGCACGCATCACCGCGAGCACCGCGGCCACCTGCTCCCAGCCTTTGCGCATGAGCACGGCGGTGAGCCGGTTCGACTCGGCCAGGCCTTCGTCGGCCAGCAGCCGCGCCACCGCGGCGGAGGTGCGGTCGAGCACTCCCCGAGTGACGACCACCGCGTCGGCGCCCTCACCCGTGATCACCGCGGCGGCGTCCGGGTCCGCGGCGAACTGGTGCAGAACCGGCTCGTGCAGCAGCCCGGCCGGCTCGGGAGCGCTGACGCTGTTCGCCCGCCGTCGTGCCTCCTCCTGGGCCCGCGGCAGGGCGACCGGCCGCCGCTGCTGCCAGGCGCCGTCGTCGGTGGCGAGCCGGTGCAGCAGCCGACCGCCGGCGTCGGCCATCTCGCCGACCAGGTTCTCCGGGAACAACTCGGTGACCGCGTCCCAGGCGTAGTCGAGTCGTCCGTCGACCTCCATCACCTGGTGGTCGAGGGCGACCTGGGGCGTCTGGGTGACGCCGTACTCGTACTCGCCGAGGTTGCCCCACTCCATCCGTGGCACGCCGACCAGGCTGGAGAAGACGACAGGCATGGCCGCCCGCGGCGCCTCGGCACCGTGGCGCCGGTTCAGCTCACGCATCACCTGCACGCTGCTGACCGAGCGGTGCTCCAGGTCCCGCCACAGCTGCTCCTGCACCGCGCGGGCCCGGTCGGCGAACGTGTCGCTCGCACCGTCGACGGCAAGCAGCAGACCCGAGGTGAAGTCACCGAGGATGTCGTTGAGCTGGGCGTGCAGCGGAGGCCGGTTGAACAGCGTCAGGTTGATGGTGAAGCGCCGCCCGGTCGACCAGGTGGCCAGCACCTCGGCGTAGACCGCCAGCAGCAGCGCGGACGGGGTGATCCCGTAGCGGGCGGCCGTCTGGCGCAGCCGCCGCCACTTGTCCGGCTCCAGCGAGCCGGCGTGCCGGACGAACCGGGGATCGGCGACCGTGGTGAGGCCCCGCAGATAGGGCAGCTCCGGGGCGGGAGGCAGCTCGTCGATCCGGTCGTGCCAATAGTCGACGGCGGCGGCGTGGGCGGGCGAGGCCTGCTGCTCGGCGCGTTCCGCCAGAACATAGTCGCGGAAGGACAACTCCAGCGGCGGCAGGCGCAGGTCCGGGTCGCGGTAGAAGCCGGCGAGTTCCTGAGTGAAGACGCGGGCGCTGCGGGCATCGAAGATCAGCAGGTCGAAGCTGACATGCACCCGGCTGACCGCGTCGCTGATCCGGGTGACGCGCACCTGGAACAACGGCCAGACGTCGGGTTGCATGACCTCGTGGGACAGCTGTTCGCGCTGCTCCGCCAGCCGAAGCCGCCGCTGCTCGGGCTCGGCGCGCCGAAGGTCGACGACCGGGACCTCGTACGGCCGCACCTCCGGCAGCACGCGCTGACGGCCGTCGCGGCCGATGACGGCGCGCAGCATGTCGTGTCGGCGCACCAGCCGGTCGATCGCGGTGGTCAGCCGGGCGACGTCCAGCCCTTCCACATCCCATTCCTGGTATCCGTGGCAGCCGACGTCGCCGAGTTCGAGGCCGCCGATCCGGCCGACCCAGTAGGCGTGCTGGATGTCGGTGAGCGGGAACGGCTCGTACCTGTTCTCCTCGTCCACCGTGATGGTCGTGAGCGCGCGGTCGTCCTCGCCGCCGCGCGGGTCGTCGACCGCCCTCGCGACCAGGACGGCCATCTGCTCCACCGTGGAGGTCTCGAACAGGCTCCGCAGCGGCAGGGTGACGCCGAAGGCGGACGAGACGGCCGCCATGAGCTCCATGCCGGTCAACGAGTCGCCGCCGAGCTCGAAGTAGTCGTCACGCACGCCGACCCGCTCGTGGCGCAGGACGTCCGACCACAACCGGACCAGCTGTTCCTCGATGTCATCGCGCGGAGCGAGGTAGCGGGCCTCCACCTCCCGGCCGGCGCCGGGCACCGGCAGCGCGCGCCGGTTCACCTTGCCATTGGGCAGCATCGGCAGCGCCTCGAGCGACATGACGACGCTGGGCACCATGTACGCGGGCAGTTCCTCGCGCAGCGTCTCGCGCAGGTCGGCCGAGGTCGGCCGGCGGTTGGGCTCCGGCACGACGTACGCGACCAGCTGTTTCTTGCCGGGCTCGGGCTCGATGACCTGCACCGTCGCCTGCTTGACCGCCGGGTGGGCGGACAGCCGGGAGGTGATCTCGCCGAGCTCGATCCGGTAGCCGTTGAGGCTGATCTGTTCGTCGGTGCGTCCGAGGATCTCGATGGTGCCGTCGGGCCGTCGCCGCGCCTGGTCGCCGGTGGCCACCATCCGGGCGCCGGGGCGGCCGGCGTGCGGGTCGGGCAGCCACTTCGTGGCCGTGTTGCCGGGGCGGTGCAGGTAACTGTCCTGCACGAGGTCGCCGCCGACGTGCAGCTGGCCGATCACGTTGTCCGGAACGATCTGCAGGCGCTCGTCGAGGATGTAGACACGGGCGTGCGGAACCGGACGCCCGACCGGGGCGGTGGAGCCGCGTCGCTGGCGTGGTGGCACGCTGCGCGGCGTGACCCGCCAGCCGGACGACTCGTCGAGGCACGTCGTGGCGTTGGTGGTCTCCGTCGAGCCGTAGATGACGACCACCTCGAACGGCACGGTGGACGGCAGCCAGCCGGACCGTTCCCCGGAGACCATGAGCACGCGCAGGGCTGTCTCGTCCGGCCAGTCGGTGGCGCAGACCCGCTCAGCGAGCGCCTTGGCCAGCACGGTGACGGTCACGCCGCTGTCGACGAGCCAGTCCCGCAGCCGAAACGGGGAGTCCACGACGTGCTGCTCGGCGATGTGGACGGTGGCGCCGATGGTCAGGAAGGGCCACAGCTCGTTGGCGAAGGAGATGCCGAACCCGGGCGCGGAGATCCAGCTGCCCTGGTCGGCGGCGGTCAGCGAGTACGTGAGCTGGGTGGCGTGCGCGACCCGCCGGATGGCGTCGTGGCGGAACACCACGCCCTTCGGATCACCGCTGGAACCCGAGGTGTAGGCGATCTGGCAGGCGGCGGCCGGATGCGACCATCGCGGCGGCTCGGTGTCGCCGCCGCCGGCGATCAGCTGGCGGTCCCGGTCGACGCAGCGGATGGTGCCGGCGTAGTCGCCGGGCACGTTGGGCAGGATGTCGGCGGCGGTCAGCAGCACCACGGGTTGCGCGTCGTCCAGCATCGCGGCCAGTCGCCGGGTCGGCTGGACGGGGTCCAGCAGAACGGTGGCGCCGCCCGCCTTGAGCACTCCGAGGGCCGCCACGACCATGTCCACCGACCGGTTGAGGCAGACGCCGACCCGGGAGCCCCGGGTGACGCCCAGCTCGCGAAGGTGGTTGGCCAGCTGGTTGGCGCGTCGGACCAGTTCGGCGTAGCTGACCCGCTCGCCGCCGGCGACCAGCGCGGTGGCGTTGGGCCGGCGTGCCGCCTGCCCGGTGACCAGTTCGTGGACAGCGCCGCTCGGAGTGACCGACACCTCGGGTCCGGCGGAGACGGCGAGGACCTGCCGCAGCCGCGCGGCGTCGAGCAGCCGCAGTCCGGCCAGCGCGGCCGACGGGTCGGCGCACGCGTCGGCGAGCAGGACCAGGAAGCTCTCGGCCAGGCCGCGGATCGTCGCCGGGTCGAACAGGTCGGTGTCGTACTCGAAGCACAGGGACGTCTTCTCGGCGCCGGGCTCGACGATGAGGCTGAGGTCGTGCGTGCTGGTGCCGGTGCTGAACGGCACCGCGACGGTCCGGGCGTCCGGCAGGACCAGCTCGGCCGGCGGGCGGGTCTCGAAGGCCACCGGACAGATGGGCCGGCGGCTCTGGTCCCAGGTGGGATCCAGCCGCTCCGCGAGGACACCGAAGGGGACGTCGTCGTGCTCGACGGCGGACCGCCCCCAGTCGCGCAGCTCGCCCAGCAGGTCGCGGAAGCTCAGGTCACCGGAGATGCGCAGGTGCAGCGGGCGCAGGTCGCTGACGGGGCCGACGACGGCGCTCGACTGCCGGCGCGGCAACCCGATCACGACGTCCTCGGTGCCGCAGCAGCGGTACAGCAGCAGCGCCAGGTTGGCGAGCAGGACGTCCTCGAGGGTGAGGTCGGTCCGCTGTGCCAGCTTGGTGGCCTGACGGGCGGTCTGCCTGGGCAGCGTGATCCGAACCTGTTCGCCGGTGAACGTCAACGTCGGCGCCCGAAGCCGGTCGACGGGCAGGTCGAGACCCGCGGGCACGGCGGACAGATCCCGCGCTTGCGCCTCGAGGGCGGCGAGCGTGCCGGGGTCGGCGAGCCGGTCCTGCTCGGCCGTGACCAGACTGCTGTATCCGATGGCGGGCCGCACCTCCTGCGGCATGCCGCTCACCTCGGCCGCGTAGAAGGCGCCGAGTTCGTGCAGCATCAGCCGCAGCGAGGCGCGGTCGGCGACGATCCGGTCGGCGCACAGCAGCAGGGCGTGCTCGACCGGGCCGGACGAGCGGATGAGCAGCCGCCACGGCGGTCCGCTGCGCGGGTCGAACGGCTTGCGGGACTCGTCACGTGCCCAGTCGAGTAGGTCACGGCCGTCGGCGGGCAGGTGGCTGATCGAGGGTTCGACGCGGTCCTGGACCGTCGCGTGAGTCTTGCCGTCGCTGGCGGGAAAGACGGTGCGCAGCGCCTCGTGCCGGGCGGTCAAGGCCGACAGCGCCGCGGTGAGGGCCTCCCGATTCATCGGACCCGCGACTGTCACCAACTCGGAGAGCACGAGGACCGGGTTGCCCGGCTGCGTCTCCCGCAGGACGGCGATACGCCTTTGTTCGGCTGACAGCGTGTACATCGGGCTACCCCTTGTCGTCGGACATCAGTCGGCCGGCCCGGGCGAACTCGCTGCGGTCCATCTCGGTGAAGTGGACCCGGACCTCCTGCGGCTTCGCGTTCAGGCAGCTGACCGCGAGCTCGGTGACCTTCGCGGCGAACTCACGGCGTTGCTCGACGCTGCTGCCGCGGATGGCGAGCACGGTGATGAATGGCATTTGTCCTCCTCGTCAGGCCGTGACATCCGACCGGAACCGCTGCGCCACGCTCTCGGCGAAGCGGCTGATCATGGCTTGTTGATCGGGCACGCCGTAGAGCACGAAGGAGGCGCGGTCGACGCCCAGGCTCTCCAGCTCGTGCAGTCGCTCCAGGCACCGCGACTGTGGACCGTAGATCGCGAAACAGTCGATGAGCTCGGCGGAGAGCGCGGCCGCGTGCGGTGCGCCGACAACCTCGTGCTGGTCCCACGCGTACTCCACGGCGAGTCGCGCCATCTCGGCCAGCAGCGGCTCCGGCATCGCCTCGCGCAGCGCCTGGCTCTGCGTCGACTGCCGCACCAGTGCCGACTTCCACAGGAAGTACGCCGAGGTGGCCGCATAGGAGCGCACGTACTCGCGGGCGTGGTCGGCGTCCTCGTGCACGAAGACCGCACCCCGGCTCCACAGCTCCAGGCTCCCCGGGCCACGTCCCGCGGCCGCGGCGCCGGCGGCGACCTGTTCCCGCTTCCACTTCACGATCTCGGGGGCGAACCCCGGCAGGAACACGCCGTCGGCGACCTGCCCGGCCAGCCGGCAGCTGCGGGAGCCGTGCGTGCCGAGCAGGACCGGGATGTCGCGTCGAGCCCACTCGGACCGCATCTTCAGGCCCTGCCAGGTGGCCTCCTTGCCGGCGGTGAAGTCGCGGAAGAACTCGACGTAGTCCCCCAGCTCGGTCAGCGGGCGCGGGTTGCGCCCCACCATCGCCACCGCGCTGCCGCCGGCTCCGATGCCCAGAAAGACCCGCCCCGGCGCCAGCTCGTCGATGGTGGCGATGGTGTTGGCCAGCACGGCGGCATGCCGGGTGTACGGGTTGGTGACCGCGTGCCCGAGGCGGATCCGGCTGGTCCGCGCCGCGGCCAGGGCCATCATGATCGTGGAGTCACGGCAGAGGTTCTGGGACTCGATGAACGTGCAGTGGTCATATCCGAGTTCGTCCGCGTGTTGCGCCAACCGGGCGGCGCCCGCGGCGTCCAATGTGCGACCGATTCCAATACCGAATCTCATGCGCTTCTCCGAAATGGTGGCCGATGATTCGACGAATAGCGGGAGGCGGTCCGCAATTCGTGGACAGACGAATAGCGCGCGGCATCCGCGCGGCCGGCGCACTGCCGGACCGAGCTCTCAATGTGGGCTCAGCTGGTGCCTTCACCATATTTGCGTTCGGGCGCCGGCACCAACCGGGCGGACCGATCGGAAACGTACGGACGCCGTCGCCGTCGGAGGTTTTGTCCCGCCGGCGGGACATCAGTCGGCATCGACGTCGAGGGTCGGGCGGTACTCGTCGATCCAGATCGCCAGATCCAGCGTCCGCTCGAGTCCGAGCCGGGTCAGCTTGTCCACGCCGGCGGCGTCGCGGCGTACCACGTCGGCCAACCACAGCTGGTCGACCAGCGCGAACACCCCGTGCCCCGGATCGCCGAGCAGCCGCGACGCCTGACGCTGCAGCGCGATCGCGTAGGAGGGGTCCTGGGTGGACGGGTAGGCGGCTTTGGGACGGTCCAACACGGCCTCGGGCAGCAGCGTACGGACGGCGGCACGCAGGAGGCTCTTCTCCCGCCCGTCGTGGCTCTTCATCGCCCACGGCGCGTTGTACACGTACTCGATGAGCCGGTGGTCTCCGAAGGGCACCCGCACCTCCAGCCCGACCGCCATGCTCAGCCGGTCCTTGCGTTCGAGCAGGAAGCGCACGAAGCGCGTGAGGTGCAGGTGGCTCATGACCCGCATCCGGTGCTCGGCGTCGGAATCGCCGCCGAGTCGCGGCACGCTCGCGGCGGCCGAGGCGTAGCTGTCCCTTCGGTAGCCGTCGAGGTCGAGCCGCTTGAGCAGGTCGGCGCGCAGGCCGGTGCCGTCCTTGTCCAGCGGGCCCGCGTTGACGGCGATCCAACCGAACTCCGGCGCGTCGACGATCTCCGGGTCGTGGAACTGGCGGTAGCCGGCGAACAGTTCGTCGGCGACCTCGCCGGACAGGGCGACGGTCGAGCGCTCACGGATGGCCTGGAAGAGCAGATAGAGGGAGAAGTCCATCTCGCCGAAGCCGACCGGCACGTCACGCGCGATCAGGGCGGCGCGGCGCACCGCGGGATCCGCCAGCGCGGCGGAGTCGAGAACGATGTCGGCATGGTCGGTGCGGACGTGCTCGGTGACCGCGCGCACGTAGGGCGCGTCGGGTGTGCTGCGCAGGTCGTCGGGGCGGAAGGTGTCCGAGCGACCGACGAAGTCGACCGAGAACGTCCGTACCGGCCGGTCGCCCAGCGCTGCGGCGGACAAGGCGGTCAGCGCGCTGGAGTCCAGACCGCCGGAGAGCAGGACACATTGCGGCACGTCGGCCACCAGCTGCCGCGTGACGGTGTCCTGGAGGATCTCCCGGACCCCGCTCACGGTGTCGTCGAGACTGTCGGTGTGCGGGCGGGCCTCCAGCCGCCAGTACGTGCGTTCCCGCACCCCCCGGCTGTCCACCGTGACCACCGTTCCGGGCTCGACCTGCTCGATGCCACGCCAGATGGCGTGCCCGGGGGTCATCACGAACGCCAGCCACTCGCGCAGGCCAGCGGTGTCGACCACCCGCCGGACCGCCGGGTTGGCCAGCACCGCCTTCTGCTCCGACCCGAAGACCACACCGTCCGGGGTACGGGCGAGGAACAGCGGTTTGACTCCGATCCGGTCGCGGACCAGCACGAGACGCGACGTGCGGCCGTCCCAGACGGCGAAGGCGAACATGCCGTTGAGCCGTTCGCAGACCTGATCGCCCCAGCGCAGATAGCCGCGCAGCACCACCTCGGTGTCGCTGGCGGTCCGGAACCGCTCACCGCGAGCGGTCAGCTCGGCGCGCAGCTCCTTGAAGTTGTAGATCTCGCCGCTGAACACCAGCGACACGGTGCCGGCCTCCTCGGTGACCGACATCGGCTGCTGGCCACCGACCAGGTCGATCACCGCCAGCCGCCGGTGGCCCAGCAGGGCCCGCGGCTCCACGTGGGTTCCGCAGCTGTCGGGGCCGCGGCACTCCATCGTGCGCGTCATGGCGGCCAGCGTGTCCTGCTCGGTGGTGAGGTCGCGGTCGAACGAAATCCAACCGGTTATGCCGCACATGTCGCCTCCGTTGTTCCACGGGAGTGGGTTGTCGACCAGATCTCCGGCACGACGGCGTTGACCAGCAGTTCGGCCGCCTCGGGCAGGTCGGGGCCCAGCGGCGCGCCGAGATAGAACTCGCCGAAGCCGGCGGCCCGGGCGGCCGGCACGATGTGGCCGAGCCGCTCGACGCACTCGTCCGGGGTGCCGGACACCACGAACGCGTCGATGAGGTCGTCGGAGACCTGGCGTGCCGCGTCCACCACGCCGGCGCCCTCGGCGAAGGCTCGGCGGACGGCGGTCAGGGATTCGTCGTCAAGGCCCGCCGCCGCCAGTTCCGAGCGCAGCGCCGGGTTGCCGACGATCAGCGCGACCTGGCGCCGGGTGGCGGCGCGGGCGGCGGACCGGTCCGCCGAGACGCAGATGTTCAGCCCGTACACCATCCGCAGCGGACGGCCGGCGCTCGCCCGTGCCTGGGCGACGGCGGCGATGCCGGCGGGAAGTCGGCCCTGGCCCAGCGCCGCGTAGGACAGGGCGGGATACGTCGTGGTGCAGATCAGGCCGTCGGCGACCTCCTCGACCAGCTCCATGGTCCGCGGGCCGCCGACGGCGGCGAAGATCGGCAGCGGACGCCGGACCGGATAGGTGAGCCGGGCGGTGGCGCCGTCGCGCCAGCGCACCTGCCGGGCGACGTTCGGGTAGTCCGCGATGCTGACCGCCTCACCCGACCAGAGCCGGCGGAAGAGCGCGACGCACTCGCGCAGCAGGTCGGTGGCGCCGGCCTTGGTGAACAGGCCGGAGACGAGCGAGCCTCCGGCGCCCATCCCGACCACCATGGGCCGGTCGGGCGGCAGCAGCTCGGCGATGGTGGCCATACCGGAGGCCAGGTCGACCGGGTTGCGTCCGAGCGGCACGGCGATGCCGCTGGCGACCCCGATGCGCCCTCCGGCGGCCAACGCGGCGAGCAGGACCTGAGCGTTGCGCGCCAGCAGCTGGTCCGGCACCCACACCATGTCGAAGGCTCTGGCCAGCAGCGGCGCCGTCTCGTAGACCGTGCGGGCGGGTGTCCAGGGCGCGATCTGCACGCCCAACGGTGGTTTCACGGTTGGCTCCCTCATGCTCGGCGCGACCTCAGTCGAGGCTGCGGGTGGGTTCGGGGATGCGCGACAGGACGGTCACGGCCACGACTCCGGCCAGCACCAGGCCCGTGACGACGTATCCGGTCAACGCCCCGACATCGCTGCTCAGCGCGTTGACGGCGGCGGGAACGAGCCCGGCCAGGGCGAAGCCCAGATTGATCGACAGGGCCGTGCCGGAACCGCGGACCGGCGTCGTGAACCGCTCGGCGAGAAAGATCGGCAGCGGACCGAAGCAGGCGACGGTGAGGCAGGAGACCACCAGTGCCCCGACGGCGATCAACGGCAGCGAGCCGGGCCCCAGAGCGCTCAGCCACCAGTAGGCCAAGGGCAGCACCACCACGTTCACCGCGGCCATCGTCAGCAGCACGGCGCGCCGGCCGGCACGTTGGCTCCAGTGGCCCGCGAGCGGGGCGAACAGGATCGCGGCCAGGTTGACGGCGACCAGCAGCGGCCCGACCTGGGCCGCGGACAGCCCGTTGACCTCCTGCAGGTAGGTGGGCAGGAAGCCGAGGGTGAGCAGGAAGTGGGTGCCCACACCGAAGACGACGGCGACGTTCTGCAGCAGGGCCCGCCGGTTGGGCGGGGTCCAGAGCTCGCGCAGCGGGCGACGGTCGGCCCGCTGGGGCCGCCACAGCGGCGACTCGTCGACGTAGCGGGCGACGATGAGGCTGAGCAGCACCGGCAGCGCGCCGGCGAAGAACATCACGCGCCAGCCCCACACGCTGAACGCGTCACCCTCGAAGACTCTCGTGGAGGCCACCAGCGCCAGGGAGGCGAGAACGCTGCCGGCGGCCGTGCCACCCCCTCCGACCAGCCCGGACACCACACCGCGCCAGCGCGGAGACACGCTCTCGGCGCCGAGCGTCAGGGTGGAGGCGAACACCCCACCGACGAACAAGCCCTGCGCCATTCGCAGGGTCAACAGTAGAATCGGGGCCAGCACACCGGCCTGCGCGGCGGTGGGCAGGGCACCCATCGAGGCGGTCACCAGACCCACCCCTGCCAGGCCGATCACCATCGCCCGCCGGCGTCCGTGCCGGTCCGCGACCGCCCCGAGGACGGCCGCGCCGATGGGCCGCATGACGAGGGTGACCGCCAGCGTCGCGTAGGCGCCGGCCAGTGACAATGTCCGCTGGTCGGCCGGGAAGAAGGCACTGGCGATCACCGGTGCCACGAACACGACGACATACAGATCGTAAAAGTCGAGAGTAAAGCCGGCGATGGACGCGGCCGTGGCTTTGAAGCCGCGGCGCCTATCCGCGCTCGCCGCGGCGATGTCCGGTGATTTCTCAGCGATTTCTGGTTGCATGACCGTCACTCCTGGAAAGCACGAGTAATCCTTCGCCACCGTACTTGAGAAATTCCGTAAATCACGGTCTTGCATACGGCGACGTAAATGGGATAAGCACGAGTTCGGCCCTTGTCAAGCTTGTGGGAACTCGCCTACTTTGCAAGAGGACCGGATGTGCACCGGGCGCTAATGCCCGACGTAGACACGCCGTTTTCCTTCCTGACGTATCTCCCCTCGAAAGGGACAGACGATGCCGAGTCATACACCCAGCAAGGTGGAGGCGAATCTCTTCAGTCACGACTTCCTGGTCGATCCCTACCCGACGTACCGGCTCCTGCGTGAGCAGGAGCCCGTGCACTGGGACGACAAGCTGAACGGCTGGGTGATCACCCGGCACGCCGACGTCTACGCCGCCCACCTCGACCCGGAGACCTACTCCTCGCACCGCCTCGGCGCGATGGTGTCCAACCGGGTGGGCCCCGAGGCGTCCGACGAGATGCGGCATTTCATGGACATTGCCCCGGAGTGGATGCTCTTCCGGGACCCGCCGGACCACACGCGCATCCGTCGGGAGCTGATGAGCGAGTTCCGGCCGCAGAGCGTGCGAGCGATGCGGGACCGCATCGACGGCATCGTGTCGGACCTGATCGACGACCTGCTCGCTCGCCAGTCGTTCGACCTGGTGGAGGACTTCGGCTACAAGCTGCCCGGGCAGGTCCTCGCCGCCCAGTACGGCCTGCCGCTCAGCGACGGACTGACGCTCACCGACTGGTGGTACGAGATCCGCAACATGCAGCGGGTGTTCCTGGGCGCCGACCCGGCGACGGTGGCACCCACCGGCAGCCCGGTGGCCGAGGCGTTCAACCAGCTGATCCCCTATCTCAGGCAGCTCGTCGAGGACCGGGAGCGGGCACCGCAGGACGACCTCGTCACCAAGATCATCAGCTTCGCCCGCCGGACGGAGGACGGCGGCGAGGCGAATCTCGACGACGCGGAGATGTTCGCGCACCTGATGCTGCTGCCCCTGGCCTCGTTCGGCACCACCATGGACCTGATCACCAACGGCCTGCTCGGACTCATGCGGCAGCGCGACCAGTGGGAGTTGCTCAAGGCCAAACCCGACCTGACCTTCGACGCGGTCGAGGAGGTGCTGCGCTTCGACGCCTCGGTGCAGCTCACCCACCGGCTCGTGACCCGCGACATCGAGATCGCCGGCACCCCGATCGCGGCCGGCGAGCTCGTCTACCTCGTCCGCGGGGCCGCCAACCGCGACCCGCGACGCTGGTCCGATCCCGACCGCATCGACATCACCCGCGCGGACCCCAAGCACGTCGGCTTCGGCGTCGGGATCCACCGGTGTCTGGGCGCCTCACTGGCCCAGATGGTCACCGCCTGCGCGTACTCCCAGCTCGCCAGCCGCGTGCCGAACCTGCACCTGGACCCGGAACGCCCGCACAGCTGGAAGGCGGACACCCCGCAGTTCCGCGGCCTCAACCACCTGCCCGCCATCGCCGACGCGCCTTCCCGGATATGAGCGGCCCGCGCAGGCCCCCGACGCACGCCGCCCACTGGATCCACGGCGGGTGGCAGCCGACCACGACGCAAGCTCGCCTGGACGTGGTCAACCCCGCCGACGGGGAGGTCCTGGCGTCCGTCGCGGACGGCACCCCGCAGGACGCGCACCGAGCCGTGGACAGCGCCCGCGAGGCGTTCGGCCCATGGTCGACCAGGCCGCTGAAGGAACGGATCGACCTGGTGAGCCGGTTCATCGACGGGCTCGAGCGCCGTGCCGACGAGATCGCCATGACGATCATGAACGAGGTCGGCACGCCCCTGACCACGGCGCGCCGCGCACAGGTCGGGCTGGCGATCGCCATGGCCCGCTCGTTCCTACCGATCGCGGAGGGGTTCGCCTTCGAACGCCGGGTCGGCAATTCCCTCGTGGTGCGCGAGCCGGCCGGGGTGGTGGTCACCATCACCCCGTGGAACGTGCCGCTGCTGCTGACCCTGCAGAAGATCATCCCGGCGCTGCTGGCGGGCTGCACGGTGGTGCACAAGCCTTCGGAGATCACCCCGCTGCACGCTCTCGCCCTCGCCGAGGTCGCCGGCGAGGCCGGTCTGCCGCCCGGCGTACTCAACGTGGTGGTCGGCCGCGGCACCACGGTCGGCGCGGTACTGGTCGGCCATCCCGACGTGGACCTGGTGTCGCTGACCGGCTCGACCCGGGCCGGTCGGCAGGTCGCCGAGCTGGCGTCCGCGACGATCAAGCGGCTGCACCTGGAGCTCGGCGGCAAGAACGCCGCTATCGCGCTGCCCGACGCGGACCTTGCCGCGGCCGTACGCGCGGTGGTGGACCAGGTGTGCTTCAACACCGGCCAGGCATGTCTGCAATGGAGCCGGCTGCTGGTCCCGGCCGAGCGGCACGACGAGGCGGTCGCCCTGGCCGTCGAGCAGATCGGTCGCTACCACATCGGCGATCCGGCCGACCCGTCGACCGACCTGGGACCGCTGGTCTCCGAGGCCGCCTTCCAGCGGGTCAACGACTTCATCGAGACGGGCATCGCCGAGGGCGCCACCCTCGCCTGCGGCGGGCCGGGCCGCCCCGAGGGCCTGACCCGCGGCTGGTACGTCCGGCCGACCGTCTTCGCCCGGGTCGACGAGTCGATGACCGTCGCCCAGGAGGAGATCTTCGGCCCGGTACTGGCCGTCATGGGTTACCGGGACGAGGACGACGCCGTCCGGATCGCCAACAGCACCCGCTACGGCCTGCACGGCGCCGTCTTCTCCGCCGATCCTGACCGGGCCCTGGCCGTGGCGGCGCGCCTGCGCACCGGCCAGGTGGACATCAACGGCGGCTCCTTCAACATCCTCGCCCCGTTCGGCGGGTTCAAGCAGTCCGGGCTCGGCCGCGAGTGCGGCGAGGAGGGCCTGGACGGATTCTGCGAGATCAAGTCCGTACAGCTACCGACCGCAGACACCGGGCCGATCGGCCCGCGCCTGCGTGGCACCGATTGATCCTCAACACGACGGAAGGAGACATCGTGGACCAACGCATCAGAAACATTGTCGTGGTGGGCGGTGGGACCGCCGGCTGGATGGCGGCTTCCTACCTCGGCAGGGCACTGCAGGGCAGCGTGAAGATCACAGTCCTGGAAGCGCCCACCATTCCCCGGATCGGGGTCGGCGAGGCCACGGTGCCCAACCTGCACCGCGCCTTCTTCGCCTACCTCGGCATCGCCGAGGACGACTGGATGCGGGAGTGCAACGCGAGCTTCAAGATCGCCGTCAAGTTCATCAACTGGCGTACCCCTGGCGAGAGCCACGCCACGCCGCAGCCCCTCGGTGACCGGCCGGACCAGTTCTTCCACCCCTTCGGCCTGCTGCCATCGGAGGACAACGTCCCGCTGTCGCACTACTGGGCGGCCCGCAGGCTGGCCGGCGAGACCGACGAGCCGTTCGACTACGCCTGTTTCAAAGAGCCACCGATCATGGACGCGCTGCGGGCACCCCGCTTCCCCGACGGGCGCCCGGCGACCAACTACGCCTGGCACTTCGACGCCGCCCTGGTCGCCGACTTCCTGCGCCGCTTCGCCGTCACCAAGCAGGGCGCGACCCACATCGAGGACGAGATGACCTCGGTGGACCACGACGAGCGGGGATTCATCACCGCGTTGCACACCAAGACCGGGCGCGTCATCGAGGGTGACCTGTTCATCGACTGCTCCGGGTTCCGCAGCCTGCTGATGAACAAGGCGATGGAGGAGCCGTTCCTCGACATGAGCGACCACCTGCTGTGCGACAGCGCGGTCGCGACCTCGATTCCGCACGACGACGAGAAGAACGGTGTCGAGCCGTTCACCTCGGCCATCGCGATGAAGCACGGCTGGTCCTGGCGGATACCCATGCTGTCGCGCTTCGGCAGCGGCTACGTCTTCTCCAGCAAGTTCGTCGAGCGCGACGACGCCACGCTCGAGTTCGCCCGGCTGTGGGGCCTGGACCCGGAGAAGACGAGCTTCAACCAGATCAAGTTCCGGGTCGGCCGCAACCGCCGATCCTGGGTCAAGAACTGTGTGGGCATCGGCCTGTCGTCGTGCTTCCTGGAACCCCTGGAGTCCACGGGCATCTACTTCATCTACGCCGCGATCTACCAGCTGGCCAAGCACTTCCCCGACCGCACCTTCAACCCGGTGCTGATCGAGCAGTTCAACAACGAGATCGCCACCATGTTCGACAGCACCCGCGACTTCCTGCAGGCACATTTCTATCTGTCGCCTCGCACGGACACCCCGTTCTGGGAGGCGAACAAGCACCTGGAGCTGGCCGACGGCATCCGGGAGAAGATCGCGATGTATCGCGCCGGGCTGCCGATCAACGCGCCGACGTCCACCGAGGAGACCTACTACGGCACCTTCGAGGACGAGTTCCGCAACTTCTGGACCAACGGCAGCTACTACTGCATCTTCGCCGGGATGGGACTGCTGCCCGATCAGCCGTTGCCGTCGCTGGCACACAAGCCCGCCTCGGTGCAGAACGGTGACCGACTGCTGGAGCGGGTCAAGCAGCAGCAGGCCGAGTTGGTGGCCACCCTTCCGACCAACTACGAGTTCCTCCGCAGGCTGCACGGCCGATGACGCGCCGGCCGGTGTCCACGCGAGGGCCGGACAGGGAGGTCGCGATCAGCCGCGAGGAGTACCGCGACCTCATGAGCGGCTTCCCCACCGGTGTCGCCGTCGTGACCGGGCTCGACGTCGACGGCAACCCGTGCGGCATGACGTGCTCGTCATTGACCAGCGTGACGCTCGACCCGCCCACCCTGCTGGTCTGCCTGCGGTTGGGCAGCCGCACCGCCACGGCGGTCCGCGACCGCGGCGCCTTCGCGATCAACCTGCTGCACGCCGGCGCCCAGCGGACGGCCCAACTGTTCGCCGCACCCCTGGGCGATCGCTTCTCGGAGGTGTCCTGGGAGCTGTCCCCGGCCGGCCTGCCCTGGCTCCCAGACGACGCGACGGCGCTCGCCGAATGCGCGGTCGCCAGGACGGTGGTGGCCGGCGACCACTCCGTCGTGTTCGGCCGGGTCGAACGCACGGTCCAGTTGAGCCACAACCCGTTGCTGTTCGGAATGCGCCGTTTCCAGCCCTGGGAGCCCCCGGCCGTGAAGCCCGCCACCAGCCGGCACCGAGAGGAGAACCGATGAACGAGCAACCGCCACTGCTCGACACCGTGCGTCGCTGGAGCACCGAGACTCCCGACGCGACCGCCGTACAGGCGGCCGACGGCAGCCTGACCTTCGCCGAGCTGCACGAGGCCACCTTGGGGTTCTGTGGTGCTCTCGCGGAGGCCGGGGCCGCTCCGGGCGTTGTCGTGGCGCTCGGGCTGGAGCGGTCCCGGCTCGCGTTGCCCGGGCTGCTGGCCACCTGGTGGCTCGGCGCGACCGCCGTGCCCATCTCGGTCCGCGACCCCGCCGACCGCACCGGCTTCATTCTCGGCGATTCCCGGGCGACGATCCTGCTCGCGCACCGGCCGCCGAACGGTGCCATGCCCCGGGCCGTGCGGCTGGTCCCGCCGCCCGTGGGGTCGGACACCGGCCACGGGCCACCGGTCACCACCGTGCACGACCGCTCCTGCGCCTATGTCATCTACACCTCCGGAACGACCGGTTGGCCCAAGGGTGTCGATGTCAGCTACGGCGCGCTGGCGACCTTCCTCACCGCCCTGGGCCGGCTCGGCATGCCGACCGGCGGCAACGGCGTCAACGCGGTGTCGCCCACGTTCGACGGCTGGCTCTGGTGTGCCCTGCTCTACCTGCTGCACGGGCAGAGCATGGCGTTGTTGGACGCCGCGGGGGGCGGCCGGGACGGAGCCAGCGATCTCGCCGGTCAGATCCGGGAGGTCGCACCGCGCGTGGTGTGCCTGACCCCGTCACTGCTGCAGAACTGCGTCGACGCCGTCGACACGGCCGAGATGCTGGTGGTCGCCGGCGAGCCCCTGCCGGCGGCGCTGGCGGACCGGCTGGCACCGGGCCGACGGATGCTCAACGTCTATGGACCGACCGAGACCACCATCGCGGCCACCTGGGCCGACAGCGCCGCGGGCGACGACGTGATGACCATCGGCCGTCCGCTGCCCGGCTACACCGTGTACGTCCTCGACCCCGCCGGCCTTCCGGTCGGCGACGGCGAGGTCGGCGAACTGTACGTGACCGGGCCCGCCGTCGCGACGGGGTACCGGGGCCGGCCGGCGCTGACCGCGGCCCGGTTCGTCCCGGATCCCTGGATCGGCGGCGGGCAACGCATGTACCGCACCGGCGACCTCGTGCGGAGACGACCCGACGGGCAGTTGGTCTACCACGGGCGCACCGACGACCAGATCAAGCTGCGCGGCTTCCGGATCGAGCCGCTCGAGGTGGAACAGGTCGCCGCGGCGGCCACCGACATCCGCGGCGCCGCCGCGTTCGTCCGCGGCGACGTTCTCGGGCTGGCGGTGGTGCCGGCCCCGAGGGCCGACGTGCCGGCGGTGCTCACCCTCGTCCGCGACCACTGCGCGGCGAAGCTGCCCGAGCACATGACACCCGCCCAGGTGATCGCCGTGGAGAGCATTCCCACCACCAACACCGGCAAGGTCGACCGGGCGGCCCTGGCCGCGATGGCCGACGCGTGCCAACCCACCCACGGACGCGGACCCGCGACCGACACCGAGCGGCTCGTCTGCCTGGTGTGGGGCGAGCTGCTGGAACGGCCGTTCACCGATGTCGAGGCCAACTTCTACGAAGTCGGAGGCCACTCCCTGCTGGCGGCCCGGTCGATCGCGGAGCTGCGCGCCCGCACCGGGCTGGCCATTTCGGTACGCCATCTGCTCGCCGCGCCGACGGCGGCCGAGCTGGCGTGCACCCTCGACGAGATGGAGCCGGCCCGATGAGCCGCCCGGGCCGCTGGCTGACCGCATGGCCCCCGCGACCCGCCGGCGCCGCCGTGCTGCTGTGCGTGCCGCCGGCGGGCGGCGGCTGCGGACGGTACGCACAGTGGCAGCCACTGATGCCGCCGGGCATCGGTGTCCTGGGCGTGGCCCTGCCCGGGCGGGAACGGCGATGGTCCGAGCCGCCCGCGTCCACACTGGCCGACGTCGTGGACGCGGTGACCCGGGAGCTCGGCGAGCTGACACCACCGGAGCTGCCGGTGGTCGTCTTCGGCGAAAGCTTCGGCGGCCTCATCGGATATGAGATCGCCCGACAGCTCAGCGGGACGCCCGGGCGCCGGCCGGCGGCTCTGGCGGTGGCCGCGTGCCGACCCCCGTCGATGTGGGTGGGGGCCGGTCGCGGCCTGGCCGACGACGAGGACGAGCTGATGAGCCTGCTCAACCTCGGCGACCTGGGCCACGAGGTGGACGCCGAGACCTTGGCGGAGATGCTCGACGTGCTCCGCCAGGACACCCGACTGTCGCTGACCTACGCCGGGTCCTCACACGAAACCCTGGCCTGCCCGGTGCACGCGTGGGGCGGCGCCGACGACCCGGTGGTCACCAGCGAACACCTCGACGGCTGGCAGGCGTACGCCGGTCACAGCTTCAGCAGGCGGCAGTTCCCCGGCGGACACCACTTCTGCTCCCAGCCGGACCAGGCCGTCGGCCGCAGCCTCGCGGAGCTGATGGCGTCCGTGCCGGCGTCGCATTCCGAGCCCCTGGAGGAGAGCCTGACATGGTGGTGAACCTCAAAGACGCGAGCCTGTTCGCCGGCAACGCCTTCTGGCCGGTCCTGGCCTGGCTGCGCGAGCACGACCCGGTGCACCGGCATCCCGAGCCCGACGGTCCCGGCTTCTGGGCGCTGACCCGACACGAGGACATCCTCAAGGTCTACGCGGACCACGAGACCTTCAGCTCCCGGTACGGCATGCGGCTGGACAGCAACGCCGCCGCCGTCACGGCGGTCTCGCAGCGGATGCTCATCGTCTCCGACCCACCCGACCACACCCAGCTCAAGCGGGTGCTGTCGAAGTCGTTCGGCCCCACCGAGATGCCCCGGATCGAGCACCTCGTGCGGCAGTCGGTGCGCGACGTGATCCGTGACGCCGTCGAGCGGGAGGAGCTCGATTTCCTCGACGCCGCCAAACGCATCCCGAACTACGTGGTGTGCGCGCTCATGGATCTGCCCCGCGACGACTGGGAGTGGATCGGGGAGATCACCACGCAGGCCTTCGAGGGAGCCGACGAGGAGACCCGCAGCGCCGCGCACGGCGACATCTTCCTCTACTTCATCGAGATCCTGGCCGGTCGGCGCAAGCGTCCCGGCGACGACTTCATCAGCCGGGTGGCGCACGACAAGCGGGGCGGGGACCTGCCCGGCGAGGAACGACCGCTCAGCGACGAGGAGATCATCTTCAACTGCAACGGGGTGCTGGCCGGCGCCAACGAGACGACGCGCTACTCCGCGTCCGGGGCGATCCTGGCCCTCGTCGAGCACCCCGACCAGTGGGACCGGCTCGTCGACGGCGGCGACCAGGTCACGTCGACCGCCGTCGAGGAGATTCTGCGGTGGACGACCCCTGGCGTCCACGCGCTGCGTACGGTGATGCGGGCCACCCGGTTCGGCGGTGTCCGTTTCGACGTGGGCGACCGGGTCACGCTCTGGAACATCTCGGCCAACCGGGACGAAGCCATCTTCGACCAGCCGGACCGTTTCCTGGTGGACCGCTCCCCGAACCGGCACATCACCTTCGGCAGCGGCCGGCACCTGTGCCTGGGCGCCCGGCTCGCCCGGCTGGAACTGGCGGTGTTTCTCGACGAGCTGCGCGAGCAGGTCGGCCGCATCGAACTCGTCGGCGATCCGGTGTACAACGCCTCCAACTTCACCTGGGGGCTGCGCCGGTTGCCGGTGCGCCTGCACGCCCGCAAGCACAGTGTCGCGGACCCGTCTCTGAGCAGCGCTTGACGGCGAAGTGATCAACGCGAGGGAATGACCTCATGTCGTATGTAGAACCACACGATCTCGCAGTCAAAATGATCAACGCCGGCGAGGCGAAGGTGTTCATGTCCGCCCGGGACACGTTGATCCGCTCATATATGGCCGGAGCGATCCTCTCCCTGGCCGCCGCGTTCGCCGTCACCGTCAGCGTGCGGACCGGCGAGCCGGTCATCGGAGCCATCCTCTTCCCCGTCGGATTCTGCATGTTGTACCTGCTCGGATTCGACCTCCTCACCGGCGTCTTCACCCTCGCGCCCCTGGCCCTGATAGACAAGCGACCGGGCGTGCGCCTCCGCTCGGTCCTGCGGAACTGGACTCTCGTCTTCTTCGGCAACTTCGCCGGAGCGCTCACCGTCGCCCTGATGATGGCCATCACCTTCACCTTCGCCTTCACCACCGACCCCAACGACGTCGGCAAGGCCATCGGCGCCATCGGCGAAAGCCGAACCGTCGGGTACGCCGAGCACGGCGCCGCGGGAATGCTCACCCTGTTCATCCGCGGCGTCCTCTGCAACTGGATGGTCTCCACCGGCGTCGTCGGCGCCATGATGTCCAACAGCGTCCCGGGCAAGGTGATCGCCATGTGGATGCCCATCCTGGTCTTCTTCTACATGGGCTTCGAACACTCGGTCGTGAACATGTACCTGTTCCCGTCCGGCCTGATGCTCGGCGGCGACTTCTCCATCGGGGACTACTTCCTCTGGAACGAGATCCCGACCGTCGTCGGCAACCTTGTGGGCGGCCTGGCCTTCGTGGGCCTGACGGTCTACGCGACCCATGTCCGCACCAAGACGCCCCTCACCCCCTCGCTTCCGTCCCAGGCGAACGGCTCGCCGGTAGCGATCGGAAAGGAACGGCTCCAGCCGCGGCGATAGGTCCACTAACGGCGCAACGGTCGCCGACGCAGCCGTCGGCGACCGTTGCGTGCCCGGTCATCGACTTCTCAGGGAACGACGATGATCTTGCCGCGGGTGTGGCCTTCTTGGTTGAGTCGCTGAGCGTCGGCCGTCCGCTCGAGCGGCAGCGTGGCCGCCACCTCCACCCGCAGCTTCCCGCGCTCCGCGAGGTCGGTGAGCGCCGCCAGGTCCTGGGTGTCGGGTCGCACGAAGACGTACTTGCCGCCGAGTCCCAGCACGGCGGCGTCCGCGATCGAGGCCAGGCCGCCGCCCGGGGCGAGCAGTTCGGGCGAGGCCTTCAGGGCGTCTCCGCCGACGAGGTCGAGCACGGCGTCGACGCCCTGGGGTGCGAGGCTCCGGACGCGGTCGGCGAGACCCTCGCCGTACGCGACGGGTTCGGCGCCGAGCTCGCGCAGGTAGTCGTGGTTGCGTTCGCTCGCGGTGCCGATCACCCGGGCGCCGAGCGACCTGGCGATCTGTACGGCCAGGGAGCCGACGCCGCCGGCCGCCGCGTGCACCAGCACGGTGGCGCCCTCGCGGACCCGCAGGGTCCGGGTCAGTGCCTGGTAGGCGGTCAGACCGGCCAGCGGAAGGCCGGCGGCCTCTTCGAACGTGAGGTTCGCCGGCTTGCGGGCGAGCGTGCGGACCGGGGCGGCCACGTACTCGGCGAAGGTGCCGCGGGAGACGAAGTCCTCACGGACGTAGCCGATCACTTCGTCGCCCGGGGCGAACTCGGTGACGCCGACGCCGACGTGCTCGACCACGCCCGCGACGTCCCAGCCGGGGATGACGGGGAAGACGGCGTCCAGGAAGCCGTCCAGGTATCCCGCCTGGATCTTCCAGTCGACCGGGTTGACGGAGGCTGCCTTCACGCGGACCAGGACGGAGTCCGGGCCCACCTTCGGCGTCGGGACCTCGGCGTACTCCAGGGTCTCCGGGCCGCCGTACGTGCGGTAGATGATGGCCTTCATTGTGGTTCTCCTCTTGATGTGGGGTGAGTGAGTCGTCATGCGGGCCGTCGGCCCGCGGGTCAGACGCCGGCAGCGACCGGCTCGAGGTCGGCAGCGGCGGCGTCGGCCTTGATCTGGGTCGCCGGTGCCGATTTGGTACGGAGGCCGTACAGGCTGATCAGAGCGACCAGGCCGAAGGCGACGCCGGCGATGGCGAAGCTGATGGTGAACTGTCGCTCGGCGGGCAGGGCGGGCACGCCGGCCGGCAGGTTCGCGATGGTGTTCGCGGCGAGCAACGAGGTCACGACGGCGCTGCCGATCGCGCTGCCTGCCGAACGGGAGATGGAGTTGATTCCGTTGGCGATGCCGCTCTGCCGCAGCGGGACGCTCGCCATGATGAGCGCCGGCATCGCGGCGTACCCGAGGCTGATGCCGACGCCGATCGCCATGCCCGTGCCGATGACCGCGGCCGAGGTGTCGTGCGCGACCGTCAGGACGGCGAAGCCGCCGGCGCCGATCACCGCGCCGAGGGTCAGGGTGGACCGGGCGCCGATGCGGCGCACGAGCGCGCCGGCGAACTGCGCGGCGAACAGCGAGACGATCGTCGCGGGCAGGAGGTATTCCACCGAGGCACGCAGCACCGAGGCGCCGAAACCGTAGCCGGTGAGCGCCGGCGGCATCTGCACCAGGTAGGACACGCCGATGAACTGGGCGAACATGCCGAAGCCCACGAACAGGCCGGCCAGGTTGGTGAACAGCACCGGGCGGTAGACGAACATCGCCAGGTCGACGAGGGGTTCGCGGACCCTGCGCTCGACCAGGACCCACACGACGGCCATCAGCGCCGAGCCGGCGAAGCTGCCGAGCGTCCACACGCTCGTCCAACCCCACGACTGCCCCTGGGAGATCGGCAGCAGGAGCAGAACGAGAACGGCGGCGAGGGTCACCGCGCCCAGCACGTCCACGCGGCCGCCGGTCCGGGAGCCCGTGGCCGGCACCAGGAAGACCACCGCGGCGAGGGCGACCAGGGCAAGCGCCGTGGCGAGCCAGAACACCCCGTGGTAGTCCGCGTTCGCCCCGCGGGTCATCAGGCCGGTCAGCACCAGGGCCAGGCCGCTGCCGAAGGCCAGGGTGCCGCTGACCAGACCCATCGCCGCGGGCAGCCGCTCGTGGCGCACCTGCTCCCGCAGCACGGACAGGGCGAGCGGGAAGATCGCCGTGGCCGCTCCCTGTAGCGTCCGGGCGACGATCAACCAGCCCAGCGAGTCGGTCATGGCGGCCAGGACACTTCCCGCCACCATGACGACCATGACGGCGACCAGGGTGGGCTTCTTGCCGTACTGGTCGCCGAGGCGCCCGAGCAGCGGGGTGAAGACGGCCGCGGACAGCAGCGTCGCCGTGGTCACCCAGCTGACGCTACCGGCGCTGGTGTGCAGCCTCTCCTGGATCAGGCCGAGGATCGGCACGACAAGAGTCTGCATCACAGACACGATCATGGTGGCGAGGCCGAGAGCAAGGATCAACACGGTGTCACCGCCGCGTCGCGACCGGACCTCGGAGGAGCGCAGTCCCACTACACCGTTTCCCTTCACATGGCGCGTCTGACCAGCCTGAATAGCCCGTCGACGAATACTTGATGAGTTTGAAGCTTGATGGCCTCAAGGAAATGAACCGTAACCTCGATGGTTGAGGTGGTCAAGCTTTCCCGCTACTCTTGCGACGTGAGCCACTCCTCCGCCGCAGCGCCGGCCACACCAGTCCCACCGACCACCGCCGAGCTCATGGAGCTGTTCGCGCTGGCCAGCACGGCCTACTTCCACGACTTCACCGCGGTCGCCGCCAACCAGGGCCTCACCTCGATGCAGGCGAAACTGCTCAGCCTGCTACGCCAGCCGCTCTCCATGCGCGAACTGGCCGAGCGGCTGGCCTGCGACGCCTCGAACATCACCGGCATCGTCGACCGCCTCGAGGCCCGCGGCCTGGTCCGCCGCGAGATGAGGCCCGACGACCGACGGGTCAAGAACGTCGTGTGCACCGAAGCGGGCACCGACGCCATTCTTCGGGTACGCGACGAGATGCGGGCCACCCACCAGGCGCTCGCCGGCCTCGCCGACGCCGACCGCATCGTCCTGGCCGACCTGTTGCAGCGCCTGCGGGCCTCCCTGGACCAGCGCGCCTGACGGCCCGCGGGGGTACCCACGATCTTCCCGCGCGCCTACGCTCAAGGAATCAGCCCGAGAGCGGAAGGGTGTCGTGGAGCAGGAGCCGGTGCGGTGCGACATGGTCTCCGCGGACACGGCACGCGTGGTGGTCCGCGGGGCGGTGGGACCCCACCTCGCCCGGCGGATCCTCACCATCCTCGTCCGCACGGTGATGCACGCCCTGATGGCGGTGGTGTTCGTCGACCTGGACGGGGTCACGTCGCTGGGAGCCGCGGGCGTCAGCGCCCTGGCGGAGGCCGAGCGGGTGGCCCGCCGCGTCGGGGTGCACCTCGACATCGTGGCCGCCGACCCGGCGATCCGCCGCAAGCTGCGGGCCGCCGGGCTGACCGACCCGCACCCCCACCTCGCCGCCGCGGCGTACCTCCCGCCCGAGGTGCCCGCCGGAGCGACCGAGCTGCTGGCGACGCCCTTCGACGGCGACTGTCTGGCGCAGGTCCGCCAGCGGATCCGCGGCTGCACCGCCGCCCACCTCGCCGACGAGCTCGACCAGTACCGGTTCGTGCTGGCCGTCAGCGAGATGATGACCAACGCGGTCCACCACGGCGGCGGCTATGGGCGGCTGAGGATCTGGCACGCCGGCGACGCGCTGCTGGCCCAGATCAGCGACCAGGGGCCGGGCATCCAGCCGGGTAACGGCGGACCCGGACCCGGTCGCCAGTCCGGCCTGGGACTGTCGCTGGCGCGTGAGGTGTGCGCCGAGGTGTCAGTCAACACCGGCCCGGCCGGCACCAGCGTGCTGCTGCGCTATCTCCTCCCGCCAGCCCGCTAACTCCTCCTGCCAGCCCGCTGACTCCTCCCGCCAGCCCGCTGACTCCTCCCCCAGCCCGCCAACTCCTCCCGCCAGCCCGCTAACTCCTCCTGCCAGCCCGCCAACTCCTCCTGCCAGCCCGCTGACTCCTCCCCCAGCCCACCAACTCCTCCCGCCAGCCCGGTGACTCCTTCCCCAGCCCGCCAACTCCTCCCGCCCCGACGGCGGCCCGCCGGCCCGCTAACCGACGGTCTGTCGGCCGGCTGACCGGCGACGACCGCTCGGCGAGTCTGGAGTTTTGGGATCGCGTTTCATGCGCATGCCATGCAGCGGCGGGCGAAGGGCCGCGCGGCGAGCCGTTCCTCGGCGATCGGCTGCCCGCACCGTTCGCAGACGCCGTAGGTCGCCGTATCCACCCGGCGCAGCGCGTCGTCGACCTCAGCGATCCGCCCCCGCGCGGTGGCCAACAGCGCGGTCAGCTGGGCGCGTTCGAAGCCGACGGTGGCACCCTCCGGGTCGTGTTCGTCGTCGGCGTTCGAATCCCGCGACGCCGCGAACAGCGCCTCCAGGTTCTGGGCCAGTGTCGCCGCCTCGGCCTCCGCGCTCGCTCGCAGCCGCAGCAGCTCCTCTCGAACCATCTCCGCAGCTTAACGACCTCCGGCGGGCGCGAACGGGCCACAGACACCGCCAGCCCGGCCGATCGGTGCACCTCGGCCGCGCAGCGCAGGAGACAGCGTCGCCGTCGCCTCGGTCGCGCCCGCAAGCCCAGCGTCGCCGTCGCCTCGGCCGCGCCCCCAAGCCCAGCGTCGCCGTCGCCTCGGCCGCGCAGCGCAGGAGACAGCGTCGCCGTCGCCTCGGTCGCGCCCGCAAGCCCAGCGTCGCCGTCGCCTCGGCCGCGCCCGCAAGCCCAGCGTCGCCGTCGCCTCGGCCGCGCGGCGCAGGAGACGGTGTCGCCGTCGTCTCGGGCGGCGCGGCGGATCCGGAGTCGGCGGCCGGCGGCGACGAGGTAGCCGGTGTTCTTCGCCGCTATCCCGGCGCGACCCGCCCGTCCTCCAGGAGCGCCGGCGGCGCATCCGCCTTCTGGCGGCGGTCGATCAGCGACAGGAGCGGGCCGGTCATCGAGGTGGTGACCACCGCCATCACCAGCAGCGCCAGATACAGGCCGGAGGTGAGCAAGCCGGCGCTGTAACCGGCCTGGAGCAGAACGATCTCGGTGAGTCCCCGGGTGTTGAGCAGGACACCCACGCGAAGCGCCTGGGTGGGCCCCTCACCACCCAGGCGGCAGAACACGTAGCCGCCGCCGATCTTGGACAGTACGGCCAGGACCGTCGCCAGGATCGCCACCAGCCAGGGGATGCCGCCCGAGCCCGTCCAGATCTTCAGCCCGGTGGCGACGAAGAAGACCGGCACCAGCCACAGGCCCAGCGTGGACACCCAGCGGACCGGTGCGTCCCAGTGCGGCGAGTCGGGCGGGACCATCAGCCCCACCACGAACGCGCCGAAGATCGCGGTGAGCCCCCAGGACTCCGCCACGTTCGCGGCCTGGAGCACACAGACGCCCAGGACGACGGCCACCAGCCAGGGCCATCGGGCGCAGAGGCGCTCGGCCGCGGAGGACTTCAGCAGGCGCCGGCCCAGGGTGGCCGCCAGCACTCCGGCCACCAGCATGGTGGCCGCGGTCGAGACGCCGCCCGAGCCGGGCTTGGCGATGCCGATCGCCACGGCCAGCAGCAGCCAGGCGACGGCGTCGATGAGCGCCGCCGAGGTTATCGAGAGCCGCCCGGCGCGGGTGGTGGTCAGGCCGCGGTCGGCGAGAATCCTGGCGAGCACGGGCACCGCCGATACCGCCATGGTGGTCGCCAGCAGCAGCACGAAGGCCAGGGTGGGTGCGGTTCCCCGCAAGTCGGGACTGTCGTACCAGACGAGCCATCCGCCGAACGCCGCGCCGACCAGCAGGGAGGGCACGAGGGTGCCCAGCGCCGTCCAGCCGATGGCCCGGTCCCGCAGGCGGGCACCGTCCAACCGCAGTTCGTGGGCGACGCCCACGAGGAACAGCACCAGTCCGGCGTGCCCGAGATCGCGCAACTGTTCCAGCACGGGAGCCGGTAGGAGGACGGACTGCGCCTGCGGCCAGGCCCAGCCGAGCACCGCCGGGCCGAGCAGCATGCCGAACGCGATCTCGCCGACGACGCCGGGCTGCCCGATCCGGAGGGCGAGCTGGCGTCCCAGGAATCCGACGATCAGAAACGCGCCGAGTGCGGCGGTCACATGCGCGATCAACGCGAGCGTCACGGGGCGGCTGCTCCGTCGCCACCCGACCCGGCCACCGTGCCATCGGCCGTCAGGAAGGCGACGACCCGGCGGACCACGGACTCGTCGCGCAGCACCTTGGTGTGGCCCAGGTCCCGCACCCGCATCAGCTCGGCCGATCCCCAGGCCGCGACCAGCGCCTCACTGTCGACGATCGGCGACTCCGGGTCGTTCTCGTCGTGGACGACGAGCAACCCGTTGGTGAAGTCCCGTGCCGCGACAGCCGGCTCGATGGCGTCGAAGGAGATGCCGAGCCATTCCTGCGCCCGCGAGCGGACCAGCCCGATGGCCTCCGGGGACACCCGCATCACCTCGCCGGAGCGGCGCCAGAGGCTGGTGTAGTTGCTGATGGGGTTGACGAACACGGCCCGCTCCAGCGTGACCCCGCGCGACATGGCGTAGGTCGTCGCCGCGGCGCCCAGCGAGTGGGCGACGACGGCGTGGAAGGGGCCGAACCGCTTGTCCGCCGCCTCGATCGCCTTGGCGAAATGGATGGCGGAGGATTCCGCTCCCTCCGACTCGCCGTGGCCGGGGAAATCCATGACGACCACGGCGCAGCCCGCTCGGGCGAGTGCGTCCGCCAGGAAGGTCAGGTGCCCGGCGTTGCCGGCCCAGCCGTGGACCAGCAGGATCCGCCGCTCGCCCTCGCCCCAGAGGTAATGGACGACCTTGCCGCCGTCGACGACCTCGACCTCTCTGGCGGCCTGTTCCAGGATCGGCAGGGTGGCGTTCGGAGGCTGCGTCCGCGTCGGCGTGAAGGCCAGCCGGCGCAGCTTTTCCGTGATGTCGGTGTCCATGAGATCGCCCCTTACCTTGTGTCTTCCACGCTCCGCAGGTGCGCGGAGATGATTTTCCGGACCTCCGGTGAGTCCACGATGTCGAAGTGGCCGGCGCCCTCGACGAGTTCCACCCTGGAGTTCCGCCAGTTCGCGTGCAGTTCCCCGGCGTACACCGGCGGCACGTAGTCATCGGCGGCGCCGTGGATGACCAGCCCTGGCACGTCGATCGCCCGGACGGCCTCCAGCGCCGAGTACTCGTCCCACACCGTCGCGCCGAACCTTCTCTCGATCTCCTCCACCACCGCCCGGGCCCCGGCGCCGTCGAGGGCGTTCATCTCGGCGAACCTCTCGACCAGAAACATCTTGGCGGGCGGCGAGGAGATGGAGACAACGGTCCGGGCGGGCACCCCGGCGTGCCACGCGGTGAGGGCCCACAGGCCGCCCATGGAGTGGCAGACCACCGCGTGGAGCCCGGTGAGCCTGTCGTACAGGGCGCGCAGCAGGGCGCGGATCTCGGTCGGATCACCCGTGATGCCCAGTGCCTCACCGTGCGGCGGCACGTCGAAGAGCACCACCCGGTAGCCCTGCGCGAGGAGTTCCTCGGCGATGGTCACCATGCTGCCCAGATTGGTGTTCAGGCCGTGGACAAGCAGGACGGTTGGGCCGCTGCCGCTCTGGAAGTACTTGTAGAAGCGGCCATTCGCCTTGACGGTGTGCGAACGACACCGGTTGAGGAACGCCTTCGCGAACGGATCGTGCGGCAGCTTCACGACCGTGTAGAAGCGCTCCACAAGGTCGTCCACGGACTCGGTTCGGTTCACAGCGCATTCCTCGATCTCAGTTGCCGGGCTGCTCGCTCAGCCCCGCGAGGCACTGCTTGGCCCGCTCCGGCAGGACGTACTCCCCCTCCTTCGCGATGCGGTCGTAGAGGGCCTCGACCCGCTCGTAGTGAGCGTCGAGGTTCTGGTCCAGCAGGTGGTACTCGGACTTGTTGTAGATGCCGAACTGAAGGTCGGTCATCAGGCCGAACGGGTCGATGTCCGACGCGGTCCGCGTTCCGCCGAACACCAGGCGCAGGAACTCGTCGACGCTCTCGTAGCCGAGCGTGGCGAGCAGGAACTCGATCGACGCCCACTTGCGCTTGGTCTGGTAGGCGCGCTCGTCCGGATCGACGATGAAGTCCAGGCCGCTGGTCATGCCCTTCGGGTAGTGCACCTTGTTGAAGCAGCGCAGGTCGATGGTGAGGCGGTCCTTGGTGGTCCGGGGCAGGGTGCTGTCGGCGTGAGCCCGGTAGTTGTCGAAGACCAGCGCATCGCCCACCCGGCTGTCGCAGAAATAGCCGGGAGACGGCTTGTCGGCGTACGTCTTCGCCCAGTACATCGCCATCAGGAAGTCCCGGACCGAGGGCAGGTCGATCTCGGACAGCTTCCCCTCGAGGAAGAGGTACAGCGCCTTGTCGACGGCGTCCTTCTCCTCACCCTTCAGGCCGTACTCCAGCATCTTCTCGTAGACGTACGGGAGGTTCGGGGCCTCGAGTTCGGCCTCCTCGAAGATCACGAAAGGCTGCCGGCTCAGCGGCGTCGGGGTCAGCGCGGTGTGGAAGCTGCGGTACTCGGTGGGAAACCCGAGCTGCTTCTTCACCAGCGACGGGACCTGCAGGCCGATCGAGCTGGCCGCGTGGGTGCCGTACGGCCGCTTCTTGGCCGGCACGATGAAGGCGTTCACCACCGCGGTCTCGACCTCGGGGAAGTGCTCCCGGACGAGGTCCTGGTTGAGGTCGTAGAAGCGCTTCGCCGACGGCACGAACAGCACACAGTTCTCGAACATCGTGGAGATCGGGAAGTAGCTGCCGATCGAGGCGGCGGCGAAGCTCTCCTGGATCACCGCCTGGCAGCGCAGCTGGCGTGCCAGGTTGTCCGCCAGGTCGTCGTCCAGGTTCATCTGGACGACGTGGGTGGGGTGCGATTCGGGCAGGAAACGGCTCGTGTTCAGCGTCCGGTGAGGAGGCAGCTTGGACTCCATCTCCCCCTTGTCCACCTGGTACTTGTCCAGCACCGGGGACAGCTGCTCGGCGTGTACCGCCGCGGAGGAGTGCAGGAAGGTGCCGGTCTTCTGGTAAGTGCCGGTGACCGTGGCGTCGTCGTCCACCGGCTGGGTCGCGTCGCTCATGACTTAGTTCTCCGCTCGGTCCGAAGTGATGATGCGGTCCACATAGGTGCGGACGAATTCCTCGTCGATGGGCGGGGACGGGTAGTCCTCCGCGCCGAAGACGGCGCCTCCGACGGGGAGCGCGGCGAACATGTCCGCCAGGCCCTTCGCCGTCAGGCCGTCCACCAGGGCGGCGATCCGGGCCAGTGGGCTCGCCGGATGCCCGACGGCGAAGGCCAGCGCCCGCTGCCGCCATTCGTCGAAGGGCACGATCTCCGCACCGCCCCCGGCGGCACCGACCAGCTCGAAGAAGCGGTCGAAGGCCGGGGCCTCGGAGTTGACGAAGTCGTAGTCCCTGCCGATCCGGGCCAGGTCGTTGGTCATGGCCTCGGCGATCGTCCGGCACAGGTAGTCGACCGGCAGCACCGCCGTGAGGTCGGCGTCGAGCGACGGGAAGCTGCCCAGCTCGAGGCTGCCGGTGATCAGGTTGTGCAGGAAGTCGCCGCGGTCGAGCCGGAAGCGCCCGGTGCCGGTCGACGCGCCCACGAACGGCAGCCGGTATGTCGACGCCTTCGCGCCGCGCCAGCGGGCGGCGGCCACCATCTGCTCGGCCTGCCACTTGGAGGTCAGGTAGCCGTACTCCCGATCGTCCTCGGTGACCTCGTAGCCCAGGTACTTGGGCAGCGTGGCGAAGGTGGAGACGAAGTGGAACGCCTTGCCGCGACCGCGCGAGGCCAGGCGCAGCGCCTCGTGGGTGCCGACCACGTTGGGGCCGATGTAGTCCTCCAGCGGCCGCATCCAGTCCACCAGGGCACCGGAGTGGCAGATGGCGTCCACCTGGTCGGCCAGTTCGTCGAAGCCCTCCTCGTCCAGACCGAACAGCGGCTTGGTGAGATCGCCCACCACCGGGTTCAGCAGCGGCGCGAACTCCTGCTTCCAGAGGCCGTAGCCGTCGAGGGCGCCGACCAGGCGATCCATGGCCTGGCGGGCGTCGTCCGCCCGCACCAGGCAGTAGGCGACCACCTCGGCGGCGAGCAGCTCGTGCAGCAGGTAGGCACCGACGAATCCGGTGGCGCCGGTGACGAAGACCGCCTCCGGGCGCACCGGCGCCGCGCTGGCGTTGTCGAAGCGGAGGTCGGGGTGCAGGCAACCCTTGCGGGCCGTGGACACATCCGTGCCCCCGGCATCGGCCAGCTCGACCGCCTCGGTGGCCGCCGTGCCGGAGGCGGTCCAGGGCGCCGCGTCCAGCCCCGCCTCCAGCAGCTTCGCCAGCAGGAAGTCGGCCAGCGAGATGAGGTTGGGGTGGTCGAAGGCGATCTTCGCGGGCAGGGCGAGCCCCGTCAGGTCCGCGAGCTGGTTGCGCATCAGCACCGCCGTCAGCGAGTCGATGCCGATGTTCTGGAGCGGCACGTCGACGTCCACGGCCTCCGGCGAGGCGAAGCCCAGGGTCTTCGCCACCTCCTCGCGGACCACGCCGAGCACCACGGCCGGATAGTCCTCCGGCGCGGCCTCGCCCAGCAGCTTTCGCAGGTCGGTGCCGCCGCCGGCCCGGGAGCGCCCGCCGGCGTTGCCGCTGAGCAACGCGCGGAACAGCGGCGGTATGCCGCCACGGTTCTCGAAGTAGTGCTGCACGCGGTTCAGGTCCAGCGCGGCGGCCATGGTCAGCGCGCGGCCGCTCCGCACAGCGAGCTCGAAGAGCTCCAGGCCCTCGTCCGGTGCCAGCCGGTCCAGGCCGAGCTGGGCGAATCGGGCCCGGTCGAACTCGCTGAGGCCGGCGGCCATGCCGTCGCCCTCCCAGGGGCCGAAGGCCACCGAGGTAGCCGGCAGGCCCTTGGCCCGGCGCAGGTGGGCGAGCGCGTCCAGGAAGGCGTTGGCGGCGGCGTAGTTGCCCTGGCCGGGTGCTCCCATGACGCTCGCGATGGAGGAGAACATCATGAAGAAGTCCAGCTCCAGGTCCTGGGTCAGCTCGTGGAGATGCCACAGGCCGTCCACCTTGGGCAGGAAGACCGCGTCGAACCGCTCCGGCGTCAGGGCCGTCAGGGCGCCGTCGTCGAGCACACCCGCCGCGTGGACCACGCCACGCAGCGGACGCTCGTCGCCGAACAGAGCCATCACCGCGGCCACGTCGTCGCGATCGGCCGCGTCGCAGGCCATGACGGTCGCCGTGGCGCCCAGCTCGGACAGCTCGTCCACCAGGGACTGCGCGCCGGGAGTCTCCATCCCGCGGCGGGAGGTCAGCACCAGGTCTCGGACGCCGTGGGTGCCGGCCAGCCACCTGGCCACCCGCCGGCCGAGATCGCCGGCGCCACCGGAGACGAGCACCGCGCCGTCCGGTCGGACGAACGCCCGCTGCTGGGCCGGGACCAGCACCACCTTGCCCACGTGCCGCGCCTGGGCGATGAAGCGCAGGCCGTCGGAGGTGTGGGTCATCGGGAAGGTCCGCAGCGGAAGCGGCGCCAGCTTGCCCTGCGTGAACAGCTCCGCGATGGAGACCAGCATCCTCTGGATGAGGTCCGGCCCCGCCTCGGGCAGGTTGTAGACGGTGTAGGTCACGCCCGGGTGGCTCTGGTCGATGGCGGCCTGCTCCCGTACATCGATCTTGCCCATCTCCAGGAACCGCCCGCCGCCGCCCAGCATGCCCAGGCTGGCGTCGATGAACTCGGTGGCCAGGGAGTTCAGCACCACGTCGAAGCTCGCACCCGGAGCGCCCTTGCCGAAGGACTCGACGAAGCCCAGGTCGCGAGAGGACGCGATATGGGCGTCGTCCAGCCCGAGCTCGCGCAGCGCGGGCCACTTGGGCTCGCTGGCGGTGCCGTAGACCTCGGCGCCGTGCAACCGCGCCAGCTGCACGGCCGCCATGCCCACGCCACCGGCTGCGGCGTGGATCAGCACCCGCTCGCCCGATCGCAGGGCGCCCAGTTCGTGCAGGCCGTACCAGGCGGTGAGGAAGGTCATCGGGATGGTGGCGGCCTCGGTGAAGCTGAGGCGCTCCGGCATGCGCACCACCTGGCGCGCGTCCGTGACGACCTCGGAAGCGAAGGAGCCGCGGGCCAGACCCAGCACGGCGTCGCCCACCTTCAGTTGGTCGACGCTGCCGCCGACCTCGGTGATCACACCGGCGAACTCCAGGCCGAACGCGGGGATCTCCACCATGCCGAGGGCGTTGAGCACGTCGAGGAAGTTCACACCGGCGGCCCTCACCTCGGCGCGGATCTCGCCCGGCGCGAGGGACCGTTCCGGCGAGGTCTTGACCGTCAGCGGCTCGTCCAGGCGGCCCTTGGCGGCGATCTCCAGCTGCCAGCGGCCCTCGGCCGGGATCTCCAGATCCCGGGCCGAGCCCACCCGCAGCAGCTGCGGCACCAGCACCTCGCCGTGACGCAGGGCGCACTCCGGTTCGGCCTCGAGCATCAGCGCGGCGGGGAGTGCCTTGCGGCCCGCCTCCTCCTCGCCGAGGTCGATCAGGCGCAGGCTCAGTTCGGGGTGCTCGTTGCGGGCGGTCCGCATCAGGCCCCACAGCGGGCCGGCGCCCAGCCCCGAGACCAGGTCGTCGGCGCCGGTGCCCACCGCGTGGCGGGTGACCCAGACCAGCGGGGTACGGAACTCGCTGCCGACCACTTCCTGGAGCTGCTCCAGTGCCTTGGCGGCGAACGCATGGGCCTGGGCCGGCACCTCCGCGTCGGAGTCCCACAGGCAGACCAGGCCGTCCAGGTCCTCGGCGTCCTCCAGCTCCCGAACCTTGATCACCTGAATGCCGGCCCGTGCCAGGAGGGTCTTGACCTCCCTCGCCCACGGCACGTCCCCGGCCGGGGTCATCAGGCCCCAGGAGCCGCCCAGTTCGACATTCTCGGTGTCGACCTGGCGCCAGTTGACGTCGAACTGGAAGCGGTCCACCCCGGCCGCGGCCAGGCGGCGCAGCACCGCCCGGTCCACCCGCCGCGCGTGCAGGCGGTGCAGCCGGCCGACCTGGGCGCCGTGGCTGTCGTGGATGTCGAGCGAGGCCCAGAACTCGCCGTCGCCCAGCTCGAAGTCGGCGACCCGGACCCAGATCTCCGCCAGGCCCTTCACCCGCAGCGACAGCCGCTCGGCCTCGAACGGCACGAAGAGGTCGTCGCCGGTCCGGTTCTGCAGCCGCTGGGTCAGCAGCAGCGAGTGCATGGCCGAGTCCAGCAGGGCCGGGTGCAGGACGTATCCGGCGGCGGACTGCTCCGCGCTCTCGGGCAGCGCTGCCCTGGCCCACACCTCCCCGCCCACGTGCCAGGCCTCCTGGATGCCCTGGAAGGTCGGCCCGTAGCCGTAGCCGAGGGCGTCCAGGTCGCGGTAGAGGGCGGACGCGTCGAGGGGCTCGGCGCCCCGGGGCGGCACCGTCACCGCGGCGCCGGTGCCAGCCGCTTCCGCGGGCGTGATCCGGCCCTCGGCGTGCAGCTGCCAGGCGCCGTCCTCACCCTCAGGCGCGCTGTAGACCTGGACGGGCCGGTTCTCACCGATCGCCGGACCCACGGTCACCTGCATCCGCACCGGCACCCCGGAGGCGAGCACCAGCGGCGAGGCGATGACCACGTCGGACAGGTCCCACTCGCCCTCGTGGGCCGCGTCGCCCGCCGCCCGCATCGCCTCGAAGAAGGCCGTTCCCGGCATCAGGACGGCGTCCATCACCCGGTGCTCCTGCACCCACACCGGCTGGTCCGCCGCCACCACGTTGGTGAACAGCGACAGGTCGGTGCCGGCGATCTCCACACCGCCGCCGAGGAGCGCGTGACCGGTGGGGTTCAGACCGGCCCCGACCTCGCGGGAGAGCGGCGGCTCGAACCAGAACCGCTCCCGCTGGAAGGCGTACGTCGGCAGGTCCACCCGGCCGCCGCCGAAGGGCGCGAAGTAGCCGTCCCAGTCGACCGCGACGCCCCGAACGTGCAGCTCGGCCAGGCTGCGCTGGATGACCGAGGCGCCGTTCTTGCCCGGGGAGCAGGACGGCACCCAGGACAGCGGTCCCTCGTCGGCCAGGCAGGAGGCTCCCATGCCGGAGAGCACGGGCTGCGGGCCGAGCTCCAGGAAGGTGTTCGCGCCCGCTCGGCGCAGGCTGCTCATGCCGTCGCTGAAGCGGACCGCGTGGCGCACCTGGCGGACCCAGTAGTCGGGCTGCTCGAGTTCGCCCGGCGCGGCGAGGTCGCCGGTGAGGCTGCTGACGAGAGCGATCGCCGGAGGACGGAAGCGGACGGTCTCCGCCACGGCCCGGAACTCGGCGAGCATGCCGTCCATGTGGTGTGAGTGGAACGCGTGGGACACCGTCAGCCGCTTGGCCTTGCGGCCCTGCTCCGTGAAGTGGGCGGCGATCGCCTCGACGGCGTCGGTGTCACCGGACAACACCGTCTGGGTGGGCGTGTTGACTCCGGCGACGTCCAGCTTGCCGCGCAGCCCGAGGGCGTCGATGGCGGCTTCCGCCTCCTGGGCGTCGGCCTCCAGCGACACCATGGCGCCCCGGGCGGGCAGGGCCTGCATCAGCCGGCCACGGGCCGCGACCAGCCGGCAGGCGTCGTCCAGGTCGAACATCCCCGCCACGTGGGCGGCGGCGAGTTCGCCGATGCTGTGGCCGAGCAGCAGTTCCGGCCGCACACCCCAGCTCTCCCACAGCCGCCACAGCGCCACCTCGAGGGCGAACAGGGCGGGCTGGGTGAAGTCGGTGCGGTGCAGCAGGGCCGCGTCCTCGCTGCCCTGCTCGGCCCACATCACCTCCAGGAGAGGCTTCTCCAACCCGGTGAAGCCGGCGGCGATCTCGTCCAGTGCGTCGCGGAAGACGGGGTAGACGTCGTAGACGTCCTTGCCCATGCCCGGAAGCTGGCTGCCCTGGCCGGTGAACAGCAGGGCCAGCCGGGGTTCCTCGAGGTGGTTCCCGGTGCGCACCGACTCCGCGGGCAGTTCTCCGGTGCGGGCGAAGGAGGCCAGCTTGTCGAGGAGTTCGGCCTTGTCCTTGACGGAGAGCACCAGCCGGCGACGGAAGTGGGTACGGGCGGTCGCCAGGGAGCGGGCCACGTCACCCAGGCGGTCCTGGATGTTCATGCCCATGTGCAGGTGCAGGTTCTCCACCTGCTGGCGCAGGGCGGCGTCGGTGTAGCCGGACACCACGAACGGGACCGTGGGCGGCAGCGGCGCGGACGCGTCCTGCTCGACGCGCCGCGGCGGCTCCTCGACGATCACGTGGGCGTTGGTGCCGCCGATGCCGAACGAGCTGACGCCCGCGCGGCGCGGCACGTCCTTCGCCGGCCATGGGCGCTGCTCCCGGACCAGCGCCATGCCGGCGCCCTGCCAGTCCACGGCGGGCGTGGGCTCGGCGACGTGCAGGGTCCTGGGAAGCGCGTCGTGGCGCATGGCCAGCACGACCTTCATCACGCCGGCCAAGCCGGCGGCGGCCTGGGTGTGGCCGAGGTTCGACTTGGCCGAACCGACCCACAGCGGCACCTCGTCCGAGTGGCTGCCGCCGAAGACCTCCGCGAGCGCGGTGCCCTCGATGGGGTCGCCCAGCTTGGTGCCGGTGCCGTGCGCCTCCAGGTAGTCGATGTTGTCCGGCTGGAGTCCGGACGCGGCCAGGGCGGCGCGGATGACCCGCTGCTGGGCGGGGCCGCTGGGCGTGGTCAGGCTGGCGCTGTGGCCGTCGTGGTTGACGGCGGTGCCGCGCAGCACGGCCAGGATCGGGTCGCCGTCGCGCTGGGCGTCGGACAGCCGTTTGAGGACCACCGCGGCCGAGCCCTCGCTCCAGCCCGTGCCGTCGGTGTCGGAGGAGAACGACCGGCAGCGGCCGTCCGCCGACATGCCGCGCAGGCGGCTGAACTCGACGTGCAGTTCGGGGGTCAGCATCAGGCTCACGCCGGCCGACACCGCGAGGTCACATTCGCCGTTGCGCAGCGCGTTGCAGGCCAGGTGGGTGGTGACCAGGGAGGACGAGCACGCCGTGTCCAGGGTGAGGGTCGGGCCCTCCAGACCGAACACGTACGACACCCGGCCGGACATGGTGCCGCCCGCGGAACCCGGGCCCACGTAGCCGTCGAGGTCGGTCAGCCCGCCGGCCATGGTGAGGCCGTACTCGTGGTAGGCCGAGCTCTTGCCGACGCCGATGAACGCGCCGGTCTGGCTGCCGCGCAGCTGGTCCAGGGTGTAGCCGGCGCGTTCGAACGCCTCCCAGGTGGTCTCCAGCACCATGCGCTGCATCGGTTCGAGCGAGCGGGCCTCGCGCGGGGAGATGCCGAAGAAGGGTGCGTCGAAGAGGTCGATGGGAGTGACGAATCCGCCGCTGTTGCAGTACGAGGTGCCGGGCACCTCCGGGTCGGGGTTGTAGAGGGCCTCGGCGTCCCAGCGGTCCTTCGGCACCTCGATGATCCCGTCGCCGCCGCGTTCCAGCAGCTCCCAGTACTCCTCGGGGGTGTTGACGTCGCCGGGCAGGCGGCAGGCCATGCCGATGATGGCGATGGGCTCGTCGTGGACGGCGCGGCGGCGGTCGGGCACGACCTCCCGGCTGGTCCTGGTGTCGCCGGCCAGGTAGGCGGCCAGGGTCTTGACGGTGAAGTGCTCGAAGAGTTTGGCCCCGAACACGGGGCGTCCGAGCAGTTCCTCCAGCCGCGTCTGGACCCGGACGACCCGCAGCGAGTTGCCGCCGATCTCGAAGAAGTTCTCGTTGACGCCGATCCGGTCGTGGCCGAGCACGTCCGACCAGATGGCGATGATGTCCCGCTCCAGCTCGGTGGCGGGCTTGGCGGTGGCGTCGACTTCGATCACGGGGTCCGGCAGCGCGTTCTCGTCGATCTTGCCGTTCGGGGTCAGCGGAAGCTCGTCCAGCTCCACGATGAACGCCGGCACCATGTACTCCGGCAGCCGCTCGGCCAGCCAGGGGCGCAGCACGCGGTGCAGCGGGGTTCTGGCCGGTTCGCCGACCGCGGGCGTGTTGGCGTACTGGGTGAGGGCGCCGCGCTCCAGCGTTTCGGCGGGGTGCTGGCTGAGGTCGGGCGTCTGGCCAGGACGCCAGAACAGGGCGTCGCACCGCCAGGTGCCGCCGGTACGGCTGGGCAGCAGGGCCAGTTCCAGGCCTGCGTCATGGGCGAGGCCGGCGAGGTCGACGGGGTCGATCCAGGACGTGGGCACCTCGGAGGCGCTCGCACCCATGCTCTCCAGGGCCGCGGCGACCCGGCCGGACACTTCTCCCAGCCGGCCGTTGGGAATGCCGTTGAGCCGCAGCGGGCGGTCGGCGACGGAACCGAGCTCGGCGCGGAGCGCGGCCAGGTCGAATTCGTCGGCCAGCCAGTCCTGCTCCGCCGCCGGGGTGGCGGGTGGGGCATCCTCGCCGACGTGCAGGGTGACGTCGTAGCGGTAGCGCGTCATCTCGTTGACGTACCGGCCGTCGCGCAGGGTGATGTCGACGCGGGTGATCTGCGGGAACAGGTGCGGCAGGTTGGCGAAGTAGTCGCGGCTGAGCACCAGTTCGCGCTCCGCGCGCATTCCGCGCTCGGCACGGCGGGCCAGTTCCTCGGCGGAGATTCCGCCGGCCTCCCCGTCCGCGCGGAAGTTCGCCACGTCGGCGTGGAAGACGTCCAGCAGCGACAGGTCGCGTACGTCGCCGAGGAACACCCGTCCCCTGGTGACCGCCCTGGTCGCCCACTCCAGCACCGAGGTCAGGTAGTCGACGCTGGGGAAGTACTGCGCCACCGAGTTGATGATCACGGTGTCGAAGGCGCCCTCCGCCACCTCGGGGAGCGCGTGGGCGGCCCGCTGCTCGCAGGTCACGTGCGGCAGGGAGGCCAGGTGCCGCCGGGTCATCTCGACGGCCGCGGCGGAGGCGTCCACCGCGTGGTAGGTGCGGCAGTGCGGCGCCAGACTGAACAGCATCAGGCCGCTGCCGGAGCCGATCTCGAAGACGTTCTCCGGTGCGTGGGACAGGACGCGCCGGACGGAGCTCCGCTGCCAGTCGCGCATCTCCCCGTTGGAGAACGGGAGGCCGTCGTAGCTGTTGCGCCAGCCCGCCAGGTTGAACGTGGCGTCGGCGGTGACGGAATCGGTGTCGGTGCCGGCTTCGTAGGCGCGGTCCCAGGCGGCCGCCCACTCGGCCAGGGCGGTGCTCTGGTCCGCCGGGGTGCGGACCGGCTCACCGGTGGGAACCTCGTCGCGGACGCAGTAGGCGACGAGCTGCTCGTCGCGGCCGACCACCACGGCACGGCGAACCGACTCGTGGCGGCTGACGGCCGCCTCGACGTCGGCCAACTCGATGCGGTGGCCGCGCAGTTTGACCTGCCGGTCGTTGCGTCCCAGCAGCGTCAGGCTGCCGGGTGCGACGAAGCGGGCCAGGTCGCCGGTGCGATAGAGGGTGCCGGGGTGCAACGGGTTGTCCGCGAAGCGGAGCCGGGTCTGCTCGGGGTCGTTGCGGTAACCGCGGGCCACTCCGGCGCCGCCGATGCACAATTCTCCCGGGAAGCCGAGCGGCACCGGCGACAGGTTCTCGTCGAGGACGTAGACCTGGGTGCGGTCGATGGGAGTGCCGATGAAGATGCCGTCTTCCTCGGCCCGGGCCGCCACCTCCCAGACCGTGGACCACACGGTGGTCTCGGTGGGGCCGTACATGTTCCAGACAGAGGCCGGGGATCCGGCGGCGAGCAGCCGGTCCGCCAGGTCGCGCGGCAGCGCCTCACCGCCGCAGAGGATCTTCCTCAGGGTGGGGGTGCCCTGCCAGCCTCCGTCCAGCAGCAGCTGCCAGGTGGCGGGGGTGCCCTGCATCATGGTGATCGCGTGGCGCTCCAGCAGAGCGCCGAGGGCCTTGGCGTCCATGGTCTCCTGGGCCTGGGCGATGACCGTGGTCGCGCCGCAGAGCAGGGGCAGGAACAGCTCGAGCACGGAGATGTCGAAGGACACGGTGGTGACGGCCAGCAGCCGGTCGGTGGCGGCGCACCCCGGCCGTGCGCGCATGGCGGCCAGGAAGTTGCCCAGTGCCCCGTGGGTGATCTCGACGCCCTTCGGTCGGCCGGTCGAGCCCGAGGTGTAGATGACGTAGGCCAGGTCGCCGGCGCCCACCTCGACCGCGAGGTCCCCGTCGGCGTCCGACTCGGCGCCGAGCTCGACATTCACGCAGCGGGTGTCCCAGGCGGCGAGGCCGGTGGGCGCGGCGGCGGGGGTGACGATGAGCTTGGGATCGGCGTCCTCGATCATCTGGCGGATGCGGTCCGCCGGGAACCTCGGGTCGACGGGCACATAGGCGGCGCCCGTCTTCATGATCGCCAGCAGGGCCACGACCAGGTCGATCGAGCGGTCCAGGGCCACGCCGACCAGGTCGCCACGGTCCACGCCCCGCTCGGTCAGCGCGTGGGCGAGCCGATTGGCACGGGCGTTGAGCTCCGCGTAGGTCAGGGTGGTGTCCGCGCAGACCAGCGCGGTGTTCTCGGCGTGGCCGCGCGCGGCCTGCTCGAAGAGCCGGTGCAGGCCCTGCTCGGGAAGATCGGCGGCGCTGCCGGCCGTGTCGTTGAACTCCTCGATGAGGACAGCGCGCTCAGCCGCGGTGAGCAGGTCCGCGTCGGCCGGAAGCCGCTCCGCGTCGGCGGGAAGACGGCTGCACCACGCGGTGAACTGGTCGGCCAACCGGGCGACGTCCCGGGCCGCGAGGCGCGTGGCGTCGTAGTGGAAGGTGACGAGCGCACCGTCCTCGGCGCCGTCCTGCTGGACGTGGAGTTCCAGTCTCTGACGGTGGCCGCCCTGGCCGTCGGAGCCGTGGTCGGCGGTGTCGCGGGTGCCCCACGAAATCAGCACGTCCGCCGTCGACGCGCCGCTGGTCCAGCGTTCGCGAAGCGTCTTGTCCCGGCCGACGGCGTCACGACGGAGCCATCCCCGCTCCTGGCCGAGGGCGAACTCCCGCCGCACCGCCCGCAGGTTCTCCGAGATCGTCGCGTCGGCGTCCACCTGGCACAGCAACGGCAGCCAGGCGGAGAAGAGGTCCCGGTGGGCGGCGTCGACGTCCTCGCGCGGGGCCGCCATCGCGAGGTGGATTTCCCGCCGGCCGCTCGCCCGGCTCAGGAAGATGCCCAGCGCACCGGCCAGGTAGGCGGCGGATGCTTCCCTGCCTTCGCCGTCCTGGAGCGGGACGTGGCAGCGTACGAGGATGGGATCCGCCTGCGGTCCGCTCCCCGCTCGGGGCCGCGGGTAGGGCAGGCGGTAGGGGTGGTCGCCGCTGGAGACCAGGCGCTCACGCCAGAGGTCGGCGGCCTTGGAGGCTCTGACGCCCGCCTCGGTCAGGCGCGCGCTCGCGTCCTCGTCGGGGACCTTCAGGATCGCGCCGGGGCGGATTCCGTGGGTCGCCGCGATGGCGCCGGCGGACCGCTCCTCGCCCTCGAGGGTGCACATCCGGGTCAGGGTGACGATTCCGGCGCCCGTGGCCACCCGCAGGCCCGACCCGTCGTCGCAGGAGAGGACCGTGGCGGGCGCGGCGGCGGCATCATCCGCGGTGGCCCGGACGCTGGCTTCCCGGACGGCGTAGAAGTGCCCGTCGAGGTTGATCTTGGGCCACACCAACGGGCTCGCGAACGGGCCGTAGTCGGTGGCCCGGACCATGGCGGCGATCCGTTCGGCCGGAAGGCTCCAGTCGATCAGCCCCTCGGCGGCGAACTGGGTGTGCCGCGAGAAGTAGCGGCGCGTCGCGGAGTCCTGGGGGGTCGCGGTCTCGCGGCCTTCCGCGATCTGGTCGATCAGCTCGGCCAGGCTGGCGACGGCCGCGTCGTCGCACTTCAGGCCCAGCGACAGCGCGGTGTCCTCGGGCTCGATCGCGACCGGAACCCGGCCGAGCACCTCGCCGCCGTCGACCACCTCGGCCATGCGGTGCCAGGTGATGCCGTACTCCCGCGCGCCGTCCACGATGGCCCAGGAGGGCGTGTGCAGTCCCGAATATTCGGGTAGCGGGCCGTAGTGGTAGTTGACGGCGGCCCGGGTCGCGCAGCTCAGCAGCGTGTCGGGCACCACCGCGTAGTTACCGACACTCAGCAGGAGGTCGCAGGACCACTGTGGTGCGAGCGCCACAGCCTCGGCGAGGTCGTGGTGCGGAATTCCCGCCTTGACCGCCCAGGACCGGGCGGTGGCGTCACCGGTCACCACGGCCGCGATCCGGTGCCCTTTCGCCACGAGTACCTCGCCGCAGCGAGCGAGCACGCTCCCGCTACCGATCAGGACGGACGTCAAAGAAGTCATCGCCATGCCTCCCCGTAATCACCCGCGGCGCGTCCGGTGCGCGCCGCCCGTCCCGGGGCAGGGGGCAGCGGAACCCGAGGGGCCCCGCGAGGAGCCTCCAGGTTCTCTGATCCAAGCGTGCGCGGGTTGGCCCCCCGTGCACCCGTGCCGATCCCCCCGGATCGAGCGGCGTCCGCCTCACGGGCAGTCGTGCAAGCCCACTGCGGTGAGTCGTTCGCGCTGTCAGGTGAAGTGCAAGTGCGCCGAAGTGCTGAACTGCCGAGTGCCGAACAACAGACGTGCGGACGTGAGAAGGGGCCGAAACGGCCCCACCGGTGCGCCGGTTCCTCCCGGACGCCCGACCATCATTGGCCCACGCCCAGAGCGGCCGCAAGGCATGACGGCAAGACCTGGCAACTAATGGACAGTGATCGTTATCACAGGTACGGTCGACCTGCTGCGGCCGACGAACGGGCACGACGGGCGTCGATTTCCTTGCTATAACTACCCTTCGCGGGCTCCACCATGGACCGCGGGCGAGTTCGACGACGCACGAGCCGAGGGGACCCGCATGCCCGACGAGACCGAGGCCAATCCCGCCCGCGTCCTGGCGCTCTGCAGCGGCGCGAGCTTCATGGCCTTCCTCGATCTCTCCATCATCAGCATCGCCTTCCCGGACATTCTGGATGACTTCCCGGGCACGTCGCTCAACACCATGACGTGGGTCCTCAGCGGCTACACGATCCTGCTGGCGGCCGTGCTTACGCCCGCCGGAAGGATCGCCGACAGCGTCGGCCGACGCACCGTCTTCCTCTGGTCCCTGGCAGCCTTCACCGCCGCCTCGCTGGTCTGCGCCGTGGCGCCGTCCATCTGGTGGCTCATCGCGGCACGGTTCGTCCAGGGCGCGGCGGCCGGCGGCATGATCCCCGCCGCTCTCGGCCTGATCCTCGCCACGACCCCGCGGGAGCGCATCGCCAGAGCGGTCGGCACCTGGTCCGCGGTGGCGGGCTTCTCCGCCGTCATCGGACCAGCCGCGGGCGGCCTGCTGCTGGACGCCTTCGGCTGGCGCTCGGTGTTCTACATCAACCTTCCGCTGTGCGGCGCGATGCTGGTCGCCGCCGTGGTGATCCTGCCAAAGCAGTCGTCGCGAGCGATCAGGGACCGGCTGCCGGACGCGGTGGGCAGCATCGCGCTCGCCCTGGGCATCGGCGGGGTGGTGTGCGCGCTCACCGAGAGCGACACCTGGGGCTGGACGGATGTCCGCACCATCGGACTCGGGCTGGCCGGGCTGGCGCTCATCGCCGTGACCGTGCTGCGTTCGCGCGCGCACCCGGCGCCGGCCCTGGAGATGACGGTGTGGCGCAGCCCCGTCTTCAGGATCGCCAACCTGGGACTCGGCCTGCTCAACCTGACGATGTTCGCGTGGATGGTGGCGGCCCCGCTGTTCGCCGCCACCATCTGGCACTGGTCGGTCCTGGAGACGGCCGGCGCCCTGAGCGTGGGAGCCGTCTCCTCGATGATCGGCTCCCTGACGGCCGGCCGCCTCGCCCGACCAGCGACCCAGGTGAAGGTGGCGGCCCTGGGCGCGCTGTCCTTCGCGGGCAGCAACGCCATCTGGGCGTCCAGCCTCTTCGGACCCACGCCCAACTTCCTGGGCGGCTGGCTGCCGGCCGCGGTCCTCGGCGGCGGCGGCCTCGGCCTCGCCATCACCTGCCTGTCGTCGCTGGCGGCCGGGGCGGTGCCTCCGCTCAAGTTCGCGGGCGGCCTCGGCATGACCCTGACGGTGCGTCAGGTCGGCGGCGCGGTCGGGATCGCCGGATTCGCCTCGATCATGGCGTCAGGCGCCGTCCCCGGCGGCATCTCATCCTTCCACCACGTCTATGTCGCCGCGATGGCCGTCAACATCCTGTGCGCGGCCGTGGTGTGCACGATGCTCGCCGTGCTGCGACCGAAAACCGCGCCCGAGGCGCCCTCACCCGAGCCCGAGGGCCAGGTCACGACCGCCCAGTAACGGAGGGTCCCTGGGCACGGCCATAAGGTGCCGCGCCCAGGGACCGGGGTCGTTCCTCCGGCTCCGACCGTCAGACGGACGGTACGCGGATCAGCAGTGCGTCACCCTGCCCGCCGCCACCGCACAGTGCCGCCGCACCGAGGCCGCCACCGCGCCGGCGCAGCTCATAGGCCAGGTGGACGATGAGCCGGGCGCCGGAGGCGCCGATCGGGTGACCGAGCGCGATGGCTCCGCCGTCGACGTTCACGATGTCGGGGCTGATGCCCAGCTGCTCGGTGGAGACGATGCCGACGGCGGCGAACGCCTCGTTGATCTCCACCAGGTCCAGGTCGGACGGCTCCAGCTTGGCCTTGGTCAGCGCCGCCCGGATCGCGTTCGACGGCTGCTCGTGCAGGCTTCCGTCCGGCCCGGCCACGACGCCGTGTGCGCCGATCTCGGCGATCCAGGGCAGGCCCAGCTCCTCGGCCTTGGCCCTGCTCGCCACCACCACGGCCGCGGCACCGTCCGAGATCTGCGAGGCCGTCCCCGCCGTGATCGTGCCGTCGGCGCCGTACACGGGACGCAGCTTCGCGAGGATCTCCGCCGTGGTGTCGGGACGCACGCCCTCGTCGGCGTCGCACACCACCGGATCGCCCTTGCGCTGCGGGATCGTCACCGGCGCGATCTCCTCCGCGAACCGCCCGGCGGCCGCCGCGGCGGCGGCCCGCTGGTGCGAGGCCGCGGCGAAGGCATCCTGCTTCTCCCGGGTCAGCCCGGCATAGCGGCTGTTGTACTTCTCGGTCGAGACGCCCATGCCCAGCTGGTCGAAGGGGCAGAACAGGCCGTCGTGGACCATGTGGTCGATCAGCGACACGTCGCCGGACTTGAAGCCCGCCCGCGACCGGGGAAGCACGTGCGGCGCCTGCGTCATCGACTCCTGACCGCCGGCCACGACCAGGTCGAACTCACCGGCCCTGATCAGCTGGTCGGCCAGCGCGATCGCGTCGATCCCGGAGAGGCACACCTTGTTGACGGTCAGCGCCGGGACGCTCATCGGGATGCCGGCGGCCACCGCGGCCTGGCGGGCCGGAATCTGGCCCGCGCCCGCGGTCAGCACCTGCCCCATGATCGTGTATTCCACCTGCTCGGGCGCCACCCCCGCCTTCCGCAGGGCCGCCTTGATCGCGATGCCTCCGAGCTGGGCTCCGGAGAAGTCCTTCAGGGCCCCGAGCAAGCGACCAGAGGGGGTACGAGCCCCGGCCAGGATGACGGATCCGGACACAACGTCCTCCTTGGATATAGAAAGCTATATCTACAACGGCGTTACACTACCGACGGGCCGGGAAAAGAAAATACGGACTTCGGCGATGTGGGCGACCGCACAGCCGACCGACCGGCACCGCACCAACAGACGGCGCGACGCCCGGCCTCGCTGTCGTACCGTCGCCGTACCCGATGGTGGGGGTGCCTGATGCGAGAGCCACAGCGCGGTAGAGCACGGACCTGGTGTGGACGTGTCCTCGCGGCCCTCGTGGTCGGCGGGCTGGTCGGTTACCTGGTCGAGGTCGGACTGGACCAGGCCGACAAGATCGCGAGTGTCATCGGCGGGCTGTCAGCGCTGGCGACGCTGGCCGCGACCGGGCTGCTGCGCCCATCGGATCACACAGGACAGCAGACCGCGGAAATGATCGACATACGACACAGCTCCGGGGTGCAGATAAACCAGTCCGGGGGTAACACACAGCACAACAGCTTCCCGGCACCTCGGTGACCGACCGCTTCGCCGAGCCACCCTTCGGCCGGAACCTCCAGGGCCTGCAGCTGAACCAGGCACCCGGCAACATGCAGATCAACAATTTCGCGGCCGAGGTTCCCTTGGCGGACGACCTTCGCGACCTGGCCGACTTCAGCACACCCGCCGCTTATGAGCTATTTGCCAGTAGGTCGGATCGTCGGAAGGTGCAACTTCTCGCCGGCTCGGACAATGCACCCGAAATGTTCCGGCGCTTCCATGAGCGACAGGGGCTCGACAGCAGCGTCCGGCTGCTGTCATACCTGCAAGCGAGACGCATCCACTTTCTGGTCCGCGGACTTCAGGCAGGCCCGCAAAGCATGATCCTGGATCGGATCGCACGCAGTCTGGCGTCCCAACGCAGCATTTCGGATGCTCGCGCACACCTAGCCGAATGGGCGGCGTTCGCCCCCGCCGTCGCTGCCAGATTGTTGGTCCAAGTCAGTGGCTTCCCACCGAGTGCGGCGGCCCGCACAGGCTTGGACGGCGCCATCGACCTGATGCCCGAGGGTCCCGCATTCCTGCTGACCCTTCCGCCCCGCATCGGCGCCGCCTTGTTGGAGCGGTTGCTTCCGTGGAACCGGGCGACGGCCGCAGCCGCCTCGGCCATGGAAACTCTGCTCGGGCACCTGGTGATGTCGGACTCCCCCCGCACTGCCCGCATGGTGGCCGAGCTGAAACCGTCCGCCATCGCCTGGTACCTGCGCCGCCTACGGTTCCGGGCGGCCGTCATGCTGATGATGCACCTGTCCGCGATCGCGCCTCCCGCACAGCGGCAGGCGGTGCTGGACGCGCTCCCTCGGTTGTGGAGATCCGCGCTTCTCGCCGGCGCCGCCGGACCGAGCCCCGGCGCCGCCGAGCCGAGCTATCCGACCTGCCGTCAGCGGCCGCCTTCCCTATCCGCGTGGCCCTGGATCGACGCAGTGCTGACATTTTTTCTGTACGCCGGCCCGGCGATGTCTCGAATACTCCATCGCTCTCCGGGCTTGGTGGCCGGCGTTCGGCGGGAAGCGACGGATTTTCGCCTCCTATGTCGTGCGGCAGTGCACACCGCACGGGACCGCGACTATTTCCGCCGCCAACGAAACCACGTCGCCATTCTGGCGATGCTGAGCATCGCACTGGTCATCGTCGCGGCGCTCGTTTGCTGATCATGCAAGTTGCAACATGGTGCAACAAGATGGCTACGGTATGACACTGGCGCTACGGGGGACGAAGCAACCGCCAGCAGGAAGGCTCCTCATGAACCGCGGCGAGCGACAACTGCAGGACACCCTCGGCACTCGGCAGCAAGCCGACGCCTTCCACGCGCGCCAGACCCTCGACTACCTCAACGACAGGATGCGGTCCTTCATCGGACGACAGACGGTGATGTTCCTGGCCACGGCCGACCAGAGCGGCAGCTGTGACAACACGTTCCGGGCCGGACCGCCCGGATTCGTCCGGGTGCTCGACGAGCGACACCTGAGCTGGCCGGAATACCGCGGCAACGGCGTCATGGCGAGCCTCGGCAACATCGCCGAGAACCCCCAGGTCGGCCTCCTCTTCATCGACTTCGGCGAGGTCATCGGCCTGCACGTCAACGGCACGGCGGAGATCATCCAGGATCCCGGCGACCAGGCGAACACCCCGCCGGGACAACGCGCCCGGCTCTGGATCGTCGCCAGGGTGCAGGAGGCCTACATCCACTGCGCGAAGAACATCCCGCGAATGGTGGAGATCCCGCGGCAGCGCGGGCGCCAATCCCCGGTGGAACAACCGAAGAAGAGCGACTACTTCATCCCCGAACCGGCGAGCCGGACCGGCCCCCAGCCGCCGGCCCCCGTCGGCCAGAGGCGGAGCAAGTAGCCCACGGCATTCTAGGTGGGAGGGGGCGGTCACCGGGAGCATTCGCGGAGATCCGTTGTCATCCCCGCCCGGTGAGCCGGACCGGCGCGAGGCTGGTCGCCACGATTCGGGCACTCCGGACGCTTGCTGCTCACGTACCCGTCAAATCGGCCGATGAGGCAATGAGGCTCCGGAGAACGCGAGAGGTGTCTGGGTGGCGGGGAACGGCATGCCGAACTCAGGGGCGGCCATGGTCGAGCTGACCGGCCTGGTGGCGGAGGGTCTGCTCGGCCACGGCGCCCACACCGTGGTGAAGGCCGTGCGTCGGGGCGACCGGCGGTACGCCGTCAAGCAGGAGCGCAACGCCGCGGACGAGACCGCCGCCCTGCTGGAGTTCCGGCGGGAGGCGGCGCTGCTGGCCCGCGTCGACCATCCCGGGGTGGCGCGCGCCCGCGCCGCCGGCCTGTTCGAGGGCCGCGCCGCCCTCGTCACGGAGTTGGTCGACGGCCGCCCGCTGGCCGAGCTGCTGGCCGATGGCCCACTGTCGGAGGACCGCACGACGCGGCTGGGCATGGAGCTGGCCGGCGCGCTGCGCGCGGCCCACCGCACCGGCCTGGTGCACCGCGACATCAAGCCGCAGAACATCATCGTGCCCGCCGACGGTCCGGCGGTGCTGATCGACTTCGGGTTGGCGGCGCGCGACGGTGAGTCGGATGCCGAGCACACCGCGGTCGGCACCTTCAGCTACTCGGCGCCCGAGCAGACCGGCATGTTGAAGCGGCCGGTGGACGGCCGGTCCGACCTGTACTCCCTGGGCGTGGTGCTGTTCGAGTGCCTGACCGGGCAGCCGCCCTTCTCGGCGTCCAGCGTCGGCGAGCTGCTGCGACTGCACACTGTCGCCCAGGCTCCGGACGTACGCACGCTGCGACCGCAGGTCGGTGCCGAGCTCGCCGGCGTCGTCGCGCGGCTGCTCGCCAAGGATCCGGACGATCGTTACTCCGACGCGACCGACCTGCTGGCCGCCCTGCGGCGGTGCGCCGGGGACGCCGGCCCCGAAACGGTGGTCGATCCCCTGGTCGGTCGCGACCACGAGCTGGCGGTCCTCGCCACCCGCCGGCGGACCGCCCGCGCCGGTACCGGTGGGATCGCGATGGTGCACGGCCCGGCCGGTGCCGGCCGCAGCGCCGTGATGGAACGGCTATGCGTCCCGAGCACCGGTGACGAAGGGCCGACCTTGCACGCGCGCTGCTCACCGGACGTCGACGTGCCCATGGCCGCCCTGCGCACCGCGATCGACGGGTACCTGCTGCACCTGGAACGGCTCACGCCCGACCCATCGGCCGCTCACACCTGCCTGCGTCAGGCCGCGGAGACCGCCGGCGCCGCGCTGATCCGTACGATCTCGCCCGCCCTGGGAGCGTTGCTCGCCGACGTCCCCGCCGGGGCTTCCGACGGGCGCGACGAACGCCTCGCCGCCGCCGTGGCGACCTTCCTCGCCGAACTGGCGCGCCAGCACGGCGACGCGGTCCTGCTCCTCGATGACGCACACCGGCTCGACGCCGCCAGTCAGCGGGTCCTGGCCGCGCTCGCGGCCGGGCTGGCTCAGACGCCGCTGCTGGTGGTGCTGACCGCGCCCGACGACGCCGACCTCGCCGCCCTGCGAGAGGCGTGCGGCGCCGCCCTGGACACCACGGTCATGTTGCGGCCGCTCGCCTCGACCGACGTCGCCACGCTGGTGAGGCACCGGCTGCCGGGCGCCGCCGTTCCCGAGGAGCTGGCCGCTCATGTCGCCGCCCGCAGCGGTGGACTGCCGCTGGCCGCGGTGGAGTACCTGCGGGATCTGACCGACCGTGGACTGCTGGTCCCGCACTGGGGCGAGTGGGCTTTCGACGCCGATGAGCTGCACAAGGTGGCGGCCAGCGGCGGCCAGGAACTGGTCGTGGCACGACTGGCCGACCTCGACCCCCGGCACCGGCCGGTCCTTCAGGTCGCCGCGGCGGTGGGTGTGCGGTTCGGGTTCGACGTCGTGGTCGCCGCCAGCGGGCCGCCGGCGGAGTTGGTCGCCGACGCGGTCAGCGCCGCCACCGCTCGGCGACTGGTCGAGCTGAGCGCTGACGGACGGTACGCGTTCGTCCATCCCGCCCTGCCCGAGGCGCTCCTGGCCGACCTGGAACCGGGCGAGGTCCAACGGCTGCACCACCGCATCGCCGAGGCGCTCGAACAGTCGGCCCGGGATCCGCGGGACGCCGCGTACGTGTACGCCGTGGCCTACCACCACGCCCGCGCCGGCGCCGAGACCGATCAGGAGGCGCTGTACCGCAGCGCGGTCGCCGCCGGACGGCAGGCGCTGGCCGACCGCGCCCCGGGCGAGGCCGTCGACCACCTCGAACGGGCCCGCGACGCCGCCGCGCGGGCGAGCCGGCCGCTGCCGACCGAGGTCGCCCACGAGCTGGCCCTGGCCTATCTGCGTACCGCCCGGTTCGAAGCGGCCCGGCAGTTGCTCCGCGCGACGCTCGACGACGAGACCGACCCCATCGCGCGGGCCCGGCTGTGGGCCACGCTCGCCGACGTGGAGAACGACCTGTTCGCGGGCGCCGCCGCGGTGGCGGCGACCACCTCGGCGCTGGCGGAACTGGGCCACCCGGTGCCCCGCCACCCCCTGGCCAACCTGCTGTCAGCGCTGGGCAGCGCCGCCGCCGGTGCCCTGGTCCGCCGCACCGGGCTGGGCGCCGGTACGGCGCGCGCCGAGCGCCGCGCCGACCTGGAACGGCGGGCGCTGCTGCTGCACGGCGCCGCCTACGGCGCCGCCACCGTTCAACAGATCGTCCCGTCGATCCTGTTCCTCCTGCGGGCGCTGTACCCGGTCAACCGGCTGGGTCCGGGGGCTGCCTACGCCCGGGTGTACGCGGTCCTCGGCTACGTGCTGGGGCTGGCCAAACTCCATCGCTCCGGCGGACGCTGCCTGGAACGCGGCATGCGGGCCGCCGAGCTGGTGGGCGACCCGGCACTGATCGCCTACGTGAACTGGCTACGCGGCATGCACGGCTACGTCACCGGCGCCGACAGCGGCGCCGAATGGGAGCGGATGATCCACCGCGATGCCCGCTGGCTGGACGCGCCGCAGTTCCTGTTCAGCTACAGCTTCATCGGCCTGCGCAAACTGTTGGCCGGTCACGTCGAGCAGTCCCGGGCGGCGCACGAGCGCGGCCTGGCCCTGCTGCCGCCGGGCAGCACCCGCCTCGGCGCCGACTACTTCTCGCTGCTCGGGGTCCTGGGCCCGGCGATACAGGGACGGCCCGCCAAGGCCGCCCGGGCGCTGGCCGCCATCCGCGAGGCCGTGCCGAGCGACGCCACCAGCGGCGAGCGGGGCAACATCGCGGTCGCCCAGCTGTGCGTCGTGGTCGAGCAGGGCGAGTTCGGCGAGCCGTTCGAGGCCGCCGTCGCCGAGTTTCGGGCGCTCGGGCTGCGCCGCGCCGACATGTCGGTCATCCACCACTGGTTCTATGTTCTCGTCGCGGTCGGTCGGCTGGCCCAGTGCCGGCTGGCCGCCCCGGAGGACCGGCCGGCCCGGTTGCTTGCCGCCCGGCGGGCGATCCGCGAGCTGGGTCGGGTCGCCGTAGCGCCGTTGTCGAAGGCGGTGCACGGGCTGACCGAGGCGTCACTGCTGGAGCAGTCCGGCAAGCCGGCCGAGGCGCTCGCCGCGGTGGCCCGCACCGAACGTCGCACCTGGGTGCTGGACGCCCCGCTGCTGGAGTTCGACGCGGCCCGCGTCCGGGCCCGCGCGCTGCGCCAGCTCGGCCACGCCGGCGCCGCCGATCGGCAGGCCCAGCACGCACTCACTCTCGCCCAGGCCCAGGGCTGGGAACCCCGCGCCCGCCAGGTTCGCGCGGAGTTCGCGGTGACCACGACGCAGCAGGGGGAACGCCACTCGTACGCTCAGACCGGCACCGCCGACTCGCACCGCAACCGGCGTCTGGAAGCGCTGCAACAGATCAGCGTGGCCGCGGCCACGGTGCTGGACCCCACCGAACTCGCCCGGGTCGCGCTCGACGAGACGCTGCGCATCCTCGGGGCCGAACGCGCCCTGTTGTTCATCTGCGACGACGACGGCGGGTTGCGACGCTTCGCCGGACGCGACGCCGCCGGCACCGATCTGGACTCGGTCACCGACTATGGCTCGACCCTGCTGGAACGGGTACGCGAGTCCGGCCAGGCGGTGGTGGTGACCGGCACCGAGCACGGCGCCGCGCTGGGTTCGCACAGCGTGGTGGCGCACGGGCTGCGCAGCATCATCGTCGCGCCGGTGCTGCTCAACGGCCGGCTGATCGGCGTCGTCTATCTCGACAGTCGGCTGGCCCGTGGCATCTTCACCGAGGCCGACGCGGACGTGCTCACCGCCATCGTCAGCCACGTCGCGGTCGCCCTGGAGACCGCCCGCGCCGCCCAGCTGGACGCCGACGTCCGCACCGCCCGCCGCCAGCAGGAGGTGGCCGAGCTGCTGCGCACCAGCCTCGCCGAACTGGGTGAGCTGCACGAGCCGGGCGCGGTCCTGGACCGACTGTTCGCCACCCTGCTCGACTGGTCCGGTGCGACCGGCGGCTGCCTGCTGCGGGCCGACGACACCCTGCTGACCGTCGTCGCCGCGCAGGGCAGCGTCGACGAAGGACGGCTCGGCACCCAGCTGGACCTGGCCGCCGCACCGGAGCTGGCCGCGCGAGTGGACACCGGCGAGCCTACGCTCGGGCCGGCACCCCGGGAGCTGACCGGGCCGCTGACCGCCGATTCGACGGCGCTCGCCATTCCCATCACCGCCCGCGACCGGCTCATCGCCGTCGCGCTCCTGCTCGACGCCACCGTCGACGCCGCCTCCCGGGAGGTCGCGTCCGCGCTGGCCCAGCAGGGCGGCAGCGCCTACGACAACGCCCGCCTCTTCAGCCGCGTGCAGGAACTCGCCACCACCGACGGCCTGACCGGCGTCGCGAACCGCCGGCACTTCCACGACCTGGCCGAGACGTTGGTCAACGCCGCCCGCCGCGGCGACCGGCAGCTCGCCGCGATCATGCTGGACATCGACCACTTCAAGAAGGTCAACGACACGCACGGGCACGGTGCCGGGGACGACGTCATCCGGGAGGTCGCCCACCGGCTCGGACTCAGCATCCGCCAGTGCGACGTCCTCGGCCGCTACGGCGGCGAGGAGTTCGCGGTCGTGCTACCCGACTACGAGGGCGCGGAGGAAGCGGTCGCCGAGCGGATGCGGACCATGATCGCGGGCGAGCCGATCGCCACCCGGGTCGGGCCCGTCTCGGTGACGATCAGCCTCGGAATGGCCCGGCTCGACGCGGGCGACGACGGCCTGGACACCCTGCTCGCCCGCGCGGACCACGCGCTGTACCGGGCCAAGGAGACCGGCCGGAACCGGATCGCCCTGGCCTGACTCTCGTCACGTCGCGCATCGACGCCCTTTGCCTGTCTCTTATCGGACGCCCGCACCATTGTTCGTCCACGGTGCGGTCTGCGAGCATGTCAGTTCGTACCGTCCGTAGGGGAAGCATGGAGGCGCGGCATGACTCTGCCCTTGCGGGTGACGGTTGCCCCGGAGCGGGCCGACGCGGCGCCTGGCGACAATCTGACCTTCGACGTGTCCGTGCGCAACGCCAGCGACATCGTCGAGCACTACGGCGTGGAACTCCTCGGCCTGCCAGACGGCGCGACCGTCCGAACCGAACCCGACGTGGCCAAGCTGCGACCGACCGAGGCGGGGACCCTGACGGTACGGGTGACTCTCCCCGTCCACCCGCCAGCACCGGCGGGCACCTATGTCGTCGGCGCGCTCGTCCGCTCCAAGTATCGCCACGACGTGTCCCGCTGCGTCGAGGTGCCCGTCGATCTGGCGGCGGTCGAGCGGATCACCGTGCAGGCCACGCCCGAGGTGGTCACCGGCGGCCGCGCGGGTCAGTACACCATCGAGGTCGCCAACGGCGGCAACGCGCCCGTGCGGCTCTACCTCGCCGCCACCGACCCCGAGCGCCGGGTCACCGCCACCTTCGAACCGCCGAGTGTGGATCTGCCGCCCGGCACGGCCGCGCGGGCTCTGCTCACCGTGCAGGCGCCACTGCCGTGGAACCGGGAGAAACAGCGTCAGCTTTCCATCACGGCGACGCCCGACCTGCCCGGCGCCGCGGCCGGCAGCGGCACCGCGTCGTTCGTGCAGAAGCCGAGGTTCGCGTCGAAGTTCGCCAAGGTGGCGGGGATCGGCGCCGCCGTGCTGATCCTGGCCGCCGCGGTGGCGGTGCCGACGTTACTGGCCAGCCGCGCCAAGGAGAAAGATCCCGCTCCCGCCCCCGGGAGCACGGCGGCTGTCGTCGTGCCCACCCCGCCGGCTGCCGCGCCGCCATCGGCTGCCGGACCCTCCGCGCCGCCGAGCGCACCGGCCTCCGTGGCCGCTCTCCCGCCCGCGGCCTCCGCCGGCGCGTCCACAGCGCCGACCCCCGCCCCGGCGAACGGCGGCACGACCGCCCGGGATGTCGACCTGACCGCGCCGAAGGACGGCGTGATACCCGACGACGCTTTCCGCGCCCAGGGCTTCCTCGTCAGCGCGGATCCCGGTGCGGTCGCGGTGTCCGGTTGCGAGGGTGCGAGCGGCGCCGCGGTGGTCACCGACCCGGACGGCGTCCGGTTCCTCACCTCGTCCACGGCCGACGATCCGACCAAGTGCCACACGGTCCCGCTGATGCTCGACTTCTTCGTCGACGCGCCCGCCGGCGCGATCAAGGTAACGCCGGTGGACCCGGACGCCCTGGAGATGGATGTCGTCTATCTCGACATGACGCGCAGCACCGAACCGACCCTGGCGGTGACGGCGGCGAAGGCCAAAGCCCACCTCGGGATCGACTTCATCCTGATCCGCCCCCGCTCGGCGGACGGCGCCGCCACCGCCCCGGTGGCGCTGAAGGCGATCCGCATCGCCGCGCTGGGCGGCTGACCGGGTCGTCGGATCGGGCCGCCGAGCCCGCGCTCAGGTCACGGTTTCCCGCAGCAGCACGAACATCAGGATCAGCAGGGAAAGCACAGCGAGGACGATCAGGACGATGAGCCAACCCCAGCGGCGCGGCGCCTCCTGCGGCGCCGGTGGCCCCAGAGACACCGCCTGCGGACGGGCCTGACGAAGTTCGAACCCGCACCGCTCGCAGCGGATCCGGACCGGATCGTTGCCGTAGCCACACTGCGGACACCGCGCCTGGCCGTAGCCGACGGCCGGGGACGGCGGAACGCGCGCCGAACGCTGCTCGGGGACCGACATCACGCCCGTGGCGTCGTTGCGTTCGCCGGGGGCCCGCGGAATGGCGCGGGCGTCGTCCTCGGCGGGCTGGCGCAGGAACATCAGCGGATAGCCGCAGCCCGGGCAGAGCTGCTCCCGGTCCGGGTGGACCGGGGAACCACAGTCCGGACAGGGCAGTTGCCGGACGGCGTCGGGACGCTCAGGCATCGGAGTCGCCGCTGACCGGTCGGGCGCGGCCGCGCGCCACCTGCGGCGGGAAACGGACCTCGAGCTGCACCTTGGCGCCGAGGGGCAGCTCACTCTGGAGAAAGCCGAGCACCTGCCGCTCGGTGAGGTGGCCGGTGTGGTCCATCCGCACGATCACCGCCGGGTTCTCCGGCGGGACCGGGTCGTCGCGGCCGTACACGCCGCCGACGTCGGTCACCGTGACCCGGGCGCCGGTGGCCGCTTCCAGCAGCGCCTCCACGCCGTAGCGGGTGCCACGCCAGCCGAGCAGGCGACCGACCTCCCGGACCATCGAGCGGCGGTACTCCGCAGGGTCGGTCGGTTCCAGCTCGACGCCGAGCCAGACGCCGAGGAACTGCAGCATCTCCGGGCTGGCCAGGCCCGTGTCCATCTGGTGCTCGACGCTGTCGATGCGTTCGCGGACGGTATCGGCGACCTCCTCGAACGCGGTCACGAAGTTGCGCAGCACCGGGTCCGCCGCCATGGTCCGCGGCAGCTGGCCCACCAGCCAGCCCGTCGTGACCGTCATTGCTGCACCACCACCCGGTGCTCGTAGGACATGAACAGGGCCTCGGGCATCAGCCGCAGTCGCTGCTGCACCTGGTCGAGGGTTCGCCGGCGGCGCAGGTCGGCGGAGAAGAAGTGCACGGCCTCGACGCCCTGGACCCCGAACGAGCCGTGCAGGACGCCGTACACGTCGCCGAGGCGCAGGTCGATGTCGAACGGCCAGCCCTGCCCGCCCGGGCCGCCGGTCAGCGGGTTCAGGTACTCGTACAGGGCTCGTTCGGCCCGCTCGCGTACCGTCTCGGTGCGTACCCCCGGACCCGCCCGCACCTCCGCGACCACCTTGACGCCCTGGTAGCGCGGGGCCTCGATGCGCAGCCGCATGGTCAGCATCCGCCGCGGCTCGAGGTACGCCTTGATCTGCTCCTCGACCTCGTCGGAGACGACGAGGTCGTCCAGCGTGAGCTTCTCGGCGGCCACGTCGACGCGCGGCACGACCAGCAGCCGGGCGGGCTCGCCGGGAGACGCCGGCGGCAGGCAGCGAGCCCGGGCGACGCTGGGCGCCGCCTCCAACGTGAGCCGTTCGACGTCCTCGGCGGTGACGGCGCGCCGCCCACCGCGCAGCAGCAGCGGACCGCGGACCTTGGCGTTCTCCACGGTCTCCGCGTCGACCCCACCGGAGCTGGGGTCGAGGTTGCTCACCGAGGCGACGAACGGGATCGACGTGTGCAGCACGGTGAGCCGGTCGGCGGCGACGTTGCCGCGCCGACCGCCGCCGAAGCGGTAGCCGGTCACGTAGATCTGGGCGTCGATCGGCGGGATGGCGCCGTGCTGCCAGACCTTCCCCTGGCCGTCCAGCACGCGCGGGCCGAAGCGGATCTCACCGGTGGCGCCGGACCAGGTGTAGACCCGGTCGTCGGCGGTCGCGTCGGCGAGGTCGCCGACCTCCGTCCACTCCTGCTCTTCCGGCTCGCCGGTGCGCTCGTGGCGGGGCAGCACCACCCGGACGGTCTCGTCATGGCGGCGGGGCAGCACGGGAACCCGACGGACCTGGAACGTCTGGCCGGGTCGGCCGTTGCTGGCGCCGAGCAGTTCGGCCGGGGCCGGCTCGGCGTGGTGCGCGGGCACGGCACCGCCGAGCGCCACGGCCGACAGCGACTCCAACTCGGGAGGGTTGGCGTACTCGGGCTGACCCTCGACCGGCCGGACCAGTCGGCACCGCAACCAGTGCGCCCGGCGCGACCCGATCGCCAGCGCCTCGTGTCGGGCCGGCAGCAGCAGGGTCACCTGTCCGGGACTGTTGAAGCCGGCGCTGGTGTCGTCGAGGATGCGCACGTCGGCCCACTGCTGGCCGTCCCACGCCTCCCAGACCCGCGGCGGCCGGCGCGGGTCGACGCCGGCGCCTTCCGGACCGGTGGTCACGTCGAGCCGCAGCAGGTTGCCGGCGGCGGAGTCGGCGAGTCCGAGATAGACCGCCTCGTCCGGGCGCAGGCCGGGGAACAGCCGCACCGAGGAGGCCTCACGGCGCAGGTCCTCCCAGTGGTCGACGTATCGCTCGTCGGTGTGGGTCAGGCACGCGACCAGCTGCGGCGGTGTGATCGACAACTCCGAGTCGGTGAGGAAGACCACGGGCTCCTCGTCCTCGCGACGCTCGGTGCTGACCTGGGTGCCACTGGGCACCCGGACCGGTTCGTCGCGCGGCGCGGTGAGCCGGAACAGCAGGTCGGCCCGCGCCGGCACCGCGGAGAACAGTTCGACGCCGACGAGCTCCAGGAACTTCACGTACAGCCGGTCCGGGACCTGGTTGAGCCGGTACAGCGTCATCTCGGTCATCCAGGCGAACAGTTCGATCAGCGCCACGCCGGGATCGGAGACGTTGTGGTCGGTCCATTCCGGGCACAGCCGGTTGATGCGCCGTTTCGCCTCGTCGACGATGTCCTGGAAGCGGCGGTCGTCGAGATCGGGGGCGGGGAGGCTCATGGCGCCGGCTCCTCGGTGGGAATCGTGTAGAACGGGAACACCAGGTTGTGCACGTCGTTGGTCGCCCGGATCCGGTACGCGATCACGATGGTGATCGTGCCGGTGGCCTGCTCGCCGGTGGCGAGCACGGACTCCACCGTGATCCTCGGCTCCCAGCGTTCGAGTGCCTCGCGGACGGCCTGCTCGACGAGGCCGAGGGTGCCGGCGGTGATCGGGGCGAAGAGCGACTCCCACATGGCGCAGCCGAATTCCGGGCGCATGACGCGCTCCCCCGGCACCGTCGACAGGATCATCCGGATGGCCGCGTCCACCTCCTCCACGCCGCTGACCAGCCGCACCGAGCCGGTACGCGAGATGGCGGCGGGGAACGCCCAGCCGCTGCCGATGAAGTCGTCGCGTCGCATGTTCATCCCGCCAGCACATCCGGGGATCCGGCGGCGATGGTGCCGGCGGGCAGGTCCGCGGGGTCGTTGCAGGTGGCCACGGGGTCGCCGACACGCGCCAGCGGCTTACCGTTGACCAGCACGGTGGTCGAGCCGAGCACCACCCGTCCCTGGTTGGTGGGCGGCTTGCTGAACGTGGCCGGCGGCGGGGCGATGTGCGGCGGCATGTTCTGCGCCACGCTGCCCTGCACGGCGGCGGGCAGGCTGTTGATCAGCACGTCGGTGGAGAGGCCGGTCATCAGCTGGCCGGCGAACGGCATCGGGGTGGGCGTGGGCACCGGGCCGCCCGGCGACGGCACCATGAGGATGTGCGTGTCGGTGCCGGTGACCGGATCGTTCTGCCGCGCGGCGGGCTGGGGCATGGCCTCTCTCCTCAGTTGAGCCGGATCGGCTTGCCGGAGGCGGCCAGCGGCCCGGACGAGGTGATCTCGATCTGCGCGCCGCTCAGCGTCAGTTTCTGCGTCGCCTTGATCTCGATCTGCGCGGCCGACAGGACGAGCTTCTGGTCACCGGTCAGGGACGACTCGGACTTCTCCAGTTTCACGATGCAGGGGCTGCCGCCGAGCGAGAGGGCGACGGAGGGCTGGTCGTCGTCGAGGGTGAGCCGGGAGTCCGCGCGGCTGACCAGAAGGCGTTGGGTGATCGATCCGTTCGACGCGGCCTCGGGCCGCGGCGGGCTGTCCCGGCGGTTCCACAACCCGCCCAGCACGACGGGCCGGGAGTGGTCGCCCAGCTCGAAGCCGACCAGCACCTCGTCGTCCACTTCGGGCAGCCATTGCAGGCCGCGGCGGTTGCCCGCGCCGGGTGCCGTCACCCGGGCCCAGGCGCTCTCGTCGTCGGAGGACAGCGTCGGGAACTGCACGCGCACCCGGCCCAGCTTCTCCGGGTCGTCGTTGTTGGTGACGATGCCGACGACCAGTCCGCTCCAGCCCTGCCGGCCGCCGCCGGTGCCCGGCGACGTCAGGTCGGCGAGGCCGGCCGGTTCCTTGCCACCGCAGACGAACCGGGTGACGTACGGCTTCCCGGCGCCGTACGTGTGCTCGACGCTGGTGACCCGCCAGTCGCCGGTCATCCGGGAGCCGACGCCCTCGATGTGCACCTTCGCTCCGGCGCCGATCATGGGGTCGCCGGCCGCCTCGCCGCGCAGCACCGCCTCCTCGCCGGACGCGCGCAGCAGCAGCGAGGACGCGAGCGCGTCCGCCTCGGCCTGGTCGACCACCGGGAACTGGCCCGCGTTGCGCTTCACCTGGCCGAACGCGCGGCGCGCCGCGTCGGCCAGCTCCCGCGCGGCCGGTGCGTCGGTGCCCGGATCGGTCTGGGTGGCGCGACCCGTGACGGGTTCCTTGCCGAGCTGGTCCCAGCCGCGGATCTGCACCTCGTCGCAGCGCTCCGCGGCGGAGAAGCGCACGCTGAAGCGGGACAGCTTCTCCCCGTACCGGAGCTTGGGAGGGGCCGCGCTGGAACGCGGCGCCTTCTTGAAGAAGAACGTACGATCGCTGATCCACACGTCGTAGCCGATCCGGGAGGCCCGGCGGCGCAGGAACGCGTAGTCGGTCTCACCGGCCTGCAGGACGTAGTCGTGAACGCCCGCGGTGCCGTCGACGTCCGCGTCGAGGCCGTACTCGCCGGCGATGCGGGCGGCGATGTCGGCGTCGGTGACCCGCTGGAAGCTGCGCGACTTCGGTTCCCGGGCCAGCCGGTGGGTCAGGTCGAAGCCGGTCAGCACCAGTTCGTGCCGTCCGGACATGCCCGGCTCCACCACCACGGCGGTGATCTCGCCGGAGGTCACCACGACCGGGTCGCCCTCCGCCCGGAACGCGATCTCCATGCGGGTGCCGATGGTGAACGTGCCACGGTCGAACAGCTCGAAGTGCGGGTCGTCGAAGTGCACCGAGAAGAAGTCGGGCAGGTGCACGGACTCCTCGACGCGGACCAGCGCGACGCGCGGATAGAGCTCCGGGGCGAGCGGCCGCCCGTCCACGGTGAGCACCACGCCGTCGAGGCGCCGGGTCGCCTCAGCCACGGCGGCGCACCGGCAGTTCGGGGATGACCAGCAGGGCGCCCGGCTCGAGCGCGAGCGGGTCGACGACGTCGTTCTCGGCGGCGATGAGCCGCCACCGGGTCGAGTCGGCGTAATACCGGGCCGCGACCCGGTCCAGCGTCTCGCCGTGGCCCAGCCGGTGCACGGTGTCCAGCGTGGGCGTGTGCGAGGTCGGGTTCTGCAGCGGCAGTTCGGCCTCGTCCTTGTACTGCTTGAGCGTCAGGTCGGCCTTGGCCCGCAGCGGCATGCCGTCGCTGGCGAAGTAGGTGAACTTGACCTGCAACCGCTCCACTATCGCCTTGAACGAGTGCAGCTTGCCCCAGTGGAACTCGACCCACGGCGGCCGCGCCTTGTTGCGCTGCCGGTCCGAGCCGGCCAGTCCCGGGTCGACCTTGAGCAGGTCGAGCAGCTTGTTGGTGTGCACGGTGACGTCCCCGCCGTCGGCGGTGGTGTCCAACGTCAGACTGAGCGCCAGGGTGCCCGACTGTCCGGCCTGGAACCGCAACTCGGGCGCGTTGCCGCCCTTGTTCTCCGACGCCTGCCAGGTGTTCGACTTGGTGATGGTCAGCTCGGCGGGATTGAACAGGCAGTTGATCTGCACGCCCTGTTCGGTGCGCAGGAACGCCTTCACCGGCGCGCTCGGAGCCGTCATCAGAACACACCCGCCCATCGTCCGCCGCGCCGTTCGATCTCGCGCAGCAGCCGCTGCTCGACGATCTCCACGATCGTGTCCGGGTCGATCGCGGCCCTGGCCGCGGACGCGAGCCCACCGACAGCCCCGGACGCGAGCCCACCGGCCACCCCGGACGCCGCCGACCCGGCCTGCGAGGCCAGTCCGCCCACGGCGTTCGCGGCGCCGGCCGCCGCGTCCATGGCACCGGACGCCAGTCCGTTCGGGAGGTCCATGGCGCCGGACGCCGCGTCCATGACGCTCGACACCGGGCCGTGCGTGCCGGAAGCCCAGCCGGACGCGGCGGCCATCGGCCCGGCGGCGGCCTCCATCACCGCGGCCCGCGCGGCGCGGGTCGCGACGTCGCCGACGGCTCCCATGCCGCCTCCGACCGGAAGCTGATCCACGATGCCGGCCGCGGTCGGCGCCTCCTGGGCCAGCCGCTGACGCCCCGCCGCGAGCGCCTGCCGTTCGTCGTCGTCGAGCAGACCCGACGCGCCCCCGAGCAGGAACCGGGGCCGCCGCACCGGGCTGCGGGTGTGCGCCAGCTCGTGTGCGAGGACGGCCGACACCGCGGGGGCGTTGGTCGGCGGCGCGGGCAGGTGCACGACCGTCCCGGTGGTCGCGCCCAGGGCACCCGCCGCGCTCAGCGCGTGCCGCGTCGCCGGGCCGGTGGTGAACAGCGGCGGCCGGGACCGCCCGGTGATCGCCGTGGCCATGGCGTGAAAAGCGGAAGGCAGCGGCCTGGGTGCTTCCAACGGCCGTGCGGCCACGGCCGCCTCCCACCGCTCCCGCGGAGACCTTTCCGGTACGGGCACAGCGAAGTCACCGATCGTCCGGCGGCGGCCGGCGGCCGGTCCGGGCCGTTGCCCGGCCGCCGGGCCGAGGTGGACGGCACCCGACGGATCCGGCTCGGCGCCGGGCGGAAGCGTCGCCGCCCCGAGCACCCGCAGGTGACCGACCGGCTGAGGGTTATGGACGGACGGCCCGGGGTGGTGGACGGACGGCCCCGGGCCCGGGCGGACCGGCCCGCGCAGCCCGGACGCTCGCTCCGCCGCCGTGGACGCGGTCGCGCTGGCGGGCGCCGACCGCGCGGTCCGCACGGTCCGGGCCGTCCGGCTGGTCCGGTCTCGCAGCGCCTCGGCCAGACCGGCGGCCGCCGAAGTCCTGTGCGAAGGCTGCCCGTCAGACCGGGCGACCGGGGCGGAGATGTCCGTGCTGGGCGCGGCCGACAGCGCGGTCACCGGGAAACGAGCGAAAGGCGCCGGCGGCAGCCCGTCCAGCACACCGCTCCCGGCGTGCCATCCGTCATCCCGCGCGGCCGTTGCCGGCGCCATTGCCGGAGCCGTTGCCGGTCGTCGCGTCGCCCGCGAGGTCAGCGGATCACGCCCGGACCCCGCAAGTCCACGCGTGAGCTGTCCGGGCGTAGCGGCGGACAAGGAAGGCCCGCGAGCGGCCGATTCCAGTGCCCCGGGCCGGGTGGTCGCAAAGGCGCGACCCACGGATCCCGGGCCCGGCCCCATGACGAGGTCGTGCCCGGGCCTGAAGTCGGGGCCGCTCGGCGGTGCACCGGCCGGCGGAGTCGAGGTGAGCGGTCCACCGGCGGGCGCGCTCATCGCGAGCCACCCGCCAACCAGCGGCGCGGCGGCACCCCGTGTTCGAGCGGCACCCTGTGTTCGAGCGGCGCCCTGTGTTCGAGCGGCGCCCTGCGTTCGAGCGGCACCCTGCGTGCGAGCGGCACCCTGCGTTCGAGCGGCACCCTGCGTTCGAGCGGCGACCGGCAGGAGCGGATCGCGCGGTGCCCGACCCGCCGGCGAGGTCGACGTGGAGCGTTGCAGCAGCCGGCGGCGGCCGCGATGCAGCATCGCCGGTGGCGCTCCGATGCGCCGGAGCGCCGGCGTCGACCCGGGCGCGGCCTTGCCCGCGACAGGCGGCTGTGGCCGGCCCTGGCGCAGGCGCCACCACCAGCGCATGAGCATCAACGACGCGCGAACCGGCAGCGCGCTGGCTATCCCGGCCGACACGGGCAACCCTACGGCGGGCGGGCCGGTGACCGGGGGGCGGCGCAGCCCGATGGCCCGGCCGCGGATCGGCAGCAGCCGGGCGGCGAGACGGCGGACGACGCGGCGCAGGGTGCGGGGCCGGCCGTCACTTGCCGGAGCGGAAGCCACTGTGGCACACCTCCAGCTCCTCGATGGCGAGGTCGCGCGACGACGCGGCCAGGCGCGGACCGGTCCACTTCACGGGCTTGGCCTCGAGGATGGACCAGGTGCGCATCGACGTTCCGGCGGCGGAGAGCACGCTGATCCGGCCGTTGCGGGGCTTGACCTTGTTGCCCGCCTTGCTGAAACCCTCGCCGGAGCATTCCATGACCCACTCGAACAGCGCGTCGGTGTCGGTGAGTCCGCGCTTGAAGACCAGGTTCGGCCACTTCATCCGGCCCAGCAGCTTGTGCGTGTAGGCGTTCTGACCGCCCTCGGCGAGCTCTTCCACGTCGAGCTGCACCGACAGTCCCGACACCTCGGTGAACGCACCGATGACCGTATCGTCGATCTCGAACTTGAATTTGCCGACGAATGGCGGGTCGACGGTGTACGCCTCAGCCACCCTGCACTCCTTGCCATGCGCGTTCGTTCAGGCCGCCGACCTCCTGGAGCAGCCGAATGCGGTCCCCGTGCTCCAGGTCGAGCAGCCGGTCGAGGTCCCAGTGCAGGTGGTACGCCAGGAAGGCGATCTCCTGCCACAGTTCGTCATGGGCGTAATGCCCTAGCCCACCTCCACGGATGTCCGCGGGAAAGGGGCGCCGGGCTCCAGCGCCTCGAGGATGCTCGGGTCCTGGAAGTTGACGATGCGGTACAGATCCTGCAGGTAACCGAAGTCGCTGATGAACAGTGACTCGATCGTCTTCGTGGTGACCTGCTGGACCGTTCCGAGTTCGGTGACGACCCGGGCCAGCACGATCACCGTCGCGTACGCCTCGTTCTCCTTGACGCGCCCGTCGCGCAGCGGCTCGATCTCGTCGCGGGCACACGCCAGGCGCATGATGCCGGTGCGGTGCAGCGTGCCGTGCTCGTCCACGTACCCCTTCGGCAGAGTGAAGGGGAACTCGGTCTGAAGGCTCATGCGCGGTGCAGCCCTTCGTGGGTGATGACCACCTTCTCGGTCGCCACCTCGTTGCTGCCGGCGTCGAGCTCCGCGCCGGTCCACTTGGAGACCCATCCGCGCTCGAAGTTCCAGCGGGCCACCTCGGCCTTCATCGAGTCCTTGATGACGATCGAGCCGTTGCGGCGGGCCTGGTCGACGTCGCCGTCCTCGACCTGCTTGCGCCATTCCCACAGCGCCTTGGACTCGTCGATCCGGCGTTCCAGGGTGATGTCACTCCACTTCATCGCACCCGGAACCTTCCGGATGATCATCTTTCCGTCCTTGGTCGCCTCCTTGTACTCGATGGTCTCGGTCTCCGACTCGACCCCGGAGCACTTGCGGAAGCTCGCCATCTCCACTCCGCCGATCTCCAGGACGAAGTTGAAGGTGGTCATCAGGTCGGGCATCGCCGCCTCCTTGCTGTCTACGGACTCTTACGGTGGCTGGGGTCACGCTCACTCGGAGGTGGAGCCGCCGCCCTGCCATTGGCTGATCCGGAAGATCACGTACTCGGCGGGCTTCACCGGAGCGATGCCGATCTCGACGATGAGCTTGCCCTCGTCCACCGAGGACGCCGGGTTGTTGCTCTCGTCGCACAACACGTAGAACGCCTGCTCGGGGGTCGCCCCGACCAGGGCACCCTGCATCCAGAGACCGCGCAGGAACGAGACGATGTTGCGCTTGACGCGCTGCCACAGGTCGAAGTCGTTGGGCTCGAACACCGCCCACTGCGTCCCGCGCTGGATCGACTCCTCGATGAAGTTGAACAGCCGCCGCACGTTGATGTAGCGCCAGCTCGGATCGGTCTTGGCGAGCGTACGGGCACCCCAGATCTTGGTGCCGTAGCTGCCGAACGACCGGATGCAGTTCACGCCCTCGGGGTTCAGCAGGTCCTGCTCGCCGTTCGTCACGTCGTTCTCGAGCCGGACGATGCCCCGCACCGCCTCGTTGGCCGGCGCCTTCCACACCCCGCGGGCGCCGTCGGTACGGGCCCAGACACCCGCGACGTGGCCGGCGGTGGGCACGCTCAGGTACAGCTCGCCGTTGGTGGCGCCGGGACGGGCGAGCGGGTTGCTGACCACCACGTTCGGGTAGTACAGCGCGGCGAAGGCGGAGTCGCGGGCCAACCGGGAGCGCCACTCGAGCGCGCGGGTGGCGTTGAGGCCGGGCGGCGTGTCGAGGATCGCCATCTTGTTGTGGCTCGCCTCGCAGAAGTCGATGAGCTGCTTCTGCGCGCCGAGGAACATCTCCTCGTCGACCGTACCGTCGTCCCTGGTGGCGACCGTGACCAGATCCGGAATGGCGACCATGGTGACGTTCTCGGCGATGGCGAGGCCCTGGTAGCCGGTGCGCTCGGCCTCGTTGCCGACGAGGTCGGCCGGCGTGACCGAGACGGCGGACACGGGCGGCGCCTCGAGCGTGTAACGGCCGGCCGCCGGGATCCGCTCGGCCAGCGACGCGCCCTGCAGCGGGTTGACCTCGATCCGGACGAACTTCGACCGCTCGTTGACGGTCCTCTCCACGGCACGGGCGCTGCGGCCGCTGAACTGGATGCCGCCGAGTTCCTCGCGGAGCTGACCACCCTCGTACACCCGCAGGGTGTAGTCGCCGGCACCGTTGGCGCGGGCGGTGCTGTCCGCTCCGTCGCCCTCGACCGGCGGCGGCGGGGGCGGCGGGACGACCTCGACCTCCAGATGCGCCTCACGGTCCACGGCGGACAGCTGCATGCTCGGGGTCTGCGGGTCGTCCGCCGCCGGCAGGGTGAGCGTCGGCAGGTCTCCGGCGCCGTCACCGTCGGCCGTGGTCGGGATGCGGCAGATGTAGGCCGCGCTGCCGCCGTTCTCGAAGAAGCCGCGTACGGCGTGTGGCAGCATCGCGCCCCGCACGAAGCCGCCGTACACCCGCTCGTACTGCGGCCAGCTCGTGACCAGCTGCGGTTTCACGCCGGCGGGGTCGGTCGGATCGCCCACCTCGCGGTCGTAGCGTTCGGTGAAGCCCACGAACGCGGCCACGGCGGTCCCCACCCCCTCGATGGGCATGGAGCCGCTCGGCTGCTCCTCGATGTAGACGCCCGGGGCTCCGTACGACGCGGCCATGGGTGACACCCTTCGTCTTCAGGCCTGCACCGCGCTGGCCAGCAGCGCGGGATCAAGATCGGTTTCGTAGAACTCGCCGTAGTGCAGCGGCGGGAAGACCCGCATCATCGGGTGGTTGGCCGAACAGGCCACCACCTTGACGGCGGGGAACCGGTGGACGATCACCCACACCAGGTCGTCGGTCGCGCTCTTGTCCAGATCCAGCACGATGACGTCGGGCAGTGCCTCGACCAGCCGGGCGAGGACGTCCGGCCCTTTCACATCCATCAGCTCGATGCCGTCCACCCGCAGGATGTTCTCCAGGCCGAGGCGATGCAGGGCGCTGAAGTCCCCCATCAGGACCCGGGTCATCGCCTCACCTCCCACGAACGCCGTTCCACCGGTGCCGAGCGTGCCTCGCACACACGCGGAGGCAGAAGGTGCGGCAGTGCAGCCGAAGGTGCAAGGCCGCCGGGAGGGGTTGCCGGTTTCCCCGGAACCAGTCGATCCTTAGGAGCCGGGAAGGGAGCGGGCCGGGTGAAGTTGAGCACGCGACAGGAACCGCGGACCGACGGGCAGGCGGAAGGGCACGCATCCGAGCCGGCGCATGCCGTCGCGCGCTCTCCGCGTGCGCCGGGGTCCTCCGCGCCCGCCCACACGATGCCGGCGGTCGGCGGCGGCAACGCCGCGATCCAACGTCTGGCGACCGGGCCCGCGCCGCATCCGGCCAACCTCGGCCTGCTCTCCGCGGGCGGCAGCGGGGCACTGCACCGGCTGCACACCCGGACGGCGCCGGTGCAGCCGAAGCTGACGGTGAGTCAGCCGGGCGACCGGTTCGAGGTGCAGGCCGAGGCCGTCGCCGCGCGGGTCGGTCTGGGCGAGGCTCCCGCCGGGCCCGCGCCCGCGATCGCACGGCTGGCGACGCCGTCGGCCGCGCCCGGTGACCCCTCCGGTCCCCCGGGCCTGGAGGCGCTGCTCGCCGATCCCGGCCCGGGCAGCGCGATCCCGCCGGACATCCGCTCGCGGATCGAGCCACACCTCGGCTTCGACCTCAGCGACGTGCAGGTGCACTCCAGCGACAAGGCGCAGGCCGCGTCGGCACAACTCGGGGCGCGGGCGTTCACCTCGGGCAGGCACATCTTCCTCGGCGCCGGCGAGTCGGCGAGCGACCTGGCACTGATGGCGCACGAGGCGACGCACGTGGTGCAGCAGCAGTCCGTGTCGGTCTACCGGTTGCAGCGCGACAGCGACAGCTACCTTCCCGATTTCATCGTGGAGGGGATCCAGGACCTCGCGAGGTCGGTGCCGGGCTACGACATGCTGACGGTGGTCGCGGGATACGACCCGATCGCCAACCGCACCGTCGACCGCAGCCCGGAGAACCTGGTCCGGGGGGTCATGGGCCTGGTGCCGTTCGGCAACATCGTCGCCGCGAAGCTGCTCGAGCTGGGCATTCTGCAGGACGCGTTCCGGATGATCGACGCCGGGCTCACCGCGAACAACCTGACCCTCGAGCGGATCCAGCGCGAGATCGACCAGGCGTGGGACGAGATCTCCATCGACAAGGGCATCGACGGCAACGTCGCGGTGATCGCCCGGCACGTCGAGAGCCTCTACAACGACGCGCTCGCGTTCGTCCGCGGCATCATCGACCAGATCATCCAGCTGATCCGCGACGTCGCGGTGGGCCTGGCGGAGACCTACCTGGTCGGTACCCCGGTCTGGGACCTGACCAAGAAGGTGCTGCACCACGACCCGCTGCGCGGCACCCCGGTCAGCGCGCCGACCGTCGAGATCCTCGCCGACTTCCTCCGGCTGATCGGCAAGGAGCAGACGGTCGCGCAGATGACCGAGCGCGGAACCCTGCAGAAGACCGCCGACTGGCTGGACCTGCAGATCCCCCGCTTCCTCGGACTGATCGGCGAGTTGTTCGCGCTCTTCGAGGCCGGGTGGAACGCGATCCAGCCGGCCAACATCGCCAACCTGGCGGACAACCTGAGCAAGCTGGCCCGCGACGCGATCGGTCTGGTGCAGCGGGTCGGCGCGTTCGCGAGCGACATCATCGTCACCGTCCTCAAGCTCATCAAGGACGCGCTGCTCGACTGGCTGTCCCGCGAGGCGGCGGGGATGCGCGGCTACCGCCTGATGACGGTGATCCTGGGACAGGACCCGGTCACCGGCAGGGCGGTGCCACGGACCGCGGAGAACCTGATCGGCGGCTTCATCGCGCTGCTGCCGGGTGGCGAACAGACGTACCAGAAACTCGCCGAGGCCGGCGTGATCGCCGAGGCCGGGGCACAGATCGAGGCGGCCATCGGCCGGCTCGGCATCTCGCTCGACATGATCGTCGGCACCTTCAAGGCGGTGTGGGACTCCCTCACCCTCGAGGACCTGCTGAACCCGATCGGCGCGTTCATGCGGGTGCTGGACAAGTTCGGCGAGCCGCTGGGCCGGATCGTGGCCTTCGTCGGCGAGGTCATCAAGGTCGTCGTCACGCTGATCCTCAAGCTGATGAACTTCCCGAGCGAACTGCTCGGCAGCATCATCAGCAACGCGATGGCCGCGATCGAGGACATCAAGCGCGACCCCGTCGGCTTCCTGCTCAACATGATCGCCGCGCTGAAGAGCGGCTTCATGAACTTCCTCGACAAGGTGCTCGACTACCTGCTGAGCGGCCTGGCCGACTGGCTGTTCCGCGGGCTCGGCGCGCTGGGCATCCAGAAGCCGCCGGACCTGTCGTTCAAGTCGATCCTGGAGCTGGTCCTGCAGGTCCTCGACGTCACCGCCGACAAGCTCTGGGAAAAGCTGGGCAGGCACATCGGCGCGGACGTGGTGCAGAAGATCCGTTCCGGGATCGCGATGGCCGGCGAAGCGTTCGACTTCGTCAAGGACGTGCAGGAGAACGGCGTCGCCGCGGTCTGGAAGCACATCGAGAACCAGCTCGGCAACCTGTGGGACACGCTGCTGGGCATGGCCAAGGACTGGATCGTCACCACGATCATCGAGAGGGCCACCGCGAAGCTGCTGTCGATGCTGGACCCGACCGGCATCATGGCCGTGGTCAACAGCGGCATCGCGTTCTTCAACGCGGTGCAGTCGGTCATCGAGTACGTCCGCGAGATCCTGGCGATCGTCGACGACTACGTCGGCACGCTGGCCGCGATCGCCGCGGGCAACATCTCGGCGGGCGCGGCGAAGGTGGAACGGGGCCTGGCGAACGCGATCCCGGTGGCGATCGGGTTCCTGGCGAACCAGGCCGGGCTCGGGAACGTGCCGGAGAAGCTGGTGGAGCTGATCGGGCAGCTGCGGGAGCTGGTGGACAGGGCCCTGGACTGGCTCTTCGAGCAGGCGATGCGACTGGGCAGGGCGGCGTTGAACGCCCTCGGCCTCGGTGGCGGCGCCGAGCCGGCTCCGGCCCCGGCGGCCGACGGCGAAGCCGTCGTGCCCACCGGCAGGACACCCTTCGCGATGGACGGCGCGTCGCACACCATGTGGTTCGAGATGGTGAATGGCAAGCGCCAGCTCTTCATGGCGTCCTCACCCGGCTGGCTCAAGGGACGCGTCGACAACGCCTTGAAGGACCCGAACTTCCCCGCCGAGGGCAAGGAGCAGATGGGCGCGATCTCGACGTCAATGGGTGCGCTCGAGGCCGAGATCACCGAGCAGGAGAAGTTGTACCAGAGCGGAACCCCGGAACTCGCGTCGCAGTTCTTCAACAACCAGTACCTGACGCGGGCCGCGTACCGGCAGAAGATCACCGACAAGATCTCCGAATGGAAGACCTTCCTGGAGGCGGTCGGTGCCGCGCACCACCTCAAGGATCTGGAGAACCTGGGCCACCGGTCCCAGTACGTCGAAGGCGACTCGATCGCGCCCGCCTACCGCGGCTACCCGCTGTGGCGGGACACGTTCTACGGCGGCTGGGCGAGCGGGGTCCGGGAGAAGATCCAGAAGGCGGACTTCGCCGAGGGACTCGAGCACTGGCGCTCGCTGAACCCGAACGCCACGATTCCGGCCGAGTTCGACCTCTACCGGTGCACCGAATGCGGCGACTACTTCTCGTCCCGTGGTCGCGTCCCTGGCTTCCCGGTCAACCTCTGGACACTGGATCACAGCATCCCGGTGGTCCAGCACTTCCAGCTGCACGGATTGAAGCAGATCCAGGACGAGCGGGTGGAGTGGTACAACAACGAGTCCAACCTCAAGGGAATGTGCAGGTCGTGCAACAACGAGTCACTCAGGGTCACCATCTGGACGGTCGCGCGCCGGTTCCGTGGCAGCCCGGACGCCGCTCCCGACCCGGCCGAGGTCTGACGTAGGTGCAAGGTGAATCGGGGAAGCGGTTGGGTGCGGTGACAACGGCGCGGCGCGGCGGTGCTGTCGCGGGGCTGCTCGCCGAGTTCGACGAAGCGCGCCGGCTCGCCGTGGGCGCGGACCGACCCGACCTGGCCGAGCGGCTGGGGCACGCCGCGGCCCGCCTGCGGGCCGACGATGTGGCCGTGGCCGTGGTCGGCGAGTTCAAGCAGGGCAAGAGCACGCTCGTCAACGCGCTGCTGCGCACCGACATCTGCCCGGTCGACTCCGACGTGGTCACGGCGCTGCCGACCGTTCTGCGCTACGGGCGCCCGCCGGCCGTTTTCCTCCAGGTGCCGGACGCGGACGGCGCGCTGCGGGCGGTGTCGATGCCGTTCGAGCAGCTGCGGCGCCACGTCACCGAGGGCGCCCCGGTCGGTGACGACCAGCCCGCGCCGCGCAGCGTCGAGGTGCACCTGGACCGCCGGCTGCTCGGCGCGGGGCTGTCCTTCATCGACACCCCCGGCGTCGGCGGCCTCGACTCCGCCCAGGGGAACATGACGCTGGCGACGCTGACGTCGGCCGGCGCGGCACTGTTCGTCACCGACGCGGCTCAGGAGCTGACCGCGCCCGAGGTGGAGTTTCTCGGCCGCGTCCTGGAACGCTGCCCCCGGGTCTTCTGCGTACTGACCAAGATCGACCTGTACCGCGAGTGGCGACGCATCGTCGAGATCAATCAGGGCCATCTGGCCCGTGCCGGCCTCGACGTGCCGATCATCGCGGTGTCCTCGTTCCTGCGGATGCGCGCGCAGGCACGGGACAGCACGTCGCTCAATGACGAGTCGGGCTTCCCGCGGCTGATCGATCTCCTGCGCCGGGACGTACTCGGTGCGGCGGAGGCCCTCGCCCTCACCGCGGCCCGCGCCGAGCTCGCCTTCGTCGTCGCCCAGCTGCGCGAACGCGTCGATGCCGAACACGCGGCCGCGGCCGCGCCCGCGGCGGCCCCGGCGCTCGTGCGGCGTTACACGGAGAAGAGCCGGCGCGGCGCCATGCTGGGCGACGGCTCCTGGCAGACCGTGCTCAGCGACGGCATCCAGGACCTCACCGCCGACGTCGACCACGACCTGTATGAACGACTACGGCTGATGGTGCGCCACGGGGAGGAGCTGCTCGACGAGAGCGACCCGCGCGACATCTGGCGCGACTTCCAGACCTGGGCCGAGCGAGAGGCCACCGCTGCCGCGGTCGACAACCTGATGCTGCTGGTCGCCCGCACCGAGAAGCTCGCCCGAGACGTCGCCGAGCGTTTCGACTTCGAGTACGACAGCCTCGACGTCGACCTGCCGTCGCCGGAGTTGGCGCTGCGGAAGGTCACCGACCTCGACATCAGCTTCGAGAAGTCCGGCCTGCAACAGTTCCTCGGCGCGTTCACCGCGGCGCGCGTGACCTACGGAGGGTTCTACATGTTGGGGGCGGTCGGGGCCCTCTTCAACGTGGCGCTGGCCGCGCCGCTCGGCTTGCTGGCCGGCATGACGCTCGGACGGCGGCTGGTCAAACAGGAGCGCGAGCGCCAGGCGCAGCAGCGGCGGCTGCAGGCGAAGGCGGAGCTCCGCCGGTACGTGGACGACGTCTCGTTCCACGTGGGCCGGGACTCACGCGAAGCGGTGCGGCGGACGCAGCGATTCCTGCGCGACGACTTCGCGGCACGGGCGCAGGCGGTGCAGCGCTCGGCGGCGGCGACGGCCGCGGCGGTCCGGAACACGGCCGCGCTGCCCGACGAGGCCCGCGCCGCCCGGGCCCGCGAGCTGGCCGCGCAGCGTCGCGAGCTCGACCGGCTGGAGGTCGCATGAGCTCCGGAGACCTGCTCGACCGGGTGCGCAAGCTGCTCGACCGCGCGCTCGTCGAGACCCGCGACCCCAGGTTCCGGTCCATGCTCGCGGCGGCCCGCCGACGGGTGGACGAGCCGCTGCGGGTGGCCATCGCCGGAAAGGTGAAGGCCGGCAAGTCCACGCTGTTGAACGCGCTGGTCGGGGAGGAACTGGCGCCCACCGACGCGGGCGAGTGCACCCGCATCGTCACCTGGTACGCCGACGGCCCGACCTATGCGGTCACCGCGCACCTCACCGACGGCACCACCGAGCCGCGACCGTTCCACCGTAAGTCCGGCGCCATCGACATTTCCCTGGGCCGGCCCGCCGATCAGTTCGACCACCTCGAGGTACGCCTACCCAGCTCCCGCTTGCGTCGGCACACGCTCATCGACACACCGGGCATCGCCTCGCTCTCCACCGACGTGTCCCTGCGGACGATGGCGTTCCTCGAAGCCGAGGGTGAGCGGGCCGCGCAGACCGACGCGGTCATCTATCTGCTGCGCCACATGCACGGCAGCGACGTCCGCTTCCTCGAGTCGTTCCACGGCGACGGCCTCGCCAACGGCACTCCGGTCAACGCCGTGGGAGTGCTGTCCCGCGCCGACGAGATCGGCGGCTGTCGGCTCGACGCGATGACGGCGGCGTCCCGGGTCGCCGACCGCTACGCCAGCGACGAGCGGCTGCGCCACCTCTGCCCGGTGGTCGTACCGGTGGCGGGGCTGCTCGGCGCGGCCGGTGCGACGCTGCGCGAGGACGAGTTCCGGGTGCTCGCCGACGTCGCCGGCGAACCAATGACCGACCTGGTCGAGGTGCTGCTCACCGCGGACAGGTTCGCCGCCTCGGGCGCGGGGCGGGGCCGGGTCCTGGACCGCCTCGGCCTGTTCGGGGTGCGGCTGTCGGTGCGGCTGATCCGCGAGGGCGCGGTGGGCGACTCCGCCGACCTGGCCCGGGCACTGACCGAACACAGCGGCATCGACCGCCTGCGCGAGGTCTTCGCCGCCCAGTTCGTCGGCCGCAGTGAGGTGCTGAAGGCGCGATCGGCACTGGCGGTGCTGGACGAATGCCTGGACCCGAACTCGGCCCTCGCCGCGGACGCCGAACAGATCCGGGCCAGCGCCCACGAGTTCGTGGAACTGCGCCTCCTGCATCTGCTGCGCTCCGGCCGGTTGCCCGGCACTCAGGAGCAACTGGCCGAGATGGACCTGCTGCTCGGCGGCGGGGGCGGGGCCGCGCACAGCCGGCTCGGACTGCCGGCCGACGCGCCGCCGTCCCGGATCGCCGCGGCGGCCCGGGCGGCCCTGGCCCGCTGGCAGACCCTGGCGGAGCATCCGTTCTCGGCCCGCGAGCTGAGGACGGCGGCCCGCGCGGCGGCCCGCAGCTGTGAGGGAATTCTGGCCGCGGGGGCGGCCACGCCCGCCGGGAAGTAACCGCGGGGCGGGCCCGACGCTCAGGCCGTCACGGCACACCGGGGGGCAACCTGCCGCCATTGGGTGCAGTAGGACTGCGCCGCGTCGACGGAGGCGAACCCGTCCTGCAGCAGCACCCAGAAGCCGGAGCCCTCGTCGGCCAGCACGTCGGAGGTGAGGCTGTCGACGAGCCGGATCGGCATCCCGGCGCCGGCCAACCGGGCCCGCGCGGCCTCGGCGACCCCCTTGCCGCCGTCGGCGCCGCGGTGCGGAAAGACCTCGACCAACGCGTACGGAAGACTGACGGACACCGGTGCGAGGGGCGCCGGCGCGGAAGGTGTTAGCGCGGAGGGGGGCGGCGTCGCGGCCCGCTGGCCGGGCAGCGGTATGCGCACGTCGGACAGTGCTACCGCCACGGTGGCCGCGACAGCCAGCACGATCGCCGCCGCGCCAGCCATCCATGACGTCACCCGAGGCTTACGGCTGCCGGTGCCGAGGGCCTTGACCAGAGCCGGCCGGTCGGGGTCGAGCGCGTCCTGGACCGACACCACGACGGCGTACGGCTTGGGCGTACCCATCAGGGGTCGCTTGGGTCGGGAACGGACGGACGCCGTCAGGGTCTCGCCCGGGCCGAGTCGCGCGGCGGCGGGCTGGGCGTCGACGCTGCCGAGGGGCGGATCCAGCGTGGCGGCGATGCGCACGGCCGCCGGACCGTCGCTGTTGTTCGTCAGGCGCAGGTCGAAGGCGTCGGCCGCACCGACCCGCGGGGTCAACGTCCCGGTCACCGGCACGGGCAGGGCGACGGTGAGCAGCCCGGTGGCGAACCCGGCCGGCTCCCCGGTCACGTCGTCCTCGGCGTGGACGGTGAAGGGCGCGAGCGACGAGCTCGGCGGCTGGTCGGTGGGCACCCGCAACAGCAGGTCGACGGTGGTCGTCGCGCCCGCCTCGATCGTCGCGGTCGGCGGTTCGACCGACGCCCAGGCGGAGGCCCGGCCGCGGGCCATCGACACCCGCACGGTGCGGGACGCGCCGCCGGTATTGCGCAGCTCGACGGGCACCCGCGTGGCGGAGCCGGGAGCCAGGGCCACGGGCGCCGTGGGCAGGGTCAGTTCCACGTTCACGATGGCGGCACCGTCTCGATCAGGGCAGGTGAGTGGGGTCGTCGAGCCTTCCGCCACCAGGCGGTTGACTCGTCCCCATCGGTTGATCGGCGGAGCCGAGGCGCGTCAGCGGGGTGTCATGGGCGTCGAGCGCGTTCGAACCCGAGCGGTATTCCAGGGCGTCGCTGAACCCGTCCGCGTCCGAGTCGCCGACCTCCGCTTTCATGCCGAGCACCCGCTCCAGCGCGTCGTCGAGGCCGTCGCGGTCGGTGTCGGTCCGCACCGGTGTCAGACTGCCGTCCATGTGTCCGTCCGCGTCGCTGTCGGGCGAGAGCGGATTGAGGCCCTGTGCCAGCTCGAACGCGTCGTTGAGCTGGTCGCCGTCGGTGTCGGCCTTGCGCGCGTCGGTGCCGTAGGTGACGAGCTCCTGCGCGTCGTTCAGGTTGTCGCCGTCGGTGTCGGCGCGCCGCGGGTCGAGGCCGAGGCGGCGCTCGAGTGCGTCGCTCAGGCCGTCCAGGTCGACGTCGGGGCCGCCCAGCTCGGGCGGTGGCGGGGGTGCCACCGGCACCGGAGCCACCGGCGGCAGCGCGGTGAGCGTCGGCGGGTCGATCGGGGTGGCCGTGCCGTCGGAGATGCCGGGAAGCACGGCCGCGTACTCGAAGCGGCGACCGGCGGTGGACTCCAGCACCCCGTCGGTCGGGTTGGCCGCCTCCACGGTCCGGCCGTCGCCGAGGCTGATCGCCACGTGCGCGCCGGGGGTGCGGCCGTCGCCGGGTCGGGGTTCACGGTCGAAGGAGAACAGCAGGGCGCCGGGTGTTTCCTTGGCCTTGTCGACCGGGATCAGCAGACCCCGTTGCTTCAGCTCGAGATATTGCGCGGTGGCGCCGTCCGGAATCTTGACGCCGGCCTGGTGAGCCGCCCACTGGGTGAATTCCGAGCAGTCGAACACGTCCGGATCGGTGTCCTTGAGCCTGACCTCCGCGCCGAATACGTAGGGGTCGCCGATCTGCGCCTTGGCCACTCTCAGAAACGTTTCGAGAGCCGCGTTGTCGCCACCATCGGGTGACGGGTCCGCCCGGCCACCGCCGGCGTCGTCCGATCCGGACGCCGCGACCCGATGACCGTAGCCCGGCGTGCCGGTCCAGACGCCTCGCCCGCCGCCGTCGCCGTAGGCGACCGCCGCCGCCTGGGCCTCGCCGCGATACCGGAGATAGCGAGCGCCGTTACCGCCGTGGGTCACCGTCCACGGTGAGATGTCCGCACCGTGGCGGGAGACCGCGTAGGCCGCCTTCGCGTTGTCCAGCGGGTCGTAGAGGTCGTACTTACGCAGCAGATCGGGGTGGGCGCGGCCGTTGATCTGCCACAGTCCCCGCGAGTCCTCTCCGTGCGGGTTGTGCGCCCGGCTGTTGCCCCCGGACTCCGCCAACGAGATCGCGGTCATGGTCGCCGCCTCGTCCGGGGAGAACCCGGCGCGACGGGCGAAACCGTAGATCTGTTCGGCGGTGTACCTGGGCATGGACCCGAGCGTAGAACCCTCGAACCACTCTGCATAGCATCAATTGTGATGAACAAATCGCTGTGAAAAATGACGTCAGAGTTAGATCAACGACATAGTCCGAAGAGCTGTTGTATTGATCGACTTCGCCGGGCATCATGTCCTGGTGGTCGTGCCGGAAAGCTGTCAGCCTGGGGGAACACATGCTCATCCAACGGCCGCCGTCTGTCTGGATCGATGACAGCAGTCCCATTGTCCGGCGCGGCATGGCCGCATGTCTGCAACAGGCCGACTTCGTGGTGCGGGGCGAGAGCGCGACCCTGGCCCCCGTGCCGGTCGTGACGGGCCTGGACATCCTGGTCTTCGAGTACGCCGGTCCGAACCTGCGCCGCGCCGTCCGACTCGCCGAGGGACGCCCGACCCGGCTCGTCGCCACCGTGCGAGACGTCAACGAGCAGGCCGTCCGTGAGCTCGTCGACGCCGGCGTCGGTGCGGTGCTGCCGCACGCCACCCTCACCCCCGACACCCTGATCGCCAGCCTGCGCGCGGTGGTGGCCGGCACGGTCGCGCTGCCCGGTGACATGCTGGCCCGATTGCTGCTGCACGTCACCCAGACGTCGCACCTGGGCCCGGCCGGTCTCAACACCCGCGAGCGCTCGGTGCTGCGACTGCTCGCGGACGGCATGGACACCCGTGGCATCGCCGAGGACCTCTGCTTCTCCGAGCGCACGGTGAAGAACGTGGTGCACGACGTGCTGACGAAACTCAACTGCCGTACGCGGGCGCAGGCGGTTGCCGTGGCGACCCGCGAAGGCGTGATTTGAGCCCGCGGATGACCCCGCCCGCGGAGCCCTGGGCCACTGTGGCGGACACTCTGCTGCAACGCGAGGCGCTGATCTGTCGCCTGGCCGAGGGCCGCCCACCGCGCGACTTCGCCGGCCTCTACGTCGCCGACGAGGAAGTCCAACGGGTTCTGCACTCATTGCCTGGTCTGGACGGTCCGGACGCCGAACGTGCGGCGGCCGTCCGCACCGGGCTGGCCGAGTCGGTCACCGCCGCCCGCAAGGCGTTCGCGGCCGCCCTGAAGGGACGGTCGCCGTTCGCCGAGGTGGTCCGGACGGCTCACCTGTCGGTGGCCGAGGCCGAGGTGCTCGCCCTGCTCGTCGCGGTCGAACTGTCGCCGGCACGGCAGCGGCTCGTCGCGTACGTGCAGGACTCGGTGCAACTCCCCCGGCTGACCCTGGCCACCCTGGCGCGGATCTTCATCGAGCCGGGCCATCTCGGGGAACGCGCACTCGCCGCCGGGTCGGGACTGCGCCGCGCCGGCCTCGTCCGTCTCGGCGGCGACGGGCCGTGGGCGACGCTGGTGGGTGAGACCGCCGCACGGCTGATCTGGCACCTGCGCGGCGACGCGTCGCCCGATCCGGACCTGCCGCCCGGCACGGTGGTCGTCGCCGCCCGCTCCCCCCGGCGACCTGGCGGGCTCCTGCTGGTGAACGGCGGTGACCGGGAGAGCCGCCTGCGCGCGATCCGCCGGCACCGGCCCGGCGCCGGACTGCTGACCTGCGTGCCACCGGCCACCGCGGAAGCGTGGGAGGCCGTGGTGCGCGAAGCGACCATCGGGAACCTCGTGGTGGTCCTCGACCTCGCCGAGCCGTTGCCTGCCGCGGGCCGCGACGCCGTGACGCGGGCGACCCACCTCGACTGGGTGCTGTCCTCGCCGGGTGAGCAGCCGCTGGAAGCGGTGCCGCAGCGGCCCTGGCGGGAGGTGCGGGTCGCCGACGGAGAGGCGGACGCCGAAGACTGGCAGCGGGCGCTCGGACAGGATCCGGATCCGGCGTACCGGCTGAGCCGCGAGCAGTTGCGCCTGGTGGCCGGTGCGGCCGCCGCGGACGCGGGTCGGGTGGCCCCCGCCGTACGCCGGCTCGCGGGTGGTCATCTCGACGGCGTCGCCGTCCGGATCCGTCCCCGTCGCACCTGGGACGACCTCATCCTCCCCCGCGACGAGGCAGACCAACTGCGGGAGCTCTCCGCCCGGCACCGCGGCCGCGACACGGTGTACGGCCGATGGCAGTTCAGCCCGCTGCCCTCGATCGGCGTGGTCGCCCTGTTCGCCGGGCCCTCCGGCACCGGCAAGACGCTCGCCGCCGAAGTGGTCGCCGGCGACCTCGGCCTGGACCTCTACAAGGTGGATCTCTCCGCCGTCGTCAGCAAGTACATCGGCGAGACCGAGAAGAACCTGGAACGGATCTTCGGCGCCGCGGCGGCGGGCGATCTGGTGCTGTTCTTCGACGAGGCGGACGCGCTGTTCGGCAAGCGCTCCGAGGTCAGCGACGCCCACGACCGGTACGCCAACATCGAGGTCGCCTATCTCCTGCAGCGGCTGGAGACGTACGACGGCCTCGTGGTGCTCGCCACGAACCTGCAGCGCAACATCGATCCGGCGTTCCTGCGCCGCATCTCGGTGGCCGTCGACTTCGTCGCGCCCGAGGAGCCGGAACGCCGCGCGATCTGGGAAAGGGCCTTCCCGACGACCGCGCCGGTGGCCGACCTGGACCTCGACTTCCTGGCCCGCCAGTTCAAGATCACCGGCGGTGTCATCAGCAACGCGGCCCTCGGCGCGGCGTTTCTGGCGGCGGCCGAGGAAAGCCCCATCACCATGCGGCACGCGGTGCTGAGCGTGAAGCGGGAGTTCCAGAAACTCGGGCGGCTGCGCACCGAGAAGGAGTTCGAGCGATACTTCGACCTGGTGAACAGGGGACCCGATGCTGCACCTGCTCGATGAGACGCTGGAGGCGTTCCTGCGCACGGTGGTGCCGCTGCCGGCCCGCGACGTGGACGTGGCGTTCGAGGCCCCGGACGGCGAGTGGGCGGCCGCGTTGTCCTCCCGCCCGACCGTCGATCTGTTCCTGTGGGACGTCCGGCCCAACCTGTCCGAGCGCGACTACGGCGAGGTGATCCTCGAGGACTCGGACGGCAAGCGCTTCCGCCGCGACCCGCTGCCCCGGGTGGACTGCCGCTACCTGGTGACCGCGTGGACGAGCGAGGTCCGCGACGAGCACTCGCTGCTCGGCGACGTGCTCTCGGCGCTGCTGCTGCACCGGGTGATCGAGGCGCAGCACCTGCAGGGCGTGTTCGCGTCGGTCCGACCCTTGCCGAGCCTGCGGCTGCGCAGCGGCGACGGCACCGAGAATTCCGACTTCTGGTCCGCGCTCGGTGGCCAGCTCAAGCCGGGACTGGACCTCGTCGTGACGGTCACCCTGGACGCCGCGGCGCGGATCGCGGCGGGCCCGCCGACCGAGGGGATCGCCGTCCGCGCCAACAGGCTCGGCGAGTGACGCCCGCGGTCAGCAGGTAAGAGAGACCCGTTCGAAGCCCGCGCTGAACGGCGCGGGGTCGGCCCCGCGCTGGGCACGGTTCAGCACCGCCACCCCGGCCTTCACGGTCTCGGGCAGCCCGACGTCGATGGCGCCGAGTTCCTCGAAGTCGGTCCGGTCGGAGGGCCGCCAACGGGCGCTGACAGTGGTGCCCTTGCGTTCGAGTTGGAGCACCACACGCTTGACGTCCGTCCGCACGGTGTCGGCATCCGCCCGCCACGGCGAGCGCACCTCGATGTGCTTGCCGCCGTCCCGGTACTCGAAGATCACGGCTCCGACGTCGCCGAAGGCGCGTTCCACGCGTACGTAGCCACGTGGGCCATTCCACAGGACCAGGCCCGCGCCCTGGTAGAACCGATCGGGCTCGGCGGTGAGCTCCGTCTCCAGCACGAAGTCGCCGGTCCACCGCCGGAGCAGCATCGGCGCCTGGTAGTGGCCATCGTAGAGGTCCGAGCCTTCCGGAGCGTCCAGGGTCACGGTGCCGTCGGCGACCTTGAGCTTGGCGTCGGGACGGGTCCGCTCCCACAGTGCGTTCACCGAAGGGCGACCGAAGTCGTCGATGAAGCCGCACACCGGCGCGGTCGACGCGGCCGAGGCGGTCGTGGTGGCCGGCGGCGGCGGCCCGGCCGTCGGTTCGGCGCCGGGATCGCGGCGCTGAATGAGAAAGGCCGCCCCGGCGGCGATCACCAGGACCGCGACAGCCGCCAACACGGCGGGAACGCGCCAGCTCCGGCGCTTCCCCGACGGCGGTGTCGGTGGCGGTGGCGGTAGTGGCGGTGGTGAGGCGACGGCGGACGCCTTGACACGCCCGGTCGCCGCCACCGCTGGCGGTGATGAGATTTGGGCCGGCGGGGACGACCGCGGAGCGGACGTGTCGGGTCCGGGTACCCGGTTGACGGGCTGTGCCGCGACCCGCTGAGCCGGCACCACCCGAGCCGCCGGCGCGCGGCCGCGGCAGATCTCGGCGGCACCCAGCGCGATGCCGTGCTCCGGATGCGGATCCAGCACGACCGGCCGCTCGAATGTGGTGGACAGCAGCTGGGACACCAACGGAATCCGCGACGAACCGCCCGACAGCAGGATCGCCCGCAGCTGCTCCGGCCGAACCTCGGCGGACCGCAACGCGCGTCGCATGGCCCCAACCGTGTCGGCCAGCGCGGGCCGGATCATCTCCTCGAACTCGGCCCGGGTGATCCGGATCCGCGTGTGCAGTTTCGGCAGGGCCACCGGGATCACCGCCTCGGTGTCCTCCGACAGCGCCTCCTTCGCCTCCACACAGTCACGCCGCACCTTGACGAGCGCCTCCCGCACCGCCCGCTCCTGCGGGTCGAGCGCGTCGGCGTGCGGCCCGAGCACCGCCATGACATGAGCGACGACGGCCTCGTCGAAGTCCACGCCGCCGAGCTGCTCGACGCCGACCGGCTGGCCCAGAACCTCGAAATCCGTCTCGGTCTTGCGCAGCACCGCCGTATCGAACGTGCCGCCGCCCAGGTCGTACACCGCGACGATCTCACCGGGCCGGACCCGCTCCTGCGCCGCGTACCGCACCGCGGCGGCCTCCGGCTCCGGCCGCAGCCCGACGTTCGGCACCTCGGCGATCTGCACGGCCTGCATCAGCAGTTCCCGCTTGTACGGACCCCAGTTGGCCGGATGCGTGACGCAGACGACCGACGGCGGCCCCTCCTGCTGCCGCACGACAGTCTGATAGACGTGCTCCAGGACCCGGGCCATGAGGGCGTGCGCCGAGTACGGTGCCCCGCCGACCAGCACCGGCACCGGGTCACCGAGGCGCCGCTTGAACTCCCGCGCCAACCGCACCGGCTCCTCCGCGCCGCGCCGCTCGGCCGCGTCCCCGACGAGCACGACGCCGTCCTCTCGCACGAAGACGAGCGAGGGGATCTCCGCGCGGCGGCTGCCGAGCCGGACGATCTGAGCGCGACCGTCCACGTGCACGGCGGCGGCCGTGTAAGTCGTGCCGAGATCCACGCCGAGCGCGTAATCCACCAAACCTCCTCGAGCACCGGATCGCCCATCCTGGATTGAAGAGGAGTTGATAACCTGACGACACGGCTGAACGGGCGAACAAAGGTGCACGATTTCCATACCCCTCGAGAGGAAGACCTTGACCCAGCCACCCGTTCCCGGCCGCCGACTGTTGTTCGGCGCGCACGTGCCGCCGTCGCCGTACGAGGGGCTGGGCGCGTTGCGGCGACTGGAGAGGGACGCCGGCCCGCTCGACATCGTGCACCTGTTCCAGCCGTGGGCGCCGAGCCCGGTCAGCGACTTCCACGAGGAGTGGCTGCGCCCCGCTCACGACAGCGGACACACCATCCTGCTGACCTGGGAGCCGTGGCACCTGGACGGTGGGATTCACCAGGCCGCGTACACGGCGGCCCGGATCGCCGCGGGCGATCATGACCCGCACATCCGGGCCTGGGCCCGGGCACTGGCCGGCCTCGACTTCGAGATCTATCTTCGACCGCTGCACGAGATGAACGGCAACTGGTACCCGTGGGCGGCCGGCGCACCCGGTGCGCGACCGGCCGACGTGGTGGCGGCCTGGCACCACCTGCGAGAGATCTTCGCCGCCGCCGGCGCCGACCGGGTGCGGTGGGTGTGGTCGCCGCTCTGCGACGACGTGCCGACGACCAACCGCTTCGAGCTCAGCTACCCGGGTACGGACGCGGTCGACGTCCTGGCACTCGACGGCTACAACTGGGGCGCGGACGTGCCGGAGTACGGCGGCTGGCGCGACGTCGGCACCCTGTTCGCCGACGCCTACGCCCGCCTGACCGCGTTGGGTCCGCAGCCGATGTGGTTCGCCGAGGTCGGTTGCAGCCCGGTGGGCGGCGACAAGGCCAGGTGGGTGGCCGACCTGCTCACGCCCGGACGGTTCCCGCGCTGCGCCGCGGTGGTCTGGTTCGACGTCGACAAGGAGCAGGACTGGCGGCTCGCCTCGCCGCCGTCGGCCGCGCGGGCGGTGGCCCGCTCACTTCGTCCCTGATCCCAGGCCGGACAGCTCCAGGCAGTGCATCACGCCGTCGTCGCTGCCGACGAAGACGAAACCATCGGACACCAGCGGCGACGCGCCGACGATACCGCCGGTGGCGGCGGTCCAGAGGCGGGCGCCACTGGTGGCGTCGAGCGCGTACAGGCGGTTGTCGTGACTGCCGAAATACAAAATGCCGTTGGCCAGCGTCGGCGACGAGAAGATCGGCTTAGGATCCCCGGGTACGGTGTAGCGCCAGCGCTCGCCGTGGGTCCGCATGTCGATCGCGAAGACCGTGCCCTGGAAGTCGGCGGCGTAGACCGTCCCGTCCGCCACCAGGGGCGAGGACGAGACGTAGCCGTTGGTCGCGAAGGTCCACCGCACGGTGCCCTTGCCGGCGTCGAGGGCGTAGACGTGTTTGTCGCCGCTGCCGAAGATGACGGTGCCGTCCACGACGGTCGGTGACGAGCGGACATCGCCGACCCGCGTGGCCCACCGTTTCGCACCCGTCTTCGTGTCCAACGCGTACATGTTGCCGTCGGCGCTGCCGACGTAGACGGTGCCAGCGACGACGGCCGGGGTCCCCCAGATGACGCCCTTGGTGGCGAAGCGCCACCGCTCGCGGCCGGTCAGGTCGAACGAGTACACGGCACCGTCGCTGCCGCCGATGTAGAGGGCGTCGCCGACGACAGCCGGCGAGGAGAACTCGACGCTGACCGGGGCCTTCCAGCGCAGGAGGCCGCGGTCGCCACTGAGCGCGTAGACGTAGCCGCCCTGCTGTGCGCTGCCCTGGCTGGCGACGTACACGACGTCGTCGACGACCACGGGCGACGAGGTGACCGAGGAGCCTGTCTCGTACTTCCACCGCACCGACCGACTCTTGCGATCGACCGCGTAGAACGTCCCGCTCTGGTTGCCGAAGTAGAGCAGACCGTTGGCGACCGCGGGTCGGCCGGTGATCGGCCGTCCGGTGGGGACGTTCCATTTCTCGGTCCCGTTCGGCTGGGCCACGGTCGCCGAGGGCTGCGCGCCGGCCGCGCGGGGACCGCTGTTCGATCGGGACCAGGCCGCGAGTCCGCCGATCACGGCCACCAGTATCAGGACTGCCACCCCGGCCAGCCACGGTGCCCCGGTCCGGCGCGCGGGCGGATCGGGAACCGCCGCGCGGGGCTCGGCAAGCGGCGCGAGCGGCGCGAGCGGCGCGGTGACGGTCACCGCCGACACCGGGACAGCCACCGACGGCGGGACAACGGCCTTCGCCGGCGGGACAGCGGCGCTCACCGGCGGGACAACCGCCTTCGCCGGCGGGACGACGGCGCTCACCGGCAGGACAACCGCCTTCGCCGGCGGGACGACGGCGCTCGCCGGCGGGACACCGGCCTTCGCGGGCGGCGCTGCCGGGGACACCGGCGCGGATGGCGCCGTCGTGCTCGACCCGTGCGCGGACGCTCGGGCGACAGCCGGCCGCGCGACGCCGGGGGTCGCCAGGTGGGCCGCGCCGAGGGCGACCGCGTGCTCGGGTTGGGCGTCGAGGATCACCGGGCAGCCGAACTCGGTGGAGAGCGCCTGCGTGACCAGCGGTATCCGGGACGAGCCGCCGACCAGCAGAATCGACCTCAGCTCGCCCGGTGCGACACCCGCGGAACGCAACGCGCGGCGCGTGGCCTCCACGGTGTCGGCGAGGGCCGGCGCGATCATGCTCTCCAGCTGGGAGCGGTTGAGCCGGACCCGGGTGTGCAGCTGGGGCAGGGCGACCGGGATGGTGACCGCGGTATCGAAGGACAGGCCCTCCTTGGCCTCGGTGCAGTCGCGCCGGAGCCGGGCGAGGGCACCGGTCACCCCCTCGTCGGTCAGGTCCAGCTCGCCGACCGCGCCGCCGATCGCGTCGAGCACGTAGCCGAAGACGGCCTCGTCGAAGTCGATCCCGCCGAGCTGCTCGATCCCCTCGGGCCGTCCGAGCAGGGCGAAGCCCGTGTCGGTCTTGCGCAGGACGGCCGCGTCGAAGGTGCCGCCGCCGAGGTCGTAGATCGCGATGACCTCGCCGGGCCGCATCCGCTCGCCGGCCGCGTACTGGATGGCGGCGGCCTCCGGTTCGCTCAGCAGCCGGGCGTCCTCGATGCCGGCCATCCGGACGGCCTGGCCGAGCAGCTCGCATTTGTACGGACCCCAGTTGGCGGGATGGGTCACCGTCACGACGGCCGGTGGACCCTGCTGATAGCCGGCGGCGGTCTGCGCCACGGCGCGCAACAGCCGGGCCATCAGCGTATGTGCCGCAAAGGGTGAACCGCCGACCAGCAGCGGCACCGAGTCGCCGACACGGCGCTTGAACTCGCGGGCCAGCCGGGCCGGTTCCGCGGATCCGCGCCGTTCGGCCGCCTCGCCGATCAGCACCTCGCCGTCGTCGCGCAGGAAGACCAGCGACGGGATCTCGAGCCGCCGGCTGCCGAGCCGGATCATCTCGACACGGCCGTCGACGGATACCGCCGCCGCCGTGTGCGTGGTTCCGAGATCGACCCCTAGCCCGTACACCACGGACTCCTCCCGCCTGTGAGCGCCGCGGCCACTCGAACGAAGTCTAGGACGGTCGCGGTGAGGCCGCGACGACCGGTCGGGCGTCCGCGGGCACCAACCGCGGATCCGGGCGCCAGTACGGACGCGACAGCGCCCGGGTCAGCGCCCGCCGCGACCGGTCGTCCAGCGTGAAGTCGACCGGCGGCGCGTAGGGCAGGTTGAACCACACGACGGCCCGGATCAACGGGTACGTCTTGCGGAACGTGTCGAGCGCCTTGGTGATCCACGCGGCCTGGTCGCCGCCCTGGCTGACCGTCGCGACCTCGCTGACCATGATCGGCTTGCCGAACTTGCGCAGTTGCTTGTAGTCGCCGGCGAAGATGGTGCCGGCGTCGGTCCACGTGCTCCACGATTGCGCGGTTCCCCAGTTCATGCCGCTGACGCCGAGCCAGTCGACGTAGTCATCGCCGGGATAGAACTTGTCCGGGGAGTAGGGCCGGTTGATCCCGTACCCGGAATTCAGTGACCAGACCCAGGACACGTTGGTCGCGCCGGCCGCTCGGAAGATGTCGTGCACGTGGCGCCACGCCCGCACGTAACCCCGCGGCGTGTTCCCGTTGAGGCCGACCGACCACGGATACCACCAGCCGTTGGCCTCGTGCATGAACTTGATCAGGACCGGTCGCTTGTAGCCGGCCAGACCCTTGGCCCAACTGCGGATGTACGCGTCATAGCGGCCGGACGCGATGGTGTCGACGCTGGCAGCGGCCTGGTCGGGACTGGAGTAGCCACCGGGCGGGCGGGCCCACGGCTCCCAGACGATCATCGGCACCGACCCGGAGCGGGCGACGGAGTTCAGCCAGTCCTCGCGCAGCCGCACCTCGCCGCTGCGCCACTGCTGGAACCACTGGACGAGGTGGATCCGGTCCTTCGGGTAGGTGTGCAGGACCTCGGCCGGGGTGACGCTGGAGTCGCCGTGCGACAGGCCGAAGTACGCACCGGTCGTCGGCGGCACCAGGCGGCGAGGCGCGCCGGGTGCGGGCTCCCGCGCGGTGGGAGGCGACGGCACGACGAACGCGCCCGCCGGCACCTGCGAGTCGGCGACCAGGGAACCTTGCCAGCTGGGTTGGGCCGCGGCCGGCACGAACAGGGTCACCGCTATCGACGTGGCGATGCCCAGGCGCAGGCCGGCCCGCAGGCCGGCAGACTGGTGCGGCCGCCAGGTCACCGCGGTGGTGGGACCGCTCAGCAGCAGCGCCATGAACGCCGTCCAGAACAGTCCGATCGGCGATATCCCGGCGCGGCCGTCACGCAGCAGCAGTGCCAGCCCGCCGATCATCGCCAGCAGGAGCAGCAGCGGCGGTACCAGCAGTCCGGAGAAGCGTCGCTGACGGTACTTGACGGAGATGAGCGTGCCCGGCCGACGACCCAGGAGCACGCGGACCGCCGCGGACAGGAACATCACCGCGCTGGAGAGCGTCATCTGCATGGACCGCAGCCCGGCCACCACACCCCGGTGAGCCACGGCGATGAACAGGAACAGGGCGGCCAGGTAGGGGCCGGCATGCCACAGGTACGCCGCGTCGCCCGGCGACTTGAGCATGGAGAACCGGGTGACGGCGTAGCTCAGAGAGGAGACGGCGAAGACAAGTTGCAGGCCGGCGAACAGATAGCTGACCGTGGTGTCCAGGTATTGGAGCCGGTGCGAGAAGCTCAGGCCGCGGCGCCACAGCGGCGAGTCACGCAGCAGCAGGCGCAGGCTGTCCATGGCCCAGCGCTGCCGCTGGGACAGGTATTCCGCGACGGTTTCGGGCGCCGTCCCGGTGCTCACCGGACGCGGATGGTAGACGCTGCGCCAGCCGGCGGCGTGGAGCCGGTAGGACGTGTGCAGGTCCTCGACGAAGCCCCACTCGCTGAAACCGCCGATCGAGGCCAGCGCGGCCCGCCGGTACACCGTGCCGTTGCCGCACGAGATGGCGCCGCCCGCGCGCTCCTTGGCGGGCTGAATCACCGTGTAGAAGTAGGTCTCCCGGTTGTTGAGCACATCCGACCGGGTCAGCGCGAACCGCTGATAGGTGCAGACGAACGCCAGCCCCTCGTCGCGCAGGTAACCGATCGTCTGCTCGGCGAGATCCGGTTCGGCGACGTGGTCGGCGTCCAATGTCACCACGAAGTCGCCGTCGGTGCACTCCAGGGCATGGTTGAGGTTGCCGGCCTTGCCGCGGGCGCCGCCGGTACGGGTGAAACAGACGACCCCCAGCCGTGCCGCCAGCGCGTCGATCTCCTGCCAGCCGGGCTTGCCGGCGAGCCGGCCGTCGTTCAGCAGGTAGGTCTGGTGCGGATAGTTGATGCGCAGCGCCGCCAGCAGCGTGTTCTCCACCATCTCGACCGGCTCACCGCACACCGTGATGAACACGTCGAGCGTGCCGAACGGTGGCGCCGGCGGTCCCGCACGCCAGCGGGCGCGCATGATCAGCGCCGCGGTGCAGACCAGTTGGAGCCAACAGAGAGCCTCGGCGACCAGCAGCACCGCACCCGGCACGCCGGTGCCCTCGAGCGTGCCGAGCCGCCACCACAGGTACCACCCACCGAGGCCGACGGCCGCCAGAACGGAGGCGCGGAGCAGAAACCTGAGGCCGGCGCGGGGCGGGCGTTTCCATCGAATGTCGCCGACGGGAAGAGTAGGGACCGCGGGCGGATCGACGACCGCGGGTCGGTTGAGCACCGTCAATGGGCACCTCTACTGGATGCCTGAACCCCGCACATGGGACAGAGACTAGATCCTATTTATCTGGCCGTGAATCATCTGTCAGGTCTGGGTCAGTATCCATGTCGCTTGTAGACGCGGGCCGCGCGGACGCACTACCCGATTTGAACCGATCCGGCGCTCGATCGCAACTCGGCGCCGGGCAACGCTTTCCGGGGTGCCAAAAGAGCGCTCTCATCGCGGGCGCATGCGTAGTAGCAACTATTGCGTCCCATTTCAATACTTGCATTCATCGATCTTTTGTTCATACGGTGATGGCCATTCGATGAACGGATCCGACCGTTCGGTCACCCTCTCGTGACTGAATGGCGGTTCCGCCGAGGAGGCAAGATGTCACCAGCTCACAGGCGTACGCGACCGCGGATGCCGGTGCGGGCGACGGTCGCCACCATGACCGCCGCCGGACTCATCATCGGCGGCGCGGCGACCGCCACGGCGGCGACCACACCCACGCCGCCGAACCCCGCGCCGGACACCGGGCAGGCACACGGCCTGGCCGCCAAGGTCGCCGGCGCCCTCGTCGCCGACCGCCCGGCCTACCTGCACGCCAGCGCGAACGACGCGTTCACCGCGCAGCCGGTGCTCTCGTCCGGTCCGCTGCGGTTCGTGCCGTACCAGCGCACGCATCGGGGACTGCCCGTGGTCGGTGGCGACTTCGTCGTGGTCACCGATTCCTCGGGCAACGCCCGGTACACCTCCGTGGCGCAGAAGCGGCCGATCGGCGATATCTCGCTCACTCCGAAACTCACGTCGGCCCGCGCGGAGAAGGTGGCGCGCGGTCAGCTACCGAAGGTCGCCAAGACGGAGGGCACCCGCCTGGTGGTGTTCGCGCTGTCCGGCACCCCGCGCCTGGCCTGGCAGAGCACGGTCGTCGGCCGCGGCGAGGACGGGCCGAGCCGGCTGACCGTCGAGGTGGACGCCGCGACCGGCGCGGTGTTGCACACCCAGGATCACGTGCTGCGCGGGGACGGCACCGGCGCCCTGAACGGCCCGAGCCCGCTCAAACTCGACACGACCTCGTCGGGCGGCACCTTCTCGATGACCGACCCGAAGACCAAGAACCTGTCATGTCAGGACTATGACGGCGACAAGATCTTCGAGGGTCCGGACGACCTGTGGGGCGACGGCAAGGCCGACAGCCGTGAGACCGGATGCACCGACGCGCTGTTCGTCGCGCAGACCCAGGCGAAGATGCTCACGCAATGGTTGGGCCGCGACGGCATGGACGGCGAGGGCGGCGCCTGGCCGATCCGCGTCGGCCTGGACGACCAGAACGCCTTCTACGACGGCACCCAGATCGTGCTCGGGCACAACGCCCAGGGCGGCTGGGTGTCCTCGCTCGACGTGGTCGGTCACGAGATCGGACACGGCATCGACGACCACACCCCCGGCGGCATCTCCGGCAAGGGCACCCAGGAATTCGTCGCCGACACCTTCGGCGCGATGACCGAGTGGTACGCCAACGAGCCGCAGGAGTTCGACGAGCCGGACTACACCGTCGGCGAGGCCGTCGATCTCATCGGCCAGGGCCCGATCCGCAACATGTACGACCCCTCCAAGATCGGCCACGACAACTGCTACTCCGGCGACACCGACAACGACGAGGTCCACGCGGCCGCCGGACCGGGCAACCACTGGTTCTACCTGCTCGCCGAGGGCAGCAAGCCGACCAACGGCCAGCCGGAGAGCCCCACCTGCGACGACTCCTCGGTCACCGGGGTCGGCCTGGAGAAGGCGTCCAAGATCATGTACGCCGCGATGCTCATGAAGACCTCCGACTCCTCGTACCCGTCGTACCGGACGTGGACGCTGCAGGCGGCCAAGAATCTCTTCACGGGCGGCTGCGCCGAGTTCGATGCCGTCAAGGCGGCCTGGGACGCGGTCAGCGTGCCGGCGCAGTCCGGCGATCCGACCTGCTCGGCCTGACATACACCAGCACCCCGCGGCGGGCGTCTCGACAGGGACGCCCGCCGCGGCAAGTGACCACTTCTACAGGCATGACAACGTCCGGTGAAGACATGTCGACATCGCTGGCCGGTGCCCGGGCACCGGGTGAGGGTGGAGCCATGCGAAGAATCGGCATCATGTCCGCGCTCGTGATCGCCGCCCTGGGCGCCACCCTCGCCGGCCCGCCCACCGCGGCGTCCGCCGGACCCGCCTGCCAGGCCAGGGCTCCACTGACCGTGGACGGCGAGACCGCGTACGCCACCACCACCGAGCCGGGGGCGGCCGTCTGCTACCCGTTCGAGGGACGGATCGGGCAGGACGTGGTCATCGGCCTCTACATCCCGCTCGACGACGGCACCTGGCGCGGCTACGCGAGCCGCGCGACGGTGCTCGATCCCGACGGCGCCGTCGTGGCGGCCTTCAGTGCCGAAAGCCCACAGGTTCGGCCGACGTTCCGCGTGCCGGTGCCGACCCTGTCCCGCGACGGCACATACACGCTGGTGCTGGCACCGATCCAGACCACCTCGACCCTGCGGGTCGCGGCCGCCGTCTCATCGCGTCAGGTGATCGGCGCGACCCGGGTCGACGGCCCCGGCCGGCAGGTGGGCTACGACCGGGTCGGCCAGGACAAGGACCTGCGTTTTCCGGGTACGCCCGAACAGTTCGTCGCCCTGCGCGTCACCGGCTTCGACCTGACCACCCGCGAGGTTGGCGCGACGCCCGGACTGTGGATCGAGGTACGCCGGGCACGGAGCGACGCCGTCGCCTATCGCGGTGTGGCGTTCGGGCCCGGCGACTTCACCATCGGGCCGCTGCGGGAGGCCGGCGACTTCACCGTGCGCTCCTGGCCGCTGGACGGTTCCCTCGGCCGCGCCACGGTCGGCATCGTCACCTCCCACCCGTGACCCCGGATCGATCAGGAATCGAGAAGCGCCGGCCACCGAGCCACAACTAGCGTGACCTCCGTGAACATCCCACCCGGCAGGTCGCTGGGGCCCTGGGATGCTCGCCTTCGGAGGAGATCCCATTGAACTGGAACAAGTGGGTTCGGCAGATCCACCGCTGGCTGGCCATCGCCTTCACCGTGACCGTCATCGTCACTTTCATCGCCTTGACACAAGAGAAGCCTGTCGTCTGGGTGTCCTACGTGCCGCTGCTCCCGCTCGCCTTGCTTCTTTTCACCGGTCTGTACTTGTTCGCGCTGCCGTACACCACCAAGTGGCGCAGGCGGCGCGCCGCTCCCGTGAGATGACCGTGGGTGTGCATGTTGCTCGATCCGCTCACGTAGTCTGGCCCACCAAGCGCCGGTCGAGCAGCGGGGAGGCACGACAGTGTCGGGGTCGACAGACGAGCACATAGCCGCCGCCATTGCCGCTATCCGGGACGAGTCCCGGCGGTGGTCAGCCCTGGTTCAAGCTCGAGGTACGGCGTCCCGTGCGGCAATCAGGCGAACATGTCAGCTGGTCACGGCACTGTCCGCAGTGCTCCTCTGACTGGGCCCCGGTTGGTGGTCCACCGGCTATGAGAGTGCTGGTTGCCGGTTGGTGGTCCATCGGCTGTGGAAGGCGTCGGGGGTGAGCCAGTCCAGGGAGCCGTGGGGTCGGTAGGTGTTGTACTCGATACGCCAGTCTTCCGCCAGGACTTGGGCTTCGAGCAGGTTGTCGAACTGTTCGCAGGTGAGGAACTCGTCGCGGAATCTGCCGTTGAAGGATTCGCAGATGCCGTTCTGCCACGGTGATGCTGGGTCGATGTGGGCGGGGCTGACTCCGGCGTAGCGGCACCAGTCGAGTAGGGCGTGCGCGGTCAGTTCGGGCCCGTTGTCCATCCGGATGTGTTCCGGGCGGCGTCCCAGTGCGGAGATGAGGTCGTCGAGGACGTTGACGGTGGCGTCTGCGGTGAATGAACGCTGATGACTGGGCCCCGGTTGGTGGTCCGCCGGTTATGAGAGTGCTGGTTGCCGGTTGGTGATCCATTGCTAGTCACGGCCGGCTGTCGGTTGTGATCGGCTTCTACCGCGTGTGCATCATCGACCAGATCCTGCCGCACTCGCTGGCCGACTACGTCCGCCGGCCGCTCGTGCCGCCCGAGTCGCCCACGCTCGGCCTCAGCCATCTGCAGTTCGAGGCGATGATCACCACAGCCCGACTGTCGACCAACATCAACGACTTCGCCCTGGTCGTGATGCTCGGCCTCCTCGGACTGCGGATCTTCGAAGCCTGCGGCGCCAACATCGCCGACCTCGGCGAGGAACACGGCCACCGCGTGCTCAAGGTCCGCGGCAAGGGCGGCAAAGTCGTCTTGGTCCCGGTGCCACCGGCGGTCGCTCGGGCAATCGACCGCGCCGTCGAAGGCCGCGACGATGGCCCGATCCTGCGCGACTTGCGCGGTCGGCGGATGGACCGGCATGCAGCGACACGCCGACTCAAGCACCTGGCCGAGACCGCTGGCCTCCGGATCTCGAAGATGCACCCGCACATGCTGCGACACACCTTCGTCACCACCATGCTCGACGCCGGCGTCAGCCTCCGCGACGTCCAGATCGCCGCCCGCCACGCAGACCCCCGCACCACCATCCGCTACGACCGCGCCCGCAAGAACCTCGACCGACACCCCAACTACATCCTCGCCGGCTTCATGGCCTCCGGAACGTAGCCGGAGTCAACGCCCGACCGTGCCGATGAGAATGCGTCGGTTGTGGGCGCTACGGGTACCACGCTTCGGGTGCACCGCAGGCGCAGATGAGTGGAGGACGAGCACCTTGGCGGGTAACGAATGCGAGTGGGTAGCGAGCATCCCGTGGTGGCGGTTCTCGATGCTGGGCGCAACACTTACGTTGACTGACGAAGCGGTTACCTTCACGCCCCTGGCAGGCCTGGGACGTAGCCGACGGTTCGCGCGGAAAGACGTGGAAAAAGTCAGCGTCGAAGCCGACAGGCCGCCTCGATTGCGGCTCACCACGTTTAGTGATCAATCGCTGACTTTGATAGTGCTACCAGCCCGAAACGTACCGGTGTGGACGACCGACTCATCGGCCCGAGACCAGGCGGTCGCGGCCATCGACGAGTGGCTGACTGGAAAGTAGCGGGCGTCGCCCTCCACCTCTGAAGGTCTAGCCGGCACCGACAGGCATTTCCGAACCCGTGCGGGCCCGCGCCGATGACGACTCGCGCCGTGGTTGTTCCTGTGTGATGAGGGTGCCGTCTGGAAGCCTTATCACTGTGGGCGGTGGGCCGGTCTGTAGGCACATGTACGCCTTGCTCATGGTGGGGGGTGGTGTATTGCATCCTCCTTCCACCACCGTCGCCGGCCCCGAGGGATCGGGGCTTGGTTCGTTGGCCGGTGAAGGACTCAGCCCGGGCGACGGTCGTCCTCCACTAGGAGGACCCTGTTCTCCTTGCGCGCACGCGCCGGCCAACCCGACGGTTGCGGCGAGCGTCAGGCATCCGTGCAAGGCGGCTCTCGCAGCCGACCGGCGGTGCTCCGACAAAGACATCCATCCTCCAGGTGAACCGCCCGCGCCGGTATCCGGATCTGCCGCGATCCGGGCGTCTGGCGGAAGCCGGCGGCGGTCCTTCGCTGAAGGCGCTGTGGCGGCAACGCTAAGCTCAACCTCGTAGTCGCTCACCTGGAGTGTTGCGACGACCGCCAGAATCCGCCCCGTCCAGGTGGGGCCACTGATGACCGTCAGAATCAGTCCGGCGAGGTTACCAGTGTCCCGTCGTGCCGCTGATGGTGCCTGTTACGCGGGCCGGTGCGGATCGCGCGCAAGCGTCAGAGAAGCGAAGCCGAGGTCCAGCGGGTTGATACCCGCGTCGAGATGGATGTGCGCCTCGTTCGGGGCTTGGGCATCAGAGAGCGCGAGGCACATCCGGGCGAGATCGCGAAGCCCAGCAGGGTCTCCGAAGATCTCCACCGAACCGTTCACCACCTCCACGGTGACCGTGCCGCCCTCGGCGGGGGCCACGACTCCAACTGACGCGTCGTATGCAGGCACGGATAGCGAGAGTTCAGCCATGGACATCATCCTTCCTCATTGCATGCCGTTAACTCTCGTGCCGCCGTCCGTGCGCGCGGGACCCGTGTGCAGCTCCGGGGGCGTTCGCCCAGCTGGGTCGGTGCACGGCGGCGTGGCACGGTCAATTCGGCCGACCGGACCCGTGGTGCACTCGCAGCGGTGAGGCCGTGGGGCTGATCGGCTGACGTGCCGAGGAGGTCGTCGACCTTAAGCTCCGCTGGTGCTTGAGCTGCCCAGACCACCCGCTATACGGCTGCCTCTCGCCGGCCTTCTCCATGTCGTCGAGTGAGCTTGGTCGAGAACCGATGCGCGAGATCGAGCTGAACGTAGTGCCGTCTCCGCCGCGGACCTGGGCGCCGGTACGGGCTGGCGTCGCCTTCCTGGCGACGGTCCTTCTCGTGTTGGCGTACGGGAATATGGTCGACCTCGTGGTTCTGCATGACCATCCGATTCCCACCTTGGTCTTCGGACCCGCGTTGTGGGTGCTGCTCGCCATGGCCGTGACGATGCTTGTTCCGTCCGACCTTCGGAGCCGATCGGCCGTCGCCTGGGCGTTTGGGGGTACCGGGCTTGCCGTCCTACTCGTCGGCTGCATCGCTCTGACAGCATCCCTCTTCGGGTTGGGGATCGGATCGTCAGGCCGGCACGGTAACCGGATCGATCTCGGGTCATCAGCGGACGGCCGCTACCAAGTCGAGGTGTTCTCCTGGCAGGCCGTGCTGGGTGAGCCCGGCTGGGACGTCGTCGTCTACCGTCGAGACGGCCTACGCGGTACCGAGGCGTACGCAGGATGCCTGTTCTCGGAGGCATCGGCGAACTACCAAGCAATCCAGTCGGTCGAAGCCGGTTCTGTGCGCATCGCCACCGATGAGGGCTCGATCGCCATCGCGTTCGACCCGGACGCCATGCGAATCACCCAACCTATTCCAGTAGATCTTTGCGGGGGGCACGGATAACTGCCCCAGCGGGGCCGCTTTAAGCCGCCCACGACCGACGCCTCAACTGGCCTTTCTGGGTGCACTCTTCTTCCGCCGTCCGTGCGCGCGGGCGAGCGGCTCTCCGTCACGCTCCATGACCGGCCGACCTCGCTCCTTCATGGATGACCTGCCGAGATCAAGGCATTGTTCGCACCGGATCGTCCGGCCAGTCAGCCACGATGACCAAGGGAACCGAGTCCGGTGATCGGAAGTCGTCTCCAGGAAAGTATTCGATGTGCTGGTGCCGGTTGACGCCCCGGCTATCGGCAGTCTCGGCTTGCTCAGCCACACCGTCGAGCGCGTCCCAGAGGATGTCGAGGTACTCGCGGCCCCCGGAGACACGCAGCATGGTCCGGTCCCGCAGACCGATCAGCAGCGGCCCGGCGGTCACCTCCTGGGCGACGGTCCCACCAGTGATCGTCACTTCGACACGCTCTACATGCCGGCGAAGCAGCCCGCCGAGGGCGCGAAGGGCACCAGGTGGGCCGCTAAGTTCCAACTCGTCTCCACTGACCGAAAGGCGGCACCGCTGGTGATCACTCACCAGCGCATTCTCGCTTACCTCGCGTCCTCCCGCCCAGCATCCGGATCTGCCGCCTGTGCGCGGCGACCACCGTCAGCTTGTCGCCCTCCGTGCCGACGGCTGGCTCTGCGGCCAGCGTCCGAACCTGCCGATGAGCCTGACATGCCGCGATGCGCGCCGACCAGGGTGAGCCGTCACGCACGGTGGTCGGCCGCATGGCGGCCCACGTCCTGATCTGGCCGATGTGCGGACGCATGCCGCCTGCCATGATGTCCGTGTGCGATGGGACACGGTCGGGCCCGGTGCCGCCGGGCTGACCGGAGCCGATGTCGCGATCATCGGCCTGTTCTCCGGCAAGAACAAGATGTCGGCGCGAAGCTCGACCAGCTCGGCGCGTCGGTGGAGGCCCTTGGTGGGCGGGTGGTCAGCCGGCACGTTCAGCGGCGAGGTGTTTCGCACGGCGGTGCGACCAAGATGGCCGACCCGTTCTCCCGGCGCACTCTTCTGGGCCCCGGTAAGGCACGCGAAGTCGGTCGAGCATGCCGGGAGCGCGGGGTGCATGTCGCGGTATTCGTGAACCCGCCGACCGACCTCCAAGGCTCCGTTCTGGCCGACATGTTCGGTTGCCTCGTCGTCAGCGGGAATGACCTGGTCACACCTGGCAGATGAACGCGCGCCGATGCCGCTGGATGCTCGTGACGCGAACGCGATTGGTCGTCTTGACATCGAGCGGTCGGCTACGTCCTGTTCAGTCTGGCGAGGCCGCGAGCCGCGAACTTGCGAACCTGCTCGTCCGGGTCGGCCAATAGCGCACGAAGTGTGGGGTGGGCGCTCCGCTCGCGCAGCCCGCCCAACTCCCAGCCGAGGACCATCCGCACGTCGTCCAGCAATGACCGAGCAACAGCGTCGACCCAATCGGCGTCCGGTTGGCTCGCGAGACCATCCAGCGCCGTGTACCGCAATTGTGGTTCGGCTAGGCCACGAGAGGCCTGCCGGCGATCCGGCCCGCAGTGCGGAACTGATCAGCCTGATCGGCGGCAGTCAGTGATGCTCGACGTCCTCGCCAGCGTCCACGCCGTCCGCCTTCCCGATGCTTGGGTCGGCGCGGGCGTCGTCGATGGGCCACAGCGGCTTCAACGTGTTCCGCGAGCGCGTGTCCCCGACCACCTGAACCAAGATCATTCACGGCAGACGGGACAGAACCCCGAAGCCGTGGAGATAGTCAACAGCCCATCGCCAGGTTGACCAACATCCCTGGACAGCACACTTAGTTCAGAAGGCCGTCGACCACGCGGACGGTCCATTGCGCTCGACCGGTCACATCTACCGTAAGGCTATGGTCGTGAACGTCGGAGCGAACCCGGTGGAATGTTTGCACTCCGTCGCACGGCCATGGCTTCAGTGCAGGTTCTTTGTCTCGCTTGATCTCGATCTTTCCACCCCCGACGCAGTGGATCACCAGCGTGTATCCCTTGCCCGTGTGCGAGAATTTCGGCAGAGCTAGATCCTCCTGGCCGTTAGCGGGCAGGATGAGCTCTTCGAAGCCTGGAGGCATGGTGGGAGTGATGACGGGCTCCGCCGCCGGGGTCGAGGATGGCGGTACAGGCTTGACGGACGTCGGTGGATTCCTGGGCGTTGCGCTTTCCTGCGTGGAGCAGCCGGCAAGGAAAGCGGCGAAGATCGTGACTGGAACAACGCGTCGCATATCTACCTAAAATCTTTGTTGGACGAGAGCGCCGCCGCGCCTTCCTACTGGGCGCGGCGGCACTGGACAAGATGGCGCAGGAGGCTTAAAGCGGCTTCTGGCTGACCTTGAACCTCTCCTCGTACGGCATCGTGGCCTTGCCCGTCTTCAGGGTCTTCTCCTGGCAACTGCGGTAGACCTGGTACTTCCTGAAGGCGACGACCTCATTCCACACCCCGTACTCCACGGTCGTCAGAGTGCGCGGCTGCAGCGTGATGATCCGCTTGGCGCCACTCTCGGTGGTCCACTCCTTTGAGATTCCCCCGTTGATGGTGGCCTTGACCTTGGCGAAGACCCACGCCTTCAACTCCTCCTCAACGGAGATGTCGATGTGGAACGCGAACTTCTTGGTCTTGGTGACGTGCACCTCCATCGTGTCCTTGTTCGGCGTGTTGTTCTCATCCGACCAGCGCTGGACCCGATCGAAGCTGTTCTTCACGTTCGCGACGGACTTCTTGACAACCGCCGTGCAGTTGTCAGGAGCACGATCCGGGCCGCCCTTGCCAGGCTGCGAGCCAGCCACAGGCTCCTCGTCGCCTCCGACGTCACCGCCACCCGGGATCGCGGGCGGAGCATCTGGATCTTCCGGCTCCGCCTGAATCGTGTCGACCTGGAAAGCCGGCGCGGCCTGCGCGCCGCCAGCGGCCACGCTGCTGAAACCGGCCGCGATCGCCGCAATGGCGGCAGCCATGCGCAAACGCCTACTTACGTACTTCACGATGTCCTCCCCCGCATCAAGCCGACCCCCTCAACGAAGATCGACGGCGCTGACCGTAGGGCAAGACATCAAGATCAACAAATCGTTCGGTGACCACCTAGAGTCCCGACAAGGGTGGTCAGAGCTCGCAGGATGTCGCAGCCACGGCTGTCACCTGATCCGGCACCTCGCCGAGCAAACTCACGTCGCCCCTCCGCCGAGCGCACGATCCGGTCGATCCGGCCGGCGGCCCGTGGTTCGAGGCCCTAATCACCACAGCAAGGTTGTCGCCGAACATCAACGATTTTGCTTTGATCGCCGTGCTCGGACTCCTGGCCCGCGGATCTTTGAAGCGTGCCGCAGCAACGTCGGCGACCTCGGCGAGGAACACGGCCACCGGGTGCTCAAGGTCCGCGGCAAAGGCAGCAAGACCGTGCTGATCCCGCTGCCGCCAGCGGTGGCCCGGGCGATCGACCGAGCCGTCGACGACCGCGAGGCCGGGCCGATCCTGCGCAACGCACACGGCCTGCGGATGGACCGGCATGCGGCCTCTCGCCGGCTCAGGCATCTGGCCGACGCGGCAGGGATCCGCATGCCGAGGATGCATCCGCACATGCTTCGGCATACGTTCCTGACTACCATGCTCGACGCTGGTGTCAGCCTGCGGGACGTTCAGATCGCCGCCCGGCACGCCGACCCCCGCACCACGATGCGCTACGACCGTCCGCGCAAGAACCTCGACCGGCACCCCCAGTACATCCTCGCCGCCTACATGGCCTCAGGCACATAGCAGACCAGCGCGCGGAACTGCCGAAGTGAGTGCGTGGCAATGCAGGCGCGGCAGCCACTACGTCGGCTGGTGCAGCCGATCCAGGGCGGCGTATTGAGCCGAGGTGAGGTGGAGGTCCTCGGCAGCGAGGTTCTCCTCCACGTGGGCCACCCGGGCAGTGCCGGGGATGGGCAGCATGACCGGCGAGCGGCTGAGGAGCCAGGCGAGGATGACCTGGGTGGGAGTGGCACCCGCCTCGGACGCCACGGCGGCGATCCCCGCCAGTTCCCCTGATGTACCGGCCGCGACAGGCCGCCACGGCAGAAAGGCGATCCCGGCATGCTCACAGGCCTTGAGCACCGGCTCATGCTCGCGGTCGAGCACGTTGTACCGGTTCTGCACGCTCGCAACATCGACGATCTGCCGCGCCTGGTCGAGTTCGGCAACGGTGACTTCAGACAGTCCGATCCGGCCGATCTTGCCCTCGGTCCTCATGTCCCGCAGCGTGCCCAGCTGGTCCGCGAGCGGTGTTTCCGGGTCGATCCGGTGCAACTGGAGCAGCTCGATCCGCTCGACGCGCAGTCGGCGCAGCGCCTGCTCGACCTGCGTGCGGAGGACATCTGGCCGCCCGTCCAGTTTCCATTCGCCCCGCGGGCCCGATCGCGCGACACCGACCTTGGTGGTGATGACTAGCCCGTCCGGATAGGGGTACAGGGCCTCGGCGAGAAGCTCCTCGTTGGCTCCCCCGCCATACAGATAGGCCGTGTCGATCAGCGTGACGCCCAGCTCGACGACTCGCCGGGCCACCGCCAAAGACGACTCGCGGGCAGGACCCGCCTCGGTGGGCAGGTGCATGGCCCCGAACCCGAGCCGCCGCACCTCCAGATCTCCGCCGATACGGAACGCCTTCGATGTCATCTAGCTCCCCCCGCTGAAGGCGCAACGCTAGCAACGCGATCCGTTCGCGTCTGTCCCGGCATCGAGGCCGCGAGAGGAACAAGAGTGCACTGATCTGCCGCGCTCCGTGCGCGCTGGGAATGACCAGGTCTCCTACGGAGTCGCTCTCCCTGAGCCGCTGCGCAGCAGGGCGCTCGTAGATGGCCAGTGCCGTGCGCGCGGGCGAGCGGCTCTCCGTCACGCTCCTTGTTGCCGTCTCGGCGTGCCAGCACGCGTTCGTGCCGAGGAGCGGACGCCGCCATGACCCTTGTCGCCGGTGTGTGCCTGGTCGGCGTGAAGCCGGGTACGGGTGCGCATCAGGATCCGGCCGAGCATGTTCCTGCCGACCCCGGACCGGCCACGTCCCCAGTAATGGTCGGTGTCGGTGTCTTCGACGATCTCCTCGTCGCCGGTGCCCAGCAGGACCACGCGGATGTCGGCATCGGCGGCGAACTTGGCCGCGACTGCCCGGCGCATCACGTCGTCCTTGACCCGGTCCCAGTCACGGCGCAGCGGCCGGGACCGATCGCGACCCAACTGCGCGGCGCGCAGCGGCGTGGCCGCCCGGCGGATCAGGTCACCATGGCGGGTACCGGCGAACTTCTGCGCCTGAAAGTAGTGCTCCGACGTTGGCCACCAGCGGCCGTCCAGGTCGAAGCCGTGCGCGGAGAAGTTCGAGAAGCAGCCATACGGAACCTCGTCGGCACCGTAAAAGTAGATCGTCACCTGGGCCTCGGAACAGAAAGGGGTCAGGATCCGCACCGTGCCACGGCCACCGTCAGCGCCGCAACCGAGTTGCTGCTCCACATCCGGACATACCGCAATCCGAGGTGATCGGTACGCCATGACGGGCGCGCCGACATGCCGAGTTCAATGCACGACTTGATTGTGGTGCCCACTCCGATCCCCGAGCCGCCTTACGGAGCGGTTGCCGTACGGGCGCCTGGCTCGCTCCGAGAGCCAGGCAGCGGCTTGGTGCGCATCGAGCACCTCTCCGTAACGGGTCACGACGACGCGATCGAGAGGCCTGTCGCTGACGCGGTTCCGCTCTTCTGGCGATTCATGATCGAGAAGTTCGGGGTGGACCCCGACCCTCGCGCACGAACGCACTGATCTATCGCCGACCGTCTGCGGACCGGCGGCTGCCAGCCACGCCGGGTTACCGGACGACCATGCCGACCTGCCGATGTGAGCCTATTTCGCGAATTCCAAATGCATGGGACTGAATATGTCGGGGCATCCGGGAGGCTCGCAAGCTGCATTCAGCACTATCTGAGACAGCGAAGTAGATCGATGGGTTTTCTTTCGCTTGTGGCGGTCAACGGGCTTGGGTCACTCGTCACGACCGAAAGGAAGAGAGATGCACCGTCCGCACATTCCCTGGCAGTTGATCGTAGCCGTTTGCCTTGCGCTACCGGCCACGGTCGTCGCCGCCGCACCCGCCGCAGCAGCTCCCCGCATAGGGTCAGCCGCAACCGAGGAACGCCTGCTGGAAGCGCCCGGCTCGATGACGTCCACGGTTTCCGGCACCTTCACCGATGCGACCGGCGCGGTGGGCACGGCCAGCGGCACATTCGCTCCCGAGCGCTTCGAGGTCGCCGACGACGGCATCGTCGCGGTCGGCTCCCTTGCTGCCACACTCGTGGACTCGAACGGGGAGATCATCGGTAGCGAAACGCAGAGCGTGGCACTCCCTCTCGTGTCCGGAAGCACAAGCGCGACCGGCGTGGCGGCCCAAGCCTTCTGCCCCATCCTGGACCTGGTGCTCGGGCCGCTAGATCTCGACCTGCTCGGCCTGCGCGTGCATCTGGACCGGGTTCACCTCAACATCACCGCGGTCTCGGGACCGGGTGACCTGCTCGGCAACCTGCTCTGCGCGGTGGCCGGCCTGCTCGATCCCATTCGCCCGCCACTGCAGACCATCGTGGACCTCTTGAACCAGATTCTCTCGATCCTGCGATCGTGAACCTGCGCCAACAATGACGTTTCCGGCCCGGACACTCGCCGTCCGGGCCCGGGAACGAAGGCCTGTTTCATAGCCACTCGCCGATGACGGTGATGGTCAGGACTGCTGGGAAGCGGGTCCGGGACCGGCCGACGCTGAGCCGGCCGACCCGGATCCGACCAAGTACGGGGTTGGACTGCGGGCTGTCACCACGATGCCCGGCGGTCACGACCAGTGGTGAAACCGCCGCGCGGGAACGGCCCAAAGCGTGGTCGTCCGCGGCGGCGTGCTGTCAGGAGCACAGGAAGACCGTGGCGATCGGCTCGTCGTGGTCGTCCTCGGACTCGCACACCGGCCAGGCCTCCTCAACCGGCCACAGCAGGGGCCCGCCCAGCGAGCTCTCCCGCACCCCCCCGGATACGCCCGCCGCGGATGCAACCGTAACTGCGAGCCTTGGAAGGCTTAAACGATCTTTTCCCGGCCGTTCTCCCGCGGAAGGTGGCGCATTTCTGACAGTCGGCGAGCGGAAAAGCTCTCGTGCCTGCCGGCGGCTGGTTACACAATATGGTCGGCCCAGCAGCATGAGGAGGTGCTGATGGTCGACTTAGTGCTCGACATCGCGATACCTGGCACGCCATCGTTTCGGGTGCCGTTGCGGCCCGGGACCGCGCCGCTGCTTGTTGGTCGGGCCAATGATTCCGATCTCGTCATAGCGTCGCCATATGTGAGTCGTCATCATGCGTGGTTCAGCGCGGGCAACGGATCTTGGTGGGTCGAGGACGCTGGTTCCTCGGCCGGGCTCCTGCTCAACGGCGATCCCGTCACCCGGCGCCGCCAGCTCCATGGCGGAGATCGGCTGCGCCTCGGGAACGTCGACATAGTGATGTCGCTGTCGACCGGCCCGGAGGGGAACGGGCCGGGTGGCCGGTCGGCCGAATATCACATCCAGGAGCAGAGGGCCGGCACGATCAATATGGTGGACGGCGCCCAATACAACTCCCATTACAACCAGGTGATTCAGCAGCGGGAGAGCTTCGCTCGAGAGATAGCGGCGACGCGCAGCAAGGCGACGATTCTGATCGTCATCGGGTTTCTCATGGTGTGCGGCGGCTCTGTCACGTTCATGATTCCGCTGCTGGACTTCATGAACGACTTCGGTTCGGTGTCGCCGCAGGAGACCATCACCGGCGGCAACTTCTACGGCCCCAAGGTCGGAGGCGTCTCCGTCGGTCTCATCGGGTTCGCGATCGGCTTCATCGGTCAGTTCGTGTTGATCGCCGGCATCGTGCTGCGCGTCGTCGCCGCCGCGCGGAGCCGGAAGCTGAACAGGCTGCCGAGACCGGAGGCCTACTAGGAAGGAACGCTCATGGGGTTCGAGGTCACGAACCAGCACGCCAACACCATCAACATGGTCGAGGGCCAGCAGAACAACATCATCGGCGCGCACGGGAACGTCACCATCGCCCAGGAGGTGCAACCTGAGCTCAGGGAGCTCCGGGCGGTCATCGAAGGGCTGAGGAATCTCCCGTCGGGAGCGTCCACGGCGGCGGTGCGCGAACTCGACGGTGCCGAGGCGGCGGTGTCGCGGCCGACGCCGGACCGGGAGGAGTTCGCGGAGCGGCTGGGCCGGCTCAGCACCGTCCTGGTCCGAGCAGGTGCGCTCGCGACCGCCGGTCAGTCGCTGAGCGGACCCCTGATCGAGCTGGCGCGAAAGCTTGGGCACCTGGGCCAACCGATCCTGCGTGCCCTGGGAATGTGAGGGCCACGCCCCCGGTCCGCCGATCGATGGGCAAACGGTGACGCGGCCGGCTTCCCCCGGGTGAAGCCGGCCGCCGTCGGCAGGTCAGTACACGATTCCCTGGGTGTTCCGCCGGTCGCCGTTCCAGTCCCCCACGATCGGGATCTCCCGGCCGTCGCCGTTGCCGTAGGCGACGGAGTGCGTGACCTCCGCGCTGTCGCTCACCTCGCTCGTGCGGAAGTAGTAGCGGTTGCCCATCCGGACCCCGATGTTGTCCTTGCCGTTGCCGTCCCAGTCGCCCACCAGCGGGAGCGCCCCCGGGTTTCCGTAGGCGACGGTGCGGGTGGCCTCGGGTTGGTTGTTGGCCGAGGTCCGCAGGTAGAAGAGGTTCGAGCCGGGCTTGGTGACGCCGAGGTTGCTGACCCCGTCGCCGTCCCAGTCCCCGATCAGCGGCGTGTCCGCGGGGTCGCCGTACGCCACTGCCACGGTGGTCTCCGTCCCGCTGGTCACCGGGCTGGTCCGCAGGTAGAACGTGTTGCCCATCCGGACCCCGACGTTGTCCCTGCCGTCGCCGTCCCAGTCGCCGACCAGCGGGACGGCTCCCGGGTTTCCGTACGGGAAGTTGTACTGTGCCGCGCCGGTGGCGGGATCGTTGCTGAGCAGGAAGCGGCCGCTGGTGGGGTCGTACGCGCTGACCGTGTCGGTGCCGTCGCCGTTCCAGTCCCCCACCACGGGGATCATCGGGCTGTTGCCATAGTGGATCACCGCGCGGGTGTTCTGGCTGGAGGCTGGATCGTCGGAGAGGTAGAAGTCGAGCACTCCGAGATCCGGTGTGCCGCCACCGCCGCAGTTGTGGCTGGTGAGCACCTGCGAGCGGCCGACCTCCACGGTGACCAGCTGGCCGTCGAACGCGGAGCGTACCGTGGTGCCGTCCTGGATCTGTTCGAAGTGCAGGTGCGGCGCGCCGCTGTCACCGGTGCTGCCCACCCGGCCGATGAGCTGGCCTTGGACGACCGTCTGGTCGAGCGACACGGCCGGCGCCGAGATCATGTGCAGGTATCGCGTCTGCCAGCCGTTGCCGTGGTCGATGCGGACGTGCCAGCCGCCTCCGTCGTCGTAGGCCGACTTGACCACCCGGCCGCCGGCCGCGGCCAGGATCGGCTGGTTGTTGCTACCGCCGCCGACCTTCATCAGGTCGAGGCTGTTCGGGTTGGGGATGTGGTCGCTGCGGGTGCTCGCCGTCCATTGCTGCCCGCACGGGAACGGCAACTTGAACAAGGGGCGGGGGCCCGCGGCCTGGCTGGGACCGGGAGCCGGCAATGCCACCGCGACGCCGGCGAGCGCCAGCCCGAACGCGGCGACGAGACGCTTCGAGAAACTGCCCAAAGGCACAATTTCCTCCAGTTATTTGGGAGAGAGGGGTCAGCGAATTGCCCGGCTCTCCGTGGCCCGGCGAGAGTCAGCGACAGCCTGCCGTCTGGCCGTCCTCGATGGAAGGCGCCGGGACGGGAAGGGATGAAACGCCGTGTCCACCAGGGATTTCCCGCGCCAGCGGGACGCCCGGTCGGCGCGCCCTACCCTGGAACCATGCATCCTGCGGGGGAGACGATGGGACGGTCCGGTGCGGCGCACGCATTGGCGTCCGTGCTCACGGATCTGAAACGCCGCAAAGGGCGCAGCTTCGAGGCGTTGGCCAAGCGGCTCGCGGTCAGCAAATCAGCGTTGCACCGCTACACCTCGGGGGAGGTCGTACCCGCCAAATTCAGCATCGTCGAATTGTGGGCGCGCGAATGCGGCGCCACCCCGGCCGAGATCGCCGAGTTGCACCGGCTGTGGCGCACCGCCACCGCGGAGCAGGAGAGCCGGTTGGCGGGGAGCGAGCCCGCCGCGACGCCGACGACGACCGCCGCAGCCGCCGAACCGGCCGACGGCGGGCAGGTCGGCTTCCGGACGTCCGGTCGGCTTCGCCGCGGATGGCTGGTGGCGGCCGCGTTCGTCGCCGTGGCGGGCATCGTCGCCACCTCGATCGCGCTCGCCCGCTCCGGGAAGGCCGAGGAGCCGAAGTCCACGCCGATGAGCGCGGCGGCCGACGACGGATCTTCGGGCCGCTGTGAGGCTCGGGCCGGGGTACGCCACGTCGACGCGCGCCATTCCGGCCACATCTGGCGTACCGACTATGTCTGTCCGAACACCACCGGCGTCGCGCTCTACGACGAGCCCGGCGGGACGCGGAAGATCGCCGTCATGGAGACCGGCCGGAGCTGGTTCACCTGCTGGACCTCGGGGCCGGACCGGGCGGCGGGAGGCTCCCAGGTCTGGTACTACACCCGCGGCGATCGCGGCGAGCCCGGCGCCGAGGCCTGGGACGGGTGGGGCTTCGTCCCCGCCGAGCACGTCCTGCTTCCCGCCCACCCGGCGCCGTCGATGCCGGACTGCTGGTTCGTGCCGGACGCCCCGGCATCCGCGACGACCCCGCCACGGAAAGCGTGACCCGCCACGGAAAGCCTGACCCGCCGCGGAGAGCCTGACCCGGCGCTTGACCTCAACCTTGGTTGAGCTTGAACACTGTCGGACATGCGCGCGATTCAGGTGGCCTCATTCGGCGGTCCGGAGACGTTGTCCTTGGTGGAACTGCCGGATCCGGTGGCAGGACCCGGTCAGGTCGTCGTCGGCATGGCCGCGGCGGACGTCATCTACCTGGACACCCTGCTGCGCGGCGGCTGGGGTCAGGATTTCTTCCCGCTCACGGTGCCGTACGTGCCGGGTGGCGGCGGGGCGGGCACGGTCGTGCGGGTGGGCGACGGCGTGGATGCGGCATGGGTCGGCCGACGCGTGGCTGTGCGGGCCAGCACCGGTTACGCCGAACAGGTCGTCGCCGACGTCGACGAACTCGTGCCGGTGCCTGACGGGCTGGCCATCGAGGCGGCCGCGGCGCTGGTGCACGACGGGGTGACCGCGCTCATGTTCGATCGGCTGGGAGCGCCCGAGGAGGGCGAGTGGGTGCTGGTTCTCGCGGCCGCCGGTGGAGCCGGATCGCTGCTGGTGCAACTCGCCGTCGACGCCGGCGCGCGGGTCGTGGCCGCCGCGTCCAGCGAGGCCAAGCTCGCACTCGCCCGTGAGCTGGGCGCCGAGGTCACCGTCGACTACTCGCGGTCCGATTGGATCGACCGGGTACGTGAGGCGACCGACAACGGTGTCGCCTTGGTCTACGACGGGGCCGGCGGCGCACTCGGCACCGCCGCCGTGGACGCTGTGGCCGACGGCGGTCGGTTCGTCACCTATGGAACCGCCGCGGGTCTCGCCGATCCGGACGCCACCTCCGCCGCGCGTCGGGGCGTGCGGGTGTTCACGCCCCTGCTGGACCGCCGACCCGACCGTAAGATCCTGTCTGAGCTCCTCGACCTGGCCTTGCGACGGGCAGCGCGCGGACAGCTGCGACCCGTGGTGAGCGCCACCTATCCGCTGGAGCGAGCCGCTGACGCCCACCGGGCACTGACCTCGCGGACGACGATCGGCAGGTCGCTGCTGTCACCCGGCGGCTGACCGGGTCCCGACGACGAGCGCCGGGACCCCGCCAAGAGTCCGCTCAGGGTGCGACGTACGGCTTGACCACCGGCCGGATCGTCTTGTTGTCGATCGACGGGTAGTACTTGCTCTTGTCCTCGCCCGACCGGCGGAAGGTCACCACCGGGCAGTCCTTCTCGCTCTTGGTGCCCTTCTTCTCGAACACGCTCTTGCCGCTCTGCGCGTCCAGCACCCGGATCCGGTAGTCGACGTCGTACATGGTCATCTTGTACTTCTCTTTGGTCTCGCGGTCCTCCATGTCACAGATCCGCGACGTCGGCTTGGTGGCGGTCTGCTCCACGCACACGACCAGCTCGGTCTTGTCCGTCCCGGCCACCGTGTCGACCATCCACGTCGCCGGGAAGTCGCTTCCCGACGGTGAGTCGACGTACCAGGAGTCGTCGGTCTTCTTGACCACCGCCATCGGGTGCACCCGACCGGCCTTCTTCTCGTACGCGGTCAGACCGGGGAAACCCAACCCGTCCGCGCAGGTCCGTTCGAAGTCGCTGCCGGTCCGCGGCTTCTCCGGCTTCGCCGCCGCGTACTGCTTCTCGGCCTCGGTCGGCCCGCTCCCGGACGAGCATCCGGCGCCGGCCAGGGTCAACACGGCGACGGCGACAGCGACAGTACGTCTCATGAAAATTGCGGTCCTCTCCCGCTCGGGCTCAGATCGTTGAAGATCACTGGCCCGAAGTATCGACCGGAGGCCGGACGCGCTGTCAACTCGGTGACGAATACCTGTCTGAAGATCACGGACGGATCGGGCATTAGCCCTACTCCATCATGATCACCCGGGGGCGGGCGCGCCGTTCGACCCGACTACCCTGCGGCCATGGCTTTGACTCCGGACGAGTTCTATCAGCACGCGCTCGCCGTCGCGAACGGCGAGCACCGCCTGCCGCTGTCCCGCATGACGGGCTGGGAGATCAGCCCGTTCGAGCAGGATGGACTGCGGGTTTCGCCGCTGGTCCCGCCGGTGGCGGCCGAGCCGCCGCGACATGGCGAGGACCCGGCGGACTGCGACATGTGCGCCGAGAAGGACAAGGGCATCTGGTTCAATGAACGCTGGCGGCTGGACCGGATCACCGGCGCCGGCGTGCCGCTGGTCCTCATGCTCTACCCGCGCGACCACTACGACCTGGCCGAGCTGAGCGACGAGATGGCCGCCGAGCTGGGCGTGCTGAGCACCCGCGTCGTGCGGCACATGCAGGCGGTGCCGCACATCTCGCGCGCCCACATGTACCGCTTCGGCGACGGCGCCGCCCACTTGCACATGTGGTTCTTCGCCAGACCCGAGGGCCAGACGCAACTGTACGGATCGTGGCTGGTGGTCTGGGACGACCTGCTGCCGGAGTACCCGGCGGACCTGGCCGACGCGGACGCCGCCCTGGTCGCCGACGCACTGGTCGCCTCCTCCGGAGGATTCCGCACCGCCACCGCCTGACCGGCTGTCACGACGCCAACGGCGTCACCTCGGACAGCACCGGGAAGTGGTCGCTCGCGACACGAGTCTGTGAGGTGTCCACGACCCGGTAGTCGCGTACCGACCAGCTCGGATCAACGAAGATCGCGTCGATCCGCCGGACCGGCCCGCGGGTGGGGTAGGTGGGCACGTCGCCCTGCCCGGTCTCCTCGGCCGCGTCCCGAAGCCCGTCGGCGATGACGCGCCACGCCGGGCCGGCCGAGGTTTCGTTGACGTCCACGCCGACCAGCACCGGGGCGTCCGCGGAGTTCAATGCCTTCTTCAGGATGTGGGCCTGCCGCAACCGGGTGGCGCGGTCAGTCGACAGGTGCGAACCGGTCGCCACGAACTCGGCGCCCTCGATGGCACAGCGCACCAGCACCGCGGCGCGTGGGCTGTGGCGGTAGACCAACGGATACCGCACCACGCCCCAGCCGCGCGCCGTGACCGCCGTCGATATCAGCACGGCGTTGCCGCATGCGGACAGTCCGCCGAAGGCGCGCGCCATGCCGAACCGGCCGGCCAGGTCGACCCACCACGTCCGCGGGTCGGACCACCGCAGCGTCTCTTGAAGGATGAGCACATCCGGCGCGAGGTCGCGAACCGCCGCGGTCAGCGCCGCGGTGTCGCCGCCCCAGCCTTTGATGTTGTAGGAGACGACCCGCGGGCGCGGTGCGTCGGGCATCGACATTCTCCGACCGTACGCACCGCGTCACCGCCGACCAAGACCCCGTCGCCCAGGCGGGGAGCCGACTGATCCCGTGACCTGAGCCACACCCCGTCCCGTTTTCCGGTGCTCTGGCGGATTCGTGTAACTCGCGGTCGGCGCCGTGACGCTACGGTGTCGTTCGAAAAACGGGGAGGAATACATGAATCTACTGTTCACGATCGCCAAGAACCGGTGGGCCGCGCTGATCGTCGGGCTCGCGCTGATCCCGTTCGGGCTGGTCCACGCCGCCTCGACGGAGGTCACCTGCGGCGGCCAGGTGATGAAGCAGGGCGACACCTGCGCGACGACCAAGCGGTCGTCCACCACGGAGCGTTCCTACGACGAGCAGAAGAAGGACGACACCACTGGCGGCTACATCCTCGCCGGTGTCGGCGGAGTCCTGGTGCTCGTTGGCGCGACGCAGTTCGTGCTGCGGAGCCGCCGTCGCTCGGCGGAGGCCGCCGCCGAGGCCCCGGCGAACGCGAGCTGATCGCCCGGCGGGCGATCAGCTCGGCAGCTGTAGGTCAGACCCCGCCGTCGATGGCGGCGGTGGTCAGCGCCTCGGCGCCGAGACCCCACTTGTCCAGCACCTTGGCGTAGGTGCCGTCGGCGATGATTTCACGCAGGGCGAGCTGCACGGCGTGGCGCAGCTCGGTCCTGTCCTTGGCCAGGCCGATTCCCATCGGGCTGGCCTCCAACTGGACGCCGACCAGCTCGAACGCGCCCTGGCCGTCCTCGACCTGGGCGGCGGCGCTGGTGTATCCGTCCACGACGGCGTCGACGGCACCCTTCTTCAGCAGCGGGTACGCCTCGCCCGAGCCGACGGCGTGCACGCGCGGGGCGGGGCGCCCGGCGGCGGTGCACAGCTTGGCCTGGGCCTTGACCAGGTCGTCCTGGGTCGTCTCGGCCTGGAACGCGACCCGGCGACCACACACGGCGTCGAGACCCTTGATCCCCTTCGGGTTGCCCTGTGCCACCACGACCTGCGAGCCCTCGATCAGGTAGTCGACGTACGTCAGCTTCTCCTGCCGTTCGGCATTGTCGGTCATGCCGGACATCACGGCGTCGGCCTTGTGGTCGGCGACGGTGGGGATGATGTCGTCCCAGGCGACGTTGCGAAAGTCCAGGCGCAGGTTCAGCCGCTCGGTGAGCGCGACGGCGAGGTCGTAGTCGACGCCCTGCGGCTTCTTCGCCTCGTCGTAGAACTCGAACGGCGGGTAGGCGATCTCCGACGCCACCACGAGCACGCCGGCCTCGCGGACGTCGGCCGGCACGGCGGCGGCCGCGGCGTTCTGGCCGTTCGGCGCCGCGCTGGAGTAGCTCGCACCGCCGACGGTGACAGCGGTCGCGACGGCCAGCGCCGCCATGACACGGATCGCGCGCATGAGCTTCTCCCGAGAATTGGCCAGCTTGTGCCCTTCTCATCGGCCGGCGCCAGGGCGAGATGAGATCAGGTCACCCTCAGCTCCCGAAAAAGTCTGCCGATTCGAAAAGAGGAACTCCTCCGTCGGAAGGTCGCCATGATCCGCGTTGCGCCGCGCCTCACCCTGGGCCGCAAGATCGTCGCGCTGGCGACCGCCGGCCTGGCGCTGGTCCTGGCCGTCGGCGGGATCGGCCTGCTCGCGGCCGGTCAGCAACAGCGTGCCCAGGACCGCCTGGTCCGCGCCACGGACGCCGTCCGGGCGGAGCGGGCCATCGCCGCCGCACAGGCGGTGCTGCGAGGAGACGTACTCGCGGCCATGGTCGCCCGCACTCCCGAGCAGCGCCGCGCCGCCCTCGACAGCCTCGGCGGCGACGCCGCGACGCTGCGGGACAGCATCGCGGCCCTGCACGCCGATAGCGCACCGGCCCCGGTACGGGCCGCGGCCGCCAGCCTGGACGACAAGGTCGAACTGCTGATCACGCTGAGTCAGCGAGTCGTGAGCCTGGCCAACCTCGGCGTCACAGACCCCGCCCAGGATCGGGCCCGCGCCGCGCTGCCCGAGTTCCAGAAGTCCTCCGAGGCACTCAGCGCCTCGATGGAACCGGTCGAGGTGGCTATCACCTCCGAGGCCGGCCAGGCCCGCCTCGACGCTGACGCCGCACAGCGCTCCGCCCGTACCCTCACGATCGCCGGCAGTGTCGCCGCCGCCGTCTTGCTGCTGGGCTCCGCGGTGGTGCTGGCTCGCCACACCAGTCGCCGTCTCGCGGACTGTCTGAAGGTGGCCAACGCCATCGCCGACAAGAACCTGTCCGTGCATCCGCACGTCACCGGCTCGGACGAGCTGACGGAGCTCTCCCTGGCGATGGGCCGGGCAACCGACAACGTCCGCACGGCCATCACCGAGCTCGACGAGGCGGCGGACACCCTGGCCAGCGCCTCGGAGGAGATGCACGCCACGAGCGGGAGCATGACCCAGGGCGCCGAGACGACGGTGCGGCGCACCTCGATTCTGTCCAGCGCGGCCGGCACGGTCCACGAGGCGGTGAACGGGGCGGCGTCCAGCGTCACCCACATCGGCGGTTCGATCGACGAGATCGCCTCCCGCACGGTGGAGGCCCGCCGGATCGCCGCCGACGCGGCCGGCGCGGCCGCGACCTCCGGCGAGCTCGCTCAGCGCCTCGACGCGTCGAGCGCCGCGATCGGCGACGTGGTCAAGCTGATCACCTCGATCGCCGAGCAGACCAATCTGCTCGCCCTCAACGCCACCATCGAGGCCGCCCGTGCCGGGGAGGCGGGCAAGGGCTTCTCCGTCGTCGCCGGCGAGGTCAAGGATCTGGCCCGGGAGACCGCGTCCGCCACCGAGGACATCTCCCGGCAGATCGACGCCATTCAGCGCGACTCCCAGGCGATGCGCGACGCCATCGCCGAGGTGGCCCGCATCGTCGGCGACATTAACGGCACCCAGGACGTCATCGGCGAGGCCGTGGAGGCGCAGAGCCGCGCCACGGCGGAGATCTCGGCCAGCGTGGAGCGCGCCGTGGCCGCCGTCGACGGCATCACCAGCAGCCTCGACGAGGTGGTGCAGGGCGCGTCGCTGACCAGCGTCGGCGCCGGCGAGACCCAGAGCGCGGCGATCGATCTGGCGCGGCTGGCGGTCCAGCTCCGTACGCTGGTCCGCGAGTTCCAGCTCAGCTGACGACCGTCTATATCGAAGCTCTTCTTTGTCAGGACATCTTGATGTAATGTCTCTTGCGATTGGGTCTATGGGCACCCCTTACGCTGGGAGGCGCCATGCATCTCCGCCCCGGTCACCGCCTGCTGGCAGTGGCCACGACTCTCCTCTGTGCCACTCCCACACTCTTCGCCTCGGCGGCTCACGCCGCCGGACTGCCTCAGGTCGACGCCGAACTGGAAACGGCGGCCCTGTTCGACGACGAGGCGGGTAACAACTCCAATGCCGACGACCCGGCCATCTGGCTCCACCCCACCAGCTCCAGCCGCAGCGTCGTCGTCGCCACCGCCAAGGAGGGCGGCCTGCGGGTCTACTCGCTGAGCGGCAGGCAACTCCAGTCCATCGCCGCGCCGGCGTCCTCCGGATCGGACGAGGCGGGGCGGTTCAACAACGTCGACCTCGCGTACGGTGTCCGGCTGGCCGGCGCGTCGGCGGATCTCGCCGTGGTGTCGGACCGGGGGCGCGACACACTGCGGACGTACCGGATCAACCCCGCCGCGGCGGCGGCCCGACAGGCGCCGCTGACCGACGTGACCGACCCGGCCGCGCCGCTGGTCTTCTCGAGCAGCCCCGAGGAGGTCGCCGACCAGACCACGGCGTACGGGCTGGCGACCTGGCGCGACCCCGCCTCGGGGCAGCAGTACGCGCTGGTCAGCCGCCGCCACACCACCCAGATCTCGCTGGTCCGGCTCATCACCACGCCGGCCGGCACGGTCACCTACGCCGTGGAACGCCGACTGAGCCTGCCGTCCAGTTTCCGGTTGCCGGACGGCTCCACGTGGACGCCGTGCGCGGACCCGGGCGAACTGCCCCAGGTCGAGGGCATGGTCGTCGACGCGCAGACCGGTGTCCTCTATGCCGGGCAGGAGGACGTGGGGATCTGGCGGTTGCCCGCCTCGCTGACCGGCACGCCCGTGCTCCTGGACAAGGTGCGGGAGTTCGGGGTGCCGGCCACCTACGATCCGGACACCGAGGAGTGCGAGGTTTCCGGACCCGACCCGGGCGCGGGCGGCAAGCACATCTCGGCCGACGTCGAGGGACTGACGATCTACTACCGTCGCAACGGCCGGGGCTACCTGCTCGCGTCGAGCCAGGGTGACAACACCTTCGTGGTGTACCAGCGCTCAGGCGCCAACCCGTACGTCACGAACTTCCGGGTCGGGCCGGACTCGGACGGCCCGGACGGCTCCGAGCAGTGCGACGGTGCGATGGTGCTCAACGTGCCGCTCGGCTCGGACTTCGACGAGGGCCTGCTCGTGGTGCAGGACGGCGTCAACACCCCGGACGTCCAGGATCCCGAAGGCGAGGTCCGGACCAACACGAACTTCAAGTTCGTGGAGTGGGAAGACGTCGCCGACGAGAGCGGGCTGGCCGTGGACACCAGCGGCTGGAATCCGCGGTGGTGAACACCCGCTCACCGATCGACGAGGGCCATCTCGAAGCTGTAGAGCGCCGGCCGGTAGACGTGGCTGCCGTATTCGACGGCGCGGCCGCTGTCGTCGTAGGTGGTGCGGACCATCGTCAGCAGCGGAGCCCCGCGCCGTTCCGCCAGCAGGGTCGCCTCCCTGCTGGTGGCGGCGCGGGCGCCGATGCGCTGGGAGGCCACCCGCAGGGTCACCCCGACCGTCCGCAACAGTTGGTACAGACCCTGCTCCTCGAGCCGCTCGGGAGTCAGATCGGCCAGTCCGGTGGGAAGCCAGTTCTGCAGGATGGCCAACGGCTCCTCGTTGGCGTAACGCAGCCGCTCCAGCCGCACCACCTCGGTGCCCGGCGGCTGGTGCAGTGCCACGGCGACATCGTCCGTCGCCGGCACCACGCCCGCGGAGATGACCTTGGTGGTGGGATGCTGGTTGGCCCGGCGCAGGTCGTCGTAGAGGCTGCTCAGCTCGACGGCCCGCTTGACCTGACCGTGCACCACCTGGGTGCCGACACCACGCTTGCGGACCAGCAGCCCCTTGTCGACCAGGTACTGGATCGCCTGGCGCATCGTGGGGCGCGACAGGCCCAGCTGGTCGGCGAGCACGATTTCGTTCTCCAGCTTGGCGCCGGGAAGCAGCTCGCCCCGGTCGATCATCCCTTCGATCTGCTGGGCGACCTGGAAATATAGCGGAACCGGGCTGCGTCGGTCGACCGCCACGTGCACTGGAGTGCTCAACAGATCCCCCTAGGTCCTTCTCCACGACCAATCTACAGGTCGTCAGAATGTCAGGACAAATATCCACAGTCCATTGTGGCCACTCCCCTACCCTCCCGGAAAGGGTGTTCATCATGACCAGTGCCGTACCCCGTCGAGAACTGTTACGCGCGAGCGCCTTCGGCGGCCTCGGCATCGCGATCGGCGGCAGCCTCACCGCGATCTCCGGCCCGGCCGAGGCCCGGGCCGCCGTACGCCCGCCCGCCGGCTACGGCCCGCTCATCCCCGACCCGGCCGGCCTGCTCGCCCTGCCGGAGGGCTTCTCCTACAAGATCGTGGCCGAGACCGGCAAGACCCTCCTCGAGTCCGGCGAGCCGACGCCGAGCGACCCGGACGGCACCGCCTGCTTCCGGGCCCGCAACGGCTGGGCGCTGGTCAACAACCACGAGGTCGGCGGCTCCGAGGCCTACCGGGTGCCGGTCCTGCCGGGCCTCACGTACGACCCGGGCGCGGGCGGCGGCACGACCACCATCGACGTGGACCGCAAGGGCAACCGCGTCCGCGAGTACGTGAGCGTGGCGGGCACCCACAACAACTGCGCCGGCGGCGTCACCCCCTGGAACACCTGGTTGACGTGCGAGGAGACGGAACAGCGCGCGGGCGGCGTGTTCCAGAAGGACCACGGCTACGTCTTCGAGGTCGACCCGCTGGACCGCGAGGCGAACCGGAACCCCGTGCCGCTCAAGTTCCTCGGCCGGTACGCCCACGAGGCGGTCGCCGTGGACCCGCACACCCACAGCATCTATCTCACCGAGGACGCCGCGAACCCGATGGGCCTGTACTACCGGTGGACACCGCCGAAGCGCTTCCGCGGAGGCAAGGGCGCGCTGCGGGAACTCGCCCTGAGCCCGGGCGGCGACACCGCCGGCCGCCTTCAGGCGTTGAACTGCTCCTCCGGCGGCCGCCACATCGGCGACCTGTCCGAGGCCACCGAGCCCGGCACCCGCTACGCCGTCACCTGGGTGGACGTGCCGGACCGCGACGCACGGACCGCGTCGGTGCGCAACCAGCTCACCGACGCGCAGATCACCCGCAGCCGCAAGCTGGAAGGCCAGTGGTGGGGCGACGACGGCGTCTACTTCGTCGCCAGCTACGCCCGCAAGGACGACGGCAGCCGCAACGACCACGACGGCCAGGTGTGGCACTACGACCCCCGCGCGCGCACCATCACGCTCACGACCATCTTCGGGGTCAACCCCGATCCGACCGCTGACATCGCCTACGACGGGCCGGACAACATCACGCTGTCGCCGTACGGTGGACTGATGTTGGCCGAGGACGGCGAGGGGCTCAGCCATATCGTGGGCCTCACCGAGTGCGGCGAAGCCTTCCCGATGGCCCGCAACGAGTTCAACGACAGCGAGTTCGCGGGCCCGACGTTCAGCCAGGACGCGGCCATCCTCTTCGCGAACGTGCAGATGCCGGGCTACGTCTTCGCCATCAACGGGCCATGGAGCCGCCGCGAGCACTGACCCCCGAGCCGGATGGCGTCGCCCTGGGTGGATTGACGGAAACGTCGATATCGATAATTGTGAATAGTTAACGGCCCGGTGCGCTCGCACCGGGCCCACCCTCACGATCGAGGTACCGATGACCAGGTTTGTGTCGCGCAGATCGCTCGCCGCGATGGCCGTCCTGCTGACCCTGCTCGGCGCCGGGCTGGCAACACCCGGCAGCGCCGCCGCGTCCGTCCCGACCCCGGCCGAGCCGGCGTACTACGACGTCAGCTCGCCGTCCACCGCCGCCGGCGGCCTGGCCACCGATCTCATCCAGCGCGGGTACGACGTGCTGGAAGGGCCGCTGACCCACGGCGTACCGATCCTGGCGACCGCCGCGGACGCCCAGCGACTACGGCACCGCGGCCTGACGGTGCGCTATGTCGGTCCCCTCCACCAGCCGGTGGCGACGTCGTTCCGGGCAGCGGCCGACACCTACTACGGCGGCTACCACACCGTGGCCGGGCACGAGGCCCACAACCAGCAGGTCGCCGCGGCCCATCCCGACCTGGTCGCCCTGCGCACCATCGGCCAGTCGTGGCTGAAGACCCAGGGCCGGGGCGGCCACGACATCCAGTCCCTGTGCATCACCAAGATCCGGACCGGGGACTGCGCGACGAACACCGGCGGCACGAAGCCGAAGTTCACCCTCATGGCCCAGATGCACGCGCGCGAACTCGCGACCGGCGAGCTCGCGTACCGGTGGATCGACCACCTGGTGAGCAACTACGGCAGGAACGCCGACGTGACCCGGCTGATGGACACCACCGAGCTGTGGGTCATCCCGATCGCCAACCCGGACGGCGTCGACATCGTCTCGTCGAACTCGACCCGCCCGATCTCCCAGCGCAAGAACGCCCACGACAACGGCTGCTCCGGCACCGGCCGCGGCGTCGACCTCAACCGCAACTCGAGCTACCACTGGGATGTCAACCAGGGCACCAAGTGCAGCGAGACCTATCCGGGCACGAGCGCGGCCAGCGAGCCGGAGACCCAGGGCATCCAGAACTTCCTGTCCAGCATCTACCGCGACTCCAAGCCCAGCGCCGACTTCTCGCCGGCGACCACCGACACCACCGGCACGTTCGTCACGCTGCACAGCTACGCCGAGCTCAACATCTATCCGTACGGCTGGACGAACTCGCTCGCCCCGAACAACAACGACCTGCGGGCGATCGCCACAGCCATGAGCCGCGGCAACCACTACGACGTGGTGCACGGCGACGGCGGCCTGAACTACTTCGCGCCCGGGGCGACCGACGACTGGATCTACGGCACGCGGGGCGTTCCCGGCTTCACCATCGAGGTGGGCCCCAGCGCCTCCGGCTGCAGCGGCTTCTTCCCGCGCTACTCGTGCATGACGGGCTTCTGGAACCTCAACCTGCCCGCCTTCATGGCGTTGGCGAACGCGGCGGCGCGCCCGTACCCGACCGGAGGCTGACAGCGCGACCAGACCAGGGACGAACCTTATTCACGTCAAATTTAGCTTCGTGCGGTCAGCGCGTTGCGTCGGATGGTGCAGGGTGGTCCTCGCCCACGACTGTTGGGCATAGAGGAGACGTCGTGAAGAGCGCCGCTGCCCTGCCCATCGTCGTACCGATGTACAACAAGAAGTTGGTGATATCGAAGCTGGCCGTGCTGCTGCTCTCGGCCGTCCAGCTGATCTGCCTGGGGCTGCTCGGCCAGAGTCCTCGGAAGCGAGAGACGGCCGCTGCCCGGTGACGTCGGCACTCTCGAAGCCCCTACGTCCCGCGCACTGGGCCCTGACGCTCCTGCCATGGGCGCTCGTCGCCGCCGCGTGGATCGTCGCGCTGCTGTCCTACCTGAGCCCGTCGCAGACGTACGCGATGCCTCTGCTGGGTCTGCTCGTGGCGATCGCGGTCGACCTGCTGCGTGGCCGGCCGTTGGGCCCGGCCTGGTTCCTGGTGCCGCCGCTCGCGCTCGCCTGCGCGGGCGCCAAGTCCAGCGCGCTGCCGCCGCTGGTGGCGGGTCTGACGCTGGCCGGCCTGGTTGCCTGGTGGCAGCACCGTCGGTTTCCCCGAGCGGTCGCCGGGTTTCTCGCGGCACTGGTCGGCGCCATGGTGATCGGTGCTCTGCTGTTCGCGGGCGGTGGGGCGGGCACGCTCGGTCTGCAACCGCTGAGCCTGTTGCGCTGGATGGAGCCCTACAGGTCGACGTTGGGCAGCAACGACGGAGTCGCTCCCGGCGGGCTGATCGCGCCGGGCGTTCAGGGGGCGGGCACCGCCGGCGCCATCTTCATCGTGGGAATCCTGAGTTGGTGGATGCTGACGCAGGGGGCTCGACTGATCGGCGTCGCCTTCCTACGACGCCGGACGGACCCGGCGGCCTGGCTGCTGGGCGGCATGGTCGCCGCCGGCTTCGATGCGGCCCTGCTGCTCTGGCATCCCTCCGCCAGCCAGCTCTACTTCCTGCTCTGCGCGGCGCCGTTCGGGGTGGTGCTGACGGTGTGGATGCTCGCCGAGCGAAGCCGTCACTGGTGGACGCCCGTAGCCGGCCTGGTCGCGGGTGCGGTCTGGGCCAGCTGCTCGCCGACGGTGACGGCGCCGGCGAATGACACGAAGAGCGGCTGGGCGTGGGCGCTCGCTGTGCCGCTGCTCCGGGTGGCCGGTCTCGTGCTGGTCGCCGCGATTCTGCTCATCCTGCTCCGTCGCCCCCTCCGGCTCCTGGTGGTCGCCGTGACCGCCGCGGTGCTGGGAGCGAGTATCGCCACCGGCGCCGCCGCGTCCGCCAAGTCGCTGTGGCGCAGCACATTCGGTCGGGAAGCCCCACCACCCCCGACGGCGCGGACGATCACCCGCGAAGAGATGCGGGCCGCGTTGTGGTTGAGCGACCACGCCCGCAACGACGACGTGGTGGCGACGAATGTGCATTGCGTGCCCGTCGCCCGGTCCAAGCCGTGCGATGCCCGAGCGTTCTGGGTCGCCGGGCTCGGTGGCCGGCGAACCCTGGTGGAAAGCTGGGGCTACTCCGACGCCACCGTCGCGGCCAACGGCGTCGACGGCTTGAAATACGTGCTGCAACCGCCGCCGGACCCGTCCACGTACGCCCTCAACCAGCGGGTGTTCACGACCGCGGATCCGACCGACGTGGCGCAGTTGCACGAGGCGTACGGGGTGAGGTGGCTCCTGGCCGACAGACGGGCCGGCCCGGTCTCGCCGAGGCTCGCCGTCCTCGCGCGGGTGCGCTACTCCAGCGGCTCCGTGACCGTCTACGAGCTGGGCGCTTGACCCGCTGATCCCTCAGGAGCGGCGAAGCCTGTACCAGCGCGGAAAGGTTCTGTTCATCGGCCAGCGCAGATCGGCCACGTCCCCCACGACGTAGGTGACGCCCTCGACGCCCTTGCTCCGGGCCGCTTCGATCGCGGCCGGCGCGTAGTCGATACCCGTGGCGTCCCAACCTCGGCCGGCGAGCTCGGGGGTGAACTGGCCACGACCGCAACCGACGTCGAGCGCCCGGCCCAGCGGACGCGGACGCTCGGCCTCCTCGCGGTCCAGCACGGCCGCGATGCTGCCGGCGGCTGCCTTTCCGTAGCGTTCCCAGAGGGTGACACCCCAGCGGTACATGCGGGCGTAGTTCGCCATCCGGGTCCGACCTCCTTCCTGTGCCATCGAAGCACATCGAGGGTGCGGGCTAGCGGCCGTACATGCCCTGGGGTGGGATTTCGGTCTGCTCCTCGCGGGCGTCGGTCAGCTCGCTGGCACGCGCCACCGTCCGCCACAGTCGGTAGTCGACCTCGACCAGCCCGAGCGCGGACGCGGTCTGGTAGTTCTCGCCGAGGAAGTTCAGCACGGCGTGGTCGCCTCCGGCATCGAGAACCTCGAACGGCGCGTCGCGCCAGGTGCACAACTGCCGCGTGTAGATGGTCCGGTCGCACTGGACGTCGTCGACGACTTTGGTCCACGCGCCGTGCTGCTCGGTGAAACCTTCGGCGGGCGGCTGCCCCGGGACGGCGTGCAACGTGTACTGACACGGGCCGGGACCGAAGTCGGCCTCGTATTCGACGCCCTGATGAACGACGTACAGTCCCCGGCGGACCCGGGAGTACGCGGGCACCGGCGCCCGCCACCAGCCGGCCGGGCCGAAGCTCGACTCCCCCTCGGGAATCCAGCCGACGCGGCGATGGAGATACTGGCCGACCAGCGTCTGCTCGCCGCTGGGATCGATGCGATGAATCTCGGCGCCCGCGGGAAGGTCGGCGAGGAACATGAAGTACTCCGGCACCGCGGCCGGCCGGTATGTGGTGTACCCCGTGCCCAGGAACGGCGCGGGATAGACGGCGGGGCTGCCCATCCGTGCCGCGCCCTCCGGCGTCCGCCCACCGAACGAGGTGACGAACAGCTTCGGCCACGCCGCCCGGAAGCGCAGGACGTGCAGGGATCCGCCACGCGGCCACCCGTCGATCAGGTCGAGGCCGTGACTCGCGGCCACCTCGTCGGCGGTCCTGGCGGTAATGTCCCGCATCCGCGTCACGAATCCGCCGGTGCGGTGCGCCTCGAACCGTCCGGGCACGGACGTGTTACCCAGGTGCAGATCCGCGACACTGGGCAGCAGCGGCTTCTCCACCGGCATAGACGGCCCGACCCCCGCCGGCTTACGCGGATCCTCGCCCGGACGCCACCCCCCAGGAGTCGTCACTTGCCCTGCCCCCGCTTCAGCTCGGCCCTGGCCCGCTCGCTCTTCCATTTGGCAAGCAGATCGTGACGCTCCTCGCGAAGGTTCTCGATTTCACTGATAGGAAACAGTCCCACCGCCCAGGCGCGGTCGAACAGCGTCAGCCCGTTGGCCTTCGCCCACCGGTCGTCGCCGCTCATCAGGTGGCCGTTGATCTGGTCTTCGCTCCGGCTCGTCGCGCGGAACCCCTGGCCACGCCAGTCGAAGTACCAGCTCGTGCTGTACCAGGCGTCGAGCTCCGCCGGGTCGATCGGAATGCCGTATCCGCCGAGTTTCTCGTCGTATACGGCCCCCTCGAGGTGCGGCTCGTTCGGGTCGGCCGGGATGAGGAAATGCCACCGCTGCCCGATCCCGCCGCCGGATTTCAGCCGGTATTCTCGCCCGCGCCAGACCGCCCGCATTCCGCCGTCCGTCAGCGATTGAAACTCGCTCATGACGCTATCCTCGCCCACTGTCTCGTCTGTTCGTCGAACACGCCGACCAGGCTCTCACTGCCGTCGCGGTTGATCTGCCAGATCTCCGCGCGTTCTTCCAGGCGCGTTCCCCGGGACAAGAACTCGGGCACCCCACTGCCCGCGGTATAGCCGGTCCCCAGGAATGGGTCATCCTGCCGGATAGGCCGTCCATCGTTGCCGCTCAGGGTCCTCATGTGCTCGGCCTCGGCATCGGTGCGCCCGCCGAACGCTATCGGCGTGTCTGGTTTCTCTGGCTGCGTATACCGCATCTGGTAGGCGCTGTCGGCGTCGGCCTTGATCGGCGTCCAACCCGCACCGCCGTCGTCCAGCGCCAGACCGTCCCTCAGCTCCGCCGGGGTGCGGAAATCGGCGACATCCTTGCCTCGCGCGACGAACCCACCCACATGGTCAGACTTGAACTCTCTTCCGCCCATCTCAGCCACGTTGCCCAGGTAGGCGTCCACCGCGTCGGGGTGGAGCACCTTCGTCATGACCTGGCCGGTCTCGGCGGTCATCTCGCTGCGGACCGCGATGACCTCTTTCTTCTGCGCTTCCGTCAAATCGTCAGCCGCGGAGAGGCGCAGATTGTCATGGTCGGCCCGGTCAAGGCCTCGGCCGGCCAGGATCGAGTCGTATTCGTCGTCGAATGACGGTCCGTCGCGGAGAGCGTCGTTGCCGAAGGTGCCCTTCCCGGGGGCGTGGGGTTTTCCGCCCGGCGGAGGATCTTTGGGGGGCGTCCCGTGCTTGCCGCCGCCGAAGGGGCTGGAGCGGGCGAGTTTGTTGAGGAGGGCCTTCAGCTGGGTGAAGACCTCGCCGAGGCGGTGCAGCATCGGCGTCAGGCGGCGCAAGCTGTTGAGCAGGGCCCGTACGAAATGCTGGATCTTGTTGACCCACTTGGCGACCAGCGCGCCGACCTGGGCGATCACCAGCGGGGTGGCGGCGCCCAGGGTCAGTCCCTCCTCGGCCAGCCACATCGGCAGCCGGGCGGCGAGGGTGCCGATGAACTGGGCGATGAGGTCGCGCACGATGCCGCGGACCATGCCCACCAGCAGGCCGGCGCCCTGCACCGCGTACGAGATGCCGTGCGCCGCGTTCGAGATGCCCTCCATCACGGCCAGGTGGGTCGCGGCGTGTTCGCGGTAGGCGTCACCGGAGGCGCCCAGCCAGGAAGCGGTTGCCGCGGTGACCGCGTCGCTGTACTGGGTGCGCGTGTCGGCCGTGTACTTGGCGACGTTGTCCCAGGTCGCCGCGTGTGCGGCGATCGCGTCCGGATTGCCGGCCAGCCAGTCCAGCGCGTCCTTGAGCGGCTTGACGTGTTCCATCAGCCACGACACGCCCCAGGAGACCAGCGAGCCGATCGGGTCGATCGCCAGCCCCAGCATGTCGAGGCTGCCGCCCACCGTGCCGAGCGTGCCGTCGACCCAGCTGTTGTTCTGGATGCCGCTGGTGATCTGTGCCGCGTCCTCGATCAGGCCGAGGCCGGTGTACCACGTCGTCGAACTGTGCTCCTGGGCAACCAGGGGGTTGCTCACAGTGGCAGCTCCTGCCGGTTGCCGGCGGCGTCGATCGTCCGGGCGTTACGCACGTCGGTGTTCCGGGCGTCGGCCGCCGCGCCGCGCAGGTTGGCCGCCGTCTCCCGCAACGCTTCGACGCTGCCGCTCAGCGCGTCGGCGCCGAGGTCGAAGATCGGAGTCAGCAGCGTCGGCAGGAACTGACAGAGCTGGCCATAGGCCTGGGAGTCCATGGTCACCTCGTGCACCGCGGACCGGGCCGTACCCATCGCCTCGGCCACCTGCTCGACCGCGCCCGCGTGGCTGTGCACCTGGTCGATCGGGAACTGGACCTGCCCGTCAGCGCCCATCGCCGGCACCGCCCGCGGCCTCGTCGCCCTGGCGTGGGAATCGCGATTCGAACGAGTGAAGCACCGCCCGGCCGGTCTCGCTGTCCGCGCCGACCGTCGCCTCCACCTCGCCGGCCACCTGGGTGGAGAGGTTCGCCTGTGCGGAACGCATCACCGCCGTGAGCTGTTGTGCCAGTTCCGCGCCGGACAGCCGCCGTACCCGATCGTCGAGCTCGAACTTCTCCACCTGGCCGGACGCGCCGACGGTGACGCTGATCGACCCGTCGGCGCTCGCCGCACTCGCGGTCAGCCCGGCGACCCGCCGCGACAGCGCGGCAGCCCGCTCCGCCTGCGCGCTGACCCCGGCCGCCCAGGAATCCAGCCAGTCCTCCGCGGCGTCGATGTCGTGCAGCATGCGTCGCTCCTCCCCGTGAAGATCTGAAAAGCTAGATCACCGGTCACACGATCGGCAACCGCGACCGGAATCGGTGACCAGTCCGACACGCTGCGTTCGCATGTATGGCCGAAAGGTTGCGCGTAGCCGTCGGTGGGCATGGGTGTCGTGTGACATCTGTGACCCAGCAGCTTGGACCTGCTCTCGACATCGACACCCGCCTCACCGAGATCGAGCGCGGTGTGGACCTGCTGCTCAACACCACGCCGGTCAACGCGGCGGAAGCCTGGGCCGACTTCGAGCGGAGCGACTTTCGCGGCGTCCCCACCCTTCGCCTCAGGCCGCTGGAGTTCGAGCCCGATCTCGTGCGGCGCGACCTCTACAACCTGGAGATCGAGAACGTCGCCGACCCCGCGCTGCACACGCTCTTGCGGACGAAGCGTGACGAGATAGCACGACAGATCACGGCCTTGGAGGATCGCGACACGTCACGGTTCGTGCATGGGTCGCTTCAACTGTACGGAGGGATCACCCCGTCTCTCGCGTCGGCCGCGCACGAGCTGCTGGCGGCGATCCCGCCGCAATCTCCTACCGCCCCCAGTGTCACCGCCGGGGCGTTCGCCGACGCGGCGCGTGCGGAGATCGATCGTTACCGCGCCGCCTATCCCGACTTCCCCCAGCACATCGACGTCCGCGACGACATCTCCGAACTGATGGTGTCGTTCGGCCGGCTGCTGATCCCCGAGGACGCGACGTTCCGGGCGGACCGCGTCGAGCCGTTGCTGCATCACGAGGTCGGCACCCATGTCGTCACCTACCAGAACGGCTCCCGGCAACCCCTGAAACTGCTGACGATCGGACTGCCCGGGTACGACGAGACCCAGGAAGGCCTCGCGGTGCTCGCCGAGTACCTGACCGGCGGGTTGGACCCCCGGCGTCTTCGCGTGCTCGCGGCGAGGGTCGTGGCGGTCGACAAGATGCTCGACGGCGCCGAATTCCTGGACATCTTCGAATCGTTGCGGGCGGAGCACCAGATACCGAGGAAGACCGCCTGGATCATCGCCATCCGGGTGGTCGTCGCGGGCGGTTCGGTGAAGGACGCGATCTATCTCCGTGGCATCTCCCGCCTCCTCGAGGCCTTCGCCGAGGGCGTCAGCCTCGACGCGCTCCTGGTCGGCAAGCTCGCGCTCGACCACATTCCGTTGATTCAGGACCTGCTCGATCGCGGGGTCCTCCAACCACCTTGGGTACGGCCACGATGGCTGGACGTACCCGGCGCTCAGGAGCGCCTCGACCGGCTGCGCGCGGGTGCGTCAGTCACGGACCTCTACGAAAGTGACGTGTCGGCATGAGGCTTGCATTCTTCGTCAATGACGTCGCCACCGAGATCGACGAGTACGCCACCACGCGGTTGGCGAGGGCCGCGAGCCAGACCGGGCATGAAGTCTGGTACATCGGGGTCGGAGACGTCGAGCTCGGCGAGAGCGACGGGCGGCTCGTCGCCCGCGCCCATGCCGCGGACTTCCACGAGGGCGACACGCTCGAAAGCTTCATGACAGCCGTCAAGGAGCGCGACGCCGAACGCATCGTCATGGACGACCTCGACGCCCTGTTCCTGCGCAACGAGTCCATCGACGACATGCAGCAGCGGCCGTGGGCCAGTCCCCTGGGTGCGGTCTTCGGCCAGATGCTCAAGGCTCGAGGCGTGACGGTGGTCAACGACCCCATGTCCCTCATCCGCGCGACGAGCAAGCTCTACCTGGAGGAATTCCCCGAGAGGATCCGACCGCGATCGCTCGTGACGCGCGACCCCGCGGCGATCGAGCAGTTCGTCTCCGAGGTCGGCCGCTCCGTGGTCAAGCCGCTGTACGGGGCCAAGGGCCGCAACGTGTTCATGGTCGACAACGAGGCGGAACAGAACCTCGCGCAGATCACCGAGGCCGTACTGCAGGACGGCTACGCCCTCGTGCAGGAGTTCGTCGACGGCGGTGAGGACGGCGACGCCCGGATCTTCCTCCTCGAGGGAAAACTCCTCGAGCGCGGCGGGAAGGCGGCCGCCTTCCGGCGCGTGCCCAACGGCAAGGACCCGCGGGCCAACATCAGCAAGGGCGGACGCTCGGTTCCTCTCGAGATCGGCGACGTGGAACGCGGCGTCATCGACGCGATGGGCGAGAAGCTCGTGGCCGACGGCATGTTCTTCGTCGGCATCGATCTCATCGGCGACAAGGTGGTGGAGATCAACGCGGAGAGCCCGGGCGGGATGCAGAGCATCGAGAGGCTCTACGAGATCGACGTGTGCCTGACCGTCATCGAAGCCCTGGAGCGCCGCGTCGGCTCTCGGGCCTGAACCACAGATGATGGATGGATGTCACTATCCACGCACACACCTCGCCACGCTGTCGTCATCGGTGGCAGCGTCGCCGGGCTCTGCGCCGCCCGGGTCCTCGCCGACCACGTGGAGAGCGTCACCGTCGTCGACCGCGACGACTTTCCCGCTGAGCCGGCCGTACGCAAAGGACTGCCGCAGGCGCACCACCTGCATGTGCTGATCCCGGCCGGCCAGGACGCGCTCGACCGGCTGTTTCCCGGTGTGATCGCCGGACTGCACGAGCGCGGCGCGGTGCCGGTCGCGGCGCCCACGGAGGTCCTCTACCTGAGCCCCACCGGCTGGCGGGACCAGTTTCCCGCCACTCACCGACTCGTCGGCGCCAGCCGGGAACTGATCGACTGGGCGCTGCGCCAGCGCCTGGTGGAGTACGGGCGGGTACGGTTCCGCACCGGACACGAAGTCGTCGGGTTGTTGCCGGCCGCGGGCGCGCCGGCGGTCGGGGGCGTAATGCTCCGCGGCCGGTCCCCGAACGCGGAGCCTGAGCCGTTGGCCGCGGACCTGGTGGTCGATGCGAGCGGACGCACCTCGCGTGCCTGCGACTGGCTCGACCAGCTCGGCTACGGGCGGCCCAAGGAGAGCCGGGTCGAGTCCGGCCTCGCCTATGCCAGCCGCCGCTACTCGCTGCCCGAGGGAGCGACCGGCGGGTGGAAGCTCATCCTGCTGATGCCCAAGGCGCCGGATGTGCGGCGCGCCGGGGTGCTGTATCCGATCGAGGGCGGCAAGTGGATGGTCACCCTCGGCGGGCTCGGCGGCGACGTACCACCCACCGACGAGAAGGGCTTTCTGGAGTTCGCGCGGAACCTGCGCAGCCCGGTGCTCTACGAGGCGATCAAGAACGGCACCCCGGACTCCCCGGTCCACGGCTACCGGCGGACGGCGAACCATCGCCGTCACTTCGAGAGCATGCCGCGCTGGCCGGACGGTCTCCTGGTGGTCGGCGACGCCGCCTGCACCTTCAATCCCGTGTACGGCCAGGGGATGACGGTCGCCGCCCAGGCCGCGGTGCTGCTCGACAAGCATCTGCGCGCCAATCCGGGCACCTTCGGTCGCGTCGCCCAGGCGGCGGTCGCGCGGTGCAGCGGGGCGCCCTGGCAGATCGCCACCGGGGCGGACCTGCGCTACCCGACCACGGTGGGCCCCCGGCCGAGCTGGGCGGCCCGGCTGGGAAACTGGTATCTCGACCGCACCTCCGATGTCGCCAACCGCGATGAGTACGTCGCCCGGGCGTTCGCCGACGTGCTGTATCTCGTCGTCCCGCCGACGGCGTTGTTCCGCCCCGGCGTCGCGCTGCGGGTGTTTCGCGGCACGCGCGGCCCCGCCTTGCCGGCTCCGACCGCCCCCTGAGGGTCAGGTCAGCGCGTCGACCGCCGCCCGGTAGGCCGCCGCGCAGCGTCGCCACGAGCCGTCGAGGCCGTCGAGGTCCATCAGGTGGGGCGCCAGGTCCGCGGAGAAGCTGTCGGTGGCGTCCCGCGGCAGCAACGACGGCAGGTTGTCGATCGCGATGACCGCGGTGCTCCCGACCGTGGTCGCCGGGGCGTCCCAGGTGGTCACGGTGTCGTAGAGCGGCAGGGCGTTCCACGGCGAGCCCGGGTCGCAGCTGACGTCGACGACGCAGGTCAGGCGGCACTGCGGGTCGGCCAGATCCGTACGCCGCAGGAAGGGTTCGGTGCCGACGCCGGCCAGGACGGCGTTGACGAGCAGCTCGTGCCGCAGGAGAGCGGCGCGATCCAGCTGCCGCGTCTCGGCGACGTCCCATCGGGTCGTGGCGACGCCGGCCTCGGCGAGGGCGGCGACGGCACCCTGGCCGCTGCGGCCGAGCGCGCCGATCACCAGGGCGGTGCCGTCCGGCCGGTCACGATAGGTGCGCAGGCGCTGGACGAGGTCGGCACTGGTGGTCGGCTCGATGGGGGCGCGCAGGTCGCCGTGCTGCTGGAGGACCCCGAGTGCCGCCCCCGCGAAGCCGGCCCAGTATCCGAAGGCGGCGTGGCGGCGCCCCGCGTCGTCGGCGAGCGATTCCAGGTCGAGCAGCAGGCCGCCGCCGGCCTCGAATCGCTCCAGCAGCTGCCGGGCGCCGGGCTGGCCCTTGTACGCGTGGCCGAAGAACACATGCCGGTGCCGCAGGCGGGCCGGCTGGTCCGGCAGTTCCTTCAGCCCGAGGATGACGGCGTTCTCGGGCGCGTCCTCCCAGGCGCCCGCCGGCGCGGTGGCGCAGCCCTGAGCGACGTAGTCGTCGAGGGGATAGATCCGTTGGGGCGACTCCTCGACGGTGACGCGGGCACCCTGACCGATCAAGGTCGCGGCATCCCCGGGGCTCAGCGCGCAGCGCCGCTCGGACGCGCGCGTCTCATGTCGGATCCACAGCTCGAGCATGGTCACCTCGGTTCATCCGGCACGGCGCGGTCCCGCACCAATCCGGAGCATACGGACCAGACCCACCGCCGGCTCGCGTCATGCCGGACACGGCTCGGCGAAGTCCGGCCGGACGCCCACCGTCCAGCGGCAGCCGAACGCCGGATCGGCCACCGCTCGCCGGTTCAGGATGGCGTCGCCGCCCGGGCGCCGGCCGTCGCGTACCCAGCCCACCAGGTCGTCGAAGCCCTGCCGCAGCTCGGACTGGGTGAAGTCGCAGTGCCCGACGCCGCGGATGGCACGGGAGACGAACAGCCGGGCGCGACCGTGCCGGGCCGCGCGCTCGGCGTACACCTGCTCCATGGAGAACGGTACGAACAGGTCGCCGATGTCGTGCAGCGACAGCACCGGAACCCGCGGTCGGCCGTCCACGCGCGGAACTCCGTCCAGGCCGGGATCGGCCCGATCGGTACGCCGCACCCGCAGCACCTCGGCGTTGAGCCGCCACTCGGCGGCGGTGGGCCGCCGCTTGTCCGTGCTGCGGTACACCGTGAACCGGTTGTCGGTGACGTTGCCGTCGGCGATGCCGCCCGTGCCGCCGGTGAGCCCCGGGTAGAGCCCGAACAGGAACGGCAGGTCGTCGAGCGGCGCGAGGGAGCGAGCCGCGCTCCAGTAGGCGAAGGCGCCGTCGAATCCCGGCCGCTGCCCGCCGCTGCGCCGCTCGACCACGTCGGACCAGGTCCGCCCGGCCACGGTCAGCACCGGTGGAGCGCCCGCGGTGACACCCAGCTCGGGCAGGATCCGCGCGATCCGCTCCCGCCACCGGTCCGGGAAGTCGGCGGACGGAGCCAGCGGGAAGTCGATGGGCACCCCGGCGAGGGCGGCGGCCGTGACGTTCGCGTCGAGGAAGTAGTCGTACAGCTCGGTGTCGCCGAGCACCCCGCAGTAGGGCATCGCCCCCACGAAGGCCCGCGGGTATTCCTCGATGCCGACCGCGGTGACGTGCCCGCCCATCGAGGCGCCGGTCAGGTAGACCGACCGGGCGCTCGTGCCGGCGACCCGGCCGAAGACGTCGATGAGGGAGTACGAGTCGCGGACGCCCTGCCCGACGTCGTAGCCGTTGGTGCTGTAGCTGGACGCGGCCCAGGCGAAGCCGCGCTCGATGTAGTGCGCCCGCAGGCCGGGGCTGTCCACGTACACGGTCGTGCCCGTGCCGCGGTAGCCGTGGGCGTACACGACGAGGTCGCCGTTCCAGCGGACCGGAACCTCCACGCGGTAGGCCGCGCCTTCGTGGATTCCGGTGTGGATCCGCGTGAGCGGCGCACCGGAGGCGTCGGTGAGCGGCACGAACGGGGCGCCGCTGGAGTCGCAGCCGGGGTCCGCGACCAGATATCCCGGCTGGGTCGTGCTGGGCGTCGGCGCCGCGCAGGCGGCCGTCGCGGCGGACGCCGGCGGGGTCGCGGCGACCAGCGGCGTTCCCAGGGACAGCACGGCGCTGAGGGCGATCACGAGGTGTTTCCGGGTCTCGGCCATCGGGCTACCTCCCGGTAACATTCAACGGCGCGGGGTGGCGTCCCGCAAATCGGGTTCCATCCTGGAAGCGCGGTCGTCCGATGCCGCCAGGGCGGCGGTGCCCACCGCCCACAGCACCAGCGCGGTCACCCTCGGGTCGCCGGGCAGGGTGCGTTCCGGCGATCAGACGCCGTATCCCTGGGTCACGATGCGTTCCGCCATCGGCACGTAAGCCTGAGGGTTGGGTGGGGCGTAGGTGCCCAGGCCGTCGACATACCGGTTGTACATGCAGAAAGCCGCGGCGATGAGGACGGTGTCGTGGATTTCCAGGTCGGTAGCTCCTTCCGCGCGAGCGGCGGCCACCAGGTCTGGCGTGACGGCCTTGCCGGACCGCTGCACGGCACCGGCCACGTGCAGCAGCGCCCGTAGCTTTGGCGAGACCGCGGCGGTGTCCGGGTCGGCACGTACCTGCTCCACAAGGGACATGCCCTCGTCGAGCTGCGCCGCGGCGAATGCCGAGTGCGACGAGCAGCAGAACGTGCAGTCGTTCAAGCCCGAGACGTACGCGGCGATGAGTTCCCGCTCTCCGGCGGGAAGCGAATGCGGGGCGCGGAGAAGAACCTCGGCGAGCGCGTTGAGCGGTGCGGCTGTCTCCGGCCGGAACCGCATCGGTCCGATGATGCCGGGGAACTCCTTTTCGTCGACCCCCAGGTCGATGTGAGCCATGCCGCACGCTAACACGGGCACCAGGACCGAGAAATCCTCGCTCAGATGAAGCGAATCCACAGTGGTAGCTCACGCCGCCAGGGCGCTCCGGCCACAGCGTGCCCGGAGCGCCCCGGTGCTTGCCTACAGGTAGACGTAGCCGGCCATGAGCACGTACCCCGTCATCGGCGTGCAGCGGTAGAAGTCCCACCTACCGTTGTATCGGCCCGCGTCGCCGAACGCTTTACAGTCCGCCATGGCGGTCGGGCCCCGGAAATTGGTGCCGTAGTTCTGCACGTAGGTCACCGCCGACGCCGGCTGCGGCGCCGCCAGCAATCCGACCGTCGCCATTGTCGCCGCCGCGCCCAGCGCTGCCATACGCGTGCGTACCGACATATCACACCTCACTTGAGAAAGGAGAGACATCGAAGCCTCACCATAAGTCGCAAGTGGACCGACGTCTTCAGCCGCCATGTGAGGCTTCTGTAAAGGTTCCCCGGAGGCCGCCGGCTCAATGGCGCGTCAGGAACTCGGCGGCGCGCATGACGCCGGCGTCGATGCCGTGCGCCTCGGAGGCTTCGACGAGGTGAGCCACGGAGGATACGGCGGGGGTGAGCGGGTTGCCTTCGCCGGAGAAGTCGCCGCGGTCCAGAAGAGGTCGAGGAGCGCGATGTCGTACGCGGCGGCCAGGCCGATGTCCTCGCCGAGGTAGGTATGTGCACCGCCGAGCTGGTCGAGCACCGGCCGATGCCGGCGGTACAAGCCTGCCGCTGAAGACCGAGTACTCCCTGACGGCATTCGGCCGGGAGCTGTCCGAGGCGTTGGCTAGCACCCACAAAAAGGTGGCTGTCCGCACAGCGGAAGTGGCGCGGGTCACGGACAACCGAGTTGCACCCGAATTGGTCCAGAACTGCACCGCGCCGACCGTTTGATGGTGGAACGGCCACGGGCTGCCCCGGCCCGGGAGCGTCGAAGGCGGTTCTGAATGGAATGGTCTGCGGCGCCGCCGCCCACAGGCGGATCTGCCTGGCAGCGGCTGACTGGTGTCACCGCGTGGGCGGCGTACCTCACCCTGGGCGTGGTCTCCGTGGTGGCGTTCGGGTTCTGCCCGCGCGTCCTCGGCATCGTGGTCTTCGCCCTCGTCATGGGATCCGGCGTGGTGGCCGCCATCATCGGAGTTCGGCGGCACCGCCCCGCGCGCGCCGCCGGGTGGTGGCTGATGATCGCCGCGTTGGCCGTGTCGATGCTGGCCAACACCATGTTCGCGGTCGGCTTCGAGATCTACGGTCAGGCCGTGTTCCTGTCGATCGTCGACGGCGTCTACTTCGTGATGTACGGGCTGCTGATCGCGGGCCTGGCGGTGGTCGTGCCGCGGCGCTCCTGGGCGTGGACGGCGGCCGAGCTGGTCGACGCCGGAGTGGTCACCGCGGGCGTCGCGGCGATCTGGTGGACCGTGGTGGTGCAGCCGTACCTGCATCAGCCCAGCGCGAGCTCCGCCATGGTGGGCATCTGGATGGCGTACGCGGTGTGCGATCTGCTGGTCCTCACCGGCCTGGCCCGGCTGATCTTCACGACCGGCTCCCGGCGCCCGGCCAGCGGGATGCTGACCGCTTCGATCTTCCTTCTGCTGGCCGGCGACGTCGTGTACTTCGCGCGGGTGGGCGTGGACGGCTTCATCTCGGTGAGCGACCTCGACAACATCCTGTGGCTCGCCTGGGCTCTGCTGTTCGGCACCGCCGCGCTGCATCCCTCGGCCGCCGGCCTCGGCCGGGTCCGCCGGGCCACCCGTGGCGTCCGCTCCGGCCGGCTGCTGGCCTTCGCCGGCCTCGCGTTCCTGTGCCCTCTCGCCGTCGTCACCGGCGTGCAGATCGTCGACCAATATGCCGCGAGCACCGCCTGGTACGACACCCTGGTGCCGACACTGCTGGGCGCGATCATCTCCACCCTGCTCGTCGTGCGGCTCGGAATGCTGGCCCGGGTCGCCCAGCGCCGGGCGGCCATGCTGGACCGGCAGGCCGTCGAGCTGACGAAGGCCCTGCGCGACCAGGAGATGTTGCAGCGGCAGCTCACCCACCGCGCGCTGCACGACCCGCTCACCGGCCTGCCCAACCGTGCGCTGCTGCTGGAACGACTGGAGCGGGCGCTGGCCCGCCGGCCGGTCACCGGCTCGCCCGCGTTGCTGCTGGTGGGCCTGGACAACTTCGCCGACATCAACGACACGCTCGGCCACGAGGCCGGCGACCAGGTGCTGGTCGAGCTGTCCACCCGACTGCTGGGCCTGCTCACCGAGTCCGACAGCCTGGCCCGGGTCGGCACCGACGAGTTCGCGCTGCTGCTGGAGGACCCGGCGGCCACCGATCCCGCGCTGCGCGCCGCACGGATCATGGCGGCCAGCCGTCTTCCGTACGCGCGCAGCGACGGCGAGGTCGTCGTCACCACCAGCGTCGGCTACCGCGTCATCGACGCGCCCCTGACCGCCGCCGAGGCGCTGCGCGATGCCGGCGTGGCCCTGCGGGTCGCCAAGGCCGACGGCCGTAACCGGATCTCCGCCTTCGACGCCGAGCTGCGCAGCAGCCGGCTGGACAGCGTCCGGCTCGTGGACGACCTGCGCCGCGCCCTCACCGATGGCGAGTTCCGCGTGCACTATCAGCCGGTGGTCGACTCGCGCACCGGCGAGGTGCGCTCCCTGGAGGCGCTGCTGCGCTGGACCAAGCCGGACGGCACCAACGTCCCGCCCGACCAGTTCATCCCGGCCGCCGAGGACAGCGGACTCATCATCGCGATCGGTGCGTGGGTGCTGCGCCACGCCATCGAGCAGGCCACCACGTGGCATCGTCAATTCGGCCTGAGCCTGTCGGTCAACGTCTCGGGCCACCAGCTGCCCGACCCCGAGTTCGCCCAGATGGTCCTCGACGCGCTCTCGGCCAGCGGGCTGCCGCCGACCGCCCTGATCCTGGAGATCACCGAGACCGCCCTGGTCGCGGTGACCGGCTCCGCCGCGACCGACGTGCACAACTGCCTGCAACGGCTGCGCGACCACGGCATCCGCATCGCCATCGACGACTTCGGCACCGGATACGCCTCGCTGTCGTACCTCCGGCACCTGCCCGTCGACATCCTCAAGATCGACCGCTCGTTCGTCCACTCCGACGGCGGCATCGCACCCGGCCCGCAGGACTCCGCGTTCCTCCGCGCCATCCTGCACCTCAGCGAGAACCTGCGGCTGAGCACCATCGCCGAGGGCGTCGAAACCCCGCAGCAGGCGGCCCTCCTTCAGCACATGAACTGCCACCTGGCCCAGGGCTTCCTGTTCCACCGGCCGATGACCCCCGACGCCGTCGACCGACTGCTGACGGCCGCGACCTCCGACCCGGGCGACGGCTCGTCGCACGGCACCCACCTCACGGCCGCGTGAGGCGACGCCCTCGCCGGCCGTCGTGACGAACTGGCGGACGTAAGAGCCGCGCGCCTCGCCGTTTCGGACCCCCTGCATACGGGCATCGATACCGGCCATGAGGGCTGGGCAATTGCTGAGTGGGCGGTACCGGCTGCGTCGGCGGGTGTCCGCCGGAGGCATGTCGGTGGTGTGGTGCGCCCATGACGAGGTCCTCGGCCGGGATGTAGCGGTCAAGGTGCTCACACCGGACACGGCCCCCTCTCCCCAGGTGCTCCAGCAGGTGCACCGGGAGGCCCGTGCCGTGGCCGCACTGCACCACCGGAACATCGTGGAGATCTACGACTACGGCCAGCTGTCTGAGGACGGCGGCCCGGCCCAGCCGTACGTGGTGATGGAGCTGTTGGACGGCCCGTCGCTGGCGCAGGTGCTGGTCGACGGCGCCCTGCCGTGGCACCGGGCGGTGGCGGTCTGCGCCCAGGTCGCCGCCGCGTTGACCGCCGCGCACGCGCGAGGCATCGTGCACCGCGACGTCAAGCCCGCCAACGTGCTCGTCACCGACGCCGAGGTCAAGCTCGTCGACTTCGGCATCTCGGCCATGGTCGGCGAGGCGGACGAGTCTGACGGCCAGGTGCTGGGTACGCCGGCCTATTTCGCGCCGGAGCGGATCGACGGCGGCCCGGTCAGCGCCGCGGCCGACGTGTACGCGCTCGGCCTGGTGCTGTACCGGACGTTGACGGGGCATCTCCCCTGGCCGGCCGCCACCGCCGGAGAGATGCTCGCGGCCCACCGCCATGAGGAGCCGGCACCGCTGCCACCGATCGCGCGATTGCCGCCTGAGGTGGTGCACCTCTGCCAACAGTGCCTGCGCAAAGACCCCGCCGACCGGCCCGACGCGGTCGAGGCGGCCCGCGTCCTCGCCCTCGCGGCCGGCCTCGTGCCCGCCCCGTTGCCGATCGCCGGCGCCGCCGCCAGCGCCGAGAGTCCTACGGTGACCCTCAAAATCCCGGCTGGCAGCGGGCGCCGGCGCACGGCGCTGGCGCTGACCGGCGCGGCGGCGTTGCTACTGACGGCCGGAGTCGGCGTCACCTGGCCCGGCGAGACGGGCGACATCCAAGTCCCCGCCCTGGCCGCGCCACCCGCCGTGGCAGCCGCTCCCCAACAGCCCGATTCGAGCTGCAGCGTCCGTTACGCCGTCCGACGTGCGGTCAAGGGCGGGTTCACCGCCGCCGTCACGATCGCCAACACCGGACCCACGACGATCCGGGACTGGCGGCTGACGTTCACCTTTCCCGCCGAACAGACACTGACCCGCGGTTGGAACGCCACCTGGCGGCAGACGGGTCGCACGGTGCAGGCACGTGGGGGTGACCTGCCCGCGCGAGCATCCGCGTCGACCGGACTCGACGGCACCTACCGGGCCGCCACCGCCCTGCCCACCGAGTTCCGACTGAACGGCACCCGATGCGACCTGGTCCTGTCCGCCGCCGAGCAGGCCGAGCCGCCCACTCGGACCATCGCCCATGAGAACGACCAGGAAGCCAAGAACGACAAGAGAAACAAGGGAAAGGGCGGACACGGCAAGGGTGGCAAAAAGAAGAAGGGGTGATCCCCTTCTCCATGGATCAGTCGGTCGCGCCAGGACCGAGCAGGCCCGCCAAGTCGATCTTGGCAGCGCCCTCCGGCACGGCGATCGGAAGGCCGGTGGTGACCTCAAGGCGGGCCGCGACCCGGCCGGTGGCGCCGTCGACGAACTGCAGGACGTTGAGCTCGGCCGCGGTGAGCTTGCCTCCGTCGATCCACAGGTCCAGCACGATCGGCCGGTCCTTGGGCGGCGCGGTGAACTCGCGGACGAGTTCCTTGTCGACAGCCGAGGCGAACCGCTTGGCCTCCGCGTACGCCTTCGTGCTCGACGAGGTGACGATGAGGTGCTTGTCGTCGGCGCTGTCGCGCGTGACGGTCGCGCCCTCGACCAGGTTGGTGGCGCTGGCGGTCAGCTCCTCGATCACCTTCTTCTGCTCCAGGTCCTGCGCCGGCAGCCCGGCGCCGGCGCTGGCCAGGTCGGTGATCTCCTTGCCGTCGACGGCCACCCACTTGCCGTCGAAGAAGGCGTCCAGGCCGGGCAGGTCCCCCACGGCCGCACCGCTGAGCGACTCGACCTCGGCGGCGCTGGCGCCGAACTTGGTGGCCAGCTCGGCGACGGGGGCCTTCGCGTACAGCTTCCCGTCGACGTAACGGATCTCGGTGCCGGCGACGCCGTCCACGGTCGCGGCGATCATCGACTGGTCGTCCTCCGGGCCCGCGCCCGCCTTGTCGTAGGCGATCGTGAAGGAGGACTTGAACAGCTGGCGCATGACGGTGGCGTCCTCGGCGGTCACTGCCGCTTCGGCCGACTTGTCCTGCTTCGCCTGCATGTTGATGGCGGCGATCAGGTCGTCGGCGTTGCCGGTGACCTTGAGGGTGAAACCGGCCTGCTGGGCGTCGGCGAGCTGCTGCGCGGCGTTACGCAACTCCAGCTTCGGCTCCAGAGCCTCGATCTTCTGAGCGGCGCAGCCACCGATCACGGTCAGGGTGACAGCGGCGAGGGCGCCGGCCAGAAAATGCTTCGTGCGCATGAATCTCCGTCCACGGGGGTGAGCCCGCAGAGCTTAGTTCCGCCGACCATCGCCTCGCGTCCGCGTTTCGCACGTGTGGATCTGCTCACCGCACTCCGGCCCGCGGCAAATGGCCACCGGTCGACCACCAGCCGGTTTGCGAATCCGCACATTCGACCCACCGGCGCGGATCGTGGCCCGGCGGGCGACAGCCCGCCGGGCCACGACGTCACGGCTTGGTGAGCAGGCAGCCCGAGATGGTCAAGTCGATCACTCGGCCGCTGGTGAGGCAGGTGGTGAACCAGTACGTCTGCTGGCCGTAGCTCTGCCCCTCGTACGCCTGCGTGGTGCCGTCCGGGGCAACCTCGCAGGGGTTGTTCAGCGTGCACATCTGGCCGTCTTCGTTGCCGGTGTTGTTGATCCCCACGACCTGGCCGGTGCTCGCGTCGACGATCGGCGACCCGGAGGTGCCGCCGATGGTGTCGCAGGCGGTGTCGTACCGGATCGAGTCATGCCAGGTCCACTGGCTCTCGCGCAACGTGCCGACGAAGGTGTCGATCTTGCAGTTCCAGATCCGGCGCCAGTAGCTGGAGGGAATGCTCATCGAGGTGCCCGCGGTGGGGTGGGTGTTCGACAGGGTCAGCGCGGTGGTCCCGAAGCGATTCTGAATCGTGGCGTACGTGCTGGTGAGCCGGTAGAGGGCGACGTCGTTGCCGGTCATCGTCGCGTACAGCAGGCGGTCGGCGCGGAGCGTGCCCAGGGCGCCGCCGGTGCTGTTGAGCAGGGTTCCGGAGCGGCTACTGGACCGGTTCTGCAGCACCTGCCCGGCATTGAGGAAGCCGCCCTCGTAGCAATGCCCGTTGGTGAGCATCATCGCCCGGTCGGTGCTGGCGGAGTTCGGGTAGCGGACCAGGGAGGCGGAGCAGTTGTTGAGCCTGATGGTCGAGGCGAGCGTGACCGCCCGGGCGGCGAGCGCCGGGGCAGCCTGCCCGGCGGGAGCGGGGGCGGGGGCGGGAGCGGGGGCGGGGGCGGCTTGAGCGGGGGCGGTGCCGACGAGCAGGCTGCCGGCGGTCGCAAACAGGGCGGTGCCGAGGGCAAGCGCACGACGTAGGCGCATCAGGTTCCCTTCTGCTGGGTGCCGCTGCCGGGTCGACGACTGTGCGGACACCGCATGATCTCGGTGTCACGATCCTGGCATCGATATCGATTCATGTAAATCGTCAGTCGCGAGGAACCCGTGCCCCGGAAGCAGGTCACCCCGGAGCCGAGGCTCCGGGGTGACCCGTGTGTACCGCTGTTACCGCGCTAGCGGCACCGCCCTACCCGGCGACGGTCACCGTCAGGTTCCGGTAACGGGACGAGGTCGAGGTGGGGGTTTGCCTACCCCCCACGACGAGAGTCCGCGTCCCGGCTCCGGTGTTCAACGTCACCTGCACGCTGAACGCGCCCGTCGAGTCCGCCACCACGTATCCGAGGACACCCGGACCCGGGTAGTACCCGATGGTGAGGCGGGCGTACGGGGCGAACCCCGCCCCACTCAGCGTGGTCGTGCCACCCAGCGTCAACGCTGTACCGGCCGAGCTGGTCAACGGACCCAGCAGGGCGGTCCCCGACGGAGCGAGGTTGGGCAGCGTCGGCGCGGCCCAGGCCGACGCCGTCACCGTGTCGGACGGCGCGCTCGGCGCCGAGCGAAGGCCCGCGGTCGCCGAGTTGGCGACCACCGTCACCGTGTAGGTGAGGCCGGGCTGCACACCGGTGATGGGGCAGGTGTACGTCGTCGCGTTGGCCGTCGTGCAGGGACCGGCGGACGGACCGCCGACCGCGGTGGCCGTGAAGTTCACGGCCGCCGATCCCCCCTCGCCCGGAGTGAAGCGGACCGTCAGGTCCGACGTGCCGGGTGTGACGGTGACGCCGGTGGGCGCCGCGGGCGGGGCCGCCGGGGTCACCGCCGCGGGCGGTGTGCTGGGCGCCGAGATGCCACTCGCCGCCCGACCGACCGCCACGACCGTGATCCGGTACTCGTTGGCGTTCGTCAGGCCGGTGATGACGCAACTGAGGGTTACGCCGTCCGGGGTGACGCACGCCTGGCCGTCCGGCGTGCCGGAAGCCGTAGCGACGTAGCGGGCGATGCCGTCACCGGTCGACGCCGGTGCCGCCCAGGTGACCAGCGCACTGCCGTTACGCGGTGCCGCCGTCACGTTGGTCGGTGCTCCGGGCGGGCCGGCAGTGGGTCGCACCCGCGCCGACGCCGCACTGGGCGAAGAGTTGCCCGTGCCCTCGACGCCGATCGCGACCACCTGCACCGTGTACGCGGTCAGGTTGGTCAGCCCGGTGATGGCGCAGTCGGTGGTGGTGCCGTCCGCCGTCTGGCAGCTGGCTCCACCCGGAGTGGCCGTCGCACGGTAGTACGCCACCTTGCTTCCCGCGTTCGCCGACGCCGTCCACGACACGGCGATCTGCCGGTTCGCCGCGACGACGTCGACGTCGGTCGGTGCCGCCAACGCGCCCGGGGTGATCGCGACAGACTGCGGGCTGAAGCCCGAGTTGCCACTGGACGTCACGCCGACGGCCAGCACCCGGAACGTGTACGCCTGCGTGGGGCTGAGGTTCGACACCACACAGGAGGTGGCGGCCGCCGTGGCAGCCACGTCACATCCCAGCCGTCCCGGAGTGGACTGCACGGTGTAGCCCTGGATGCCGGCACCCTCGCTGGGCGCCTCCCAGCTCACCCGCACCTGGTTGGCGACACCGGTCAGGGCCACCGTGGGGCGGCCGGGCGCGTCCGGCGGCCCCGGGATGATCGGTGACGAGGCCGCGCCGGTGATCGCGCCACCGACGGGTCCGGTCACCACGACCCGGAACGTGTACTGCACACCGCTGTCCAGATTGCCGAAGGTGCAGGCCAGGGCCGTCACATTCGTGCACTCCGCCGGCGCGGGCACCGCCGGGTCGGACACCACCGAGTACTGCGCGACCGGGCCGCCGCCAACCGGCGCCTCCCAGGTCACCCGCACCGCGTGGGGCCCGCCCAGCTGCACGGCCGGTGCGGCCGGTGTGCCCGGGGCGGCCGGCCTGAGCGGCGCGGACTGCGCCGCGGCGGGCGTGTTACCCGCCTTGCCGTTCGCCGTCACCAGGAACGTGTACGTCTTGGTGGCGTCGAGCCCCGCGATGTCACATGTGAGCGCAGTCACGTTCGTGCAGCCCGGCTGCGGGCTGCCGCCGTCCGGCGTGGCGGTGACCGTGTAGTTGTCGACCGGTCCGCCGCCGACCGGCGCCGTCCAGTTGACCCGGACCGTTCCGGCCGAGACGAACTGCACCGTGGCCGTGCCCGGCACCCCGGCCGCTGCCGGGGTGATCGGCGTCGACCTCGCCACCGACGGTGTCCGGCCCGCGCCGCCGACCGCCGTCACCAGGAAGGTGTAGGCCTTGGCGGCGTCGAGACCGGTGAAGTCACAGCTCAACGAGGCGGTGAGCACGCAGCCCGCGGGCGGCGTGACGACCGGGTCGGAGGTCACCGTGTAGCCGGTGACGGCTCCCCCGCTGGTGGGCGACGCCGTCCAGGTGACCCGCACCGTGTTCGGCGCGGTGACGGCCACGGTCGGCGTGCCCGGAGCGGCCGGGGCACCCGGGGACACCGGATCCGATCTCGGCGACACCTCGCTGCCCGACGGGCCCGTGGCGGTGACCTGGAAGGTGTACGACTCCGCCGGGTCGAGACCCGTGAAGGTGCAGCTGAACACCGCCTGGTTGGTGCAGCCGGCCGGCGGGTTGACCTCCGGCAGCGACCGCACCGAGTACGTCAGGACCGGTCCGCCGGACTCCGGCTCCGTCCAATTGACCGTCACGGTGCCCGGAACGCCGTTGACCACTGTCGGCTTGCCGGGGGCGCCCGGCTTGTTCGGGAACACCCCGGTGGAGCTGGCCGCCGACAGCGTGCCGCCCGAGGGCCCCACCGCCTCGACCCGGAACGTGTACGACAACGTCGGATCCAGGTTGGTGAACACACACGAGCGCACCCCGACCGCGGTGCAACCCTCCGGGACGGTGATCGACCGGTTCGACGACAACGT